>NZ_FRAF01000004.1 GCF_900142255.1 Alicyclobacillus tolerans | reverse complement strand
TCTGCATGGACATCCGCACATCGATCCCTTCGGTAAGATTTCTGTTTGAGTGAGCCGATACCCTTTCGGTAAGATTTTAGCTGAGTGATCGCGAATGCTTGCTTCCTAATGATCATGTGGGATATACTATAGATTGATTGAATTGAAGATGCGGATGTAGTTCAATTGGCAGAGCGTCAGCTTCCCAAGCTGAATGTTGCGGGTTCGAGCCCCGTCATCCGCTCCAGAAAAGACAAGGCTTCCGAGATGTTTATCGGAAGCCTTTTTTCGTGTAGAATCTACAAATTCACTACAAACTTAATTTTCGGATTCCAGCAATTGAGAGAATTTATCAACCGCTGAAGAAAATCAAGAATGAATATTTTCAAACTTGCGTTTATGCTCTTCAATTTGTTGAAATGCCTGTTCTGGCAATGATTTTTCTCCTCCAATAAGACGAGCTTTTAATATCAATTCTGCTCCTTCGTCAAGTGTGGCGAGCAACTGTGCCGTTTCTACAGGAGATTTTCCAAACGCTAAAACTCCGTGATTAGCTAGAAGGACAGCAGAAATGCCTGGTTTTAGTTTTACCGCTTCAACTATTCCATTCACGGACGCATTAGAACCTCGAGGTGCCCATTTAATAACAGGTGCTGGTTCAGTCATTCCAAACCGCATAAGTGGTTCGTACACTACCGGAATAGGTTCGTGTGCAATGGCAAAAGCTGTTGCATTTGGGGCATGCGTATGAATAATGCCACCTACCGATTCTCTCGCTCTATATACAGCAGCATGCATTTGTATAATTTCAGCTTGAGCTGGCATAACTTCGCCTTCCAGAACTGTTCCATCTGTACGAATGACCGCAAAACTATCTTCATCTAAATTTGCAACATTCCCACCGCGTGTCATGAGCATAGTGTCTGAGGATAGCCTAGCAGACAAATTCGCATGAAAACCCCGGAACATAAGACCTGCATCACGAAGTAAATTTGCGGCATTGATGATATTTTGTTTACTTTCTTGAATATCCACCATGTATAACCCTCCATTGTGTTAATGATATCATACTGTATATTACAGTATATTATTTTGATGTCAATAGATAATTCATTTATAAGTAAAAATTTAGATAAAATTAACTGTTGAGTATATATGCAACTTCAATTATACTGTTTAACACAGTATGATTTCTTTTCAAATTGTATAGAGAGGGATTTTAATGGCAAAAGATACTAGTTTACCAGGGAAACAAAATCGTCATTTACCAGCTTTTATTTTGTTGTTTTTATCAAAAGAAGATACACATGGTGGTGCTCTTTGGAACAGAATGAACGAAATGATGCCGGCTAATTGGGGAATTGATAGTGGAGCGGTGTATCGTGTTTTACGTGATTTAGAAGAACGTCAATGTGTTACATCTTATTGGAATACAGAAGATACTGGACCAGCTAAACGTATTTATCATATAACTCCTATAGGATTAGATGAATTAAAAATGTGGTACGAGGACATATGTTTACGAAAAAAAAATCTGGATTTTTTTATACATGAGTATGAATCCTTGAATAGAATCCACGAGTTCAATGGAGAGACAAAAGAGTGAAACAAGTATCCGAACAGACATATCAATCTTGGTATAGATGGATTATATTTACTGTTGTTGTGTCGGGTACATTTATGGTGAATGTAGACAGTAGTATTATGAATGTTGCCCTGCCGGTTCTTGAAAAAGATTTTCATACAACGCCACAAGTTTTACAATGGGTGATTTCTGCATACTTACTTATGATTACAGGAATTTTACCGATTATAGGAACTCTATCAGATAGATTAGATAGAAAAACTGTTTTTTTAACAGGTATTGGTATATTCACTTTCGGTTCTTTACTTTGCGCTTTCTCTGAAAGTATTTTACAATTGATAGTTTTTCGAATTTTCCAGTCTATTGGCGGCGCTATTATTATGGGAAATGTTATGTCCATTGTTTCGTATATATTTCCGTCAGGTGAACGAGGTCGGCCTTTGGGTTTGGTTGGAAGCGTTGTAGCAGCTGGAACCATTGTCGGACCTTCCTTAGGTGGTTTTTTAATTTCTTCGTTTGGATGGCGATCTGTATTTTTAGTGAACTTGCCAATAGGTGCAATTTCGTTTATTGCAATAATTTTTGTATTAATGTCCATTCGTAGCAACCAAGCGAAAAATTCATTTGACGTGATAGGAGCTAGTTTATATTTTTTGGCCATTATTTGCTTACTACTGTTTATGTCGGAAGGTTCGACATGGGGGTGGGATAGCCTGGTCAGTTTTGTGACGATAACCATCTCCATTATCTCGTTTCTATTTTTGATTAGACGAGAAATATCGATAGAACATCCTATAATTCAAATTTCATTATTTCGTTCAAGCGCATTTTCAATTGGTAATTTTACTGGATATATATCCTATATCATGATGATGTTTCCGGGAATTTTACTGCCTTTGTATATGCATCAAGTATTACATATCTCTGAATCTCATATTGGATTTCTTCTTACACCACAGGCTGTATGCATGATTCTCTTTTCTCCAATCGGGGGATGGTTAGCTGATAAATATGGAACACATGGTCCAGCGATGATAGGATTATTATTCGCAACACTAGGACTCGGATTTATGTCAATGTTTCATATCCATACATCCTATTTAAATATTGTGATCGCGCTATCCTTATTTGGCATTGGAATTGGTTTATTTACATCCCCTAATAATGTTGCTGTACTTGAAAGTGCACCACTCGAAAAATCGGGAATTACAGGTAGTTTAATGGCTACCGTACGGAATTTTGGAAGAGTTTCAGGCGTAGCTTTATCTGTATTATTCTTACAACTATCGGGAAATCATTTGTACACGACTCAAGGATTTATTCACGCCACATCTTTTTCATTTACCATGGGGTTCTTTATAGGAATACTAGGGATACTACTTACTTTGATTCGGTTGATCATTCAACGTAAATTACGTGCGTTATGATAATGTCAAATCATTTTTTGTCTAGTAAGATTATTAAAGTAAAACATCCATCCAAATTTTCAAACTTGTAGCTAATATAAGTGCAGCAAGTATGAATCGAAGCCATCGGGTATTCATGTGTTTACTGATTCGAGCTCCTAGGGGAGCACCGAGTATACTTGCCCAAATCATAATAAGGGCTGGACCTAGTAAAACATCACCAGTAGAAAGTTTTCCTATGGTTGTACCAATAGAAGAAATGAGCGTTATAGCTAAAGAAGATGCTATGGTGACTCGCGTTGGAATTCGTAGAACGACAAGCATAATAGGCACTAAAATAAATGCGCCTGCCGCACCTACAATTCCACACAATATGCCTACTATAAATGAAGCTATGACAGCAATGGAACGCTGAAAGGTAATTTCTGTTACAGGAATTTCTTCTAATTCTTTGTTCGAGAAAAACATCATTATGGCAGCTACAGTCGCTAAGGAAGCATAGATAATATTGATCGTCGATTCAGGTAAAAATTTAGCTCCGAATGCCCCAATAAAACTTCCAATAAGGATGGCGCTACCCATGTATGAAATAAGCTTCCAATGGAGGAAATTCCCTTTTCGATAAGCCCATACTCCGGATCCTGCTGCAAATAATACCTGAACTGCACTGATGCCAGATACCTGGTGAGCTGTAAATGCTGCAACTCCCAGTAAAGGTGGTATATAGAGCAATAGTGGGTACTTGACAATTGAACCACCAATACCAAGCATTCCTGAAATAAACGAGCCTACCAATCCAATCGTTAAAATGGTAACAAAAGTAGCTAAACTCATAAACACATCCCCTAACAACATGAATAAAGTAGATATTTGTTTATATGCTCAGCTGGACAAGATTATACGTGTAGGGGTATGTAGGGTGGGAGACCATCGGTATATGGATATGGATTGATGCCATTTTGCACTTGCCTTATCATTGAGTTATTCAGAGATTGGGGCAAGTAGTCAGGTTTAAACCATTTTGCCTGGATCACTCGGATCACTCAGATAAGGGGGAATGGAGAGCATTGCTGAAAGGCTCAGAGGCTGGAGTCACAGTGACATTGAACACATACACTTCATCTTTTCTTCAAATAAAAATAACAACTACGATAAGCAGAATCGTTGACGGAACAAATCTCATGAGTACACCGATATGAAATCCAGTTACTTCCTTAGTGAAAATGTCTGAAATGAACGACAAATTTGTTTTGATTTTTTTACATAAACAGACATTGCATCAACACTACATTTGGATAAATCAAAGAATACGGTTGATTGAAAAGTTCATTGTATTTGAAAATGACATGCTTTGCTGAGTTACCCTTACAACTTGTTATATTCTTGGCACGAGAATTGCTGATACATTGGTATGTAAGTCAATTATGGAAAGGATTGACGATCATGAGTTCAGCACAAGTGAGTTCAATTGGGGAGTTTCGTGTCCCAAGCGTGGTCTATTCAGGAATCGGATCGCTGGAGAAACTGGGAAGTGTAGTATCGAATCTTGGATCACGGGTGTTGGTTGTAACGGACAAGATTATGATGGATTTAGGACATGTTGAACGAGTTTCAACCCTCTTGAAACAATCCGGTCTGGAATACACGGTGTATGCAGGTGTGAACGCAGAGCCGACAGACATACATGTTGAAGAAGCACTAAGTGAATTTATCCAGCATCATTGCGATTTGGTCGTTAGTATTGGTGGTGGCAGTTGCATAGACGCAGCCAAGGCAGTCGCCGTTATGGCTGTTCACGAAGGTTACATTGGACAGTACATGGGGAGTAACAGGTTGTTCGATAAAACGCCAATACCTTTGATTGCAATTCCGACCACAGCGGGAACCGGATCGGAAGTAACAAGCGTTACGGTTATCACTCATACAAAAGCTGATATTAAAATGATGATTCGCCAACCGGCACTGATTCCATACGTGGCTATTGTCGATCCGTTGCTCACCATTTCGTCTCCACCTCAGGTGACAGCTGCTACGGGAATTGATGCGCTTTGCCATGCGATAGAGGCGTATATTTCAAAGCGGAGACATCCTCTCACTGATACGTTAGCCATGTCGGCAATTCAAAAAATTGTTAACCACATCGAAAGAGCCTATGTCAATGGTGAAGACCTCGTGGCTCGTGAAGCCATGTCCATTGCAGCGATGGAGGCGGGTATGGCATTTACCAATGCTTCAGTTTGCCTCGTGCACGGTATGTCTCGTCCCATCGGAGCAGTTTTTCACGTTCCGCACGGTATATCGAACGCAATGCTGCTGCCAACGGTTTTGGATTATTCGAAAGATGCTTGTACAGATCGACTTGCAAATATTGGCCGAGCGCTGAATCTCGGAGATGAGAGCAGTTCTGACGAAGATGTGGCCAACAGTACCGTTCAACACGTGTCGCAGCTTTGTGCAAAGTTGGATATTCCCAACATGAAACAATGGGGCATTGATGAAAACGAGTTCATAAAGACTTTAGACAAAATGGCTACGGATGCAATTGCAAGTGGAAGTCCGGCAAACAATCCGAAGGTACCTTCTCATGAAGAGATTGTACAACTCTACAAATCGGCTTATGCAATGGACTTTTCTTTTCAATGAAGAAAACTCGCGCGTAAGTTTGCAGGAGTTGTTTGAAGATACATTATATAAGATACCCATTTGGGAGGTAGTGGACATATGACAAAATCGTCAACAGAAATTAAGACCCTCAAGAACTATATAGGCGGTCAGTGGATAGAGGCACAGACTGAGAAATATGAGGACGTACCGAATCCCGCAACAGATCAAACAATAGCCCGCGTTCCACTTTCGACCCCAAACGACATTGATATAGCTGTCAAAGAGGCGACTAAAGCTTTTGCGGTTTGGAGTAAAACACCTGTTCCCAAACGAGCTCGAATCCTCTTTCGGTATCAACAACTGCTGGTTGAGCACTGGGACGAACTCGCTCGCCTCATCACCGTTGAAAACGGCAAAAGCTATAAAGAAGCCTATGGAGAGGTGCAACGCAGTATTGAGAATGTCGAGTTTGCTGCTGGTGCTCCAACACTGATGATGGGGGAACAGTTGACGGAAATTGCATCTGGGCTCGATTCTGCCATGTATCGTTATCCGGTTGGTGTTGTCGCAGGGATTACGCCGTTTAACTTTCCAATGATGGTTCCATGCTGGATGTTTCCGCTTGCCATTGCTTGCGGCAATACCTTCATTCTCAAACCGTCCGAACGGACACCAATGATGGCGCAGCGTCTTGTGGAACTGTTCAACGAAGCAGGACTTCCGCAAGGCGTCCTCAATATTGTTCACGGTGCTCATGACGCCGTAAATGGTTTGCTGGAACACAAAGGTATCAAGGCAATTTCCTTTGTCGGATCGCAACCTGTTGCAGAGTATGTCTATAGAACGGCTGCACAAAACGGAAAGCGGGTGCAAGCTTTAGCGGGTGCAAAGAATCATACGATTGTTCTTCCGGATGCCGATCTCGATTTGGCTGTAGAGCAAATCATTGGTGCAGCCTTTGGTTCTGCTGGGGAGCGATGCATGGCTTGTTCCGTAGTTGTTGCAGTAGGAGATATTGCAGATGAGCTTGTTTTTAGACTCAAGGAAGCATCGGATCAGATCCGGATAGGAAATGGATTGAATGAAGAAGTATTCTTGGGTCCGTTAATTCGTGAGAGTCATCGTCAAAAAACTCTCGGCTACATTGAATCTGGCGTGAAACAAGGGGCTCAGTTGGTGCGCGATGGTCGTTTAGACAGTGTCGAAGAAAATGGATATTTTGTAGGTCCTACCATCTTCGATCAAGTCAGTACGGAGATGACGATTTGGAAAGATGAGATTTTTGCACCGGTACTTTCCGTTGTACGCGTCAACACGCTCACCGAGGCGATTGAATTGACGAATCAATCCCGGTTTGCCAATGGTGCCTGCATTTTTACTGATAGTGCGAGTGCGATTCGGCAATTTCGAGAAGAAATCGATGCTGGTATGCTTGGAGTCAACATCGGGGTGCCTGCACCGATGGCATTTTTCCCGTTTTCTGGTTGGAAAGATTCGTTCTATGGTGACCTTCACGCAAATGGCAAGGACGGCGTCAATTTCTACACCAGGAGAAAAATGGTGACTGTGCGAATGTAATCCTTTGGGACATTAACACACTATTCGAATTCAATTTAAAGTTTTTATAGGATTGGGTAGCAGGAAATTAGCTGACTTATAATGATGGAAGATTACACAATCCTTTGATGCTAATCTTCATAAAACGACTCCGACCAGTTGATAACAAACGGCCGGAGTCATTCTGCAATTTAACAATTTAAGCCCCTTCAGTCGCTTGTGGAGTCCGGAGCCACACACCCTGCAGCCAGAACAGTGCAATGGCAGCAAGAACAACACCGCCAATCATGAATAGAAAGCCGTCATTGTACGAATGTGTCGCAGATACAATGCCGCCGATGATAAGCGGTGCAATAAAACCCCCAATCTGACCTCCGAAGTTCACAAAACCGGTAAATGTACCGCGCAAACTGTCGGGCAAAAGATCAAGTGCAACACCCCAAATTGGACCAAAACCACCGTAAAGGAAGAAAGCAGCGGCACAGAGTCCGACCACACTTCCATCAACAGTACCTGTAGTATACGCAATGTATAGTGATACGCCCGCTATCAAGTAGCTAATCGCAATCATGGTGGCACGGAAGCGGTACAACAGTTTGTTGCCAAGGAAGCCAAGAATGACAAGTCCTAAAAATCCAAACCAGTAGGGTAAAGAGGCATCTACACCGAGCGCTGAAAGCGTTATATGGCGTGCCTGACTTAGGTAGGATGGCATCCATCCCAGGAATCCCCAGTATGCGATATTAAAAAATAAATAGGCAAAGAACGCAAGCCTAATCATCGGATATGCCAAGACATCAGACCATGTTGCATGCAGTCCTTTACGATTTATGATTTCGGTATGCACGATACCTTCTGAAGGTTTGTGTGGAATCAGGAAGGAAATCAAAATGGCCATGAACACGCCCGGAATAATAAACCAATAGAACATGCCATGCCAACCGGCTACTTAAAGTAGCCAGACGGCTAACGGAGCCACAATAGCCGGACCTAGGGCAATAGATATCAAAAAAAGCCCGTTTGCAGCTGACCGCTGTTTCGATGGAAAAAAGTCTCCAATTAATTTGAATTGAGCGCCATTTTCGAGACCTTCCCCAACGCCAAACAGAACTCGGACAACAATCAGAAATCCAACGGACATGGCCATACCTGTCATGCCTGTGAAGATGGACCACCAAATGAGTGCAATCACAAGTAATTTCTTAGCACCAATTTTATCAGCGAGAATACCACCCGGAATTTGTAAAATGGCATAACCAAATGTAAATGCGGATAAGACTGCTCCGAAGGCCACTGGACTAATGTGCAATGCCTTTTGAATGGTAGGATCTGCAATTGAAATGTTGATTCGGTCCAAATAAGCCACAAACATCATACTCTCATGAGCTAATGAGAATGTAAGATGATGTAACATTCACAGGTTGTATGGCGTCTATATAGAGAGGTGATTGAAATGTCCAAATTATTGTTTATTTTCAGTTTGATGCTGTCGTTGTTACTGACTGGTTATGGTCAGCTTCCACATGTTGTTGCAAAAAAAGGGGCACAATGGGTGCCATTTCCTAAAACAAAAGATATTCAACATGTTTACGTAGTTTATGGATTGGCAGCTAGGTCATATAGTCCTAAAAAACAATCAAAGACAATAGCCCAGATTGAAAACTGGTTAACTAAGACTCAACCTGTATCCATACAACTTCCACCACCTCCCAATCCGCCCATCATAACAAACGCAAATACAAATCCTGCAAAACTAGTATTGCAGTTATCCTCTAAACAGCAAATTTTGATTAGTCCTGCATACTATATGTCGGGACATTCACAAGAACCGAAAGCGTTGTATCACTTTGTGAGTGGCGTGATTTCGTACCAGATTAAAAATAAAACTCTCTATTTTAAGGACAAAGATTTGTATAACTGGCTAAAAAACAACCAATGGAAAGATGAATTTAGCACCAATTAAATCAATGAGTTTTGTGGATTTTCTGTTACTTTCGGTTGCTGATCACGAAACAGGTATGGTAACGGATATAGGTTGTGAATTGCATTTGGGTTACAAGGTGTTCTGCTTGAACCAGTTGTAGGAAACGTAGTTGAACGTGCTCCATATCAATATATTGATTGCTACGGATGTGTTGCTGGGTATCGTGTTTATGGAAAATTCCACTGCTTTACGCAGTACACGCATTACTCATGCTGGTGTTTTTTTAACTTGTTCTTGTCGCAGGGTATTTAACTCCATGGACCAACGTTAGTTGGATAGTTGTTATTCCACTTCTTGTTACAGAAGATGAGTTGGTTCTTGCCAACTCGATTATTGAAACGATTTGGAAAGGCGCTTTATTGCGGTATCCTCTTTCTGGAAGACTTTTGATTGCGTGATTTGTGGCAACTGTGGCAGTTTTCGTTGATGGAGTATTGTTTTGGGTAGCCACAGGCTACCTTGTTGTACAAAAAATCCTGAATATGAATAAGCAGATGAAGACCATGGATTCAAAACTGTAACTAGCGGATTGCTGCTCAAGACAACATTTCACAAATGGCTGAACGGACTCTTCAGCATGCCTTTTGGCAAATTGACAAATTGTCTTAGCGGTGGTTTTGCTTTATTTTGATGGTGCTATCCATATAACAAAGGTTTAGATTAGAAAGAGGAGTGTGTATGGGAATAACTTTTACCACACTCCTCAAGCAGTCGAAAAGAGTTATAGAAACATTTTTCTATTAAAATAAATTTTTAATACTCATGTTCAACTTTACAGATGCGAGTGCGGAATTTTTGATACCATATAGATTTTCCTTTTGATTTTGCAAACTGATGAAAAGCGTTTCGACTCCAGGCTTCGATGGAAGCAAGAGAATCCCAGTAGGAAACAATAATTCCAAGTTCATCTTCAGCGCTCTCTATTCCAAGAAATCCTTCTTGTTCAGATGCAGCTTGAATAATCTCTTCTGTCATTTCATGGTATCCACTTAAATCCTCACCGGGAGCAACCGTTAGGATGACGGAATAGTAGGGGGGCCTAGGTGTATTTGAAACAATGGTTTTTGACTTTGTCATCATACTGTCTCCTTTCCTCATCTCAATAAGTTTAATGTCGTTCTTTCATGTGCGTGGCCACATATTCAGCATCGACGATAAATAATCGTCTAAACCAAAGCAATAAAGGACTCAACACGACTAAACCTAACAATAATACGAGGAGTGTCGAGCGAAACATTAAAGAATTTGAAGACGATGATTGAAGGGTTAAATATGGGTATAACAGATACGGAGCATGAGCAATAGCATAACCAAGTTGAGATAAAACAACTTGTGCCAAGGCCAATCCAAGTTGCCATAAAGCTCTCATATTTGATATTTTTCGATCGCGTCGAGTAGAAAGAATCAAACTGTAACTGAGTAAAAAGGCGAGGAGAGATCCTACCATTAAAAATATAAAAGTTGGGTGGCGTAATCCATTTTCCATCAGATGCATGCCGTGTGGAGTAGGATAAAATAGAGCACTGGCTCCTAAAAACAGACTAACAGACCCTATCCATCGAGCGCCGGAAACAAAGCGATAATAAGCGCTCCATTGTTCTGCCTGCTGAGCATAGCGTGCAAGAAAAAGTGCAGAAAGGTAAAGGGATAGTGCTACACCAAAGGCCATATATAGGTATACAGAAATACTTGTAAAAAACATTTTGACATGAAATATCAGATGACCGTCAATAAGGCTTATATACCCTCCTTGTGAAAGAGGAAGTAACGCAATAAACATGCCAGGCAGCAAAAGGCCTGTCAAACCAGAAACAAATAGGGTATGCGTTTGAAACCGTTGAGAAGCATATCCAAACTGTAAATAAGCTCCACGTAAGGATAGTAAAATTAATAACAGGGTAGCAGGAAGGGCAAGTATTGTGCCGTAAGTAAATGCAGCTTTAGGAAATAATCCTACTAAGGCAACCGGAATGACAATCAGAAAGGCATTAATTAATTCCCAAGTTGGTGATAGGTATGTCGATGCTACTGATTCCGCATATGCAAATCCTCTCATATGAAAAAACCATCGCCAAAAACTTGAACCAAAATCTATAGCCCCTAGAATAGAGTAAACAAAGACCAGCAGCCAAAAAAACCATGCTCCCATAATCAGAATGGTCATGCTTTCACGCCCTTTGTAGCAGACGTATGGATGAATGATTCAGATGGCTCGGACTCACAAACAGTGTGTTTCTTAAAATAGACGCGCAGTGACCATACGGTTGCTATGAGAAGCACTGTAAAAAGAGCCATAAACCCACCAAACATCCAGCCGATTCCAGGGGCAGTAGTAACTGCTTCTCTGACAGTCATCAGATTGTAGATAATCCAAGGTTGTCGTGCCTCTTCTGCAAAAATCCAGCCGTCTTCAATGCCAGCCATAGCTAAAAATCCAGAAAAAACGATAAGTTTTAGAAACCAGCGTGCAGAAAGTAAGTTGATCTTCTTCCATTTAAAATAGAAATAAATCATAGAAAGAAGAATACAAAAAGTTCCTATACCAACCATAGCATCAAACATGAGGTGAACAGGGATGAGATCTGGCCAGGTCCATCTTGCAAAAGCATCCAATCCTATTACAGGTCTATTAAAGTGCATGGTTGCAAGCCAGCTCAAGAAGCCAGGGATAGGAATTCCACCTATAATTTTTTGCTGATGCACGTTGACTATACCGCCGATGACCAAAGGCGCGTAACGGGTTGTATGAAACAACCCTTCTGCTGCAGCTAATTTCTCAGGTTGATAAGTGGCCATCATTTTCCCGGATGCATCTCCAAAAAAAGCCGTTAAAATTCCTGCTATCCCACCAACCAACATAGTGAGAGTTAAATTCTGCCGGTGATAACGTTGTTCAAACTCACTCAATCCCTTTTTCAGTAGAGATACAGCGGCAACTGCAGCAAAGACAAAAGCTACGGCCATATAAGCCGATGTTAATACATGACCTAGTTCTTCTGGCATGGATGGGTTAATCATAGCTTTCCAGGGATTAGCGTATAATATTTTTCCGTTATCCCATTTTATACCTGTCGGTGTATTCATAAAGGCATTGACATCCGTAACTAAAAGTGCAGATAGCGCCGCACCAATAGAAACTCCAAGACTAGCAAAAATCCGTGTACGTTGACTAATTTTATCAGCACCATAAACATAAATAGCAAGGAATAGTGATTCCATAATAAAAGCGAAAATTTCCAATTCAAAAGGGATGTTAATGATTTGTCCGACAACAGCCATAAACTTTGGCCATAGAACGGAGAGCATAACTGCTACTGTTGTACCCGTTACAATACCAACACCTACCAGCAAAACAGCCACACGAGTAAGTCGTTTGGCAAATAGTTGATAACTTGTGTCCTTTTTTTTGGCAGCCATTATTTCAGCCAAAAAAATTAAAAATGGAATTCCCACACCAAGCGTAGCGTAAGTAATATGATAGCCTAATGTTACACCGAATAAAGTTCGTGCAAGGGTTAAATCAGACATACTCGTCACACTCCTCTTTGCTTATCCAGCATATTCATTGTAGCTCTGAGGAGAAGTTTCAGGATATCAGGGAAGTTCCTGATATACGTACAGAGTTTAAATTACATGAGTAATGTGGAGTCGGAATGGAGAATCGGATCAATCGATGGACGCTATACATTAGGTTTGAGGATGTGAAGAAGGATCATCAGGAAGAGAAGAGATTCAATATATCCATTTTTTAAGGCATAATTGACAAGTTCAGCACGTGATTCTAGATTTAGTCTTTTCATAATATTAGAACGATGTGTTTCTACTGTTTTGACGCTAATATGAAGTCGTTTAGAAATTTCCTTATTAGTAAATCCATTGGCTAATAAAATCAAAACTTCTGTCTCTCGAGGAGAAAGTTCATGGAAAAAATTTTCTGCCTTAGATTTGTGCAAAATCCGATTGATTGTCTCTTGAGATAGACGTTTGGGTAAATAAGGATTCCTAACCGTACCCTTACGCACAGCTTCTAAAATTTCAGTACTATCATCGTTTTTAAACAATATCCCATCTACTCCAGCAGCTAGCATACGTTCAACGTGTATATCATCATCAAACATCGTTAACATGATAATGCGAATTTGAGGAGACATTTCACGAATGTGCCTTGCAGCCGTAATCCCATCTAGACCGAGTGGCATATGAACATCCATTAAAATCACGTCAGGAGATAATCGCTCAGCTAATATAAGAGCTTCATCGCCAGAAGTTCCTTCTCCAACTACAGTAATATCAGATACTCCTTCAAAAATGAGACGCAGTCCTTGTCGAACCAGTGTATGATCGTCCACTATAACCACTTTTATAGTTCCCATTCAGTGTCATCCCTTTTTTATGTTTATTTTTATTTTGAAAAAGTTGAAATTAAGAAAGTATCATTGGATTCGGAAATTGGACTTCTATCTTTGTACCCTTTCCAGGTAACGAATCTATGTTCCATTCCCCCTGTAATGCGGACACGCGTTCTTTGATGTTCTTTAAACCGTATCCTGTACTATTTTTGATTTTGTCCATATGAAATCCCATACCATTGTCGAAAATAGTCACTTTACACATATGATTGCAAGAGAGAGAAATAGAAATTTGAGTCGCTTTTCCATGTAAAATAGCGTTATGCAAAGCTTCTTGTACAATGCGATATACGTGTACGGCACTTCGATTTAAATCATCGTGAATCCAGTTGTTATCAATCACAACTTTTATTTCGCGTCGATGGGACGACATTTGTTCAGCTAGCATGCGAATGGCTGCTGTAAGTCCAAGGTCGTAAAGAACAGCAGGATATAAATCTCGAGACATAGCTCGTACTTCGTCTGAGCATAACTTCACTTGTTTTCTAATTTCCTCAATTCTCTTCTGAAGATGGATTGGAGCATTTCGTTTGAGATGGTCCAGACTTAAATCAATGCCATATAAAGTTTGTGAAATACTGTCATGTAATTCTTGAGAAATTCTTTTTCTCTCTTCTTCTTGTACTTCCAAGGTTCTTTGATTTAATTGAGCTCGTGTTTCCAATTCCTTTGCTTGACGCTCAATAGTAACATCCCGAATGGTAATCACCATATCACGTGAAGAAGTATTATTAGGAGTGGACAAAAAAGTTCTACTCATTCCAACAGGTACAAAAGTACCCATTTTAGTTGGTAGATCGGATTCAAAATAACTTTGCCTAGGTTGACTGGCTAAAAAACATCTTTCTTCTCCTGGTTCCACTTTTCTCTGCTGGCAATATAAGCAATATGGAATGATATCTCCAACTTCCCAGCCTGTCATACGTGTGGCCGAAGGATTAATAAATACAATAATTCTTTTCTTATCCATGACTATAATTCCATCGTTCAATAAATTAAATAGTTCTCGAAGTCTAGAATTCTCGTCTTCGATGCTAGATTTCATAGGACACACTCCAATATGATAAATTCCAATATCTATGAATTAGATTAAATTCTATCCTATTCTTCATAAGAACATCATCAGAGTTTTCTCTGATGTTTTATAACTTGCTTTCATCATACACTCTGCTCATGAGAGGAGAGTGTTTTTTTGACGGCCATTTAAATTTTTCTTGCTGTGTTGTCTGGAGGAATTGTTGGATTTTCTTTACGATTGCTCGGTGGTGGGGGATCCATTTTAGCTGTTCCACTATTGCTTTACGTAGTAGGAATTGGCGATCCACATGTGGTCATTGGTAGTACAGCATTTGCAGTTGCTGTAAATGCATTTTAAAAATTGATACCTCACGCTAGACACCAACATGTAAAATGGAAAATTGCAGTACAATTTGCTATTCCAGGTGCAATTGGAGCCTATGCTGGTTCAGCCGTAGGCAAATGGGTACCTGATAATCAAATTTTATTTTTGTTTGCGATTCTAATAATTATCATGGCTATTCGAATGATTATGCCCAAAAAACATCAGGCGGAAGATACTTTACATGTTCAAAATCAAGCGAATGTTTTCAAAATCATCATGATTGGGATGGCCGTAGGTTTTACATCAGGATTTTTTGGTATCGGTGGTAGTTTTCTCATTGTTCCTGGTCTAATGTTTTCGGCAGGTTTACCAATGATTGATGCTATTGGCTCTTCACTCTTCTCAGTTGGAACTTTTGGACTAACTACCGCTATAAATTATAGTATTTCAGGCCTTGTCAACTGGTGGGTTGTCATAGAATACATCGCAGGCGGAATGGTAGGAGAATTGTTGGAACCGTTTTAGCTTCTCGACTCAGTTCAAAACGTCGAACTTTAAATTATATTTTTCTGGTGTGGTTTTTGTGGTCGCCATCTATATGTTGGTATTAAATGTACAAGCCCTGCACCTTTGAACATTGTATTCTATGGTTTAGAAAATAGCACCTCATTATTTATGAAAATAATCTGATTAAACTAAACATTTGAAACTCACGAACAATCAGGGATTTCCATGATACAGAATTGGCATGATGAGGTGTACGTTATTCAGTAAAGACATCTTGCCATACTTTAATGCTATTCGTAATACCCTATCCTGTATTTAATCAGAAAAAATCATTAGAATGGAGTGAAAGCGTATGCATTATAAAATTGCCATTGTAGGCGGCGGTACCGGAGGAATTAGTGTAGCAGCGAGATTATTGCGAGAAAACAAGGGGATTTCTGGGCAGGTTGCTATTATTGATCCCGCTACAAAGCATTATTATCAACCTCTATGGACGCTGGTTGGAGGTGGTGTTGCTCAGCGTGAAGTAACGGAACGCGAAGAAGCTTCGGTCATTCCTGAAGGAGCTGTTTGGATTCAAGAGGCAGTTAAAGAATTCCTTCCTGAAAATAATCAAGTCATCTTAGATTCTGGAAAATCTCTTTCATACGACTATCTGGTGGTCGCTGCTGGTATTCAAATTGATTGGCATAAAATTAAAGGTCTCAAAGAATCGATAGGCAAAAATGGAGTATGTAGTAACTATTCGTATGACTATGTCAACAGCACTTGGGAAAGTTTGCGTAATTTTAAAGGTGGAAACGCAATATTTACAGCCCCCAATACACCAATTAAGTGTGGTGGAGCTCCACAAAAAATCATGTATTTAGCTGACGATTATTTTCGGAAGAACAAGGTACGCAGTAAGTCGAAAGTTATGTTTGTGTCTGGCGGAGGAACTATTTTTGGCGTTAAAAAATATGCTGATTCGTTAAATCAAGTGATAGCGCGCAAAGAGATTGAAACACATTTTAAACACAATTTAATAGAGATTCGTAGTCAAGAAAAGATAGCCGTATTTGAAAACTTAGATACCAAGCAGCATGTTGAAATGTCTTATGAAATGATTCATGTAGTTCCGCCCATGAGCGCTCCTGATTTTATCAAATCCAGTCCTTTGGCAAATGCAGATGGTTGGGTAGATGTAGATAAATTTACCTTACAGCACAATCGATTTAAAAATATATTTGGTATCGGAGATTGTACGAGTTTACCCACTTCGAAAACAGGGGCAGCGATACGCAAACAAGCTCCCGTTCTTGTAGCTAATCTTCTTAGCCTTATGCAGAAACAACCCGTGGTGAAGGAGTATAACGGTTATACTTCTTGCCCTTTAGTTACAGGCTATGGAAGCCTCATTCTTGCTGAATTTGACTACAATAATGAACCCTATGAAACTTTTCCGTTTGATCAAGGTAAAGAAAGATGGAGTATGTATTTACTCAAAAAGGAATTACTTCCCGTCATCTACTGGGATGGCATGCTTAAGGGATTGATGTAAAAGAAAGTCATGGAGAAAGGAGGGGACTTCATGTCAGTTGAACAAGAGGTTACACGTAGAACTCAAGATTCATTGACAGACATTCTGTCTAATCCAGAAATTCAATCAAGCCTTGTCAAGGCTTTGGAAAAGCTACCAAACATAATGGAGAAATATGATGCTCTTGACCGCATGCTATCTTTTGCAAATGAAGTTTTTAAAGACGGAGATTCCATGGATTATCTTTTGAGTGGAATAAAAACAGACTTACCACCAATTCACCTCAATCGAGATACGCTTGAATCTGCGTTCATTTTGCTAGACAAACTGCCAAAACTAGCAAAATATGTCCAACAGATGGAACTGGCAATAGATATTGTAGAATCTTTTGTCACAGATAAACAGTCGATAGAGTATTTAACAAATGGAATCAATGACATCGTAGAACCGTGGCGTTCTAAAATTCAGGATGGTGTCTCTATTGTAAAGGAAGCCCAACAAAGAGCAGCTAAAGATCAATCAACGCTGTCTGTATTCTCGCTGATGAAATTGGTAAAAGATCCTACTATGCAAAAAGGGCTGCATATCATAAAGGAAATTTTGACTGTCATAGGGGAGCGCAATGTATCGTCTCAAAATAAGTAGTTCTTGCACTTTATGATTTCACATTTTCAAGAGAATCGGAGTGAGTTGAACATGCTACTGAAATATTTTTATGATGAAAAGTTAGCGCATGCCTCTTATGTAGTGGGGTGCCAAGCCACAGGAGAAGCGATAGTTATTGATCCTGCACGTGATGTCAAGCCCTACTTAGAGCTAGCCCAAAAAGAAGGTGTACGAATCGTAGGTGCTACGGAGACGCACATTCATGCTGATTTTATCTCGGGTGCACGCGAATTAGCTGCAAGAACAGGGGCTACCTTATATCTCTCTGATGAAGGTGGAGAAGGCTGGCGATATGAATTTCTAGAAGAATATCCTTCAGAAAAATTGAAAGACGGTAGTCAATTTAACATTGGAAATATTCGTTTTGAAGTTATGCATACGCCCGGTCATACTCCTGAACATATTTCATTTTTAGTAACCGACGGTGGATCAAAGGCGACTGCGCCTTTAGCCATTTTTACAGGGGATTTTGTTTTTGTGGGAGATGTAGGAAGACCGGATTTGTTGGAAAAAGCTGCCGGACAAAAAGGTACATCTGATGCATTGGCAAGAAAAATGTTTCAATCTCTACAGAGATTCAAAACATTGCCCGATTTTATCCAAGTGCTACCTGCTCATGGTGCGGGCAGTGCATGCGGAAAAGCTCTTGGTGCGGTCCCTTCAAGTACGGTTGGCTATGAAAAAATGGTCAATTGGGCTTTGCAATATGATAACGAGGAAGATTTTGTACAGGCGTTATTAACTGGCCAACCTGAGGCACCCAAGTATTTTGCCATGATGAAAAAACTAAATAAAGAAGGACCACCTTTATTGTCAGATATCAATGAGCCTAAGATAAAATCTACAGATGGACATAAGGTGAATGAGTGGCTGGAAAAAGGTGTAGTTATTGATACCAGACCATCTAAATTGTTTGCTGAACGTCATTTTCCAGGTACTTTGAATATTCCATTTAATAAATCTTTCGTGAATTGGGCAGGATGGCTCATTTCCTATGATGTTCCTATTTACTTACTCGCCAGTGAAAAGCAACTTCCAGAAGTGTTAGAATCTCTTCAGTCGATTGGACTTGATCATGTCGTAGCCGCAATGGATCCTAAAGTCATCCATGAATCGGGATTGAACATGGAATCATACGAAAATGTTGATCCAAAATTAGCTAAATCTCGAGTTTTAAGTGGTGAAGTACAGGTATTAGATGTCCGAAACCTAAATGAATGGGATGAAGGACATATGTCGGAAGCTAAACACATTATGCTGGGACATTTAGATGAACGTCTCCATGAGCTTTCGTCAGATAAACCCATCCTTGTCCATTGCAAGAGCGGCGGAAGATCGGCAATAGCAGCTAGTATATTGCAAGCCAAGGGCATCAAGAATGTTCAAAATCTATTGGGCGGATATGATGAATGGGTTCGAACAAATTAAGGTGTAAAGATTGCGATCACTGAGGTGAATAGATAAGGCTGTCCCAACACGTGATCTGTATCCTCTGAGAGTTCAGACGGAATGTCAGATTAACCAAGGGACAGTTCTTTTTTATGAATGGATATGGATTCTGCTTTTGTGGTATAATAACCTCACGATACTATACAGGGTATAAGTATAAAAATAGAAATCTTATTGAGGGAGAATTCGCTATGAGACATGTCGATGTATTAATAGTAGGTGGAGGAGTAGCTGGATTAAGCTGTGCACTCTTTACAAGTAAAGCGGGACTCTCAACGCTAGTCATAGATAACGAAGATTCACAAATCTCTGATGTTAAACAAATTTGGAATTTCCCAGGAATTGTTGAAGGAATATCCGGAGAGGAATGGCTGAGTGCAGCTCGTCATCAAGTTCAAAAATATGGTGGGCAGTTTCTGACTGGTCAGGTTACATCCCTAGATGTACATAGCCCAATAAAAAAAGTCTTCTTGGAGCCTAACAAAATTTCCACAAATTACGAGTGGGAAAATCCTATTACCACAACTTATCTGGTCTTGTCTGTTAATTTGGGTTATCAATTACTGGAAGACGCAGGATTCTCATTGGCTGTGAATGAACACGTTCCCAGCCGTAAAATTCGATATGTAGAAGGTGTCCAGTACAATGGCCGTACTCATATTACAAATGTGTATATTGCTGGACTCTTAGCTCATTTGCCCAGTCAAACGGTCATTGCTTCTGGACAAGGTGCTTTTGTAGGTATACAAATTGCAAGTCAACATTTAGGCAAAGCTTTTATGTGGCATGATTGATTAATAGGCCCCACGAATCCATGGTTGGACTTGTATGCGATAGAACTCTCCCAGGCGCTGGTGTTCTTCTTTTGAAAAAGAGGGTACCTCTAATGATTTTAAATTATCTTCCACTTGAGCTGTAGTGCGAAAACCTGGTATAGCGCATGTTACTGCGTCAAAATCAAGAATCCAGCGCAATGCAGCTCTTGTCATATTGCCTCGATTTTCAGCAATCCAACGCACTTGTTCCGCCAATTCTACACCTTTTACAAATCCTAACCCTGCAAAAGTTTCGCCCACATTAAATTTTTCCCCATGTTCATTAAAGTTACGGTGGTCATTTTCTGAAAAACGATGTTCTGGGGTGAACTTCCCGGTTAATAACCCACTGGCTAACGGCAGGCGCGCTAAAATGCCCACACCCTTTTGCTTGGCGAGAGGAAACAAGGATTCAATTGGTTTTTGACGGAAAAGATTAAATATGACCTGCAAAGCTTTGGCATTCGAATGTTCTATTGTATAAATTCCTTCTTCGACAGTCTCTACACTTACACCGTAATATCGTATTTTTCCTTCATCCATCAATTTCTCCAATACCTCAAAAACTGATCCATCTTTTAAAATAAACATGGGGGGACAGTGAATCTGGTAAATATCCACATAGTCCCTTTTTAACCTTCGCAAGCTTCCTTCTAAATAATGGCGAATGGATGTTTCCGAATAGGTAGCAGGATTTAAAATATCACCGGATCGACAAAATTTCGTAGCTATATGGATCTTGTGCTCTTTTCCCTGCGTAGCTTTGGCAAGCAATTCTTCACTGTGTCCCATGCCGTATACATCAGCTGTATCAAAGAAATTCACACCAGCATCCATGGCTGCTTGCAGCGCGCGCAACGCTTCAATATCGTCAGTATTTCCCCAATCTCCACCAATCGTCCATGTTCCAAAACTGATTTCGCTCAATTGAAGCGACGTATGACCTAACGCACGATAGTTCATTAGATAAACACCTCATTCTCTTTGTTATTGGAACAAGCGAAAGCCAACGAATCAACGAACGTATAAATTTTGATTTACAGTAAATGTTAAAGTTAATTTCTTGAAAGGAGAAGATTCAAATTCATATCCAACGTGCAGTTGAAATAGCCTCATCGCCTGATATGGTGCATGTCACTTGCCAAGGTGTTCCTATCTACATTCAACACGTAGACGAAAAAAATGAAATGTGTCGAGTTTATCCTCTCGATCAGCCGAACAATGAACGGGACGTTCATGTTTCAGCACTTGAAGAACATCGTGGTTAACGATTCTATCCAAAAGCTGTCACCCAGATGTTTTCTTCTTCTGGGAGACAGCTTTTTTGTGTTCTGAAGAAGGCATCCTCTTGTCCAAAGACCCTTTCACCCGCTACAATGCACAGAAACGAAAGTAGGTGAGAAACATGAAAATAGAGTGGATTGTCAAGGAAAACGAACAAGGAAGGCGCTTGCAATCTATTCTGGAAAAATCTTTAGGTGTTTCCCACCGATTGATGCGCACGCTCCGCGATGAGAATAAAGTGTGTGTAAACGGACGATTCATGAAATTTTATGAACAAGTCTACCAAGAAGACCATATTGAAGTCATTTTACCGGAAGAATCTGCTAGTGTTCAACCTGAAGCTTTGCCCATCGATGTTTGTTACGAAGATCCGTACATTCTTGTGATAAATAAACCGGCAGGACAATTATCACATCCATCCGCTCGTGAGAGAAACAAATCTGCATTAGCAGCAGCCGGTCATTATCTTCTGTCTGAACACTTAGTGCCCCATTGTGTACACCGTTTGGATAGAGACACTTCCGGTTTGCTATTGCTTGCCAAGCACGCGCATATTCATCACTTATTTGATCTGTTAGTAAGAAATCATCAACTGAAAAGATCGTATATGGCTATTTGTTATTTTCCCAGCCATCTGTCGCTACACCAATGGTATACTATTCAATCGCGGATTGCCCAAAATCCAGAACGTCCTTCAAAGAGAATCGTTCAAGAAGAAATGGGCCAAGAAGCTATTACTCATTTTTTTATACTTGCAAAAACGCAACAAGCTGCTTTGGTACAGCTTGAACTGGAAACCGGTCGAACTCACCAGATTCGTCTACATATGGCGAGCGTCCGAATGCCTCTCATAGGCGACAGGGACTACGGTCAACTTTCCCTGAACGATGATGAGAGTTCTTTTTATACAAAGATGGCCAGTCGCCAAATGCTGCACGCCTATCAACTCGCTTTTTTTCATCCTATTCTAGAAAAATCAGTATGCGTCACTGCTGAACCTCGTTCAGAGATGATAGAACTATGGGAATGGCTTGGCGGATCGAGTAAAGAAATAGAGACAAAAAATTGCGTACAATTTGATACGAATGATAAAGTAAATTTATTGACAGGAGAGGAGTGAGCAACTCGAATTGATGAAACATGTGGATACACTCATTCGCTTATTAGAAGAACATGGCGGACCTGGTTTTGAAGAGGAAGTCGCCAAAATTGTGGAATCTGCAATGCGTACATATACTTCCAAAATTGAACGGGATACTTTGGGGAATTTGATTGCTACCGTAGAGGGTCAATCAAGTGGAAGACGCCCTCGGGTACTGCTCTCTGCACACATGGATGAAATCGCACTGATGGTAAGCCTCATTGACAAAGGTGGTTTCTTGCGTGTTGCGCAAACAGGAGGTTTTGATCCCAGGACGCTCGTTGGTCAAGAAGTGGTGGTGCACGGAAAAAACAAGCGTTGGCATGGAATTATTGGCAGCAAACCACCCCATTTGCAAGCGCCAGACGAACAAAAAAAAGCTGCTCCATTAGAAGATCTTTTTATCGATTTAGCTATGCCAGAAGAACGAGTGCGCTCGGAGATCCGTGTGGGCGATCGCGTTACGTTGCATCGCAGTGTTATGCCCCTGCTTCATCATCACTACAGCGGAAAATCACTGGATAATCGAACAAGCGTAGCAGTCATACTGGAATGTCTGGAGGCATTAAAAAAATACCACCATCAGGCAGATGTCATTGCTGTTGCTAGTGTTCAGGAAGAAGTAGGCGTTCGAGGAGCAACGACAGTGGGGTACGGCCAGGCTCCTGACGTTGCCATTGCCATTGATGTGACATTCGCTGACATGCCCGGACAGGCATCTGACTTCAGTTACAAAATTGGTAAAGGACCAGCCATAGCCAAAGGACCTAACATCCACCCTAAAGTATTCCAGGATTTAAGTGAAGCTGCGAAGGCAAACAACATTGACTATCAATTAGAATTATCACAAGGTCCCACAGGTACTGACGGACGGGCATTTCAAATTACGAGAGAAGGAATTGCCACAGGGCTGGTTGGGATAGCTATTCGCTATATGCATACCTCTGTTGAAACAGGCAGCTATCAAGATATTGTCGATTGCGGTAAGGTACTGGCCGAATATATAGCGCAATTAACTTGGGAAAGAGTGGAGGACTACTCATGCTACTAAAAAAATTGACTGAAGCTATGGGACCCTCCGGTTACGAGAATGAAATTCGTAATGTCATTCGCAGTGAAGTGACTCTGTCGCACAATCACATTTTCACGGATGTTCTAGGCAATCTTTTTGTACAGCAAAACCAAGATACTCAAGGTCCACATATTATGATTGACGCACATATGGACGAAATTGGCTTAATGATTGTTCATGTGGAGGAAAACGGCTTACTTCGTTTCCGTCCAATCGGTGGTATTGACCCCCGTGTTCTCGTTTCAAAACCTGTTGTCATTGGAGATAGCAAACACTTTGGCGTGATTGGCAGTAAGCCGATTCATCTGCAAAAACCGGAGGAACGCCGGCAGCCACTCGGTTGGGATCAACTTTACATCGATATAGGTGCTTCTTCCAAAGAGGACGCTCTTTCTGTTGTGCAACCAGGAGATGTAGCCGTATTTGCGACAACTTATGGAGAAATGGGAGAACGAGCAGCAAAAGCAAAATCGTTTGACGATCGCGTTGGTTGCGCGTTGTTGGTGGAAACGATGCAAAAAGAATGGCAGTTGAGACTTTCTGGAGTGTTCGCTGTACAAGAAGAAGTAGGGCTGCGAGGGGCTACAGCCGCAGCGTATCGATTGAAGCCTGACATCGCTATTGCTCTGGAAGGCACTGTTTGTTTTGATGTCGTTGACGCCCCGGCACACAATCAAGCCACACAACTTGGCAAAGGACCTGCCCTTACTTTGCAAGATGGCCTCACCCTGCCAGATCGACGTTTTACGGAGTTCATGATTGCCACCGCAGAAAAATATAACATCCCATGGCAATATCGACGCGTTAAAGGCGGTTCAAACGATTATGGAGCCATTCAAAAAGCCCGAGAAGGTGTGATTGGTGGCGCTATATCTGTACCTGTCCGCTATATTCATGCGCCTGCACAAATTATTTCACTCGAAGACTACCAAGCAGCCTTACAACTCCTTACAGCAATTCTGACTGAAATTCAGGAAGGAAGATGGCATTCATGAAAAATATCATCAAGCAATGGTCGGAGATGGTTATTCCTGCAGGAAGTGAAGCGGCGCATTTACCAAGCGTTCTTGCCACCTTTAAAGACATTGCAGATTCAACAGAGATTGACAGGCTCGGCAACGGGATTGTACGAAAAAATGGTGTTGGGCCGCATGTGGCGCTCGTAGCACACATAGATGAACCTGGAATCATGGTCAATCATATAGAAGAAAACGGCTTCCTTCGCTTTCTTACCATTGGCTCGCTGGAGGCCAAGCAGCTGATAGGGCAACACGTTCGATTTACCAATCAGACGCGCGGCATAATCGGTTGCGAAATGAAAGACGCCAATACCTCTTTAAGTGTTGACGATCTGTATATCGATCTCGGTGTGGATTCAGCAGAAGAAGCCTACCATCTTGCTCCCATAGGCATTTCTGCTGTACTGGATGTTCCCTTTGCTGAACTGGGTGAACATCGTTTGTCGGGACGCGCGTTGGACAATCGTGCAGGTTGTGTAGCTGCAGCAGATGCATTCCGTCAATTGGCTGACGAAGGTAGACAGGTTACTCTCGTTTTCAGTGCCCAATCAGTAGTGGGGGCACGCGGTGCCAAAACGGCTGCTTTCGCTCTTCAACCCGATCTCGTTTTGGTGATTGATAGTGCTCCAGCTGGAGATATGCCAAAAGCAAAACGTATGGATTTGCGTCTAGGTCATGGACCTGCGTTAAAAATCATGGACGGAACCGTCATAACCCCATTACGTGTCAAAAATGTTTTGCAAGATGCTGCTGAAACTCTTGGCATTAACATTCAGCATGAAGTATGGCCTGGAGGACAGTCGGATGCAGGACAAATTCATTTGTCACAAGCAGGCTTAATGGTAGGTGGTCTATCGATTCCGACACGCTATACAGGCCAGTTGTCGCAAGTGATTGATGTTCGTGATGTCGAGTCACTCGTCAAATGGGCTGTTGCGGCAGCCAATCAGTGGAAGGCTTAGACAGGAGGGCAAATAGTGCTTCGTTACCTGACAGCAGGAGAATCTCATGGACCTGAATTGACAGTGATTGTTGAAGGCATGCCCAGCCGTGTGCCAATTCAAAAAGAAAAGATTGATGAACAGTTGCGTCGACGCCAACAGGGATATGGACGCGGTAGACGAATGCAGATTGAAACAGATACGGTTGAAGTAACGAGCGGTATTCGTTTTGGAGAAACATTAGGTTCGCCGATTACCATGCGAGTTGTCAATCGCGATTTTAAAAACTGGATAGAAAAAATGTCTGTATGGGGAAATCCTCCAGAAAATTTAAAAGAAGTTACTCGCCCACGGCCTGGGCACGCTGACCTTGCCGGAGGTTTAAAGTACGATCACGAAGACTTGCGCAATATCCTGGAACGAGCCAGCGCTAGAAACACAACCACCGTCGTGGCCGCTGGAGCTTTGGTTAGACAATTGTTGGAACTCTTTAAGATAGAAATTACAGCTCATGTAGTGGAAATTGGCGGTGTAGTAGCGAAACCGGATACACTCGATTTTCAACAATTAATAGATGCTGCTGACCGTTCTCCTGTGCGAACAGCTGATCAAGTGGCTGAAGCCAAAATGATTGCTAAAATTGATGAAGCCAAAGAGCGTGGTGACACGGTTGGCGGGATTTTTGAGATTATTGTACGCGGTTGCCCACCTGGACTTGGCTCTCATGTGCATAACGACCGCAAATTAGATGCCCAATTAGCTGGTGCATTAATGGGTATCCAAGCCATAAAAGGTGTTGAAATTGGTCTTGGTTTTGAAGCAGCGCGGAGATTTGGTTCACAAGTACACGATGCCATTGTTTATCAGGCTCCACGTTATCTGCGTCCCTCGAATGGAGCAGGTGGCATAGAAGGCGGGATGACAACCGGTCAGGATATTGTCATCCGCGTGGCCATGAAGCCGATTTCGACGCTCTATAAACCCTTGGCCAGTGTTGATATGAAAACGAAAGAAGTGGAACTGGCAGCGGTGGAGAGATCAGATCACTGCGCAGTTCCTGCTGCATCGGTTGTTGGTGAAAATGTAGCGGCTTTTGTTATTGCGGATGCATTTTTACGCAAATTTAGCGGCGACTCTTTGCGTGAAATCCAAGCGCAAGTCGCGGCATACCAATCCATGGTGGAAAAACGATGATGAAACTCGAGGTGCGAAGTAAAAGTCGCCATTATCCTGTTTGGATTGGCGAACAGTTACTGGAACGCTGTGCTGAATATTGGCCTTCTGGGGAAAAGAAGCCCGGGAAAATTGTTGTTGTGACCGATCATCATGTGGTTTCGACACGAAAAACTCAAATTTTTCTCGAAACCTTGCAACAAATGGCTGAGACTCATTTGCTGACCGTGACAGCTGGAGAAGCTAGTAAGTCTCTGGAAACAGCTGAAACGATATATAGTAAACTGGCTCAATTACAAATTCGTCGGGAAGATATGCTGGTTGCTTGGGGGGGTGGTGTGGTAGGAGATCTGACTGGGTTTGTAGCCGCTACTTATCTGCGAGGCCTGCGTTATATCCAAGCTCCGACCACATTGTTAGCCCATGACAGTAGTCTGGGAGGCAAAGTTGGCGTCAATTTAAAGTATGCTAAAAATTTAGTCGGATCTTTTTATTCCCCTGTTGCTATCTGGTACGATGTTGAAATGCTAGAATCCCTATCTCAGCGAGATTGGGCAAGTGGTATGGCAGAAGTGATCAAACACGCCATTATCGGATCGGAAAAACTGTTTACTGAGCTTTACCAATCTCCGTACCGCAGCTATCCGGGAGGTGCGGCCTCCATAACCATGCTCAGTCAAGCTATGCAAGTAAAAATTGACGTGGTTGAAGCGGATGAACAAGAGGCAGAATGGCGTATGGTTCTCAATGCGGGACATACGATTGGCCATGCCGTAGAAGCCAAAAGCGAATACCGCTGGTCTCATGGAGAGGCCATATCGATTGGGTTAGCTGTAGAATCCTATTTGGCAAAGCGATTAGGGTTGCTCAGTGAAGATGATAAACAAAAAATCATTGAATGCTTGGAGCTGCATGGCTTACCAACTCAGGACAAGGGAATGGCCTTTGATGAATTGATTCCTTATCTTCAACTGGATAAGAAAAACTCTCAGGACGGTTGGACTTTTGCTTTACCAGAACGGATTGGTCAAGTAAGAATTATAAAAAATATAGATAAAGACCTGGTCAGGTTGGCTTGGCAGGATAATGAGTCTCGCTGATTGAGCAGACCCTAGAATACCAAGCCGCGTGTCCCATGTGAGAGGAGAGAACAGAATATGAAAGTACGGGGTATTCGAGGGGCTATTTGCGCAAGTGAAAACTCACCCTTAGCAATTCACACGGCTACTCGCGAATTGGTAGATACCATTGTAGAACTTAATGAAATTGACGTAGATGATGTGGCGAGTATTCTTTTTACCATGACCGCCGATCTGACAGCCGCCTTCCCGGCAGAAGCGGTCCGTTCGCGTCCTGGTTGGCAGTGGGTTCCTCTCATGTGCGCGACAGAATTGCCGATTGAAAATAGCAAGAGCCGCTGTATTCGGGTTTTGATGCACGTCAACACGCATAAAACCCAAGAAGCATTGCAGCACGTGTATTTAGGTGAAGCTATTGTATTACGGCCCGATCTCGCTCAAAAAAACGTCTAAGGAGAAACCTGCCTGTTGACGCATAGGATAATTTTGCGTATGATCGCAAGAAAGGATTTTACGTTTTTTACGAATATACCAGTAAGCCGTCTTATAAGGACGGCAGCCTACAGTGAAGTATAGACGAGTCGAGTGTGGATTTGAGGAGAGTTGAGTGGAGCAGAGCGATGTTTCTTCGTCTTTTGGCGAATGAATCAGCGTAAAAGTGCGTTCATGGAGAAGATAGTTGCCGACATTAAGGCAGCTTAATAGGCCATTGACCGTGCATCCACAGGTTAGGTTGAATCTCCTCCTAGCTTGTGGGTGTTTTTGCTTTTGCGCCGAAACGCAAACCGTCTTCATGCTTCACCACTCTTGCTCCTAATGTATTCTCAAGAGGAGTTGAGTGGAGATGTCTCAATCGTTGGTTCAAGACATTCTGCAACGTTTAACAAAAGGGGAAACATTATCTTTTCCGCTTGCTGAAGCTTTTACACAAACGCTTATGCAAGGAGAAGTAACGGAAATTCAAACCGCTGCCGTCCTGACAGCTTTAGCTATGCGCGGCGAAACTTCTGATGAAATTGCAGCATTTGCTAGCGCCATGCGCTCGCACAGCCTGCGCATAACAGCCCCAGAAAACGCAATAGACACTTGCGGTACAGGCGGAGATGGACGGAATACGTTTAATATATCGACTGCAGCAGCTATCGTAGCTGCCGCCGCAGGTGTTCCCGTTGCTAAACATGGAAACCGGAGTGCTACCAGTCGCAGCGGCAGTGCCGACGTTTTAGAACAGTTAGGGGTCAGTGTGACACTAGAACCTCATCAGGCAGAGTACTGCTTAAACGAAGCAGGAATTTGTTTTCTTTATGCGCGTACGTACCATCCTGCCATGAAATACGCTGCAAAACCTCGCCAACAGCTTGGTTTTCGGACGATTTTCAACATTCTAGGTCCGCTGACCAATCCAGCTCATGTCAAGCGGCAGGTCATTGGAGTTTTTAAAGCCGATCTCGTTCCCATAGTCGCAGAAGCCCTGCTGAAACTTGGCAGTGAACATGCACTCGTAATGCATGGCAGTGATGGATTGGATGAGTTCACATTGTCTGGAGAAACTTTGGTAGCTGAACTGTGTTCCGGCAACATTCGTAACTATACGCTGACACCAGAAGAAGTAAGTTTGCCAAGAGCTGATGTATCCGAGTTAGTGGGCGGGGACGCTGCTGATAATGCCCGAATGATGTTGGATTTGTTTGCTCAACAAAGGCCAGGAGCCATATTGAATGCTGTTTTATACAATGCAGCCGCCGCTTTGTACGTTGCTGGACAATCAAATTCCATCCGAGAGGGTGTCGCTGTCGCTCAACAAATTTTGAAAAGCGGTGCAGCCTTAGCGAAACTTCAGCAACTCGTGCAATCTTCGCAAGATGCACAGACAATAGGTAAAGCAGAGGAGGGGATCATCTCGTGAGCAGTTTTCTGGAAGAAATTTTGCGTGTAAAGGAACAGGAAGTAACTGCATTGCCGGATCGACCCACTTTTGAGAGAAACATTACCCTAAAACCAAGCCTGCGAAAACGACTGCTTGAATCTGATCATTTGCAAATTGTTGCTGAATTTAAAAGAGCCAGTCCATCGAAAGGCATTATAGTTGACACACTGCTACCTGTAGAACGTGCCAAAAGATACGAAGACGCTGGAGCAGCAGCAGTTTCAGTTTTGACAGATCAAACCTTTTTTCGCGGATCCCTTCAAGATTTACGGGAAATTGCTGAGTCTGTCCAAATACCTGTACTGCGGAAAGACTTTATCATTTCAGAAAAACAGCTTCGGGAAGCTCATGCAGCTGGAGCGGATATTGTTCTTTTGATTGTTGCTGCTTTATCTTCCGAGCGTCTGGCAGAATTGCGCCATTTTGCGGCAGAATTAGGCCTGGAAACACTTATTGAAATTCACAATGAACGCGAACTTGAAACCGCTTTGGCTGTTGAACCTGATATTCTAGGTATTAACAATCGAAACTTGCACACTTTTGAAGTCTCCTTGCAAACGACCGAACAATTGATGACGCAAATTCCTTCATCCATACCTGTACTGTCAGAAAGTGGTATGGCGACCCCGGATGACGCTCAAAGAGTAGCTATTGCCGGAGTGAGTGGTTTGTTAATTGGTGAGACGTTGATGCGTCAAGGGGACGATCAACTGCCAGGCGTTTTACGAGGATTTCAAGTCAAACGATTTCCGCTTGTCAAAGGGTCTTATTGATGATTCGACCTAAAGTTAAGATATGTGGTTTGAAAGCAGGAGACAATTTGGATTTTGCGCAGCATCCGCTGGTTTCCCATATAGGTTTTGTTCAAGTCCAAGCCAGCCGACGCTATATTGATCCGGATGACGCAAAAGTTATGGTGCAAGCGTTAGAACATCAAGTTCAAGCTGTAGGTGTTTTTGCCAATCAATCGGTTGAGGAAGTCATAGAACGCTGCCATAGAGCAGGTTTTACAGTAGCCCAGTTACACGGTCAGGAATCTTTGCAAGATTGTGAGGAAATTCGTAGACATGGACTGCAGGTCTGGAAGGCCATATCGGTGTCCACCAGTGATTCATCAGGACAAGTGCAGGCTGCTATAGAGCATTACCGTTCAGCGACAGATGCCTTGCTTCTTGACGCGGCAGCTCCCAATTCAAGTGAGGGCGTTACGGGTGGCTGGGGAAAATCTTTTGACTGGCATCTGCTCCCTCAGATATTGCGTTTTTTTCCTGGCGATCCGATTTGGATAGCAGGGGGTTTACGGCCTGACAACGTATCACATTTACTCTCCGTGACCATTCCTTATGGACTGGATGTGTCTTCAGGAGTCGAGATCGGCGGTAGAAAATCTTCAGAAAAAATTGCTGTTTTTTTAGAAAGGGTGAACTCGTTTGTCCATACCAACAAACTTTCCTGACGCCGCTGGTCGATTTGGTCCGTTTGGCGGACGCTATGTTCCAGAAACACTCATGGCTGCCTTACACCAGTTAGAAGCCGACTTTCATCGTTTGATGGCAAGCAACGATTTCCGCAAAGAATTGGACTATCATCTACGCACCTATGTAGGGCGTCCATCCGGACTTTATTATGCTGAAAATCTGAGTAAAAGTCTGGGTGGCGCGAAAATTTATTTAAAACGTGAAGACCTGAACCATACAGGAGCACATAAAATCAACAACACAATAGGCCAGGCACTGCTCGCTTTACACACAGGAAAAAAAAGGATTATTGCTGAAACAGGAGCCGGACAGCATGGGGTAGCATCTGCCACAGTAGCGGCTAAATTCGGCTTATCCTGCACGGTTTTCATGGGCGAGGAAGATATGCAGCGCCAGGCACTCAACGTATTTCGCATGCGCATGCTGGGAGCAGAAGTCGTGGCAGCCACTTCAGGTACGCGCACACTCAAAGATGCGACCAACGAAGCCATCCGTCACTGGGTCGAACATGTGGAGGACACGTATTACATTATTGGTTCGGTTGTAGGCCCTCACCCTTATCCACAAATTGTGCGCGATTTCCAAAGGGTGATTGGCGACGAGACAAAGCAACAAATTCTCGAATTGGAAGGTCGTTTGCCCAATCGGATTTACGCGTGTGTAGGTGGTGGCAGCAACGCTATGGGTATCTTCTATCCGTTTATAGAAGATTCATCTGTAGAATTGATTGGCTGCGAAGCGGCAGGTGAAGGGATTGACACAGAAAAGCATGCTGCTTCTATCGCTCGCGGCAAACCGGGTGTCATACATGGGGCCATGACTTATTTAATGCAGGACGAATACGGACAAGTGACACCGGCGCACAGTATTTCCGCTGGACTGGATTATCCAGGTATTGGTCCAGAACACGCTTGGCTGCATCAGAGCGGGAGAGCTCGCTATGTACCAGTGACTGACCAACAGGCGCTTGAAGCTTTTTACATGCTCTCCCGTACAGAAGGCATTATTCCAGCGTTAGAGAGTGCCCACGCTGTGGCCCAAGTTGTAAAGGATGCTCCTACACTAAGTAAGGACGAGATTATTGTGGTCTGTCTATCTGGACGTGGAGACAAAGATGTGGAACAAGTTGCCGCCAGAGGAGGAATTTCGTTTGGAACGCATTCAGAAGGCGTTTGAAAAACGCAAGGGAAAAGCGGCTATCCTGCCCTTTTTGACAGCAGGTGATCCAAATTTTGACGATTCGCTCGCTTGTTTCCGCGCTCTTTTGCAAGCAGGGGCCGATCTCGTTGAAATTGGTATACCGTATTCTGACCCATTGGCAGATGGGAAAGTGATTCAAGACGCAGCATTGCGCAGTCTACAATCTGGGTTTTCATTGCCAAGAATCTTTGAAATGACACAGTTGTTACGTCGCGAATCGGAAGCAGGACTTATCTTATTCTCTTACGTTAATCCTGTCTTTCAATATGGATTGGAACGCTTCTTTCAGGATGCTAGGAAAGCAGGCGCAGATGGCATTATCATACCTGATTTGCCTTTTGAAGAGAGTGTGGACGTCCGTCAAGCTGCCGATGCAGCTGATATAGCCCTGATTCCCTTGGTTACGCCTACGTCAGGTCGAGACAGAATCGCGTCCATCAGCAGTGAGGCCCGCGGGTTTGTCTATTGTGTTTCATCGCTTGGTGTAACAGGTGAACGGGTACAAATGTCCGAACGTGTGGAAGAGTTAGTGCGTACGGTACGACAATCCACCCCATTGCCTGTGGCTGTTGGATTTGGTGTATCCACTCCTGAGCAGGCTCAAAATATTGCAGCTTATGCTGATGGAGTGATTGTGGGTAGCGCTTTTGTGCGACGCATTGGACAATCGCTGGATCAAGGTCAAGATGCGATGTTGTCAACAATTACAGAATTTTTCAAAGAATTACAGACGGCTGTTCAATAGCAGCGCAGAAAAAAGGAGTGGAGAGAAGCATGATTATCGTTTTGAAAACAGGAGCAACAGAACAAGATGTGGAGCGGGTCAGTGAGTTATTGCGCAGTAAAGGACTTGGTGTTCACGTCTCACAAGGAATTGAAAAAACAATTATTGGTGTAATCGGTGCCAAGGAACGTGTGGGTGAATTAGCAGTTGAATCGCTGGAATGCGTAGAAAAGGTGGTTTCTGTGAGTAATCCATTTAAATTAGCTTCGCGGGATTTTCATCCTCTTGACACTGTCATTTCTGTAGGCAACTTGAAAATTGGTGGTCCAGAACCGGTGTATATGGCGGGCCCCTGTTCTGTCGAGTCACGGACAGGGATGATTGAAATTGCTCAGCGTGTAAAAGAAGCAGGCGCTCACATTTTGCGCGGTGGGGCATTTAAACCGCGATCGTCCCCGTATTCTTTTCAAGGGCTTGGCGAAGAGGGACTTAAATATATGGCTGAAGCTCGTGAAATAACAGGACTGCCGATAATCAGCGAAGTGATGGAACCAGAAACCGTCAATCTGATGGTTGACTATGTAGACATTCTTCAAATTGGTGCACGCAATATGCAAAACTACGCGTTGCTGCGCGCTGTTGGACGTACACAAACACCTGTATTGCTAAAGCGTGGTTTTAGCAACACGATTGAAGAATGGCTGATGTCTGCAGAGTATATTTTGTCTGAAGGCAACCCTAATGTTATTCTTTGTGAACGAGGTATTCGCACATTTGAAACATATACGCGCAACACACTCGACTTAAACGCTGTACCTGTAGTGAAACACTTATCGCATCTACCCGTCATTGTCGATCCTTCACATGGAGTTGGAAAATGGCGCTATGTGACTGCCATGAGCCGGGCGGCTATGGCTGCTGGTGCGCACGGCTTAATTGTGGAAGTACATCCCAACCCGCAAGAAGCTCTCTCCGATGGACCACAATCTTTGACTTTGGAAAACTTTGAGAATCTTATAGAGGAAGTCAATCGCATTGTTCGCGTGCTAAATCCAGAAGTAACGTCGGCAAACACAAACCAATGAACGTGCGTGTACTTGTGGTAGGATGCGGCTTAATCGGGGTTTCACTAGCGCTTGCTTGGAAAGAAAAGCATCCTGACTGGATTTTTTATGGTTTGGAAAATCACCCTTCACATCGTCAGGAGGCAATGCAGTTAGACGTTTTTACTCATGTGTTTGCCTCCTGGGATGATATGGAGAAAACCGCCTCTGATAGGTCATACACGATTGGATTGCTCGCGGTGCCAGTTGAAGCGGCTATTTCACTTCTCCCTAAAATTTCTGCATACTGTGAATGGTGTATAGACGTTTGTTCTGTGAAAGGTTGCATATGTGAAGTTGCAGAGCAACTTGGATTGCGTCAAAGGTTTCTGCCTACACATCCGATGGCTGGAAAAAGTGTGGGCGGTCCGCAATCGGCCAATGCTGAATTGTTTCTTAATTGTTCTTGGATTGTCATAAAGAATTGGCCAGCATTAGATTATTTTCGAGATTTTCTTCAAGGCACAGGTGCTCATCTTGTGATACTCGACAATGCTGAATTGCATGATGAATGGATGGCTGTGGTCTCGCATACCGTTCATCTCACTTCACTGAGCGTCATGCTTGCCTATGAAGATTATTGGATAAACAGCGGAGTCGATCCCAAACTGCTTGCTGCATGCACTGGGCCAGCATTTCGAGACATCACTCGACTTGCTTCTTCTCCTAGCCAATTTTGGTTAGAAACTATCCACCAAAACCGTGAACCCATACTTTTGCATTTACAACGTATAGAAGATACATTAAAACGTTTTAAATTTTTACTAGAAAATCAAGATTTTCAAGGTATAGAAAGCGAATTAAAGAGATCTCAAGTAGCTAGAAACGAATGGGAGGAGTGGAAAAGTCATGAAAATTTCTTTAACCCATCCGAATCGTAGAACTTTTAAAAAAACAGCCAACTTAAGTGGAACTGTGCGCGTTCCTGGAGACAAGTCCATGACCCATCGAGCTATCTTGTTTGCTTTACTGGCTGAGGGAACAACACGCATTGAAGGATGGTTGAATGCGGCTGATTGCCGTTCTTCTCTGGAAGTGGCCAAACAACTGGGCGCCTCTGTTTCTTTTGAGCAAGAGTCCTTACTCATTAAAGGTACTGGAGGGTCTTTGAAAGAACCTGAAAATGTATTGGATTGCGGTAATTCTGGGACAACCATTCGTCTTTTCAGCGGAGCTATTGCTAGTCAAGTTTCTTTTGCCTGCTTGACAGGAGATGACTCTCTGCGCCGTCGCCCCATGGGAAGAGTGCTGAAACCACTCGCAGAAATGGGAGCCATCGCTTACGCGCGCTCAGGCAGTTACGCACCTTTTGCTCTTATTGGCCAATCTCCACTCTCAGCCATTCGCTATACATTGCCCGTTCCCAGCGCACAAGTCAAATCGGCAGTGATGTTGGCTGGGTTACATGCACCAAAAGCTGGTGGAGTGACCACCATTATTGAATCTCAACCCAGCCGTGACCACACAGAACGAATGTTGCTTGGATTTGGAGTCCAGGTAGATATGGAAAAAGAGGGAGAAAAACGCTACATATCCATTCGAGCAGAACAACCCCTGCGTGCAACCTCAGTAGAAATACCTGGTGATGCATCTTCTGCTGCATTTCTGCTCGTGGCTGCCGCTATTGTTCCTGATAGCGATGTAACGATTGAGCATGTAGGGTTGAATCCTACACGTATTGGATTTTTAAAGGTATTACAAAGGATGGGCGCCCATGTGGAAATATTGAATCAACGGGAGAGTGCGGGCGAACCTCTTGGAAACGTACGTGTACGTTATCAACCACTCAGTGGAACGGATATTCTTCCTGAGGAAATCCCGTCATTAATTGATGAAATCCCCATTTTGGCCGTAGCTGCAGCAGTGGCAGAGGGAAAAACCACTATTCGCGGTGCAGGAGAATTGAGAGTTAAAGAAACAGACCGGATTTTAGCTATGGCTAAAGGACTTCAGACGCTCGGTGTACATGTCGAAGAAGCAGACGATGGGCTAACTATTATAGGAGGAAAATTAAACGGCGGAGTGGTGGATAGTTTTCATGACCATCGAATTGCGATGAGTTTTGCAGTGGCTGGTTTGGCAGCTGAGCAAGAAGTGACTATTGAAAATTGGTCAGCCGTTGATATTTCTTTTCCAACATTTTCAGATTTAATTTTGGAACTTCAAAGGGAAAGAAAATTCGAATAAAAAATGAAAATTTGCATTGACAGCGCTTCCATTCCGTTATATTCTTGTAGTCGAAGGGTGATTGTTCTGATTTCTCTCCACTCCTAGCTTTAATACTAGAGCCTGCGATTGCAGGCTCATTTTTTTGAAAACGCATTCATAAATACATTTTACCTCCCACATATAGACCTCACTCTACAGAATCCATGATTTTTCCCATACTGTCCATAAGCTGAATGTTATGCAAATAGGTATAAGCCTCTCGGCATCGTCCATAATGGATACTATATTCTGGCAAACCATGTATCCCTATACAAGTACAAAACAAAAACATGACCGAGAATCATACAAGCCCCAAAGGAGGAGTCGATGTGCGATTGGCAGACTGCCTGGTCCAAGCGGACATCCATACACTGCAGGCTATTGCTCGCCATTATCAATTCTCTTGCGCACTCTATTCCAAAAACGAGATGATCCAAGAAATTTTGCACCATTTTCGCATAAACCCACAATTTCAACTCGAGCAAACTGCTCAAGAATATTTGCAAAATCCAATTTACGCAAGATTAGCACTTCACAAAACAGGTTTTTTTGCTAAAGAAGAAATCCAAGCTATGTTCCAATCTAATCCAACAGATTCGCTGGATCTGCAAGAAGCAATTTCCAGAGGTTGGTTGATTCCTATCAGAAAGTATAACGGTGACACCATCTATGTCTTGCCAGATGAGCTTCGTGAGCATTTACTCTATAGCGTGATCGACCAAATGCGTGAGAAATTGGTTTTTCATGAAGACGATGAAAATATCTCTTTGGACAAAACATCAGTTCTGAGTGATTTGCATACATTTTTGCAATACACAGAGAGACACCAGGTACAACTCACTGTCAACGGTTCAATTTACAAACGGCAGTTAACACAAATACTCGAATTGATGTCAACTCCTGAAGAAATACCGGTCGAGAGCTGGCGCTTTGGTTATGGAAGAAGATTTCATGACTATCCAGATCGTTTTGCTTTACTTTATGATTTCAGCTACTTTACTGGACTGTTAGAAGAGCAAGAAGTTGGGCAACTCATTATAAATTCCAGCCATCCTTGGTTACAAAAGGGTAACCACGAACAGTTACAGTCGCTATTTGAATTTTATATTCGATCTTATCGTCGACCTTTGCCGCGCCTACCTCTGATTTTATCTTTACTTATACATTTGTCCGAAAGCTGGGTTCGGGAAGACACTGTATATGAGGTTATTCAACACTTTTTATCTGATTTTTATTTTGATTCCAAAGAACAGGTGTGGAAACAAAGAATTTTACAAATGCTTCATTATCTTGGAATTGTGCATCTTCATCAAGAAACTTTTTCAGATTCTATACACAACTGGTTTCAAATGAGCAAACTCGGTCTACAATTATTGCTAGGAGATATTAAGTTAAGTGAAGAGAAAATTCGTCCAAACGCGACACTCCATGTACACCCGAACTTTGAAATTGTGATAAGCTCTCCGACTCATCCCTTTTTTGTAGAATTGGGACGCTTTGCAGAAATGATGGAGAGTACGGAAAGTTATCTCCGTTTCAGAATTACCGAGCAACGTGTTCAGGATGGACTTGCGGCAGGTTACTCGCTCTCTGATTGGCTCGAACGCTTGTCTAAGCAAACGGCACTAGCCATTCCAGGCAATGTCGAGCGGACTTTGCAAAAGTGGAGTAACAGGGGTATACAAAAGGAGGTGAAAAGCCTCATCGAGGATTAAAGAAAGAAACCTTTTTGAACGTACACAATTTTGCGAAAAATAGGCGAGTTCTGTGAGGTTTAGCAGGAAAACCAGAAGAACCTCTCGAATAAAATATACAAAGAATTCTTACTACTGCAGAGTCGCATCTCACCAGACCGCTTTCGGATACGCCGCTTTACAAGGAGGAGTCGGCTATGGCCACAACCGTTACAATCGCCGAGAAGAAACATTTTCTCCGTTGGTTTCTCGCGAATTACCAGCTGCAAAGCCGTGAAGCCGAGATGCTGGTCCGGTATATGATGACACGCGAGAACGTATTGCGCCGAGTTCATTTTGTGGATAATTTTCGGCATCTGCCAAGAGTCATGGTCATTTCAACCACATGTGTGCAGGTTGCGCCGTTCCGCTATTATCGCCGCAATAAGCCCGTCAGTACAGATGTTGAACAAGCATTTTTAGACTTGTATCAACATCCAGACGAGGATGTGTATGTAGGATTCTTTTTTAAAGAACGCGCAACCAGTGCTGAATACGCCGCTGTTTTAGAAGAAACAGCGTCTCATGAACTTGAACCTGCAGTAAAAGAATTAATTTCTCTGCAGGCTGAATGGATTATTGATGTATCTCTTCGCAATTACCAGCGGGAACTGCTCATGCAAGCAGTTGACAGAGCACTTGATGGCGGAGACAAACAGGCTTTTATTGAAGCAAGCCGAGCATTGATTGAATTTGATCATATGCAGCCACTCGCTTCAACCAATTGATAAATCTGACGTAATCATCTTCATCCAGACACCACCTTATACCTCAGCCAACGGGGAAAGGTGGTGTCTTCTTGATACGGTGAAGCAGTTATTGCTTGCTCATCAAGGGCTAGGCTGTTGCTGCTCTGCAGGCTGGACAGCGTTTTCGTTGGAATCAAACGTGAACCCTTCACCGAGAACTTCATGAACATCATTGACAATGACAAACGCTGTCGGATCGAGCTTGGCCACAATCTGTTGCACGCGTATCACTTCTTCTCTCGATACAACAACATAGACAACAGGACGCTGTTGACCAGTATATCCGCCTTGACCACTTAAAATGGTAGTGCCTCGGCTCAAGCTATTGTGAATTTCCTGAACAATTTGCTGATACGATCCTGAGATGATATACAACGCTTTGCTTCGTGACATTCCTTCAATGACAAAATCAATCACTCGACTGGAGACAAATAACGCAACGAGCGAATACATGGCCGTCTCATATCCAATCATCAATGCCACCAGACCGATTACAATGACATCAATAATAAAAAGTAATCGTCCCATGGCAATGCCTCGCGCTTGACGTATCAATCGGGCAATAATATCGGCACCGCCAGTCGTTCCGCCAGCTCGAAAAATCAACCCTAGTCCAAGACCTGTAATGACACCGGCATAAAGTGCTGCTAGCAGTTTATCATGTGCATCAACCTGCCAATGAACCGTCAGCCAACTGAATAAAGATACAGAAAGAACACCCAATGTTGTTTTAATAACAAACTGATGGCCAAATTTTCTCCACGCAATCCAGAGTAACGGTAAATTCATGATTAAAAATGAAACACCAATAGCAATATGCAATCGATAAAGAAGCAGGACTGAAATACCGACAAAACCACCTTCCGCCAGGTGGTTTGCAACTAAAAACGCATTTAGTCCTATAGAATAAATCAATCCACCCAAAATAATGATGAAATACTCTCTTAGTACATTCCACATCAGCATGCCACTCACTTTCGCGGACCAGACTGCTGTTTGCGTTGTACGGTTATGGTATCTGAACGCAAACGAGCCCTTTTTCCATGGTGAGGCAGATGTCCAAAAACTCTGCCGCTCTTTAGTATGGCTTAAATTTGTTCACGATGGAATGGGGCGTGGTAGGTACGCAAAAGTGCAACTAAAAAAAGTAACGATAAACAGCCGAATGCTGTATAGCCATATTGGACAATCGACTTAAATCCTACAGCCGATAAAAGACCAGCTAGGGAGAGAATGAGCGGTAACAACCAACGTCTTTGCTTACCTTGATCTGGTGACAAAAAGGCAAGCGCGTAAACATTGCTGACAATAGTGGAAAAAATTTCAGCCCAGAGTACCAAGGGAAAAATCCATTCCAACCAAGCTCCCGCGTGTGCCGCAACATAGGCCATAGGCAATGCGTAATTACGCGCCTCTTGTCCGTAACAAAGCAAGATAAACGTTACCGTCAACAACATCATTCCAAGTGCCAAAGATCCCAGTAGAGAGCCTAGTTTTAATTCCTTTTGATGATGGGCAGTCGCCCCAAGTGGAATAAGCACTCCGGCAGACAATCCTACATTTAATCCTATGTAAAATAGAACCGACAAAACTGCATGCAGAAAACCTGGATTTGTGTTACTGATTATCCATTGGGAATGAACGGGCCATTTATGTTGAAGAAATGTCTGCCAGCCAACGTAAATCACAAAACTGACCATGAGTGGAACAATAATCACATTGGCACGCATTAAGCCATGAATGCCATGACGCACGGTAAACCAAGAGAGCAAGGCTGTCAAAAAAACGCCTAAAAAGTACGGCGCATGCAACCTCTCCCGAAACAATTCACCAGCTCCGGCCAACATGGCGACTGTCAATCCAAACATCATCATCACATAAAGAATGTCAATCAGCCATGCACCACGTTTGCCAAACATAACTTTGGTAGCGTCACGAAATGTATGGGCTCGGAGAATACGACCTAGTCTGAGCATTCGATAGCCGAAAAAAATAAAAAGCAGCGTAGTCAATAAAACCATGGAAAATGCAGGAATACCAAAGCGAACAAAAAACTGATCCACCTCTCGGCCAGAGGCAAATCCTGCTCCTACCACTGTTCCGATATATACACATGCAATTTGTACACTGCGCCAGATGGAGCCATCTTGCATGCCGATGTCCCTCCCTTCTTTACTATCCTATTGAAGATATTGGACACCCATTCCACCACAATCCAGCTTGATGAAAAGAAATACTCTGCATAAATTTGCTCATTTTTTAGAATGATTGATTTCAGAATACATAGACAATTTTTTGAGAAAATAGCAATTGCTATAATGACCGTGGAGGTGGATGTCATAAACTTATCCTTCATTACGAGTCACGATGAAGAAAAGCATGCGTGGCTGGTCAAACTCTGTTTATACCAAGTTAACCACGTTAAATTCAGTTATCATGAAAAATCGGAGTTCACTTCACTCTAAGTTTCATGAAGAAGGGGATTGCAAAATGGAAAAAACACCTATAACAGTAGCTTATGGAGACGGAATTGGTCCGGAAATCATGACAGCAACATTACGTATCATACAAGCAGCAGGTGCCCAATTGGACATAGAGACGGTCGAAATTGGAGAAAAAGTTTACAAACGCGGCGTAGACTCCGGCATGGATCCAGGAGCTTGGGAAAGCATTCGCAAAACTCGAGTTTTTCTAAAGTCTCCTATTACCACTCCACAAGGTGGGGGATACAAAAGTCTTAACGTAACCATGCGCAAGGCTCTAAACTTATACGCTAACGTTCGTCCTACCATCGCTTACTCCCCATATGTAGAAACCAAACATCCCTCTATGGATTTGGTCATTATCCGAGAAAACGAAGAGGATTTGTATGCAGGCATTGAACACCGACAGACTCATCAGGTTTACCAATGCCTCAAACTCATTACACAACCAGGTTCGGAACGTGTCATTCGCTATGCATTTGAATATGCTAGAGTCAATCATCGCAAAAAGGTTACTTGCTTTGTGAAAGACAACATTATGAAACTGACAGACGGATTATTTCATAAAGTTTTTGATCAGGTTGCATCTGAATACCCAGATTTGGAACATGAAACGCTTATTGTTGACATTGGGGCAGCAAGGTTGGCAAATACACCAGAAAAATTTGATGTGATTGTTATGCCAAATCTCTATGGTGATATTTTGTCTGATGTAACAGCAGAAATATCCGGATCTGTCGGTTTGGCCCCATCGGCCAACATTGGCGATGGTTTTGCCATGTTTGAAGCTATTCATGGTTCTGCACCAGATATTGCTGGACAGAATATTGCTAATCCGTCTGGCTTGTTGCTTGCAGCCGTGATGATGCTCGTTCACATTGGTCAGTCAAAAGTGGCAGAGCGCGTTCATCAAGCGTGGTTGCGAACAATTGAAGACGGTATACATACTCGGGACATCTATCGAGAAGAAATAAGCCGTCAACAAGTAGGCACAGACGAGTTTGCGGATGCCGTGATTGCTCGATTAGGACAGCATCCTCAAGTATTAAAACCCGTCTCCTATCGAGAAGATATTGTCATGGCTCGTCGCCATATCAAGCCTGTTGAAAATACGCTCAAACAATTGGTGGGTGTAGACATATTTCTTGATTGGCAGTCAGGAAGTGCTAACGATTTGGGCAGCCAGTTAAGCACCATTTCTGTAGGTGAACTCAAGCTTGAAGTGATCACCAATCGCGGTATCAAAGTGTGGCCAAACGGGTTGCCGGAGACGTTCTGCACCGACCACTGGCGGTGTCGATTCCGCAAAACAGATGGAAGCCATGTAACCGCTGATGAGGTGATTTTGATACAAAAGAATATTCTTAATGCTGGATTTGACATTATTAAAACAGAAAATCTCTACACATTTGATGGTGTACCCGGATTTTCTGCAGTACACGGTTAATTCATCAAAAAAGAACGTTTTCAAAATTGGCTGTGAAGCCCTATTGTGAATGACTTAGTGCACAAACCAAACTGCCTTCCTCGCACTACAAAGTGCCGAAGGCAGTTTTTAATTTTCAGAATACCAGACAACGGCTTTAAACAAACATAGGCTCCATTCAAAAGCAAAAAATTGGATTTCCTGGATGACCACAAAATTACGAGTTGAAACATGAAGCAAGCCCGGTATCTCACAGCGCTTGTCTCATATATATGAATTGAATTCTGATAGCTTGTCTGTGAAAGGGAGGTGATAGACGTGCTGTTCACTATGCTATGGTCCTCACTTCCCGTTTCATCAGGCATCCCTTAAAGGAGGTGCGCGATGAACGCGCTACAAGCAATGATTATGGGTATTGTGCAGGGAATCACGGAGTTCTTGCCTATTTCTTCATCAGGTCATCTCGTCATGCTCGCAAAAATCTGGCATTTGAATCCAGAGGCTTCCGGAACTCTATTTGTCCTTTTTTTACATCTTGGTTCCCTTATTGCCGTCATGTATGCTTTGCGTAAGGAACTGATGTGGTGGTATCGACATCCTAAGTCCCGCTTGACGTGGATGATTGGCGTCGCGCTTTTGCCAACAGCCGTGATTGGCGTTCTGTTTGAAGAATGGTTTGAACATCTTTTTTCTACAGGGGCTACAGTAGGTTTAGAATTTGTCATTACCGGATGCATACTTTGGTGGATGGACAGTCGTACTGACGGAATGAAAACAGAAGAAACGATGCATGTCAAAGACAGTTTATGGATAGGTGCATTACAAGGCGCAGCCATCTTACCCGCTTTATCACGTTCTGGGCTTACCATAGCCGGAGGACTTTGGAGAGGAATGGAACGCCGAGCAGCTGCTCGTTTTTCTTTTTTGCTCAGCATTCCAGCTATTTTAGGAGGCATCTTAGTAGAATTGGACGATCTCTTTGAAGATCCGGTTGCTGCTCATCACTTGCCTTGGATGCCTATACTGGTAGGTACGGTTTCCGCAGCCGTTGCTGGATATATTGGCGTTCGTTTCACCTTTTGGCTGCTTGAAAAGTGTCGCATGCGGATTTTTGCAGTCTATACTTTTGTACTGGCTGCCTTTATTCTATCCGACCAGATCTTTTTTCACCGATTTTTTCCGCCGCTTTTTATTCTCCACTAAAAAGAATTTTCGCAATCCAACACATTCTTGGTATCAAAAAACCTCCAAATCCACACATTGTGGAGATGGAGGTCTTTTAACGCTTCTTTATCCATAGCTATCAACCATTGATTTGACGCCGCTGCCAACCGAGGAATGCAAATGCTGCAAAAAGCATGATCACCAGTGATAAAACCCAGATATGCAAATTCTGCCATGCCAGAGACCAATAGGGCATAGTGCTGGATTCGCTGGTTGTTGAATGAGTCCACATAGCAAAAGCTGGTGAAATATTAGCTATTGCTGGACCAACTTCCTTCGCAAGACCTGCCTTAAAGAGAATAACAGTAATCAATGCTGCCAGAACAGCATGCAACAGACGAGCCAAAAAATAAGGTTTCATGCGGATATCCGTTTGTGTCAGAACACTGGCAACCTGGGCATGAACTGCTAAACCGCTCCAAGCAATAATACCACTGATAACGGCTAATTTTTGAATCATAGGGGCCGCCACGGCTGCAGCTTGAGCCGATCCGATATCTAGCTCCAACACACCGGCAAGCATTGGATGTACCAATCCAGTATTCAGTCCGAAGAAATGAAATACATACATCAAAGGCCAGCCAATGAGCGTCATCAATCCAGACAGATGCAAGATTTCAATAAGTACTGCAAAAAAAACAATAAATCCACAAATCATTAGGAGGGTTTGAATGGATTCAGTAACAGAATTGCCCAGCAGTTTCCCAAAAGGCCGACCATCTTCTTCGTGAGCCTCCAACATCGCTTGATAAGCTCTTTTGAGAATAAAGGGACGAGGGCTTGATGGATTCGTTTGCTCTTCAGTATGGACGCTTACAGATGCCTGTTGTTTGTTGAGTCTTTCTTCCTTACGTCCCCAGAATTTAAAGAAAACACCTACCAAAAAGGAAGAAATGTAGTGTGCCAGAGCAATAAGTCCGCCGAGTGCAGGGGATTTGAGCATGCCCACAGCAACTGCCCCAAACATGAAAAGCGGATCGGCCGTATTCGTAAAAGCCAGTAAACGTTCTCCCTCTATACGCGAACACTGACCTGTTTCTCGAAAACGGGCTGTAATGACTGCATCCATGGGATACCCAGCAGCAAGCCCCATGGAAAGTGCAAAAGCACCTACCCCTGGAACACTAAAGAGTGGACGCATCAGAGGTTCTAATAAAACACCAAATCCTCGTACAACACCAAGACCTAGCAATAATTCTGACAAAATAAAAAACGGCAAGAGTGAGGGAAATACCACATCCCAAAATACTTTCAGTCCTGACATACCTGCTTCAAATCCCTGTTTGGGATACACGCACAACGCAATGGTAAAAATGATGGCCATGGCAGCCAAAAGCAATGTCGACCCCCTGCCTCTGCTTACCCTGCTCAAAACAACCAACTCCTTCGATTATGGCGCTCTCTTTGTCCACAGTTATCCGTTAAATCTTATGAGGCAAGTCCGCAAATATGTGAAAGTTACTTTTTTGCCAGCTGATAAGAAGAACCAGTATAATTTCTCAATGGGGCCTCGAGATTCATACTAGCTCGTCAGTTCATTCGATGATCCTAAAAGGAGAAGGTCATACAATGGAACTTGCCGCTGTTGCCAAACGAGTAGACGACTATATTTCTCAATTCAAGGAAGGTTATTTTCAGCCGATGACGTTGGTTGTCAGGTTGACGGAAGAATTGGGGGAACTTGCTCGCGAGATAAACCATGTCTATGGAGAGAAACCCAAAAAATCGAGTGAACCTGAAGGTAGTATTGCTTTAGAGATAGGGGATATATTGTTTGTCTTAACTTGTCTCGCTAATCGACTGAATATCTCGCTGGAAGAGGCTTTTGTCGCCGTCATGGAGAAATTTGAAACTCGCGATGCCAATCGTTGGACGCGCAAAAATGGGAAAGAGGCATAGGGATAGACGTACAAGCGATGTTCATTTCCGTCGGCATATGTTGCTGGTGGAGGGGAGTCGCTGTGAACGGCGAGGACTATTTGCAAGAAGGATACGCCTATCTCTATGAACAAAATTTTTATCGGGCGGAACAATCTTTTCTTCAGGCAATTCTTTGCGATCCTAGTAATCCAGAATATTATTTTCACGCTTCTGTGACTATGCATCGCAATCAGGCCTATCAAAAGGCGTTGCAACTCGCGCAGATAAGCGTGGAATTAGCGCCGGATTGTGAATTGTATGCACAAAATCTGCAAGAAATTGTCGCATCCATTCTTGTACAAAATGCCTATCGGGCGCTTTCAAATGGAAACAAGCTACAAGCGGCAAAAGATTTTGCCGAAGCTTGTCTTCGCGATCCGTTTAATGTAGAAGCATTTCATGGCTATGAGTATTTGCAACATCTTTTACGCAGGGAGTCGTAGAACTAGACTTCCTGTGCTGGACAAGCTAAGAAAAGAAGAAAGGAGTTCTGATGGATGACAAAACCCATTCGTGTAGTGGTTGCGGGCGCTGCAGGAAAAATGGGACAAGCTGCCTTAACCGCTATTCAATCTGATGAGCGATTGCAATTGGTTGGTTGTCTCGTTCGACATACTCCTAAGAATTTGCCAATAGAAAAAGGTCGAGAAGTGGTAGTGGAGAGTCAGGTCCAATCGCTCTTAAAACAGACAGAGCCTGATGTATGGCTCGATTTGACAGACGCTGAAAGTGTCAAAAAGCATGTAGATATCGCTATTAGTGAGGGAGTTTCACCTGTTGTCGGAGCTACAGGTTACAATATGGAACAAGTGGAGGCTTGGGATCAAGCATGTCGCGAAAAAGATATTGGCGGTCTGGCTTGCCCGAATTTTTCAGTGGGAGCTTTGCTGATGATGCGATTTGCCAAAGAAGCCGCTCGCTTTTTCCAACATATCGAGATTGTGGAATACCATCATGCTGGTAAAAAAGACGCACCTTCTGGTACTGCGCGCAGAACAGCAGAAATGATTTCAGACGAAGCCCTTCCATCTGAACGGATTGAACCGCCATTACAAAGTCGTGGCATGATGGTCGCTGGTATACCTATACATAGTGTGCGCTTACCGGGCCTTGTCGCTCATCAGGAAGTACTGTGTGGCGGAGTAGGAGAGTTATTAACTATCCGTCACGACTCCCTGTCCAGGGATAGTTTTATGCCAGGTATTCTCGAGGCTTGTGTGGCTGTAAAAGAATTAAAAGGTATGGTTTATGGATTGGAACATGTACTTTTTTGACAGAGAAGCGTTTGAGAGAGTATGGCTCTACGACATTCACACAGAAAGGAGGCCACAGCCATGCGCATTGGTATCAGTTGTTATGCTACAGTTGGCGGGTCAGGAGCCGTGGCTACAGAACTGGGCAAAGCATTAGCCACCAGAGGCCATGAAGTTCATTTTATCGTATCTGACGTTCCTTTTCGTTTGGGTGAATTTCGTAACAACCTATATATTCACGAAGTAGAAACTGTATCGTACCCGGTTTTGCGGACACCCCCATATGATTTCTCATTGGCTGCCAAGATGGCCGATGTTGTTGCCGAATACCATCTCGATATTTTACACGCTCATTACGCCTTGCCTTTTGCTGTCTGCGCTTTTCTTGCCAAAGAGATGCTTGGAGAGAATAAAGTGCGCACAGTAACCACGCTCCATGGAACAGACGTGACCGTTCTCGCGCAAGATCGCAGTCTCAAAAATGTCATGCGTCTTGGTATTGAGCGCAGCGATGCTGTAACCGCCGTCTCTCACAGTTTAATTGAGGAAACGCGTAGTCTGTTTGGCACGGAAAAGGAAATCGAATGTATATATAATTTTGTCGATCCGGATATCTTCCGTCCGCAAAGTGAACGACAAACGCGCGCCTGTCTCGCCAGACCTGGAGAGCGTGTGCTCATGCACGTTTCTAACTTTCGTAAAATTAAGCGAGTACCGGATGTCATTCTCGTCTTTCAAAAGGTTCTTCAACAAGTCGATAGTCGACTTATTTTAGTTGGTGAAGGGCCAGAACTTACAGCAGCAAGAGATTTGGTTCGTCAACTTGGTCTACAGGAAAAAGTCAACTTTCTGGGCAAACAAGATGAAGTAGCCTCGCTTTTTGCTGCAGCTGACGTATTCCTGTTGCCATCAGAAAAAGAGAGTTTCGGACTGGTTGCTCTGGAGAGTATGGCTTGCGGAGTTCCGGTCGTCGGTTCCATCGCAGGGGGCATTCCTGAAGTGGTGAAACCCAATGAAACTGGATTTTTGTTTCCCATTGGCGATGTCGACGGAATGGCTAATGCTGTCTTGCGCCTCTTTTCAGACGAAAATTTATATCATCGGTTATCCGTTGGTGCCAGAAAAACTGCCGAAACACAGTTCAATGTTGCAGAGCAAGTAGCTCATTATGAACGAATTTACCAACGACTCATTGAGGATGCAAGCCGGTGATTGACGTTCATTCTTTTGTACCGCCATCGATTCTTTCCATTCTTAAACGTATAGAAGATGCTGGATACGAGGCAGTCATTGTTGGCGGTGCTATTCGCGATTATTTATTTGGCCGGAATATCAATGATTGGGACGTGGCAACTTCCGCACGTCCCGAACAAGTGCAGAAAATTTTTTCACATACAATTCCTACCGGATTGCGTCATGGAACCATTACAGTAATTGAAGCAGGTGAAATTTGCGAGGTTACGTCCTATCGGAAAGAAAAGCATTATAACAATGGAAGACATCCTGAACTAGTGGAATATACAAAATCGCTTTATGAAGACTTAAGCCGACGGGATTATACAATAAACTCCATTGCTTTATATCGCAACGGAAGGTTGTTTGACCCGTTCGATGGTAGAATAGACATTCAAAATAAGATCCTTCGTACGGTAGGCAATCCGCAACAACGTTTAGCAGAAGACGCCTTGCGTCATCTGCGAGCTTTTCGTCTAGCGGCTGATTATGACTTGGAAATAGAATCCATGACTTGGCAAGCTATGTGTCAAAACGCCCACATGACCTCGTGCTTATCACGAGAGCGGATGAACCAAGAGTTATTACGCTTTGCCAAATGTGATTGGACCGCCTGGGCTCCTAAGCTTGGTGCTGGACTCTGGTTACGTCATCCACTTTATCCAGGTTTGTCTATACTAGCAGATGGCATGATAGCAACAAGAGAGCATGATGAGCACAATTGGCTGCAAGTATTACAGTCTTTTACTGCAAAAGAATGTCAAGAAATTGCGATTGGACTTTGGCTCCTACGTGCTTATTCTGCAACGAAAACCAAACCAAGTTTGGAATCATTGCAAAATTTGCAAAGAAGCCTTGGAAAATCTAAACATTGGTTGACAAGTTGGATGGAACGATTGGAGTTATTGAAAGAACTGCTTCCGCTCTCCGTTGATCTCTTTATTCCTTTATTGGCTAAAAAACTGATCATCAAAGAAAAAAGCCATAAGGATGCCCATATGTTGCTAGCCCTTCTGGCTATGCAAAAAGACTTGCCGGTTCATCCATTATTCAAAAAATATCAAACCCATCTAAAGACGCTTCCCATAGAGCATATTCGAGATTTGGCTGTTCGAGGCAGCGACATAGCCTTACATCTAGCTCTATCAGGCCCACTTATTGGACAAGCTTTATTTATGGCTCAAAATGCTGTCATAGAAGGCCGTGTTGACAATAAAAAACCGATAATTCTTGATTGGCTTAAAAAGCAGATGGAGGAAAACAGTGACTTGGAGAAGTGATACTGAGAATATCCGCCTACATTTAGCCGAACTGTTTATTGAGCATCTAGGAGAACCCCTTTCTGGAGAACAACTCTCGCGAGAGATCGGTATCTCACGTACCGCTATATGGAAACACATGGAATATTTAACGGAAATAGGATTTCAATTTGATGCTGCTCCAAGACGTGGGTATACATTGAAAGAAATACCTGACTGTCCTTTGCAGCCTGTCGTCGTTCGCTATTTAAAAAATTCTACGACCTTAGGCCGTCAAGTGACGCACAGAAGCCGAGTCCATTCCACCAACACAATCGCTTCAGAATTACTAAGCCAAGGAGCTCCCCATGGTACTGCAGTTACTGCTGACGAACAAAGCGGTGGCCGGGGGAGAAGAGGAAGGTCCTGGATTTCTCCATTTGGCGGCCTCTGGATGTCACTTCTTTTAACGCGACCTTTGCCACTGCATAGAGCAGGCGAAATTACACTATTAGCAGGAGTTGCTACTGCGAGAGCGCTTGAACATACTTTTGGTTTACCGGCACGTATCAAATGGCCCAATGACATTCTGCTCCATCAGAAAAAAATTTGCGGTATCTTGGCTGAAATTCGAGCTGACGGAGAAAATGTGCATTCGGTTATTCTTGGTATAGGCATGAACGTCAATCTCACTGAAAATGATATTTTGCCAGAACTGAGAAACAAAGCATCATCCTTACAGATGGAAACTGGTCAACGTTTTTCACGGGCTGAAGTGATGGGGGCCATTCTGAACGAATTCAATCCAATGTATACTGAACTGGTGGAAAATGGAGGTGGTTTTGCCAAAGTTCAAGAAGAATGGTTAAGCCTTTGTGCACATCTGGGAGATTGGATTGAAGTGCAGCTGGGTACAGAACGCAAGCGCGGATTGTGTCTATCGATAGACAGAAATGGTGTTCTGTTGATGAAAATGGACAACGGTCAAGAAATTCGAGTTCCATCTGGAGAAATTGTTGCTTCAGAAACCATTTGTTACTAAGTCACAACCTCTGATGAGCCTTTTTGCCGCTCCCTATGCTATCTTACTGCATGGATTGCCTGCACTTGCCGGGCATAGGGAGAACGCTGTCGCACCATCCTGTGTTTAAACAAGAACGACGGAGGTGAGGAGCGTGTCACATCCAAGTTCTTCTTCAAAAAAGCTCTTTAGGACAGGCAAACAGCAAGTATACAGTAAACGCTTGTCTGAATTCGCGCAAACTCAATCCATATCCATTCAACATCCACAATTAACTAATCCTACTCATGATTTACTGCAAAAAGCTTGCGCTTATTATGAGTTACAACTCTATACATCGGCCAAGGAAATTTTTCAAAAAATCACGAACATCTATCCTCACCCTGACATCTATTGTCTATTGACATCTTGCTGTATTTATCTAAATGATTTGGACGAAGCGCAAATCTATTTAGAAGAAATAATTTCCTTTTCCAACCCAAAATATCGAGCTTCCATTTGGCAATTATCAGCAGAATTAGCTCTTCAACAAAATCATTACTTAGCTGCGATTGTGGCTTTGCGACAATATCTTAAATATAAACCTATGGATGGGGGAGTCTGGAAAGTATTAGGGCTCTGTTTGCTAACGGAAAAAAAATATCGCGAAGCACTGTTTGTGTTTTTCCGCTATGCTAGGCTCACGCCACCTGATGCTGATACACTATTACTCCTTGCCTATACTTTTTGCAAATGCGGCAATGATATACGAGCAATGGAAATTGTGCGTGCAGCACTTAAGCAATTTCCATACCATGAATATTTAGCTTTATTAGGGAGTTTTTTAGCATTCCGATTACAGCGTCCTTTAGAAGGTTTAAAATATTGCCATAGAGTGCTCTATCTTCAGCCAGAGCATCCAATCGCTCACATGCACGTTTATTTGCACAAATGGTACAATACTCAACATAGCGTCCATTAAGGAGGACAAACTTTTGGATTTGGTTGTCCTAGATATAGAAACAACTGGTTTTCGCCCGGATAAAGATGAAATTATTGAATTAGCTGGCGTACGCTTCCGAGAAGGTATTGCAGTTGATGAATTTTCTACACTGGTCAAACCGAATCAAGGTGTACCGCACCAAATTTCCGAATTGACCGGGATCGATAAAAGTATGTTAATAGACGCGCCTTCTGTGGAAAAAGCATTGCCAGATTTTTTGGATTTTATAGGCCAATCTCCAGTGGCAGGACACAATGTACGTTTTGATATTCAATTTTTAGAAGCAAATGCCAGAAGAATAGGCATATCTTCTCCCAAATTAGAGAACTCTCTAGATTCCTTGGCTATAGCTCGCATTATTTTACCTAAAAATAGTGAATACAGTTTGGCAGCTCTCGTCAAGCAGTTAGATATTACTCATGAAGAGCAACATCGGGCACTTGCAGATGCTAAGGCTACGGGTGAACTCTTGATAAAGCTTCAAGAAATAGCTTCCAGAAAATGGCCTACAAATTTGCTGTCGGAAATTTGCCAATTGGCTTCTTTTATTTCTCCTACTGTAGGTGCATATTTTGAAGAAATTCGGACTTTGGCTGAAAATGAGAAAAGTTTTCAAGCCATTCGCCCCTTAGATCAGATTCAGGGTCTTAGTTTTGCAGTAGTCACTGAAGATCACACAATCCAAGGTTCTAATTCGTTATTAGAGAACAATGAATTAACATTACCGGAAAAATCGGCCCATCTTCTTTCTTCAGAAGGACCCCTGCCACAGATGTTCTCACAATTTGCGGCTCGAGAAGCTCAAATGGACATGGCACGAATGGTGGCTGATGCCCTGGATAATGGTCAACATCTTATGATAGAAGCTGGAACAGGTACAGGGAAGTCGCTTGCTTATCTGGTTCCCTCTGCGTTATATGCCAAAAGCTCAGAAAAAAAAGTGGTTATTTCTACTCATACACTTGCTCTACAAGATCAGATTGAACATAGAGATTTTCCAATTCTGAAAAAAATGTTCCCTTTTCCAGTACACCTTGCAGTTTTAAAAGGACGCACCAATTATGCTTGTTTGCGTAAAATTCGCCAAGAATCAGCTTCGCTTATGATGACCTCCGATTCTTATGAGATTCAGTCATTCATGATGTTTATGAGCTGGTTGGTGGAGACAGAGAGAGGATTAAAAGATGAACTCAGTGTAGCAGCTGCAAGTTCTGGAACCTGGCAACGCATTCAAAGTGAGAGTGATTCATGTATTGGCAAACGGTGTGCTTTTTTTAAACGTTGCTACTATTTCCAAGCTAAGCAAAGCGCCCAGCAGGCAGACTTGGTGGTTACCAACCATTCACTGGTCTTCTCTGATTTAAAATCCGATCATCGCGTACTGCCAAGTTTCGATTATTTAATTATGGATGAAGCGCACCACGTGCGAGATGTGGCAACCAAACATCTAGGATCTGAGGTTCACTGGCTTCAATTTTTAGGTTTGAGTTATCGCTTGTCCAGAGAAGGCGTCCGCCACTCTTTACTTCAAGATTTACGACGTAAATATACCGATTCACCGCAAGCTGAAAGAATCATTCCATCAATTGAAAGAGCAGAAGAACACATTTTATCGTTGCGTCAAGTTATGGAAAGGATATTTTTACTATTTTCAAATTTGATTCCAAACGAAAGTAAGGAACTTCGTCTCTCAGATAAAATTTATCGGGCTCCAGAATGGGAAGAATTTCTTTCTTTACAAAAACAATTAGAAAATAGAATGGTGTCTTTGCAGGAAGAAAAAAATAGCTGGCAAAAGTGGGGGGAAGAAGACGAAGATACGGATCGCGGTGGCCGGATGCTGGACGCTCTAGGCTATCTTGAACAGCTCATGGCACAATGCGCTCTTCTTTTTAAATTACCTCTTCTCACTGAAACTGAAGTCTGCTGGCTAGAAAAGAATGGAACACGTGAAAAACCACTTCTTTCCTTACATTTTGCTCCTCTCGATGTATCGGATATTTTATGTCGAGAACTTTTTCAGAAGAAAGATTCCATTGTCCTGACATCAGCCACATTGACCGTCAATCAGTCGTTTGATTATGCGAAACGGCAACTGGGACTAGAAAAAGAAGAGGATTTGCTCACAGCGACACTGCCCTCTCCGTTTGATCTTGGTCAACAAGCGCGTCTTTGTGTTCCACGTAATATACCGGAGATGTCTAAACTTTCGCCGGAGGAAACTGCTCATTGGCTAGGTCAGGCATTAAGCCGTCTGGCAATGGCAAGCGGAGGGCGCATGCTTGCACTTTTTACGAGTCATGCTTTACTAAAAGCGACGGCTGCTCGTATGCGGAGTTCTTTAAAAGCGGCCAACATCAATATTTTGGCACAGGGAGTACACGGCAATCGCACTCAAGTACTGCGCGCTTTTAAAACACATCCAAGATCTGTTCTCTTAGGAGCGCAGTCTTTCTGGGAAGGGATCGATTTGCCAGGAGATGAGTTGACAACGGTGGCTATGATCCGATTGCCCTTTGCGCCGCCTAGTCATCCAATAACAGAAATGCGTCATGAGCAATTGAAGCAAGAAGGGATTAATCCCTTTTTAGAAGACAGCTTGCCGGAAGCCATTGTTCGTTTTCGCCAGGGATTCGGACGCTTAATTCGTACAAAGGACGATCGCGGTGTCGTTGTCATTTATGACAAACGTATCTTGACTGCACGCTATGGATCTTCATTTTTGCACGCTTTGCCGGGAGTTCACCCGCTCATTTCTGACGAGGAAACGATTTATCAAGAAGTACAACGTTTTTTACAACCAACTTCTGATGAAGAAACAGGTTGAATGTTCTCTCATTCCAAGTATGCGTCATATCAGGAAATTGGAGTTGAAAATGGATGCGTCCAACAGCAGACTATGCCGTGATCGGCGGAACAGGTGTTTATACAGCAGGACAGCTTGAACACTTACAAGTTTATGAAGAGATGACTGAATACGGACATGCTCAAGCTATGATTGGAGAAATCAGAGGCAAACGTGTCGCTTTCTTGCCGCGTCATGGCTTAAAGCATCAAACTCCTCCGCATCTTGTCAACTATCGGGCAAATATTAGGTTATTGCAATTGCTGGGAGTCCAAAAAGCGGTGGCCACGGCGGCTGTAGGCTCACTTCGTAAAACCCTTCGGCCAGGTCAACTCGTTTTGCTAACAGATTTTCTTGATTTTACACGCACGCGTCCAGCTACTTTTTATGAAGAGGGGCGGGTTGTACATATCGATATGAGCGATCCATACTGTCAAACAGTACGTTCTTCTCTCGATGTAACAGCCAAACAGGAGAATCTAGATGTAATACCTTCTTCCACTTATGTTTGTACAGAAGGACCCCGTTTTGAAACTCCTGCTGAAATTCGCTACTTTGCACAAATTGGCGGAGATGTTGTAGGAATGACCAGTGTACCTGAAGTGGTTTTGGCAAAAGAAGCTGGAATTTGCTATGCATCGATTGGTATTGTCACCAATTTTGCGGCAGGAATTTCTACACAACCACTGACCCATGAAGAAGTGGTCACAACCATGTCAGAAAATATCGAACGAGTTCGCAAACTTATGGAACGTTGGATAGAGGAGGATAATCTTCAACACCGTCCTTGCTCTTGTGCTCAAACTGTGCAAAGCATGAGTCATCTTTAATAAAAATAATCTCGGAAAATTTCCCCGGTGCCAAGAACAAATTTACAAAAGGAGACATAATTGAATGTCACTACGAGCTATTGAATGGGACGAGCATAAAGAAACATTGAAATTGCTCGATCAACGAGTTCTTCCGCATCAGTCGAATTGGATAGAATGTTTGAACGAAGAAGACGTTGCAGCAGCGATTGCCGCCATGGTTGTACGCGGAGCTCCAGCCATTGGACTGACTGCAGCGTACGGCATCCTTTTGGCTGCCATTCAGGCTGTCAAAAATCACGAAGCTTTATGGCCCCGACTCAAACGAGCTGAAAAAATGCTCATTGCAGCACGTCCCACAGCTGTTCATCTGCAGTTCACGCTGGAGGAAATGCTCAAAGGTGCTGAACAACTGGAGGATAGCGATAAAACGATAAGTTATTTACTCTCTAAAGTCAGGAAAATAGAACAGGAAGATTCACTCAGTAACCGAAATATCGGTGCTCATGGAGCCAATTGGTTACAGAAAAGAAGAGGAAAACAACCACTGGTTTTGTTGACTCATTGTAATACAGGCGCATTGGCAACTGCAGATTTTGGAACTGCGCTCGGCATTATCCGTACTCTGCAGGAACGAGGAAGCATATCGAACGTATTTGTAGACGAAACTCGTCCCTATCTTCAGGGTGCTCGTTTGACTGCCTATGAATTGGAAGCTGAAAACATACCCTATACGCTGATTACCGATAGTATGGCAGCTGCAGCAATGCGTTTGAAAAAAGTTGATGCAGTTATTGTTGGAGCTGACCGAATTGCCAGCAACGGTGATACAGCGAATAAAATTGGAACATACAGTCTGGCCGTTCTGGCCAAAGCTCACCAGATTCCTTTTTGCGTGGCAGCGCCACTCGCCACATTTGATTGGTCACTTCCTTCTGGTGAAAAAATTCCGATTGAGGAACGACCTGCTGAGGAAATGGTAATTTGGAATAAAACACCAATTGCTCCTCAGAATGCTCGCGTATGGAATCCAGCTTTTGATGTAACGCCTTTTGAATGGATCTCAGCAATTTTTACAGAAGAAGGAGTCATTGAATCTATAGCAGACTTGGAGCGCTTACATCAACGAAACACTCCTTCCATTACCATGTAATTTCAGGAGGACGCTATGACGAAAACCATTTTAGAAGTCGGAGCACTCGTAAAAAATGCACAGGAATGGATCTCTGGTCCTGCATACCTTGTTTTTGACGGTCAACAAATTGAGGAGATCGGTGAAGGAACCTACAAGAAACCTTTATTAGGCGCTCGTAAAATTGTACGTCCCCATTCATTGGCTATACCTGGGCTCATCAATACGCATGGACACGCTGCCATGACACTACTGCGTGGCGCAGGCGATGATATGCCTTTAATGGACTGGCTCAATCAACGTATATTCCCTTTGGAAGAACAATTAACAGAGCGGGCAATCTATATTGGAACGCTGCTCGCCTGTTATGAAATGCTTAAGTCAGGTACCACGACCTTTACAGATATGTACATGATGATGCATCATGCTGCCGAGGCAGTGGCCAATTCGGGAATGCGCGCAATGCTTTCATGGGGAACTGTCGGATTCACGGATGAAAATCGTAAACGTGGAATTGAAAATACTCGCAGTTTGGCAAAAGCCTGGCACAACGCTGAAAATGGCAGACTGCAAATTTCTGTGGGACCTCACGCACCTTATACATGCCCAGCTGACTACTTGCGAGAACTGGCTAAATTGGCTGAAGAATTGCAATTGCCCATGCAGATTCACCTTAGTGAGAGCCAAACAGAAGTTGAACAGGCACTCCAAACATGGGGAAAGACGCCGATTGCTCAAGTGCGCGACTGCGGTCTATTTTCTGTACCAGTACTTGCGGCACACTGCGTACATCTAACAGATGAAGACATAAGCATATTGGCAGAGAATTCTGTTTGTGTAGCGCACAATCCTCAAAGCAACTTAAAGTTGGCTTCTGGCATTGCACCATTGCCAAAAATGCTCGATGCTGGAATTACTGTGGGCTTAGGTACCGATGGGGCAGCAAGTAACAATAATCTCGATATGTTTGAAGAAATGCGTTTGGCCGCTACTTTGCATAAAGGCATCTCCTATGAAGCAACCACCATTCCTGCCGCAACAGCGTTTGCTATGGCTACGGAATATGGAGCACGCTGTCTGTTTCAAGAAAACAAACTCGGAATACTGGAAGTGGGGAGAGCGGCAGATATTACCTTGCTCAATCTCGATAGTCCTCATTTGACTCCCATTTATGATTTGATTTCCAATCTGGTCTATGCTTGCGGGGCAGACGATGTCACCGATGTTTTTGTGGCAGGTGAGCATGTATTGGCCGATGGAAAACCGACGCGTTTTGATATAGAATCTGTTCTTCATGAAGCTCGCCAAATTGCTTCTAATCTGTCACGCAAGTGAAACGATGTCAAAACACTGTCCGTTCGATTGAAATAGAGAAGATAGGACATTAGTATTAAATTTAAATCATGCTAAAGCGGCAAGCGGACATACGAGCCACTAGACAAGTTTTAAACACCGTGTAGTCCTGAGAGAGTGAGGAGACACCATGCGCATTCTTGTTACGAATGATGACGGTATTCAAGCTGAAGGCATACAGATATTGGCTGAGCTTGCTGCAGAATTAGGAGAAGTGGTTGTGGTAGCGCCAGACAGTCAACGCAGTGCAGCTAGCCACTCCATAACAATTCGAAACAGGCTGTATCTCCAGGAGCACCATTTGCATCATTCTCAAATAACCGCCTTCTCTCTCTCCGGTACTCCAGTTGACTGTGTAAAATGGGCTGTAACTGAGATGGGATCGTTTCAACTTGCACTTTCTGGAATTAATGAAGGAGCCAATTTGGCGACAGATGTCCTGTATTCCGGAACAGTAGCAGCAGCTGGTGAAGCTGCTCTACAAGGTATTCCTTCCGTTGCATTGTCGCTTTGTGGACCGCCTTTTACATTTTCTTCAGTGGTCGATCCGGTTCGAAAACTCCTTAAACAAGTCGTTCATTTGACTTTTCCGTCGGATACTTTTCTCAACGTCAATATTCCACCTCATATCCTGCTAGACAACGATGCACCTGCTTGGCAAGTTACAGAACTAGGCGCACGTACCTTTCGCGATCAATTTTTCAAAAAAACAGATGAGCAAGGGCGCGTCTATTACCGATATGCTGGTGAAGCTGTAGAGGAACCCGAAGGAGAACGTAAAGACGTTCTGACAGTGCAAAACGGTTTAATTTCAGTAACGCCTTTGCGCTATAGATTCAGCGAATTATCATGGATGCATGATTTAATTCAGCAATTGGAAGAGTCAGACATAACTGAACTTCCGTTTAATAGAAAGGAAGTCCGTAAGACTTATGGAAAATAAAATGCCCATCATTGCAACACATGAATGTACAGCGGTAGATGATTTATATTTACTGGTAGATTTTTTGAATCGCAATCTCAAGAACAAAGACGTGATATTTGGGTTGTCAAAGTCAACTGCCAATGAAGGAAAAATGTTAATTACTCTGTATAAGGCTTCTGAGGAGTCATGAAAAGAAAAGTTTTTTTTATCAGTCTGAGCGTTTTTTTTCTTCTTTTATTGCTCGCCGCAGCTTTGACAACCTATTTTGAGCAAACTTTGCAAAGTCACTGGTCGGAAGAAACGCAAGCGGCAGAATACGTTTTGAATCACTCACCGATTGAAAAAATAGAAACATCGACAATGTTTACCGCATCAGGCTTGGAAAATGTATTTACTGGCAAGGATATTTTTGGCCAATCTTGGATTGTTTTTTATTTTCCAGACCAACAAAAACTACATGCTGTACTCGCTAAAAATATCATTAATACGACACAGATTGAGACCATTTGCCGCAAATTCTCTTTACAGCCTTCACAACTGAGTTTAGGCTGGTTGAATCAAGAGCATGCAGCAAACATGAATACCAATCCTGGACCTGTTTGGGAAGTTTACGGGAAAAAACAAGGTGAAAATACTTATTATTACTTTAATGCTGCAAACGGTGACCTGATTTGCCAATATGTGCTCCAACACCATACTTTATAGCGTGCTATACTAAATGCAGATGAATCATTGGAGGGAGCGTGATGAATTGTCACGAGTTCGCATTGTCCCCGTTCTGGTCATCGCAATTGTCACGCTTGGGATTTTGTTTGGAGCCTGGCAAGGATATCAACAATACCGTTTGATTGCTCCTCTACAGGCGGAATTAAGTAAGATACCTGGAGTAGAGTCGGTTACCATTAACCGCTCACCATCAGATACAGTCGTTATTCAATTAGGTCCCGTTCAAACGCTGGTCAATCATGATTTGCAGTCCACATACAATGAAATCCAGAATGATGTTATTGGAACGCTGGGCAGTGGGGAATCCATTATTCTCAAGGATAAAAGCGACCAAACGCTTACACTGGATTATGAGTCTTTGCAACCTATCATATTTGAAGGACTCAACCACGGAACTTACACGCAAATGATTGCCAATGTTGAAAAAGCAGCGGCCAAAGAAGGTATACAGGCACGTGTCACAATGGATTACCATAATATTTATATCCAACTGCAACAGGGAAGCCACTACTTGTACGACTTCCATGCGTATCGGCTTGGTCAAGGGGGGGCTGTGCAGTGATGAAAGAATGGCTGATAGGCATTGGTTTAGCCGTCGTCATTTTTGCAGGATTATTTCTTAACGTCAACGTTCTGCCCATTCTCTTTTTAGCTGGGCTAGCTTTCGTAGCCTGGTTCATGATGGAGAGACGTACAGCTGTTGCTGGCGCTGGTAGAGAGACTCCTGTCAAACATCAAGTATCGTTTGATCAAATTGGCGGTCAAGAGAACGCAAAACGGGAACTTCGAGAAGCGCTGGATTTCCTTAAATATCGAGAGCGTATTAAAACTTTAGGCATTCGACCTTTGAAAGGCATTTTGCTGACAGGACCACCGGGTACAGGTAAAACTCTGATGGCTAAAGCAGCGGCAACTTATACGGATTCGGTATTTTTAGCAGCTTCAGGCAGCGAGTTTGTAGAAATGTACGTGGGCGTTGGAGCGCAGAGAATCAGAGAATTATTTCGAAAAGCTCGTCAATTAGCCAAAAAGGAAAACAAAGACAGTGCGATTATCTTTATAGATGAAATTGACGTTGTAGGTGGTCGAAGAGGACAGCATAGCCACCAAGAATATGACCAGACTTTAAACCAATTGCTCACGGAAATGGATGGTATGAGTACAACTCAATCTCCACTGGTCTTGGTCATAGCTGCTACCAACCGAGTGGATATCCTGGATCCGGCATTGCTTCGTCCGGGACGTTTCGATCGTCAAATTAAAGTGGATTTGCCCGATAAAGAAGGACGTTTGCATATTTTGCAAATTCTTACGGCAGGAAAACCACTTTCAGAGAATCTTAATCTCGAACACATTGCCAGAGAAACATTTGGTTTTTCTGGCGCTCAATTAGAATCTTTAGTCAATGAGGCGGCCATTGCTGCGTTGCGTGCCGGTTCGAATCAAATTACTCAAGAAATGTTTCGTGATTCAGTGGATAAAGTACTAATGGGCGAGCGTACGGGCCGGAGACCCACGGATGATGAACTGCAACGGGTAGCCGTGCATGAACTTGGTCACGCTATTGTCAGCGAATTAATGCGGCCAGGTACAGTTTCACATATTACCATCGCTCCACGTGGCAATGCTCTTGGTTTTGTTCGCCAGATTCCAGAAGCGGATCGTTATCTGTATACTCTTGAACAATTGCAAGAACAAATTAATGTTGCGCTAGGTGGATGTTTGGCGGAAGAACATCACTACGGTAACCGCAGTACAGGTGCCCAAAATGATTTTGTGCAGGCATCCTCGCTGGCCAGAACCATTGTTACTTGTGGTTTATCCCGAATTGGCATTGTCGACGAGGAACATCTTCCAGAAAATGTTTTAGATACAGAAGTTCGCCATATTTTGGCTGAACAAGAACGTATCACAAGAGAAATTTTGCGACCTTATCGCGAAGATATTGCACAGTTTGCCTTTGATATTGTGCGCGAAGAAAGCGTTGATGGTTCTGTGTTCCGAGATTGGCTGAGCAGTATTCAGGATAAAAAAGAACAAGGTGAGATGAAATCTTCGGAAGCACATCGGACGCCAGAAACAGTATTACTGGCTTAAGTCACAAATTACCAAAACCCCATATGCCGGGAGGCATGATTGTAAGGAAAAATAAAAACTATTCAAGGGCATCTCCAATGAAGATGCCCTTTTCATTTTCCACTTACGAAAAAGGAGGAAAAATGTCATACTATTGTTTATAGAAACAAGCGTCCATAGGAGGAGACATTTTGCCAACCAAAACATCCATACAAAATATCGGTCAATTTCTCGGTCAGTCAGTAACCTTGCAAGGATGGCTCTATAACAAGCGTTCCAGTGGCAAAATCGTATTTTTGCAACTGCGTGACGGCACAGGTACGATTCAATGTGTAGCAGTGAAAGCTGAACTTCCAGAAGAAGTCTTTCAAATATGCCAATCTTTAAAGCAAGAAGCTTCTTTGCGTGTAACTGGTGAAGTCAAAGAGGACGAACGTGCTCAAAATGGTTATGAGCTAACGGTTCAATCCGTTGAATTGTTGCACCAATCCGATGACTATCCCATCAGTTTAAAAGAACATGGTGTGGATTTTTTGCTCGATCATCGGCATCTTTGGATTCGCACTCCCAGACAGCGTGCTATTTTAAAAATTCGTTCAGAAGTTCTTCAGGCTATGACGCTTTTTTTCTCAGAAAACGGATTTACACGAGTTGATCCGCCCATTCTTACGCCAACTTCTTGCGAAGGAACGTCTGAACTATTTCATACGCAATACTTTGATGAAGACGCCTACTTGACTCAAAGTGGCCAGATGTATATGGAAGCAGCCGCCATGGCTCTTGGAAAAGTCTATTCCATGGGACCTACTTTTCGCGCAGAAAAATCTAAAACTCGCCGTCATTTGATTGAATTCTGGATGATTGAACCTGAGATGGCATTTGTCGATCACGATGAAAATATGCGCATTCAAGAGCAATTTGTCTCTTATATTGTTCAACATGTACTCAAGCACTGCGCAATCGAGCTCAAAACGGTGGGACGAGATATCAGCATACTTCAAAACGTTCAACCACCGTTTCCACGAATGACTTATGACGAGGCTATCAAGTGGCTCAATGACAATAACTATGAAATCGCATGGGGTGAAGATTTTGGAGCACCTCACGAAACAGCTTTGGCGGCTCAATTCGATCGACCTGTTTTCATTGAACGATACCCTACAGCCATAAAAGCTTTCTATATGCAACCTGATCCGGATCGCCCTGAGGTGGCACTTTGCGCAGATTTATTAGCTCCAGAAGGATACGGAGAAATTATTGGCGGAAGTGAGCGTATTCATGATTTCGCCTTGCTTGAAAAACGTTTTGAAGAACATCAACTTCCCAAAGAAGATTACGACTGGTATCTGGATTTGCGTCGTTACGGCAGTGTCGTACATTCCGGCTTTGGCATTGGATTAGAGCGGACTGTAGCTTGGATTTGTGGTCTTGAACATGTTCGTGAGGCTGCCGCTTTCCCGCGCATGCTCTATCGATTGAAACCTTAATGGAAGTTCTGTTTCTCCTCAAAGTAAAGAAAACTGTCCTTCGCATCTGACCATGTTATACTTTGAGGAGAATAGGGGGAAACGAGATGAAGCCATCTTCTCGAACACTGCATGATGCAGATTTTTTAAGTCAACCTTTTGTTGCCGTGCCAACCTTGTTACTCTCGTCCTATTCAGAATTGGATGTAAGTGCATCTGAATTTATGGTTCTCCTTCATATCTTAGCCGCATCACAAATTGAAGGTACCACAGATATTTCTGGTGCTGAATTGGCCAATCGTTGCAAAATGACGTCCATTGAAGTGATGCGTTGTTTAGACCGCCTTGTACAAAGTAACTACTTGGCGGTGGGCGAGCGAATTGACGAACAAGGAGCACATTGTACTTATTTTGATTTGGCTCCCTTATGGCGCAAAATTCGTGGTCAAAAAGATACCCCTTATCGGGAGTGGAGAAAAGATCCAGTCACTCTTTTTGAGGAAGAATTTGGACGGCCGCTCTCTGGGCTAGAATTAGAACAGCTTAGACAGTGGCTTGAAGTTGACAAATTACCTGAATGGATGATTATTGAGGCATTGCGCGAAGCGGTTTATGCCAATAAATTCGCATTTAAATATATCGACAGGGTACTTTATCAATGGCAAAAAAACCGTATCCGCACCAGACAAGAATTAGAAAATTACAGAGAGAACTTTCGGGCTGTTCAACAACAGCCAAAGACATCTGCACCATCGTCTCGTCGGCCTACTTCAGGTATACAAAATTATGGAAAGTCAACGCAAAACGGAAGTACGTCTCAACGAGATCAGCGATATAGCGCTTTTTATGAGTTATTTCCGGACGCCTGAAGAAGTAAAGATCAATTTTGCGAACAAGCCAAAAGGAGAGCCAAACGAATGCGTGTACTTGTCACTGGAGGTACAGGTTATGTAGGATATCCCATCGTTCGCAAACTGTTGCAGGAAGGATATAAAGTTCGCGTTTTTCAACGTGGTCAGCGACCGCTAGAAACACTGAAAGACGTGGAAAATACTCAAGTAGAAGTTATAAAGGGAAATATTTTAGATGCAAAAGCGGTGGAGCAGGCAGCACAAGAATGCCAAGCCATTCTTCACTTGGTTGGAATTATCAGAGAAGATCCACGACAAAATATTCTTATGGACAATATCCATCGAGTGGGCACTCACCATATCGTAGAAGCTGCTAAACGAGCTGGAGTGACGAGAATTGTTCACATGAGCGCTCTGGGTGCCCGTCGCGATGCAATTTCTAAATATCACCAATCGAAGTGGGAAGCTGAGGAAGTTGTTCGTAACTCACAACTGGAATACACAATTTTTCGACCTTCCGTCATTTTTGGTAAAGGTGGGGAAGGTCCTAATTTCCTCCGCCAACTGGGTGATCTCGTTCAGAAATCTCCCGTTGTACCCATTCCAGGAAATGGTCTACAGCGTTTACAACCTGTCTCAATCGACACAGTAGCATCCGTTTTTTGCGCGGCTCTGAAGGAAGCAAACAGCATCGGGAAGACGTATGATCTTGCCGGATCGCAAACATTAACCTATTTAGAAATCTTGCGCGCAGTTGCCAAGACCTTGAAACGTCCTTTTTATCCTCTGTTTTTACCGTTTTCACCTCTGTTGGCCACAGCCAAAAAATTAGAGGTTTTTTCTTGGTTCCCTATTACTTCTGATCAATTACAAATGCTGAAAGAGGGAAACGTATCTCCACGTTGGAAAGAGGTGTACAGTGACTTTCATCTGACACCTCTTTCGTTCCAAGCGGAATGGTCTTGACTCTAAAGCTTTCTAGTTCTCTGCTGAGGTTGACACAGACTGACCAGGCAGCGCAAAATCAGTCAGTTTGCGTTTTTGCTCTTCAAAGCGTTCAAGCGCCAATTGAATCAAACGGTCCACCAGTTCTGCGTAACCCATTCCGGTAGCTTCCCAAAGCTTAGGATACATACTGTATTGAGTAAATCCTGGCATGGTGTTGATTTCGTTTAAATAAACTTTACCCGTGTTTTTCTCAATAAAGAAATCTATACGTGCCAGTCCTGCACAATCTGCTGCCCGATAAGCCGCAATTGCGATTTCCTGCACTTCTTGTCTCTGAGCGTCACTCATAGGCGCAGGAATTAATAATTCCGACTCTCCGCTTATATATTTGGCGTTATAATCATAAAATTCTCCAGCGGGTATAACCTCGCCTGGTACAGAGGTTTGAGGATTATCATTGCCTAACACAGCGATTTCAATTTCACGAACTTGAAGCCCTTGTTCTATAATTAAGCGTCGATCATACCGAGCTGCCAACTGCATAGCTTCATGGAGACGGTTTCGTTCTGTTACCTTACTGATGCCAACACTCGATCCAAGATTTGCCGGTTTGACAAAACAGGGATATCCAAGTGTTTCCTCAATGCGTCGCTCTACTACTTGTGAATCGTTTTCCCATTCTGATCGCAATACAGACATATATTTGACTTGCGGAAAGCCATGAGCTGAAAAAAGCTGTTTCATAGCAATTTTATCCATACAGAGCGCAGAAGCGAGGACTCCCGAGCCTACATAAGGTATACCTAACATTTCTAACATACCTTGCATTGTCCCATCTTCACCATAGGAACCATGTAAGACAGGGATAATAACATCCACTTTCGGCGTATCATGGTTTTCCGTTGTATACTTGACATGGTGAGCAGGGGTTACGTTGGGGGACAGGTGAGACCACGCTTCTCCCATTTCTTCGCCAAGACCAGGGTGGACAGTATGACTCGGTAAAGACTCTACCAAACCGCGCTGTAAAGCAGTCTGCGCAGCTTCACCTAGTACAAATTTACCTTCTTTGCTGATTCCAATGGGAATCGCTTCGTATTTGCAGGGGTCTAATGATTGAATCATAGAGCGCCCGGACATTACAGATACTTCATGTTCGCCTGACTTTCCACCAAAGAGTACGCCAACCCGCAATCGTTTCAAATCGCTCTCTCCTTTAAATAAATCCTTTTATTATTCAAACACAGGGGGATGCTCATGCTACCAACCACAATTTCACGCTTACTCCAGGCCTATCCTTTTACACTGCTGCAAGGAAATCCTCAACAACCTGTTACCGGTATCTCCATTGATACTCGAACCTTACAACCCGGAGACGTGTTTGTAGCTTTTACCGGCACTCGGGTTGACGGCCACGAGCGGATTGAAGAGGCATTCAGTAAACAAGCTGCTGCTGTCATCATAAGCCGTCCTGAGGCACAATACGCTCTACAAAACTTCGCACATTTTCCTGTTTTGCTGGCTCAAGACACTTTACAAGCTGTTCAAGCCATTGCTCGACAAGAAAGAGATTCGTTTGATGGTCCTGTATTTGGTATTACAGGCAGCAACGGAAAAACCACCAGCAAAGAGATGCTATTAGCTTCTCTCTCAACTGTCACACAACCTCTTGGTACAAAAGGAAATTTCAACAATGAACTCGGCATGCCTCTTACTATACTACAACGTTCGCCTAAAGATGGTGCTATGGTACTGGAAATGGGGATGAGGGGAAGAGGACAAATTGCGGAACTTTGCCAAATTGCACGTCCAACCTGTGGACTCATTACCAATATTGGACACAGTCACATTGAATTGCTCGGCAGTCAAGAGGCTATAGCCGATGCAAAAACCGAATTATTTGCAGCGTTGCCAGCTGACGGCTTTGCGATTGTCAATATGGACGATCCATTTTTAAAAAAACGTATTCATCGAACGAAAGCACAGATAGTGGATGTTAGTTTGCATGACCAAACATGTTCCGTATACGCAAATGATATTCAACTTGGGGATGAAGAGACCTCTTTCACATTCGTGATGAACGGCCATCGACACTCTGTCCGTTTGTTGGCAAGTGGGTTACACAATGTGCAGAATGCATTGCTTGTGCTCGCTGCCGCATCTGCCTGTGGTTATGAAATTGAGGGCTTAATTCAAGGAATGGCCACTTATCGACCGACACAAGGAAGACTTTACCCTAGAAAAGGCGCTTATGGACGCACGATTCTTGACGATTCTTACAACGCCTCGCCTCTGTCAGCTCGAGCAAGTCTAGACGTGTTAAAAATAACTGGCGATGTCAAAAAGAAGTGGGCCATTCTTGGAGATATGTATGAACTAGGAAACTATACGGAAGAAGGACATCGCACTGTAGGTGAATATGCCGCTCACCTAGGAATTCCTGTTATATGTATTGGACAATTTGCAAAGATTATGGCTGATGCGATTGCCCAAGCTGGTGGAAAATGCGAATACTTTCCCAGCATAGAGGAAGCACTTCCACATTTACCATCTTTGCTTCCTGTGGATTCAGTCGTACTCGTCAAAGCTTCTCGAGGCATGCAATTTGAAAAGATTGTTGAGCATTTGGTGAACGGTTAAAAATTCGCCAAAAAAATCACAGTCTCACCCCGTGTCTGCCATTGACACAAAAGATGCATTTGATAAATAATACAGTGTCTAAACTAAAAGAGAGACTTGGTTATCTGAGTCAACCAAGTTCACTAAGCGAGGAGGCAACACCTCTCTATGAACGCCCGTAGATTGTTAATTATTAACGTCATTATCTTATTAGTCATCGTCATTGCCGGGTTTGTAGGGTACTACTTTTATAATCAATCTACCCTTTATCTGACAACTGATGATGCATCCGTAACTGGTAAACAAATTGTAATTGCCGCGCCTGCTTCAGGCAAAGTTGTGGATTGGAATGGAACATTTGGACGTACCTTCACAAGTGGGGATACCGTAGGGGATGTTCAAATGCAACAGGGTACTAAAACAGTGGACGTCGCTATTCCAATGCCTCAAGATGGTACCGTCGTGCAAAATGAAGCGGTAGATAACGAATTTGTAGCGGCTGGCACACCGCTTGCCTATGCCTACAATATGCAGCAACTTTATGTGACAGCCAATATTAAAGAAACTCAAATCAGTCAAATTAAGATTGGACAAAATGTGAATGTTTATGTGGACGCATTTCCAGGAATCACAATCAAAGGTACGGTAGAAGACATCGGAATGGCTACGGCTAGTACATTTTCGCTTCTTCCTACACAAAGTACCACAGCTGATTTCACAAAAGTAACGCAGGTTATTCCTGTGCGTATCGCTTTACAAGGTTACCAGGGAATCGGCTTGGTACCTGGCATGAGTGCTACAGTCAAAATCCACAAATAATCTTAGCTGGAATAAAACATACGCCATGTATCTCGTTCTATCAAGATCGGGCTAAGGCTAAGAAAAAAGTCAACTGAATTCGGACATAAGAAAGCTCTTAACTTCGTGTTGCTTAAAAAAGCACCTGTTAAGAGCTATTTTTCGTAAAATAGATAGAAAAATCTATATAAAGGATGACTGATCCACTATGAATAAGCCGAGAATCGAGGCAGAACAGTTTTTTTCGGTTGACATGCGAGTTGGGACCATATTGTCAGCAGAGAGGTTTGCAAAAGCAAAAAAACCAGCTTATCAATTAACCATCGATTTTGGACCTCTAGGTATTCGTCATTCCAGCGCTCAAATTACTCAAAGATATCAACCAAACGATTTAATTGGCCGTCAAGTAGTGGCTGTAGTCAATTTACCTCCGCGAAATATTGCAGGTTTTTCATCTGAAGTGTTGGTTTTAGGTTCGATGGGGGAAGATGGAGATGTTATTTTGTTAAGACCAGATGAAAGAGCCGAAAACGGATCGCCAATAGGATAAGCATATTTAACTGTATTTTTGTTGACCAAATTGATAGGTGGTAATTTCAGAATGGATTGTATCAGTTCGAATCTTTTTGATATTCCACCGATTCGGTTGCTGATCTAAAATCCTGGCTGGAGCAAGAACAAAAATTGATGAATGAAATTCAAGAAGCAATTTCTGGACACCGAATTGATTTTTATAGAGACACAATGAATCTTCACCAGCGTGACAAATACATGTATGACCAGTTGATAATCCAACCCATTCTGAGGGAGACTGTCTGTCGATTGGGAGGGAGTAGAAATACCGTACGCTCAAGTACGAGCTATGTTTGTTTATTGTAAAAAATCATGAATATAGCGTACAGGATTGTTACAAACTGCACGAATCTATTGAACGTTACATTGTACCGTTATGGAATCAACTGGCTAGTTTGATTCAGTCTGATTGGTGCTTTTACCGACCCTCTTCCAGCGATGAAAAATGTATTTATCTTTTCTAACTTTAACCCGTCTTTTTTTACAGCCTCCAATTTAACATAATATATATTATCGGACGTTATCCCAAAGAAGCAATCACACTCTCCTAAAGTATAACATTGCGAAAAATATAAGACAAGCAAATTAAGCCACAGTAACCAATAAATTAGACAAAATTCGACTTTCATCCAAAGACTTAGCTAATATAAAATGTTTAGATTTCATACGTTTAATACCAATACGAGCAACAGAATCAATCCAATGATGTAAGCTCTCAAAATCTCCAAAACCTGACAAAATAGAACCAAGCAAAGGAGCGTACTGATGTGAGAAATGAGAAAGAATATCGTCTATAGATTTATCAGATTTAGGAATGGTCAATTTCAATCGACTAACACCAAGTAAAAAACCATCCCACCAAGAAACGACAGAACGACGAGAAAAGTTACTATCAGAAGATTTATCATCAACAAAAGCGATATATGAAGCCAGAACACCACGAACGACTGAACCAAGCTCTAAACCATTACAAAAGAGGTTAACTAAAGCTTGAGAACGAGAATCACGTGTTTGCAATTCACAACGATTCCAGACAGTATCTAAAGATTGTTCAGCCGCTTTGTCGTAGAAGCGAACACGAATTTTACTTTGAGGAGAGCCAAAATAAACAGTAACACCATCAGAAGAAGCAACACCATTACCAACAGATATTCCCTCTTGAATCATCGGCTTACGAAAACGAGTACGAACCAAACCAGAACGGACAAAATCAGCAACACGATGAACATTGAGAACACCAGAAAATTCGTCAATCGCAATATCACAACGAGTAAATTTAGCACCAAGAGATAAAACGGAAGATAGCCAGTCTCGCCAGTTTAAGCCATTCGGCAGAAGAACAGATGATTCTAAAAGACGACAACCCGAACCAGAGAGAATGACATGAGTACCCATACCCTGCTTGCCATCCGTTAAAATGACCATGTTATCAAGTCGATACTGTGTCTGATAACCAAGCATACCCCTCTCACATAGTAAAAATTCGTCGAGTGTCGTATGGAATAAAGATGATGCAATTTCAATAGGATTGATAGTATCAGGTAGAGTGAAAGCTACCCAGTCAATCAGTATTTGCGTCTCTGTATTTTGTGCCCCCCTGTTAGTTGATGGGGGCACTCGCAATTCTGGTTGTCCAATGTTCATCTTGTTGTCCTCCTTGGTAGTTAGGAGCAATGCCCAAGTATGGGCATTGCCCACAGAGAAAAGGATAATTTTTACTTTTCCTTATCAATGGGCTTTCGCGGCATAATCGCTTCGCTTTTATTCCACGACCCATTGACAAGGGCAGACCGAACCGCAGATAAGAAGTCTGGAACATCCGAGAGAGACGAATGCTGTTTAAGGACTTCATCTGGAATAGAAACCTGCAAATCAAACTCAACAAACAATTGGAAAAGAAGATTTTCCAATAACTCAGAAGCAATAATAGGCGACCAATGGGCGTTAATACGATTCACAAGCCAATTGATATAAGCTTCACCGTGAAGCTCAAAAGGATATTTCATGATGCCAACGACAGGCGAGCGGAGCCACCATCAAATGAACCACGAAGCAACAAACCCAATTGAGACGCATAAGCAACAGCGATAATCGCTTCTTTGAGCGGTAGAGAAACAGAAGAACATACACCCATTTCTAAATCTTGAATTGCACGACAAGCGGAATGAGGAACAATCAATAGAGCTTCCCCTCCCCGCCGCTTGACGCAGCTACGCTTTTGCGTCAAATCGGCGGGAAGTGGAACCTTTTGTTGATTTATCAAGATACTCCTGTTTAACAACGTCGAAGTGAGTGTCATACTTTTTAGCCACCTCCATATCAAATAAAGTGATTCCACCACCGTACTTTTCTTTCCATTTAGGCCCCCCCATCGTTCGCCATTTGATAATCGGGCCGAACTTAGATACATAGTTAGCAAACTGTGTAACCCGACGCAGAGGAGCGGCAACGTCTAAAGCATCTTGGGCCGTGTACCAAAGAGATACACCATGATGCCTATGTTGGCGCCAATGAGACATAACCTCAAAGGGTATCGATTGCCACATTGAAGCAGGAGCCACTAAGCCTGCTTCATCCAAAAGAATCACAGCATCCCGAACGTCGAATACTTCATGCAACTGCTCAAAACGGTTAGCACCTTGTAAAGCGTAATTGGCATAGATGACTTTACCTTTTTTTTGAAGTTTGATAGCAAGTCGAGTCATAAGATAGGTTTTACCCATGCCAGGCATTCCAAAAAATCCCTCAATCATACATACCCCGCCTCTCCATTTCGGAATAAATAGAATCTCGTAAGCGAGTAAAAATAAGACGTTCGTTACGCTTCAATCCAGTAGAATATAAAAGCTGATTGAAATAATGAAAAACATTCAACAAATCCTGATTAGAAGAATTAGAGAAATTGGGTTTTTGACGAGCCAACACCATATAGGCGTATTTACGCATGATCGGAGTAACCGTTGATTTCTCTTTCCCACTGTTCACGTTCAGCATTTAGATTTCTCCTCTGCTCAATAAGTCTGGAAACACGACGAGCCATCATCAATTCACGGAAGTCTGAATAACGCTGTCCCAACCAAAAACCAAGAACGGCAAAGAGCAACCAACCAAACCACATTAGCCAGCACCCCGAATCAAGTTAATTAGACGATCAATCCAATAAAGAGCAATCAACATTAACTGCAAGCCAATCCAAAGTCCGAAAAGAGTCAGCATAGTATTGATAGGCAAAAGAGTATTCGCAAGATTCAAATAAGGTTGAATCGTAGTAACATCAGAAGCAATGTTGTGTGTAAATGACCACTGCGGTAAATGACTCGCTATCGAATTGATAAAAGAAGCAAGTCCAGAAATGAGAAAGTCCATGAAATCACCTACACCTTGAAAATCGGTGAGAAACGAGCCAAAAGATAGACCACAAAAGTAATCCACATGACAGCTTCAATACCTAGACGAGCAGTAGAAAGCCATTTCATTTGCTCAAGTTGTTGAGCAGAAAAAAGTGTAGCCGTCACATTGCCATACTTGCTCTGAATAATCGGTACAGAAAAAGCTAAACTACCACCACCGGCTGAATCTAAACCGCCAGATTGAACACTAGAAAAAGCAGATTGTAAAGCTTGACCAGATTGAATAACACCCCCCACCCCAGTTGCTTGCTCAAAGTTAGACCAAGCAGATTGAAGCTGTTCGAGAACAGAAGGTGTAATACCGTCAATAAAGACAGCAACATCCATCTGAAGAATAAAAAAGTAATCAGGTAAAGATTGCTGGACACCATTTACAGTAGGAGCCATTTTTATATAAGTAACATAGCCGCCACCCTGCATGTTGTAGACAAAAAAAGTAACTTCATTATTCGAGTCAGGAGTAACGCCAATTGTGTTTTCGTAATAAGGACTAGAAGCGTATGTACTAGAGTAAAGGGCGTACTCAATAGAAGTCGTACCCGAAGGGACAATGCAAGTGAACTGAACATCATCGGGACCACGTGTATAAGACTGAATCAAAATAGACCAGCCCTCTGGACTCAAATCAGATGCCCAAACCGTACCAACGGAAACCCAAAGGGCGCAGATAAAGGACACTACGCCCAAGAGAAACCGACGAATCATCATTGCGATTTAGCCAGCCATTTCTTGAGAAGACGCCATACATAAAGAGCAAGAATCACAATCAAGCCGAGTGCAACCGCCGCACCGATAACAGAGATGGCATCAGTGCCAGCATTACCAAACATATTAACCATCGATTGAAATAAGCTAGTAGGATCAGGCATAGTCGGCGCAGTTAAAGTAGAATTCACTCCGTAAACACTCCCCGTTGTAGTGGACATATGAAAACCCCTTTCGTCCACAGAATTTTTTTATGCTATCGGCACAAGCCGGATTAGCTAGACCTAGAGAACCAACGTTTCAACAAACGCCACAAGTAAATAGAGAGAACAACAATCAAACCTAAAGCAACAGCCGAACCAATAATGACAAGAGCAATAGTAGCAACGCGACCAAAAGCATTGACCATTGTTTGAAAAAGGTTTCCAGATGGTGGCATAGGTGGTGGCAAAATTTTAGTAACAGTACCCGTGTTAAGGGAACTAGTAAGAGAAGCACCTAAAGAGTCAGTAACGGAAATGTTATAAGAAGTAGATTTTTGCAAACCAGTGAATAGAGCAGACTGACTCGTTACAGTCTCAGTTTGAGAACCAAGCGTAACCGTAAAAGGAGCTTTACCACCGACCCATGAAACTAATGCTTCTGTCCCTCCTGCTTCACCAGAAAGTTGTGACAAAGGCACAAGCTGATTCTTAGGAGTAACAGAGATAGAAGCAGACTGTTTCGAAGAACCATAAGAATTAGAAGCAGAAACAGTAAAAGAATAGGCTTGTCCATTGGTGAGACCTGTCACTACATACTGTGCATCAGTGGTTGTAGCAATTTGAATACCGTTCTGGTAAATGGTGTAAAGAATATTACCAGAATCAGCAGACCAAGTGAGCGTTACGCTACCATTAGCAGGCGTACCCTGAAGACCAGTCGGAACCGCAGGAATCGACCCCGTATCAAAAGAAGTAGAAGCAGGATTAGATTGTCCCCCACTATTCACCGCAACAACAGAAACGGTATAAGATGAACCAGAAGTAAGACCCGTCATATCATAGCTCGTTGAAGTAGTAGAAGATTCAACGACACTTCCATTGACAGAAACCTGATACGAAGTAGCACCAGAAACAGCATTCCAGCTAACTATTGCGGAATCCATAGTAATATTAGATACGTTTAACGATGGCGACTCTGGCGGCGGCACGGTCACAAAGGTACCAGTCGAAGCACTAGAGCTAGCAGAACCATCGACAGCGACAATAGAAACTGAATAAGACTGATTCGGTGTCAAACCCGTAAAGGTATAGGAAGTAGAAGTAGTCGAAACAGGACTACCACCATTCAAAGAAACCTGATAAGACGTGGCTCCACTGGAAGCAGACCATGAAACCGTTTCAGAAGTTGAAGAATCTTGAGTGAAAACTATACTGCTAACAGCAGAAGGAGGTAACGGAGGTTGACTACTGCTGTTCGAATAGAGCTCAGAACCAGAAGCAGAATAGATAGCAATATTGGCAGGACTAGGCGTACTATTGCCATAATCAAAACCACCAGAAGAAGCAGTAGGAACAAAATCTGACCAACCATTGAAATTAGTTTGAAAATAAACGGTATCACCAATGTAAGAGCCAAAACCGCTATAGCTTAGCCAACCACTAGACCAAGAAACAACGGGCGTACTCGTACCACTCGTAGAAGCAAGTGCAGTAGGAACAAAAATCAGTAAAGCAAGACAAAAAGAAGCAAATGCTTTCAAGAGTCGAGTACGCAACACATCACCTCCCTACCGTTTGAAACCCAAAATAAGAAGAAAAGCACCAGCCGCAACACCACAGACAGCGGCAATCCATCCAAAATAAGCAAAAGCGAACAGAATTTGATAGGAGCTATTCGTCATAGTCCACTCCCCCACTCACAAACAGCCAACGAAAAACCAGTCGAACCATTGATGACAAAAAAGAAACCCAAACTAACGAATATAAGAGAACATGCACTACTCACCACCTCGCATCATGAAATAGAAGCAAAGAAAGATAAATAATAAAGTATTGACCATGCCGACAATCGCAATGACAGGCATCCATTGTCCGATATATGGAAGCCAGGTCGCTTCTTGCCATGTCATGACTATTGCAAAGGTGATTCAATGTCCGACAATCGGACTCTTATAAAAGCGCCCGAACGACCATTAAAGGAGCGGACATCAACCCACCAACGAAGGTTAGACATATGAGCATATTGAGCTACTTCTGTTAATTGATGGGGTTCAATAGACACTCTGACAGTCTCCATACCATCCACAAGTACGACAGCATCGGTATAGACGGTCTTTTGACCATCCTTAATAATCTCGTTTGACTGCATCCCAAGATACTGCCCCTCTAACACAAATTTCACGAAACCTCTCCCCTTTCAAGCCCCACAAAAAAAGGCCGCCATTTGGCGACCTAGACAAGGTAGGACAACAAGATTATAATACAAGAGAACACGCTTTGCGTGAGAGACTTACTAAGGTGGTCGCGGTCGCCAAACTCACAACACACCTAGTAAGTCTTTTCTCTTGTATTACATTTCCATATGATTACAGGTTTGGAATAATATATATTATCGGACGTTATATTTGCGAAACGAGATCGCCATTCTCCCAAAAATACATAAATGGATTTGTGTATGGAAACTATATCCACATATTCAATATTTTCAATTTCAAAATGAGGTGTTACTTTGGATCACGTTCACCTTGCAAGAGCTCTATTTGGCATGTCTCTGGGTTTTCACATCATTTATGCAACACTCGGAGTTGGTATTCCTTTTATGGTTACAGTGGCTGAAGTAAGCTATGCGCTTACAGGCGATCACGATTATGCTGTCATGGCAAAGCGCTGGACACGCGGATTTACCGTATTATTAGCTGTCAGTATCACAACTGGTACCACTGTCGCATTACAACTGAGCCTTTTATGGCCCAAATTCATGCAGTTGGTCGGCCAGGTCATTGCATTACCATTTCTTATTGAAGTTTTTGCTTTCTTTTTAGAAGCGTTGTTTATGTCTATCTATGTGTATGCAGCCGATCGTATTCCTCGCCGCTGGCGCATTCTGAGCGTTTTATTAGTTGCCATTGGAGCAGCCGCTTCTGCGCTCTTGATTACTGATGCCAATGCATTTATGAATGCTCCCCAAGGATTCCGGTTAGTCAACGGTCGTGCTGTAGACATCCATCCTTGGCAAGCTGTATTTAATCGCGCTCTGCCAACCTCTGATTTTCACGTGATGATGACTGCTTATATGGCGGTTGGATTTGTAACGGCGGCTATTGCTGCTTATGGATTGCTTAAAAAATCTCATACTGAAAGAGAAAGGAAACATCAATACAAAGCTCTCATGCTATCGCTCGCTCTGGGCGGGCTATTTGGTCTTGTTGCTGCTATCAGCGGTGACTCTGCGGGTAAATATTTAGCCAAATATCAGCCAGAAAAATTAGCCGTAGCAGAAGGATTGTTTCAAACACAAGCACATGCGCCTCTTGTCATTGGTGGTTGGGTAAGCGGTACCCGACAGGATGTCATTGGCGGTATAAAAATTCCTGATTTTCTTAGTTGGTTAGCTACAGAGCGACTGGATGGCGTGGTATTAGGTTTAAATTCCTTCCCTCGCGACACTTGGCCGCCCCTTTTTCTGCACCTGTTTTTTGATGGTATGGTGGGTATTGGAACTTTGTTAATTTTTTTCGCCATCTTTGCCTGGTTAGTGAAAACCTTACGCAAGCAACATGAATATCCATTTCCCAATTGGATGCTGGGCGTAACTGTGTTGACCGGCCCTCTTGCCATGCTCGCTATTGAACTTGGCTGGATTTATGCTTGTATAGGACGTCAACCATGGATTATTTACCATGTCATGCGCACTGCCGACGCTGTTACCTCAGCACCGTATGTAGGATGGATGTTTGTGCTTTTTATGCTGCTTTATTTATTACTCGCCATTGGATCTATTACCGTACTTCGTTTTTATTTTTCACGTCACCCACTTTCGGACGATATAGACCCTAGCGCACCAAAACCAAGAAGGGTGGTTTGGCTTCCATGACTGCAGCTATTTGGGGAATCTCCCTCCTCTGGGCCATCGTTTTTATCTATGGTATCGCAGGTTCAATTGACTTTGGAGCCGGTTTTTGGGCGATGGTTTTCTTTAAAGAAGAACACGCCAGTGCAGCTACCATCGCCAACCGCTATCTATCTCCTCTTTGGGAAGTCACCAATGTCTTTCTCGTCCTTTTTTCTGTGTCCTTAGTAGGGCTATTCCCAACAGCTGCTTTTGTGTTTGGCAATATTCTTTTGGTACCCGGTTGCTTGATTCTCATCTTTTTAACCTTGCGAACAGTATTTATGGTCTACGCACATTCGATTGATCGATACCAACAACCTCTGCGAGTTATCTCCGGAATCACTGGCGTTATCATCCCTGCTCTACTCATGAGTGTGTTCCCAATTGCTCAAGGTAACTTTCTCATACAAAACCATGGGCGGTTGACACTTTCATTAACACAACTGTTCAGTAGTCCCACCACTTATGTGTACATCTTGTTAGGTCTAACCAGCGAGTTGTTTTTATCAGCCATGTTGTTAGCAGACTACTCGCGAATTGCAAACGATTCAACCGCTTTTTATTTATATCGCAAACAAGCAATCTGGTTAGGTCCTATAAACATGGTATGGGCTTTTATTGCTTTTTTTTGGATTGCTCAGTCAGCTCCTTGGTTGGAAAAAGACATGCTCTCCCAATGGCCTTGGTTTTTGGTCTCCGGAGGCTTCTTTGTACTCGGTTACCTCCTTACCGTATCCACCAGAGAAAATTTACATCTGCGTTTTCGCTTGGCTGTCGTTTCTCATGTTGTCCAGTACGGCTGCGCGATGATTGGCTATGGTCGGGCTCATTTACCGTATCTTATCTATCCATATGTAACCATCCAGGACAGCTTTACCAACTCAGAAATGTTTCGAGCCTTGATTGTCGTTCTTATTCTCGGAATTGCTATACTCTTTCCAGGATTTATATGGTTTTGGAGACTTTTCTTAGAGAACCGAGCTTACGTATCAAAAGAGGACTAAATAGATAAAAATCTTTCTCCTATCCGTGTTTCATGGTCAACATAAAAAAACAGACACCGGCATATCAAAATCGGTGTCTGTTTGACTTGGTATCTGTAAAGCTTATAACGAATCTTTCTAATCAAAATCATATGTTTGATTCAACGTCTCCCTGCCAGCCTAACATACCACCTGCTAAATTGTAAATTTTTTCATAACCAAGACTGGCCAATAATTCACAAGCTTTACTGCTCCTACCACCACTACGACACACGATAACAGCTTCCACATTGGGTTCAATTTCTTGGTAACGTTCATTCAATTCACCAAGAGGGATAAGTTTCGCTCCTGGAATATGACCGGATTGAAATTCTTCTGGCTGACGAACATCAATAATTTGTAAATTCTTGTTAGATTGTAAGTGCTCCAATACATCATTGGTTTGCCACTGTGTAATTTCCATAGCATAGAACCTCCTTAGCTTTGCCATATGACAGACTTTCGCATATAGGTCTCCGTATTTTACTCATATAACATAGTCAGAGACATACAAGCAGTTGCAGAAAAGAACAGATTGTTTTATTCTGAACATAACATATAGCGGAAGGGCGAGGCTGACAATTCAGCCCTTCCGCCGGGGTACTAGGAGCGAGGCTTAGCTTGGTCGGCAGCCTCGTTTTCGTCTGTTTTCCTCAGTTCTGCAGCAGTTTTGCGATACTCCATAAAAGCTTTTAAAACTCCGAGTAAAGCAACACACAGGCCGCAGAAAGCTTCCAACCAACGAAAGATGCTCATTCACCCCTCACCTCCCTCCGTCTATGACGTCAGGAGGAAAGGCGGAAGGTGCCCTTCCTAGTATCTATTCTATCAAAATCAACTCTTTACGGGTAATTCATTTTCACAAACAAAGGAGAGTCGCCCATGACTCATGTTGTGCGATTAGAACAAGTCACTGTCAAACGTCAGAATAACCTGTTAATAGACCAAATAGATTGGACGGTCGATCGCGATCAGAATTGGGCAATTGTAGGTAGAAATGGCGCGGGAAAAACAACACTTCTTAAGCTGTTAACAGGCTATATCTGGCCAAGTAAAGGAAGTGTTACTGTACTGGGAGAAACTCTGGGCAAGGTAGAACTTAGTGAATTGCGAAAAAAAATTGGTTGGATCAGTGCTGCGCTGCTGAGCGAACTTGAACAATCCAGTGCTTCCTCGAATGTTCTTGATGTGGTTTGCAGTGGTTATTTTGCTTCGTTTGGCTTATGGAAAGAGGTACCGACTCACATCCGTATCCAAGCATTTGATTTATTAGAACAGATGGGAATTTCGTCTTTAGCTCAAAGAAATTTTTCCGTTCTTTCACAAGGTCAAAAGCAAGGTGTCATGCTTGCTCGTGCATGGCTATCGAACCCAGAACTACTTATCTTGGATGAACCATGTGCAGGGCTTGACGTGCCTGCTCGAGAAGCTTTACTTCAATCTTTATCTGCCATATCTCAACAAAAAGACGCTCCTACAATGCTTTATGTAACCCATCATATTGAAGAAATTCTCCCTTCTTTTCAGTATATAGCTCTGTTGGATCAAGGAAAATTGGTTGCACAAGGACTGCTTGCAGAGATTTTAACGGGAGCTACACTCTCAAAATTATGGCATCTATCTGTGGATGTCCTGTGGCGTGAAAACCGCCCCTTTTTAATCCCCGTGCCAACAGGTCAGAAAATATGACTATTTTTAAAATACGTTATCCATCCGACTCTTACTGTGTCATGGGTTACCTCTCCCTCCCCGCAGAATATGAATGGAACGAAATGAGACTAGAACACCATCTGTTGCAGGCATTACCAGAAAAAGATAGACCTTGTTTGAAAGTAAACAAAGTAGCAGAAAATTTTCCTAAACGCTTCCAACTAAAAGCAGATCACATGCTAGCAGATTTCTTTCCAGCAATAGTCTATTGCAGAGGCGGAATTGGACGTGTAGGTCAGGTTCGTCTGGAATGGATGCATGATTTCTCTCAATTGGGTTTTGTCGTGTTTGCTCCATGCTATCGTGGCAGTGAAGAAAGCGATGGAAACGACGAATTTGGCGGAGCAGAAACAATGGATGTATCCGTCGCTATTTCTATGCTTCAATCACTTCCCTTTGTTCAGAAGAATAGAATTTCATTATTAGGTTTCTCTCGCGGTTCTATTAACGCTGCACAAGCGGCATATTTCAATCCTTCTATACACAAACTTATTCTATGGGGTGGTATCTCCCATTTGGCCAACATATACGAAGAACGAATAGATTTGAGACGAATGCTGAAGAGAGTCGTTGGCGGAACACCTAAACGTTATCCGGAGCGATATGCATCGAGATCACCCGAGATCATCGTTACAAAGTTGAATTCACCAATACTCTTGGTACATGGCACGAATGACCAACAGGTTGATTTTTCTCATGCTATACGAATGGAAAAAGTTTTGCGGGAAAAGGGTAAAAATCCAGTGACACATTTTTACTATGGACTTGGACATCATATGCCGCGTCCGATTCATGAGGCTGCTGTAAATCGAATGTGCGATTGGCTCTGTCAGAAATAGAATGATGAAAAGATTGTATATTCTTTTCAATTCGGAAAACACTTTCTTCGTACAGAAGATGGATTCGTAGCGAAGAGGGGTTGACGAAAATGAATGAAAAGAAATTTGTACATTGGAGGAAATTTTCTAAACTGACGTTGTGGAGTAGTGCACCGCTTTTATTGGCATGTCTACTCAGTGGCTGTGGCCATATGCGAGTTGGCGCTAGCAGTACTCCCATTCAACCCATACAACTTGGCGTCAATACCCCCTCCTCCATTACTCCAAGTGTGGGAGACGTATCGAATATTTACGCACAAGCAGTGCCGAGTATTTGCACCATTACCAGCGTTCATCAAAACCATACCAGCGATAATGAACCCACAGAAGATATAGGCACTGGTTTTATCATTGACAACCAGGGAGATATAGCCACTAACGATCATGTCATTGCAGGCAGCGAAACTGTGTTAGTAGCGATTGGCTCACAGACTTATCAAGGCAGAGTTCTTGGCACAGATAAGTTGGATGATTTAGCCATAGTACGTATTCCCACCCATATCTATCGACCACTTTCCTTAGGAACAGCCACAGATCTTCGCCCCGGACAAAACGTCATTGCTATTGGTAACCCTTTTCAATTGACAGATACGGTCACAAGCGGAATTATTAGTGGACTTCACCGTAGCATGCCATCTATTGGCCAGCGTGAAATGAACAATTTAATACAAACGGACGCTCCCATTAATCCTGGTAATTCGGGTGGTCCTTTGCTTAATGCGAATGGTCAAGTGATTGGTATCAATACTATGATTGTTTCACCTGTCAAGGGATCCATTGGTATAGGATTTGCTATCCCTATCGATCGACTAAAAAAAGTGATGCCCGATTTGCTTTCAGGTAAGCAAGTTAAATACCCGTGGATAGGGATTACTGGCTACACCGTCACTCCCATTCTCGCTCAGCACTATCATCTACCTGCTCCGTACGGCGTTTTAGTCATACAGGTTTTGAAAAACGGTCCAGCTGCTCAAGCTGGCCTTCGTGGCATCCATAAAACGGATAGTGCCAACTTGTCCAACGCTGAACTGATAACAGCCGTCAACGGCAAGGCAGTCCACTCCGTATCTGAATTGACATCAACCATTAGTGAGTATCGGATCGGACAAAAAATTTATCTGACTGTATTCGAAAACAAGCGAGCACAAAATATCCCTTTGATACTGGGAACCTTTCCAGAAGATGAATAACCTGCGAACATTTTCTCAAGATGATGATTTTAGTGCAGTAGGTAATGGAAAAGATCGAATCGCGACTCGCATTTTTCCTGATGCGGCTGGGTGAATTTCTGCCAGCCGTTCTACGCTGATTTGTATATCGCCCATTTTATCTTTAATTTGTTGGCAGAAAGCTGAAATGTCCTGTTGATTCAGTTGCCCATTATCCTTCAGACGCAAAATCATTTGCTCAACAGACACTTGTTCAATTTGAAATTGCTGAATACTTGGCAATAGACGAGCAATATTGGTGAAGTACTGACCATTGACCAGTAAGCCGTCGCCTCTAAGAAACGTATCATCTTCTCGCCCATCGACTGAACGGATTAAAGGCAGCGTTCGGCCGCAGGAACAAAATTCACTGCTCAGTTGTACCATATCGCCCAAACGGTAACGCAATCGCGGCATCACATAATTGTGCAGATCTGTCACGATCAAAAAACCTGTTTTCCCTTCTGGTAACATCTCACCTGTTTGCGGGTCGACCACTTCCATAAGAGTGTTGTCTACACTTGCGTGCATGTTACCCTGGGGACACTCATATCCCATAATGCCGCCTTCGCGAGCTCCATATTCATTGATAACTGGAGCACCAAACACTTCTTGCAGCAGTTTTCGCTGGGCATCTGTCAACACTTCAGCGGTGGATACAATACCTTTGATACGATGCAGGCGAAGCGGTTGCCCAGTAGCTTGAATACCTCTGGCCAAAATTTCCATTGATGATGGCCAACCATAAAGATAGACAGGTTGGAACGACTCAATAAGCGACCGATATTCCAGCATTCTCTCCGGTTGCAATGCAAATGCGGGAATGAGGACACGATTTTTTAGCCAACGCTCTTTCAGACGCCAAGACATCATAGCAGATTGCTTCAATTCAATTGGCGAGCCCCAAACCATCAAACACGGATCCCAGGGACGGATGCCCCACCACGACAAACCTCGCCATCTAGCAGCTTCCGAATATTCTACCGCATGACGATTCATATAAAATGTAACAGGTTCCCCTGTCGATCCTCCTGAACGATTGAGGAAAATGGAAGACGTGTCAGCCGTATCAGAAAGGAAGTCATCTCTTCTTGGACGAAAAGACTGTTTTGTAAGAAGTGGAATTTCCCGTAAAACATAAAATGGGTTATCCAATTCATTAAGCAGATATTGAAACTCTTTGTACGCTGGGACATGCGTTAAAGCATGTTTCAATAGCGACTGCAATTGCGATTTTTGCAACTCTCGCAGTTCACTGCGATTCATGGTTTCATGGTGTTGCAGTTCAGAAATTCTGTCCATTACACGGTTACCCCGCCAGCGTTTCATAGCGGGGTAAACAGCATATTGAATAAAGCGACTGGTCATATTCATAAAAATCCTCACTACTTCTTTCTTGGCGATCTCGTTTATACTGGTGGCCAAGCTTCTTTTAGCTGTACTAGCGCTTCAGCTAACAGCGGACGTGGGGTACCAATATTCATACGCTGAAATCCAGCACCACCAGTACCAAACATGCTACCAGCATTCAACCCCACTCTTGCCTGATCCACCAACCATTTCTGAAGTTCGTCATCGGAGAGATGCGTCTCGCGAAAATCAACCCAAGTCAAATAAGTACCTTCAAGCGGCGATATTTTTAAACTTGGCAATTCTCGTTGGAAAAACCCTTCCATGAAACGATAGTTCTCCTGCAAATAAATTAGCAATTCATCAAGCCAACTGGCGCCATAACGATATGCAGCTTCGCAGGCAATCGGTCCAAAAATATCTGCATCTTGCACAAACGCTTCTTCGAGAACTATCGAATATCGTTGTCGCAAATTCTCGTCAGGAATTACGATAAACGCCGTATACATCCCTGCAAGATTAAACGTTTTACTAGGCGCGATACAGATGGCTAAACGATGAATGAAAGGTTCATATACATTCAGCATAGGCAGATGTTGATGAGGTTTATACACAAAATCACAATGAATCTCATCTGCAAGTACATGAACGTCGTATTCATCACAAAGCTTGGCAAGTGTCAACAATTCATCTTTCGACCAAACACGACCTACTGGATTATGTGGATTACACAAAATCAGCCACTTAGGACGCTCTTTGGAGAACAAGCTTCGCAAATGGTCGAAATCCATGGTGTATTTGCCCTGATGCTCTATCAAAGGATTTTCCAACAATTTGCGCCCCTGCCGCTCGATCACAAACTGAAACGGATAGTAAACGGGTGGCTGAATAACAATTCCATCCCCAGGTTCGGTCCAGGCCCGAATGCCCATGGCCAAACCATGGACAACGCCTCGTGAAGGAAGAATCCAATCTTGTTGATAGTGAACCTGATGCCTTTTGGCAAACCAATTTTGAATGCTCTCATAGAGCGAATCTGGACGAATGGCATATCCATAAACCCCGTGCTTCACTCGTTCCATGAGCGCCTGCTGCACTTCTGGAGGTGATAAAAAATCCATATCCGCTACCCACAGGGGCAGGATATCATCCCTGCCAAACCTTTTTTGCAACGTATCCCATTTGGAAGACGCAGTATACCGGCGAGGGATGATTTCGTCAAATGAGTAAGTCATATTTGCTATTCCTCTCCTGCTGCGGCTCTTTCAAGGAAGACCATTTACGCCTGCCGTCCGCCACCATGTACATAAATGACCTGTCCACTCACGTAACTGGCGTCATCACTGGCTAAAAACGCGGTGACATTGGCTACATCCTCTGGGCGGCCCACACGGCGCAAAGGGATAATTTCTGCCGCACGACGTTGATTTTCTTCAAAGTCAATGCCGATTCTATCTGCCGTTTGTTTGGTCATATCTGTCACAATAAAACCAGGTGCTACAGCGTTAACATTGATGTTGAAGGGACCAAGTTCAATAGCCAATGTTTTAGTAAATCCTTGTAAGCCTGCCTTTGCTGCTGCATAGTTGGCTTGACCCCGATTTCCAAGCGCAGAAGTAGAACTGGTATTGATAATTTTTCCGTAACGTTGGGCAACCATCAGTTTTTGGGCCTCCTGGCTGCATAAAAAACTGCCGCGCAAATGCACATTCATGACCGTATCCCAGTCTTCTTCTGTCATCTTGAATAATAGGTTGTCACGAATGACTCCCGCATTGTTGACAAGAATATGTACCGTTCCAAAACGATCAACAACTTTTTGAAACGCCTGCTCAACGCTTTGCTTATCAGAAACCTGACAGCTAACAGCCAATGCCTCGCCACCAGCTTCTTGGATTTTTTGAACAGTTTCTGAGCAAAACTCCTCTTTCAAATCAAACACTGCCACTTTGGCTCCGTCTCGCGCTAAAACCATGGCTGTGGCTTGCCCAATACCTCGAGCCGCTCCTGTTACAACTGCAACTTTGCCCGTAAATCGACCCATTTGCATCCTCTCCTTGCAGCAAATATCAGACTATAATTCTATGCAAGTACTCCTCTATCTCCTTTTGATTCTATCGTGTTTCAAACGGAAATGCTACGATGATTCAGGGATTTTGCGTAACGCGTCAATTCCGCTGTGAGAGAATAGCGAAGGAAGGGAGTCACTAAATAAATTCCACGAAAATGTTCTAATACTGAATTCACTAATTCGCGCGCTATATCCATCCCGACGTGCAACGCTTGGCTTGGTTCAGCTTCGTCCATCAAGCGTAAAATAGTCTCAGGAATTTGTATACCTGGAACTTGATGATGCAAATATTGAGCGTTGCGCGCGCTGACTAAAGGCATAACTCCTACAAACATCGGTACGGTTAAATCTTTGGCTACTTCTGCCAACCTTTTGATCAATTTCACATCGTATACAGGCTGGGTCATAATGTAATCCGCGCCTGCCTCGATTTTTCGTCGCAATCTTTCTACCGCCTTGTCAAAATTGCGTACATGCGGATTAAACGATGTACCGATGACAAAGCGACTTGCAGGTTCAAGCGACATTCCTGAAAAACCAATACCGCCATTAAGGCGCTTGACCATACGCGTCAATTCTGTCGATGAAACATCAAAGACAGAGGTTGCGCCCGGCAAGTCGCCGAAACGAGACGGATCGCCCGTAACCAACAAAATATGATGAATATCTAATACGTATAGCCCCATTAAATGCGACTGTTGTCCAATCAGATTTCTATCCCGACATGCTATATGCACCAGAGGTTCAATTCCTCGTTGCTTGAGCAGGGCTGCTAAGGCAAGATTGGAGACACGAATTGAACCTAGTGAATTATCGGCAAGAGTGAGAAAATCGGCACCTGATTCGGCCAGAATCGACGCACCGCGAAGAAACTTAGAGCAATCCAGCGTTTTAGGTGGATCGAGTTCGACAATGACGGTTCGTTTTTGAGCGACTTTTTCAACGAGAGATTGATTTCTATTGGAAAGCAATTCTATTTTCGCTTCAATCTTGGGTGTTTCGGATAAATCAGATACGCTAGTCTCACCAGATTTTTCCCCTTTGCCAGCAGACAGAGCGGATTGTGTTGAAGATTCGTTGAAAACGGTCTCCTCCAATACTTTCCGCAAACGCTGAATATGTTCAGGAGTTGTTCCACAACAACCGCCTAGAATCCGTACCCCATGCTGCGCTAAATCAAGCATAGTTTTGGAAAAATATTCCGCGTTGCCCGTATAGGCGTACTTACCCTCTTCAAAATGCAGCAAACCAGCATTGGGAATAGCTGCGTACATACCATTTTTTTCTAAATGAAGAGATTCGTAAGAGCGTAAAATACCATACGGTCCTAACCGACAATTCAGTCCAACCGCATCGGCACCAGCTTGCTGAAGCCACTGAAAGGCATGCCCAATTTCCATACCATCGCGGGTTACCCCTATTTCATCTGGCGAAAGGTTAACAATAATGGGTAAATTTGTTAAAGAACGTACTGCTGAAAGAGCCCAATAAGCCCACTCACTCTCCGCAAACGTTTCTAAAACAAATCCATCCACTCCAGCTTGCAAAAGCGCTTCCGCTTGCTCTGCAATTTGACGGCGATATTCACGCTCCATGCGCTCCGGTGACAATGCGTTCTCGTGAATAAATTCAACAGGTAGTGCGCCAATACTACCAAAAACAGCCGCTTGTGATGCAGCCGCCTGTCTAGCAGAATTCACTGCTGACAAGTGAATTTGAAAGAATTGGTTTTCTATACCGACGCGGGAAAGTGCAAAGCGACTTGCTGAAAAAGTATTGGTTTGAATCAAAGTAGCACCTGCGTTGACATAAGCTTCATGGACAGAACGAACCTGTTCAGGATTTTCCAAATTTAACTGCTCTGGCAAAACGCCAAGTGGTAGACCAATTTGATGCAAAAAGGTGCTCATGGCACCATCCGTCACAATAAACGCCTGTCCGTCTTTGCCTATGACGTTAGGAACCGCCTTCCAAACGTTGCTCTCCATGTTGATCTCCCCTCACCCAGCTTTTATTCTCTCTGGATTTATTCTGCATCTGCATTAAAATATCTCGCTTCCGGATGTGAGAAAACGAGCGCAGTGACACTAGCTTCCGGCTCCATCATGTAACCGTCTGTCAATTGAATGCCTATCCGTTGCGGTTTGAGCAGCGCAAATAGAGTTTCCTGCTGCTCCAAATCCGGACAGGCAGGATAACCAAACGATACACGAATGCCTTGATAACGAGCTATAAAGCGTTCTCTCATCGTCATTTCCAATGGATCGGGAAAACCCCATATATCGCGGATCATATGGTGCACCCGCTCAGCAAAAGCTTCCGCAAGTTCCAGGGCAGATGCTGCTAGTGCGTGAGAACGCAGATAGTCTCCTTTTTCTTTTAGCCGATCCGCTTTTTCACGTATACCCGCCCCAGTTGTGACGGCAAACATTGCGATATAATCAATGCTTCCCGAACCTTTTTCGCGCAAAAAATCTGCCAAGCAAAGATGAGAACCTCCACGTTGACGAGGAAATTGCAGCACATGAAGAACATCAGCAGAAGAATGCGGCACGGAAAGAATGGAAATCTCCCCTGTTAAACGATTACCTACGGCTGGGAAAAATTGATATACGGCATGAGCTTGCAAGCTTCCATCTGCAATCGACTCACGAATCACATCTTCTACGAGTTCTTTCAGTTGCGTAGCCTTTTCATCACCATCGGCGAGCCGTTTTTCCACATTCCCCGACAAGCCAAGATGCTTACCCAGCAACATTTGCCAGTTAAGATAAGGCATAATTTGTTCTATCGGATAATGCCGCAAAAGATGATCTCTCAAGTCAGGAGGCTGAAATACTGGCGCCTCGCTGGATATATCGGATAAACGTATGGAATCCGCTGGTTCCTCTTTAGGTACTGGATGGGATTGACTGCGAAACATTTCCTGTTCTTTCGATAACTGTTCCGTCAACGTTTCTCGAGTTCCCTCATCTTGCCATGCATTCGCCAAAGCCAATCCATCCATGGCATCTTTGGCATACATGACGGTTCCACTATAGGCGGGCGCGATTTTGGTCATTGTGAATTTTTTGGTCAGTGCCGCACCACCTACAAGCAGCGGAATCGTAATGCCTGCTCGCGATAATTCCTCAGCTGTAATCACCATCTGTTGGGCAGATTTCACAAGTAAACCAGAGAGGCCAATAAAATCAGAATGATATTCGCGAGCTGCAGCGATTAGAGTCTCCGGAAGAACTTTAATACCCAAATTGTGTACATAGTAACCATTGTTGGAAAGAATAATTTCTACCAAGTTTTTTCCAATATCGTGAACATCACCTTTGACAGTGGCTAAAATCACCGTCCCTTTGTTAGCTGAATCCAACTTGTCCATTCTCGGTTCCAGAAAAGCCACTGCTGCCTTCATCACTTCCGCGCTTTGTAAAACTTCCGCTACAATCAATTCATTATTGTTAAAAAGTCTTCCTACTTCGTTCATCCCATCCATCAGTGGTCCATTAATAATTTCCAGTGGCGTCATTGTCTGCAATGCCTCTTCTAAATCAGGCAGTAATCCATCTTTACTGCCCTCTACCACATAATGAGCAATACGTTCCAGAAGCGACAATTGAGAACGTTCTACAGCCACATGCTGTTTTTTTTCTCGATAAAAAGCGGTAAACTCCGCTACCACTGCATCAGACGTTTCAAATAACAATTTTTCCGCAAGTTGACGCTCCTCGTCCGAGAGGCTTGAAAAACGTTGTAGACTTTGTGTATTGACAATGGCGTAACCCAGTCCCGCCTTCGTACAGTGATAGAGGAAGACAGAGTTGAGTACTTCTCGTCCAGCTGGAGGTAAACCAAACGAAACATTGCTGATACCAAGAATTTGCGGACACTCTGGAAGCTCTTGATGAATGAGTCGAATCCCCTCAATCGTCTCTTTAGCCGATCCGATATATTTCTCATCACCTGTACCCACCGGAAAAGTGAGTGGATCGATTAAAATGTCTTCGGCAGCAAGTCCGTAATTTTCGGTTAAAATTTGCACTGAACGTTTCGCAATAGCCAACTTGCGCTCCCGGCTGACAGCCATTCCTTCTTCATCAATCGTTCCTACTACAAGTGCTGCCCCATAACGTTTGGCTAGTTCAGCAAACTTCGCCAGACGTGGTTCTCCATCTTCCAAATTGGTAGAGTTGATAATCGCCTTGCCTTGAACATGTTGCAACGCTAATTCCACTACTGCCGCATCGGTGGAATCAATCATCAACGGTACTCGAACTTTACGCACCACTTTAGGCAAGAAAGCCTCCATATCAGCCAGTTCGTCACGATCGGGATCGGCCAGGCAAACGTCAATAATTTGTGCTCCAGCCCGCACCTGTGCGCGAGCAATATCAGAAGCAACGTCCATTTCGCCTTCAGCAATCAATTTGCGAAACTTTCGCGAACCAATGACATTCGTTCGCTCGCCAACAAGAATGGGTCGATTTTCTGGTTCCAGAAGAACAGATTCGAGACCCGCCACCGCATGAGGATGGTGCTTAGGAACACGTCGGGGAGCATAGCCTGCAATGCGTGAAGCTAAAGCCCGAATATGATCGGGAGTGGTTCCACAGCAACCACCCGCTATATTCAGCCAACCCTCTTTTGCAAAATCCTCCATCTTGCGTGAGAAACTCTCTGGTGTTTCATGATAATGACCCGATTCATCAGGTAAACCCGCGTTTGGGTAGCAGGAAATAGAACAGGTGGCCAGTTCTGCCAATGTACGAACGTGATCGCGCATAAATTCTGGACCGGTCGCACAATTGAGTCCTACCGCCAACGGTTTCAGGTGTTCGACTGAGAGATAAAATGCGTCAATGGTTTGTCCACCCAGTGTGGTTCCCATCGCTTCAATCGTTCCGCTAATGACTACAGGCACACGCCTGCCAAATTTTTTCCATGCTGACTGAATAGCCAAGCCTGCTGCTTTCACGTTCAGCATATCCTGAGAAGTTTCCAGCAACAGTAAATCGACACCACCCTCAAGCAAGGCCAGTGCTTGTTCTTCATAAGCAGCCAATAATTCGGCAAAAGTGGCACCACCTGTCAAAGACAAACTTTTCGTGGTAGGTCCCATAGAGCCCGCTACATATCTTGGCTGTTGAGGTGATGAAAAATGATGGGCAGCTTCTCGGGCAAGCTTGGCCGAACACAAATTTAATTCCCGGGCATACGCTGATAGTCCATACTCGGCAAGGACGATAGACGTGGAGCCAAATGTATTGGTAGAGACAATGTCTGCTCCTGCTGCTAAATATTCCTCATGAATCGAACGAATAAGATCGGGACGTGTTTTCGACAGCCACTCGTTGCAACCTTCATACGCTTCTCCACCAAACGCTTCGGCTGTCAGATTTTTTTGCTGGATCATGGTTCCCATGGCCCCATCCAAAATAAGGATCCGCTGTTCAAGAAGTTCCTGCAAAGAAGCAGTATGGACTAAATTCATGTAATTTCTGCACCACTCTTTCTCTATCTTCCATGACTATCAAAAAACACTCCCGAAAACGGGAGCGTTGATACATGCTACGAACCTTTATCTTTCGAGTCCGCACCCGCGACTCGCTGGAATTAGCACCTTGCACTGCTGCGCGGTTGCCGGGCTTCATTGGGCCAGTCCCTCTGCCACTCTTGATAAAGGTGTGATGTATGTAATTTTAGCGTCTTTTTTCAGTTGACTGCGACGCTAACTGCTGCTTGGAGATCAATAGACAACACAATTTTCTAAAAGCATAGCATAAAGCTTACGGATTGTCATTAGAGAGACGTTACCAGTCCGCCATCAATCAACAAAGATTGTCCAGTGGTATATCCATTGGCGTTCGAAACCAAGAAAGCGACTACAGCAGCTAATTCTTCTGGCGTTCCATAGCGACCGAAAGGAATCTTCGCCTGTGCTTCTTTTTGATAGGTTTCCATAGATTGGCCTAAACGTTGAGCCGCGATTTGATCGAGATAGTCAATACGGGCGGTATGAATTCTCCCTGGTCCAACAGCATTGATTAAAATGTGTTCAGGAGCTAAATCCGCGGCCAGTGTCTTACAAAGACTCACCACTCCTGTCCGAAAGACATTGGATAGTACAAGATTGGAAATGGGCTGTTTGACACTGGACGATGTAATAGCAACAATTCTTCCCCACTGCTTACGTTTCATATGAGGCAACGCCAGTCGAACGGATCGGACAAAGCTCATAAGCGTTAATTCGAATGCTTTTTCCCAGAGCGAATCTTCTGTCATCGATTGAAAATCACCCGCTGGTGGGCCGCCAGCATTTTGTACCAAAATATCTGCTCCGCCAGTTTTCTCTTCTACAAACGCAAACAACTGCTGCAAGGATTCAGCTCGAGAAACGTCGCAAGCGAAAGTAAGAATCTCGGCGCCGGAAAATTCATTGCGAATGTTTGCAGCAGCGGACTCAATTTTTTCTGACGATCGCGATGTCATGACAACACGCGCACCTTCCGCAACCAGTTGCCTTGCCACTGCATAACCCAGACCTTCACTTGAAGCCATAACAAGCGCCGTTTTTCCCTGTATACCAAGATCCATTTCATAACCTCCTTGGGATGTCTCATTTGAATCATTCAGTAGTGGCGATAGAATCAGTTTGAAGAAAAGGCCATTCAGGGAGGACAACTCCCCGAATGGCACTCATGGGCAGGGCTCAGGTAGAACGACGTGCCAGATGACGCAAATTGGCGCGATGAATCGCTTTCCAGGGAATAGGCGTCACTTGGGCGTTATCCATTTCCTGATTGCTGTGGCTAACCACATTCTCGAACCGATGATTCATTCGCAAAGCCCCTGGCATTGAGAATGCTTGATTATGGTTCTCGGTGTGTTGATTGGCCATGACTACACCCCCCAAATGTAAGTTAACCACGGTTAACAAAAGCTATCCGAAAAAGTCTATGAGTCTTAGACCCCAGGCAGATTTTTTTGTTCATTAAGCACAGGAAAGCGTACACGTTCATTCAACCATTTTGCCACATGCCCAATTTCGATTCGCTCCTGATTCATGGTATCTCTATTGCGAATAGTCACTTTACCGTCTTCCTCAGTTTGAAAATCGACAGTAATACAATAGGGTGTACCGATTTCGTCATGCCTTCGATATCTTTTGCCAATAGAACCTGAATCGTCAAAATCGCAAGAGAAATCATTTCTCAATTCATGAAAAATGGTCTCTGCCTGACTGGAAAGTTTCTTTGATAAGGGAAGTACCGCACATTGAAATGGTGCAATGGCAGGATGAAGATGGAGAACAACCCGTGTATCATTTTCCGCGACTTGTTCTTCTTCATAGCTATCAGCAAAAATGGCCAAAAACAACCGATCTACTCCTAATGAAGGTTCAATACAATAAGGAATATACGGCTCTTCACCTTCTTCTTTCACTAAAAAATCTTCGTGAGAATATTCGGCGTGTTGACGCAAGTCGTAGTTGGTACGGTCGGCAATCCCCATCAGTTCTCCCCAACCAAATGGAAATTGATATTCAATATCCGTTGTTGCAGCGCTATAGTGGGACAACTGCTCCTTTGCGTGGTTACGAAGACGCAAATTGTCTTTTTGTAAACCTACAGCAAGCAACCATTCATAACAAAAATCTCGCCAATATTCAAACCAACTTAAATCCGTTCCTGGTTTGCAAAAAAATTCTATCTCCATTTGCTCAAATTCTCTGGTTCTAAAAGTGAAATTGCCGGGAGTAATTTCATTTCGAAAACTCTTTCCTATCTGGCCAATGCCAAAGGGAATTTTTTTCCTCATAGTTCTTTGGACATTCATAAAATTCACGAAGATACCCTGCGCTGTTTCTGGTCTTAAAAAAATTTCATTGGAACTTTCTTCTGTCACACCTTGAAATGTTTTGAACATCATATTAAACTGCCGCACGGGCGTAAAATCTTGCGCTCCACAATCAGGGCATTTTACATTCCATTCTTGAATGAGTCGCTCCATTTCTTGAAACGGCAAACCATCTGCCGATATTTCTTGACCTTGTGCTTCAGCTGCTGATTCAATCAACTTATCCGCTCGATGACGTGATTTGCACTGTTTACAGTCAATCATGGGGTCGTTAAAGTTGCCCACATGTCCGGAAGCAACCCAAACTTGTCGATTCATGAGAATAGCCGAATCCAGTCCAACATTATAGGTGTGATTCTGAATAAACGTTTTCCACCATACTTGCTTAATACGATTTTTCATTTCGACTCCAAGCGGCCCGTAATCCCAGGTATTCGCTAAACCACCATAAATTTCTGAGCCAGGGAAAATAAAACCTCTACGTTTGGCAAGAGAGACTAACTGTTCCATGGTAACGGGCATGCTGGTTTCCTCCAATTTCTCTGCTTTCTTTATTGTGGATATGATACAGAAGAGCAGCAACTCGTGCAATTCAATACCGGTAAAAAGTTTAGAATAAAGAACATTCAATGTATAATAGAGCCCGATCGCGTCTAAAGGAGTCGATGAAGGTTTTGGATATTCGCATGGTATTTCTCGACATTGATGGAACTTTGTACACTGAGGGACAGTTAATTGATAGTGCTGTTCAAGCTGTACAGCAATTACACAGAAAAAACATCCCTGTTTCACTCTGCACCGGGCGTTCCTATATTCATGCGAAAAACATCCAATCTGCTTTACAGATTCAAAACGGTGTATATTTTAATGGCAGTTTGGCTGTAGCCCAGCAAAAAACCGTCTACTCGACGCCTTTTTCCACTGAAACGACCCAATCGCTGATCGACCTGTTACAACAGTACGGCCATCCTTTTATCATGCATACAGACTCTCGCGTGCTTTCTTTTAATCAAAATTATCTTCCGTACAAAGAGATTTTAGATGCGTTCCATTTTCCCGAAATCGAAATTTTATTAGAAGATCAATGGGATATTCATTCATATCCGATTTATCAGTTTAACGGATTTTTTGAAAAAGATTGGGATTCACTGATTGAACAATCCGCCACTGACTGTTTCGTCTACCGTTGGGATAATCAGGCTGTAGATTTGCAAATTCTCCATAGTGACAAACATTTAGGTGCTCTTAGTATTCTGCATGAATATAAGATTGATCCACAGCATGCCCTGCACATTGGTGATGGTGGAAATGATATTGGTATGTTTCATGCTCTCGGATATTCAGTAGCTATGGGAAATGCCTCCGTGGACATACAAAATGAAGCAAAAATGGTCACTCTTCCCGCTGAAGAAGATGGTGTCTATCATGCGCTGCGCAACTTGAAACTCATTGAGTAAATCCATTCGTCACACGTTTATAAAGCTATTTTTTCTTCCATTCCTCGTCTACAGCAAAAATCTGCTCAATCATTGGCTCTTGCTGTAATGAAAATTTCACAGGATGAACCTAAAAATTATTTCAAAGGGAAGCTGAACTCTCTTTCAATTGGCGCAAAATTTCACGTAAGGCAACCGTACGATGAGAATGTTGATTTTTGAATTCAGGAGGCAACTCTGCAAATGTGTGATGCAAAGGAGGGTAATAAAAAAGCGAATCGTACCCGAATCCTCCATTACCTTGCTCTTTGCGAAGAATCATACCTTGCACCTTCCCCTCACTTGCAGCCATCACGTTGCCATTTGCATCGACTACAACAAGTGCAGCCACAAAATAGGCTTGACGCCTTTCATCTGGAATAGCTTCCATCTCCATGAGAAGCTTTTGACGATTAGCCGCATCATCGCCATGTTTCCCTGCAAAACGGGCAGAATAGATACCCGGTTTGCCTCCAAGTGCTGGTACCACCAATCCTGAATCATCCGCCAACACAGCCATCTGGGTATGTAAAGCATAGAAACGCGCTTTTTGAAGAGCAATTTCCTGGAACGAATGACCTGTTTCCGGCGCCTCCTCCACATGTACCGGAAGTGGTAACAAGTCATATGAGTTACCCATCATAGCTTGGAATTCTTCAAATTTGTGCTTATTTTTTGTAGCCACGCAAATTTGCAGAAAAAAAACCTCCATGCAGATATTTGAATTTTATAAAATACCACAAGATTAAAGGTTAGAAATGGATTGTAAGGATTCGTGAATATCTAGATGAGCCACAGTTGCTCCACTCAAACCAAACCACGATTGTAATACAGTATTCATAAAAGATTCCTGACCTGTCGTATAAAACATATGCCGAGACTCAGAAGTTCCGTTGGCGAGCATCTCTCTTTCACTCAGAAACGAATGGACTAACTGAGTGACAGAACGCGCAGAGGAAATAGTTTGGATGCTAGGACCGATTACTTTTTGAATACTTTTTTCTAATAATGGGTAATGCGTGCATCCTAAAATGAGCGTATCAATTTTTTTTTCCAAAAGAGGTTCAAGTGATTGACGAACTATAGATTCTACTTCTGCTCCATCCCACTTCCCCGCTTCCACCAGCGGAACGAAAGCAGGACAAGCTTGAGAATGGACAATCGCTTCTGGCAACAGTTGGTGCACAGCCTGTGTGTAAATACATGATTCTATTGTTAACGGCGTACCAATGACGCCTATTCTCTTCGAAATGGAATGGGATACAGCCGCTTCAGCACCCGGTTTGACAACACCTAATACAGGGATGGGGAGATGCATTTGCAAATAACGCAACGCAACCGCAGTGGCAGTATTACAAGCAATAACAATTAACTTAACACCTAAAGCACAAAAATAATTACAGATTTCAACGGCATAGCGCCGAACTTCATCAGCGTGTTTTTCACCGTAAGGACAACGAGCGTGATCGCCCACATAGATGATAGATTCATTCGGCAGAGCACGAATGATTTCTGTAGCCACAGTGAGACCGCCAATGCCAGAATCGAACACTCCGATAGGCGCGTTGCTGTTCAACATATTTTCCTCATTTCTCTTGTGGATGTTATCCTTTAAACTGCACCTCTTCCGACATGCGCCTGTTCAGGAGTTCGAGGACTTCCAATATGCGAGATTTTTCCTCTGCAGAGACAGCTTGCAAAACAGATCCAAGGTAAGCCCTCCGAGCATCGAGGACGCGCTCAATTAATTCTGCACCGTGAGCCTTCAATTGAACTCGTACTACCCGGCGATCTTCCGAATCGCGCATACGAACAACAAAATCTGCTCTCTCCAAGCGATCAACAAGGTCAGTTGTTGTACTGTATGCTAAATAAAGACGATTGCTCAAATCACCAATCGTCAATTCGCCGTCTCGATTTAGAATCACCAACGCATCGAATTGCGGAGGCGTAATGCCATACTGTTCTAAAAGAGACCGCCCGCGCCGTTTGACAATGCTATAAATCTGACGCAGGCAAAATTCTATTTCTACCACGTCATCCGGAAAGTTAGGCATGGGGTTCTAGCACCTCAATTTCATTCTTGACAGGGTGACAGATTGAAGTGAATTGTATCATCTGCGCTTGACGAGATCAACGAAACACCACCTCTGCCCGCCTCAATATTCCCTCTAAGGAACAAGCAGTGTAATGCCTCCATCCATGCGAATGGTTTGACCTCGTATCATTTCTGCTTCTTTTGATGTCAAAAACAGTGCCAAATGAGCCACATCTTCGGAAGTGACCATCCGATGATATGGAAGTCGCTCTTTCACTTGCTCCCAAGTACGTTCAATTTCCGGAAAATGTTCCAAAGCGCCTGTTTCTACCGCTCCTGCCGAAATTGCATTCGCGTTAATGCGCTGCGGCGCCAATTCGATGGCCAGATAGCGAATCAGAGATTCAATGGCTGCCTTTGAAGCTCCAACAGATGTATAAAAGGGAAAAACGTGATCGGACCCAAACGAAGATATGGCCAATAAACTACTTCCTTCAGCCATCAAGGGCACTGCACGCTGTGCAGCTATGAGCAGTGACCGAGCATTGACATTTTGCGTCCAATCCCAACCTTTGACATCCACGTCTAACGCCTTACGATTTCGTCCAGAAGCCGCATTATGCACATAGACATCCAATTTGCCGTAATATTTTTCAATCTCGTCAAACATGGAATGAATTTTATGTTCTTCAGCAAGGTTAGCTTTGACCATCAGCGCCCGTCTGCCCATTTTCTCCACTTCAGCTACCACTTCGCGTGCTGCTTCGCCGTTGCGAAAGTAGTGAATGACTACGTCAGCACCTTCCTGTGCATAAGCAAGTGCCAGCTGTTTCCCAATCCCTCTTGAACTCCCGCTCACGCAGACTACTTTATCTTTATACCGCCGTTGTTGGCTATGGCTGCTCATGCCAATCGTTTCCCCCTCGCTTTGTAAGCCGCGCATGCACAACTCATTCAGTGGGTTTTACCACTATTCTGCCGGCACTACGGGTGTCTGTTTCAAACACCTGTGGCAATTCATGAAGTGTTGTTACACGCTCAATCATTGCGTGACTATTGAGAATCCCTTGTTCCGCCATAGAAATGAGTTCTACAATTTCAACCTTTTCTGAAGCATAACTGCCCGTAACCGTAATTCCTTTGCGAACAAACTGTTGCATCTGAGCAATCTGGACGTCCCCATCGTGCATGCCCAGAACCATCACTGAACCGCCAGGACGAACAAAATCAAGCGCTGTTTGTAACGAGCGAGAATTTCCGTAGGTATCCAACACCACATCAACTCCACCGCCCGACCAACGTCGAATCTGTCTACCCAGTGCGCGCGCATCCGTTTCCAGACTTTCCACCTGTTCGGCTCCAGCCCGTTCAAACAAAGCTAAACCTTCTGTGCGACTCGAAAGTCCCATGGCCCGCACACCCAGTACGTGCAAAAGCATCACAGCCGCTACACCCAGTCCTCCGGCACCAAGCACTAACGCCGTCATGCCCGCTTCAAGATGAGATTGACGAATTGCGTGATAGGGTGTTGCAAAAGCATCCACCAATAGAGCAGCAACTTCTGGAGTCAATCGGACACCATCATAAGGAATCAATTGTGATTTCGGCACTTTGACCAATTCAGCATAGCCGCCCCACATCTGATAACCAATTACCTTTTGCTGAAGACAGAGATGATGGTATCCTGTTTGACAAAGTCGACATTGCCCACAAGGTACAAATGGGTAGACCAGCACGGATGAATGGACTGAAGAAGCGTTAGCGTCGCAAATCCTGCCCGCAATCTCATGACCTAACACTGCCGGAACAGGAGAACCAAATGGCAAGGGCATCCGACCCTCAACCACTTGACGATCGGATCCACAAACTCCACACGCTTCAACTTGAACAAGCACTTCCTCGGAAGTTAAAACCGGATCGTCCACCGTATCCACATACAGACCCTTTTCTTGAGAAAAAAGGACAGCCAGCATGGTTTAAGACTCCCGTTTTTGCCGATCACGTTGACGAGCCGCAGTCAACATAGATTCGACAATGGTCATTTTCTGCATCTCAGCCGTGCCCTCTTCAAACCAGAGTGAACGAGCATCGCGATAAAGTCGTTCTACCGGACTGCCTACCATATACCCTACGCCGCCATAGAGAGCAAGTGCCGCGTCAGTAACTTCGCCTACCATTTTAATGGCGTGCGCCTTGGCCATGGAAGCTTCAACAGAAATCGTTTCACCGCGATCGTACTTATGAGCCGCATCCAAACAAAGCAGTCGTCCAGCCTGAATGGAGATGGCCATCTCGGCCAGGCGCATCTGTACCGCTTGACGGCTAGCCAAAGCTTTGCCAAATGTGGTTCTGCGTCGAACGTGCAAGAGCGCTTGCTGTAACGATTCTTCTGCTACCCCAACTGCACTCTGGGCAATACAGGCACGGCTCTGATCGAGAAAACCACGCAACGCCAAGTCAAATCCTTGTCCAATTTCACCCAATACATTTTCCTCAGGAATTCTACAGTTACTAAAAGTTAGAATGCCGTGCGTGCTGCCTTTGTCACCCATCATTTGTGGTTGCATTTCTATATGTAAACCGACCTGATGCCGCGGCACAATAAACGCTGTTAATCCCTGACGGCCAGCATTGGCATCTGTTTTAGCAATCACGACAAAAATAGTCGCTTCGTCAGCAAAGGTGATTAAATGCTTGCGGCCATTCAAAACAAACTCGCCTTTTTCGTAAGTTGCAGTGGTGCGTAAATCAATCCCTGTGCCGTTGTCTGGCTCAGTTAACGCAAACGCCACCAAACATTGTCCGGATGCTACTTGTGGCACCCATTCTTTTTGCTGTTCTGGGCGACCGTTACCAACAGTTCTCCAGATACTGTTGTAGGCATGCACCACCATGCGAATGGAACCGTGACAGCGAGCTACCTCTTCTAAAATCGGAAAATACATGGCCAGAGGCAAACCTTCTCCTCCAGCCCACGTCGGTTGTGTCAAACGGTGAAAACCAAGCTGGCGAATACGCTGCCACAACTCTGGAGGAATTTTCTCATCACGCTCAATCTGCTTAGCCCATTCCACAGCCTCTTCAGTACGAAACTGAATAACTCGTTGACGGATAGCTTCCGCTCTCTCCTGAAGCAAAGTGCTTGTCTCCTCAACCAAAATGGATTCTCCTCTCCATCAACATTCTCACTTAACGATGCTAGATTTCTTTTACTTAAGTAGACTTGGCTATTTATTAAAGAGCTAACATCTGGCGCAACTCTTTCTTTTTGATTTTTCCGGAATGCGTCATCGGCAATTGTTCCATAATTTTCAATCGATCTGGAAGTTGAAACTTGGCTAATCCAGCCTCAGATAAAAACTGGCGTAACTCGTCCAATTGCAGAGTGGTTCCTTCATGAAGAACTACACAAGCTACTGTATGTTGGCCCAGCGTTTCGTCAGGCGCACCAACTATAGCCACTGTTTGAATGGAGGGATGGGCGGCGCACACATCCTCTACACTCTTTGGATCAATCTTTGTACCGCCACGATTGATAATATCGTCAGCACGTCCCATAAATATATAGCGGCCTTTTTCATCTTGGCGAAACAAATCCCCAGAGTGAAACCAACCTTCACTATCCCATTGGCGCGCCGAAGCCTCAGGATTATCGTAGTAACCTGCACTGAAATTAGGTCCTCTTGCCCACATCTCCCCAGGTTCTCCTGGTTGAACAGGCTGGTATTCTTCGTCCATTAGCACAATCTCGATACCGGGTACCGCTTGACCAACGGTTTTACTGATGGCTTCAATACCATCATCAGGCCGCGTGCAACAAGCCACAAAACCTTCTGTCCAACCAAACATGCCGCCGACTACAATGCCAGTTTCCTCTTGCAACCGTTGCAAAATGGCACTTGGTACAGGTGCGCCAGCATAAATGAAAAGTTTTACAGACGAAGTATCAGCATCCCGCAATTTAGGCGCACTGGCTACATGAATCAGATGGGGCGGCGCACCACAAAGAAAAGTGGGCTTTTCTTTGGCAATCCATTGCAGAACTCGACTCACGGCAAAACGCTCCATCAATACCATTCGGCCACAGGTGGCAATAGGCATCATCACGCCAACCAACATCCCTGTTTGGTGACAAATCGGCGCCATATTCAGCGTTGCTAAACCCCTTTGAAAACCATAAATTTGCGCATAAGCTCGACAAGACCATAAGTAATTGGCGTGTAACTGCACAACTCCTTTCGGCGATCCGGTTGTGCCTGATGTAAACACCATGACAAACGGATCGAGCGGATCTGGACGAAATTCATCAAGTAAGGAACGATTTTCCGGCGTAGCGCTGCAAAGTTGTTCAAAAGAACGAACCGGCAAGGATGGGGAGGATTGTGAACCTTGGAGAATGACGTGCTCTAAGCTAGGCAACTGTTCTTTGACAGCGAGCGCTGTTTCAATCAACGACTCGCCGCGGAAACTTTCTGCCACAATCCAAATCTTAGCTGCTGACTTACGCAAGCTATACACTAATGCCTCGCGACCTAAATCGGTTTGCAAAAGAACCGCAACGGCTCCAATTCGAGCGGCGCCAAAAAGAGCTACAACATAGTCCAAACTGTTTGGCATCTGAATAGCTACCGCATCACCTTTACGAACTCCAAGTTGGAGGAGAGAGGAAGCAACAGATTCCACCTCCCGCCATAACTCAGCATAAGTCAATTGCCTTTTTTCATCACGATGCAAAAGGTCAGGCGCAAGTCGGGCATTTTGTTCTAAAACATCAACAAATGATTCTTTGGACCATATATTTTGCTGCAGATAATGTTCTGCCCGTTCTTCTGTCAAGACCATGCCTGGAAATCGCTTCATAGCCCTGTCTCCTTTTTATTTCGCAATAACCTGCCATCAATGATCAGATATGGACAGTCTCCCTTTGAGGTACTCCACTACACCAGACACCGTGCTCAAATGATTGAAATCCGAATCAGGGATTTCCAAATCAAATTCATCTTCAAAAGCGATAGCCAACTCGGTTAAATCCAAAGAATCCGCGCCGAGATCGTCCACATAATGATTTTCTGGGCGAATGGACTCCACATCCACCTGTAATTGATTCGCTGTTACCTGCTTGACACGACGAGTGATTTCTTCCACTGTCCACTGTTCTGCCATATTGAAAACATCCTTTCTTTGTATCAAATGAATATTTTCTGTCTATCTTCAAAAACTTTCAAATCCACCAGTGAGAAGCGTCAAACCGCCGTCAATGCGGATAGTTTGTCCAGTGATAAAACGAGATGCGTCACTCGCCAAGAAAACGGCTGCATCGGCTACATCCCTTGGATTGGCCAACCTTCTTAGTGGAGTGTGACGAATCACATCTTTGCGATACGCTTCGTAATGATTGCCGCCATAATAACGAGCTGAATCTGTGTCCACAACGCCCGGATTCAAAGCGTTGCAAGTAATGTTTTGCGATCCATACTCAGCAGCAATATATCGAACAAGCGATTCCAGCGCAGCTTTGGCGCTTCCTAAAACTGCGTAACGCGGTAAGGTAAAGTCACTGCCCATACTGGACATGGCAATGATTCTGCCATATGAGCCTGTCATGAGCGGCACAGCCTGCTGCACGCAGATGACTAAACTATGTAACACCATTTTATAGGTGCGCTCCAAATGATAATCCTTTAATTCTGCAATGGATTTAAAGGCACTGGCGGCTGCGTTTGCTACAAACACATCCAAACGTCCCCAACGTTGGCGAATCTCTTGAAACATTTGCTCAATCTCTTCTTGCGATTCCATCTCTGCCCGCAAAACCAGACAATCTCTGCCCATTTGACGAATTTCTTCAGCAGTCTCATGAGCGGCAGCTTCATCACGACGATAATGCACTGCCACGTCTGCTCCAGCCATTGCCATAGCTAAAGCAGTCGATCTGCCAATTCCCCGGCCGCTACCCGTGATAAGAATTTTTTTCCCGGATAGTCCAAAAGTTTGCATATACTTTTCTGACCCTGGATTCATGAAAAGTCCCACCCTTCCTACTCTTGATTTACAAAGCGTACGCCGCTTCAAAAGCTTCACGCATCGCTCGAACTGCATTCAATTGACTGGCGTCCTTGGCACCACCCACTCGAAAAATGGGTATGCGTTTAGCTAATACTTCGACATCGAAAGAAGATGTTTCCTGGCCTGTGCAGAGAATAATTTGATCGGCTTCGAGAAGTTTTTCTCCTTCAGGAGTCTGGCCCCATAAACCTGTTTCGCGAATTTCTAGCGGTTGAAATTGCTTAACCAACTTGAGTTCTGGACGATTTAATTCTCTGCGCACAATCCAGCGTGTCGTTTTGCCAATGCCTGTTGCCCATTTGTCCGATCGCGACACAAGCGTAATGGTTCTTTGTACAGGAACACTTACTTCCGTTACGTCATACTGCTTTGCAAAGCGACTCACTTCGGCAGGAGGTGCGGCGGTTTCCAGTAAATACTTGGTTACATCACAACCGATTCCTCCCGTTCCTAGCACCAAAAGACGCTTGCCAAGGATGACTTGTCCAGTCAAAACTTCAGGATAAGTGACCACGTGCGGCAATTCAACCCCTGGAATGGAAGGAATGCGCGGATGGACTCCTGTAGCCACAATCACTGCATCAAACGAGGTCAATTCGCTCGCATGGACATTGTGCGACAAACGCACTTCCACATGCAATTGCTGCAACACATGCTCAAAATAACGCAGTGTTTCATAAAACTCCTCTTTGCCAGGGACACGTGCCGCTAAGCGGAACTGTCCACCAAGTTGCGCTTGACGTTCAAAAAGCACCACCTGATGTCCACGAGAAGCAGCGGCTCTTGCAGCTTCTAAACCAGCAGGACCTCCGCCTATCACGGCAATCTTTTTCTTTTTTTGAGCAAAAATAATTGGATAAAGACTCTCTGCGCCAGTACGCGGATTCACCATGCAACTGACTGGCTGTGGAGGTTGAGCCATTGTGTGATCCAGGCATGCTTGATTACAAGCCACACAGACGTTTAAAAGCTGCCGTTGCTGTGACAATGCTTTGTTAGCAAATTCTGCATCAGCAAGCCAGGGTCTAGCTGGTGCAATAAAATCTGCCCAACCTTGAGAGAGAATGTGTTCAGCTACTTCTGGTGTATTCACGCGATTCGCAACAAGAATTGGGATATTTACCACTTCTTTTATACTTGCTGCTACCGTTGAAAATGCTGCTCGAGGCACTACAGCAGCCACCGTAGGAACCTGAGATTCATGCCAACCTATGCCAATATTCAAAGCATCTACGCCAGCCATTTCTAAACATTTGGCAAATTCCAAAGTTTCATCAGGGTTCGTGCTTCCCGGCATACAATCTAGGCCAGACATTCGAAAAATCAGCGGAAAATTTTCTCCCACCTGTTCACGAATGGCTCTCACAACCTCCAAGCTGATACGCATTCTGCCAGCTAACGAACCGCCATATTCATCCTTACGGTGGTTTGTCAACGGAGAAAGAAATTCGTTCAGCAAATATCCTTCAGACCCCATCACTTCAATGGCGTCATAACCCCACTTTTTCGCTTTCAGAGCTCCACTAGCAAATGCCTGGATGGTTCGTTGAATATCATCGATTGACATTTCCACAGGTGTCTCACGTGTCCAATTGGATGCTATAGCGCTTGGGGCATAGGACGGCATACCTGTCTCTTTAGAAAAAGCATAGCGTCCAGAATGAAATAGTTGCATGGCTACTTTGCCGCCAACTTGATGGATTCGTTGAACCAATTCAGCAAGAAAAAAATCGTGTTCCGAATCGGTGAGACAAAACATATGGTCCCCACCGCCTTCAGGCAACACAGCGACTCCGCCAGTGATCATCAATGCAGCGCCTCCCTTGGCGCGCTCTTCGTAAAAAGCAACGAGACGTTGAAAGACTTCAGGCTCTGCCTCTAACCCTAGATGCATAGAACCCATCAATACACGATGTGGCAAATGAAGTGTGCCAATCTTCCCAGGATTTTTCAAATTTGAAAACTCATTGATCTGCTCTGCAGAATATGACATGGCGGCCCTCCTGCAATTGAAAATAGCAAATATAGGGTGTAAGATATTTTTCGATTTACAAAATATCTGATTCTCAATCTCGACGATCCTCTCTATGAAAAGGACTATACTATATTTTGGCGTAATTTTATAATCAGGTCATAAATTTTTGCCCTAAAATTATCATCAGGTACTAAAAATCTGTGGTTATTCATAGGAGTAGAACAAGGGGGATAGGTCAGATGATGGAAAACCTCTTCCACCATTCCGGATTTCTTGAATCTATAAAGCAGCACGTGAGAAAATTCCCTACCAAAACTGCTGTAGTGGATATCAGCAACCCTCAATCGATAACTATGAGTTATCAAGAATTGCAAGAGACTGCTGAAACGATTGCTGCTAATCTGCTGGCCAAAGGTCTGCAAAAAGGCGAAGCGGTTGCCTACCAATTGCCAAGCGGATGGCAATTTATCGTGATCACCATGGGAATTTGGTATGCTGGCGGCGTGCCATGCCCACTTTTGCCCTCACTTCGCGAACGTGAGGTTCGGTTTATTCTGGATCGTTCCCAAGCTCGCATTTACATTTACCCGGATACATACAGAAACTTTGATTACAGCCAATTGGCGCATTCCTTAGAGGACAAATTTGCGGATCTGCAATTCTTCTGCATTCCTCAGTCAGAACAAATTCCTGCGCTCTCTTCACTAGCTGGACTCGCTGATCCACTTGATCACGAGTACCATTTGCAACCACACGCCCCTACCCTGGACTCTATTGCTCAATTGTTATTTACATCGGGTACAACAGGAGAACCCAAGGGAGCTTTGCATACTTTTTCCACATTGTCTTATGCTTTGTTTCGCCATACGCAAACTTTACGCCTTTCTTACCAAGACGTTATTTGGGTTCCTTCGCCGCTGGCTCATCAAACCGGTTTTCTCTACGGCATGATGCTTTCACTCTTCCTTGGCGCCACTGGCGTGTATCACGCTGCATGGCATGTGGAGAAAGCCAAACAGGCCATTGAGAAGGAAGGAGCCACATTTGTCCAAGCGGCCATGCCCTTCCTCTCAGATATCACACATATGTCAGAGCCACCACAGGGATTGCGCATTTTTGTGGCAACGGGCGCCGCTATACCAAGACAATTAGCTGATTTAGCCAAACAAAAGCTCGCTTGCAAAATTGTTGGCGCATGGGGTTCAACAGAAACCTGCTTAGTTACGGTTGGTCATCCGGACGATCCGGTTGAAAAACTCTGGGGCACGGATGGACGAGTCATGGAAGGAATGTCTATTCGCGTAGTCGACGAGAATGGACAAGTTCTCCCCCCTGGTACAGAAGGTAATTTCCAAGTCAAAACACCCGCTATGTTCATTGGTTATCTGCATCGCCCCGATCTTTATGAGGCTGCTTTGACGAAAGATGGTTATTTTGACACAGGCGATTTAGCCATTGTGGATGAAGACGGATTTATCAAAATCAGTGGTAGAAAAAAAGACATCATCAATCGTGGTGGAGAAAAAATTCCGGTAGCCGAAATTGAAAATCTGCTTTATACGCACCCTTCTATCGCTGATGCAGCTTTGGTCGCCATGCCAGATCTTCGTCTTGGTGAACGTGCTTGTCTCTTTGTCGTTGGCAAAGAAGACAGCCAGCCGTTGAAACTGGAGGATATTACAGGATTCTTACAACAACAGGGTGTTGCTAAAATTTATTGGCCAGAACGTCTCGAATGGATTGCTGAGATGCCTCGCACAGCCAGTGGAAAAATCCAAAAATATTTGCTTCGTCAGCGGCTTCAAGAAAAGTCACTCGACGCATAAAAAAACTGGTTAAAAGTGGACAACGCCTTGGAAAGGATGAAATCAGATTGCATGATGAGATCTCTTTTCAACAAAAACTCCAAGAAGTACAGGATTTTGTTGCCACACGCGGCCGCCTCTTCAGTGAACAAATTGAGGCTTCTGGACATGTTGATAAAAACGTCATTGAAGAATTGCGCCAGCGAGGCTACTTTCGCTTAACTGCTCCAGAAAATCTAGGTGGTCTGGGTTTCAGTATGCATCAATACCTCGAGATGCTCTTTTATTTTGCTCAGCTGCACGGTTCATTGCGGGTGCTTATTCACGTGACCAACAGTTTATGGCGATCACTTGCATCTAAAGCAAGCCAACAACAGTTAGAAAACTTTGTCCGACCTTTTGTCAACAGTGAAAAGTGGATTACTTTTACTCTCACGGAGCCCCATTCCGGATCGGGAGCGGACTTAAAAACAACTGCCCGGCGCGATGGAGATGACTACCTTCTGAACGGGGAAAAATGGATGATTATTTTTTCCGATTTAGCAGATTACTTTTTACTTTTCTGCCGTTTGGAAGATAGCCAGGGTAGCGAAGGTACGCTTGCCTTTCTGGTCCCCCGTGACTCGCAAGGATTAACCATCGAACTGATGCAAGATGCTATGGGAGTTACTGGAACACGTCACGGACATCTATACTTACGTGAATGTCGTGTTTCTGCCAGTATGCGACTTGGAGAAGAAGGCGACGGACTAACCGTAGCTTTTCAAGGTTTTCTAGACCCTAGCCGTTTAGCAATTGGCATGACTTGTGTGGGACTTGCAGATCGAGCCTTGCAATTAGCTGTGCAGCATGCTTCAAAGCGAGTAACATTTGGCAAAACGCTTTTGGAGCGCCCCACCATTCAAATGTGGATTGCGGAAATGGCTACGGATATTGAGGCTGCTAAACAATTGGTGTTTAAAGCTGCCGCAGATTTTGAATCTGGCTTAACCATTGCTCGACAAGCCTCTATGGCCAAACTTTTTGCATCCGAAATGTTGCAACGCGTGACTGATTTGGCCCTGCAAATTCATGGTGGAATTGGGTATTTCAAAGGAGAGATGGAGCGCATCTACCGCGATGCTCGAATGTTACGCTTTGAAGAAGGTACCTCAGAAACACAGAAAATGACAATTGCTCGCAGCGTTATTCGACAGTACCGTCAAAACCAGTCATAAAACTGATTCGCCACAGTAATTCAACTTGAATGGAAGAGAGGCAGAACACATATGTCAAAAATCCCCTACCCATTAGCAAGCCGTGAGAACCATCCTGAGAATAGTGTGGTACAAGTGGGTGATATCCAGATTGGCGGAAAATCTGCAACTATTATAGCTGGTCCATGCTCTGTAGAATCTAGAGACAGCTATGTGGAAATCGCTATTGAATTGCAAAAGGCAGGCGCACAAATTTTGCGTGGAGGTGCTTACAAACCACGTACTTCTCCGTATTCTTTCCAGGGTATGGGTGAAGAAGGTCTGCGAATTATGGCCGAGGCAAGCGATATTACAGGATTACCAACCATTTCAGAAGTTATGGATGTAGAAACGCTGCCCCTCGTTGCACATTATGTTGACATACTGCAAATCGGCGCAAGAAATATGCAAAATTATCCTTTATTAAAAGCTGTCGGAAAAACCAAAAAGCCAGTCATGCTCAAACGAGGTCTAGCGAATACCATTGAAGAATGGCTAATGTCCGCAGAATATATTTTATCAGCAGGAAATCCTTCTGTGATTCTCTGTGAACGGGGAATTCGCACGTTTGAAACAGCTACTCGTTTTACACTGGATTTAAACGCCGTTCCAGTCATAAGAAAACTCTCTCACTTGCCTATTTTAATCGATCCGAGTCATGGAACAGGACATTCTGGATATGTGCCTGCACTTTCTCGGGCTGCTATTGCTGTTGGCGCAGATGGCATTATGGTGGAGGTACATTCCAATCCTGCCGAAGCTCTTTCTGATGGTCCCCAGTCGCTTACAGTTGAAGAATTTCGCAGACTTGCTCCGCACATTCATCAGCTATCCGACTTTTGCCAACCCTTCTTCGAAGAGGCGAAGAATGCGCGGACTGCGAAAATCAGCGTCTCATGACGCAACATTAACGTTTAAAGGAAGCTGCTCCATCATCCACGTAAAATTCGTGACCGTTGACAAATGAGGCTTCATCGCTAGCAAGAAATGCGACAACTTGGGCAACCTGCTCCGCAGTGCCAAACTGTTGTCGCATTTGCGCTTTACGCACATAATTCCATACGCGTTCGTCTTCACGCCACCTGTCAACGAGTGGCGTATCTATCATACTCGGAGCTATAGCCACTACTCGGATATTGTATTTAGCCAAATCGAGTGCAGCCGCCTTTGTCATGCCGACTACTGCCGCTTTCGTTGCGTGATATGGCAACTGTCTACGATCAGCCAAGAAAGCGTAGATAGAGGCTGTATTGATAATTACTCCGCCACGCTCCTTCATAACCGCCGCCGCCGCTCGAATGCCGTAAAAAACTCCATTTTGATTGATGGCTACTGTACGAAGATATTCTTCCAACGGCATCTCCAATAAGTCCAGTTTACCTTCCCCAAATATTCCAGCATTGTTAAACATAATATCAAGTTGCCCATAGTGTTTTACAGTGGTTTCAACTAGTAACTGAACGCTTTCATAGGAAGAGACATCTACCGGAACAAATATAGCTTTACCGCCTTTAGCAAGAATCTCATCAGCGATTTTTTTTCCTCGTTCTTCTTGAATATCTGCTACCGCAAGTGAAGCCCCTTGTTGAGCAAGCAATTTAGCACTGGCCGATCCGATTCCACCGGCAGCACCAGTGACAATGGCAACTTTCCCAGCAAATCTTTGCATATTCATGAGCTACTCCTTATCTTTAACCATATTTTCAAATAACTGAATACGCGTTCTCCATTCCTCGGGTATAGGTAGAGGTTTCTGCGTTTCCAGATCCATATGCACATAGACAGTATGAGCACGGACGAGCACATCTTGATGGCGTTTAATTTCAAAATCTACTTGCAGGCTTGTCCTTCCCATCGATACGGTGCGAACGCCAATAGCCAGTTCTTCATCGTAACGTGCAGAAGAGAAAAACTCTAATTCCGTTTTGACTATGACTGTATTGCGCATTTCTCCTTGGTGAACGGCGACTCCTCGCCTTATGTATTCTGCAAATGCTACGTCAAGATAAGTTAAATAATGCGCGTTGAAGACCACGCGCTGAGCGTCTACTTCATCCCAACGCACGCGCAATCGATGATGAAAACGATAATGATTCAAGATAGGTCACTTGCCCCCTGCCTGGTAAGTTTATTCCTCTGTTATCTTACACGATTCTTTGCGTTGCAACGACATGGATTTTTTCGGCTGGGGGCTTTTATCAAGAATGATCCCCTACAGATGGTTGTAGGGGGTCAAGAGTTCAAATTGATAATTCTCCCATACGTACAAGTTCCACAACCGCTTGCGAACGACCCTTTACATTCAATTTTTTCATCACATTAGAGATGTGATTTCTCACTGTTTTTTCGCTCACGAATAGTTGGGACGCGATTTCTTTTGTCGTTTTGTCCTGTACTAATAATTCAAAAACTTCTCGTTCGCGATTGGTGAGCAATGACTTGGCACTCGCCTCTTTGCCCGAAGACATTTCGCTTATCCCTCCCTGCCGCATCGAGTACAAGAGCGGGATACAGTCAGGGTATAGTATGTGAGACTCGATTTCTCTGTGCATGCCCTCATCAACATAGGCGGAACTGACATATTGTAAGATAAGAAGGGTTTTATACACATGCGAGGAAATGTAATACTCTAGAAAGTAAAATCCATTTGACTTCAGTAATACAGGACGAAGCAAGAGCTTCTATTAAACGTGTGTATAGGAATGCAAATAAGGGGGAACATGCATGACAATGCCGATTTCACGTCGGCCTTTGGGTAATTCTGATACTTTTCTGTCGGCCATTGGCCTTGGATGTTGGCAATTTAGTCTTGGCAAAGGACTGGTGGGAAAGTTTTGGGATGTTCTAGACAAAGAATGCATTCAAGAAATTGTGGATGAAAGCCTTCAGAATGGCATCAACTGGTTTGATACAGCAGAAATATACGGACGAGGAGAATCAGAACGCGCACTTTCACAAGCACTCCTAGCCAACGGGTGTCAACCGGGAGAAGTCTTTATTGCTAGCAAATGGTGGCCGATAGGTCGTCGCGCCAGCCATATTCTATCATCTATTCAAGAACGTCAAGAATGTTTGGCGCCTTATCCTATCGATTTATACCAAATTCACCAACCGTATGCTTTTTCAAGCATTCGAAGTCAAATGGATGCTATGGCTAAATTAGTCGAAAAAGGAGCCATCCGATATGTCGGCGTAAGCAATTTTAACGCCAAGCAAATGCGAATAGCTCATCAAATATTAAGTAAATATGGTATCAAGCTAGTTTCCAATCAGGTAAAATATAGCTTACTCGATAGAAGAATAGAGCGTAATGGCATTATGGACGTTGCAAAGGAATTGAAAATAAGCATTATTGCCTATTCGCCCCTTGAACAAGGACTCTTAACTGGAAGATTTCACGAAAATCCTAGTGCGTCAACAACGCTATCCGGTCCACGCAAATTTCAGGGCAAGTTTAAACGTCAAAATCTGTTAACCACCAAACCTCTGATTGACGTTTTACGATCACTTACTGAAAAATATCAAGCTACTGTCAGCCAGTTGGCACTCAATTGGCTCATTACGGCTCATGGAGAAACTGTACTGGCTATTCCTGGTGCTTCAAAAGTCAAGCAAGCCCGTGACAATGCTGGTAGCCTTCAGTTTCAATTAGAACCGGATGATATAGAGAAAATTGATAAAATCAGTAAATCTATCCAAAACAGATAGAGAATTTTTCTCTGTTTTTCTCTCAGGTTACAACCGTTTGAAAAGATAAGAAGCCCTTAACTTTCGAGGGCTTTTCATCTTTTTCAAATTAAGTATTCAACGCCTGCCTTCTCTACTTTTCAAACTGCGGAAAATAGGACTCTTGTATCTAATTTATCGAGCCGTTGTACCACCATCTACAGCTAGAATTTGTCCAGTGACATAATCGGAAGCTTGACTGGCTAGAAAAAGAGCTGCCCCTTGCAAATCGCGATCGGTCCCATAACGACGAAGTGGAATACCTTGCAAAATAAAATCCCCCCGATGAGCAAGCACATCTTTTGTCATTTTGGTTGGGAAAAATCCGGGTGCTATGGCATTGACATAAATTCCATAGCGAGCCCATTTGACTGCCAAATCTTTCGTCAGTGTAACAATACCACCCTTACTGGCGTTATAAGGTACTGCGTCAAGTCCTTCAGGATCCGTTCCGCGCAATCCAGCAACTGACGCAATATTGATAATTTTTCCCCTGCCCTGTTGCTTCATTTGTCGGCCCGCAAATTGTGACATCAGAAATGTACCCGTTAAATTGGTATCAATGACTTTCTTCCATGCATCCAGAGGAATATCAAGAGCGGGAGCCCCCCAAGAAGCACCAGAATTATTCACCAAAATATCTAGACGGCCAAATTTTTCAAGAGTAGCTTCGACAACTCGCTGAATGGACGCTGATTCAAGTATGTCAAGCTCCATCCCTTCAGCCTGAAATCCTTTTTCCGTAAGTTCCCGAGCAGCCTGAAGGCAATTTTCAACTCGTCGAGAGCAGAGCACAACCGTTGCTCCTGCTTCCGCATAAGCTTCTGCAATTTGCAATCCGAGTCCACGTCCACCTCCGGTGACTATGGCAACTTGACCATCCAATCGAAATAAATTCAATACGCTCATTCACGAGCCCTCCCGACCGTTAGTTAGAAATCGTTCTAAACGCTTTCATTGTGCCATAGACAACAAGCTGCTGGGAAGTCAGACAAGAACAAATTTTATTCTCCTCTTCCTAATTCATCGACAAGAGAATATAATAAAATCGCGTTTCAACTTGTAGTGATGTTATATCGTTATGATATTTCCATACATCAACAAGTCAAGAAACCAAAATGATTTGAAACGAATCTTGAAAATCTAAAAAATGACTCTTCATGAGGAGGTGAATTGGTATTGCGTGGTGGCGTACCCATGTATCAAAAAATTAAACGCCAATTGATTGAACCCATTGAACGTGGCGAATGGCCAGTGGGCCATCCTCTGCCATCAGAAGCCGAATTATCTCAACAATTTCAGGTCAGCCGAACGACGATTCGACAAGCTATTGGAGATTTGGTCTCGATGGGCTATGTCACTCGGCAGCAAGGGAAAGGCACGTTTGTCTCGCAAGCACGGCCGCATATTACGGCAACCAAACTGTATGGCTTTGCAGAAGAATTGAGACAGCGTGGTGAAGAGGTTCAAATTCAAATTCTTTTTATGCGTGCATTTCATTTCATAGACAAAAGTGAAATTGTCCTTCCTTGGACATTGGATGGTCAAACATGGGAACTACAACGGATTGCTCACATTGATGGGCAGCCTGTTTTTTGGGAAACCTCATATCTGCGGTTGCCAAATGACTTAAGCGTAGCTTCTTGGGAAGAAGACAATACTTCATTTGAAAATGTTTATGGATATTTTGAACGTTGTGGCGTTAGAATTGCTTCCGGGTTGCAGACGATTCACGCCGAAACAGCCATGGAAGAGACTGCCGCCCTATTACAGGTAGCAATTGGCTCTCCCTTGCTCGTAGTAGAGCGCATCACGCAAGATGATACGGGTGATCCTGTTGAGTACTCTATTGTCAAATACCCTGCCGCTCTCTATCGATACGAAGTGAAATTGTTGCGCCAGGAGGATAACTTTTCCATATCCTGAGATATTCAGAAGCTTCTTTACAGACCCATTCGTTTATTCGTCTCTTTGACAGAAAGGAATGTGAAGGTTGATGCATACCCCGCCAAGCGTTACAACAGAACCCAATTCGCCTCACAGAAAAAGTTTTTTCGATCATTTACCGCTTCCATCAGTCCGTAACCGTAAAGGATACCACTGGTTTGTGGTTGGAACTGTTTGTATAGGCGCTTTCATGGCTGCGCTAGATGCAAGTATTATTAATATTGCCTTGCCCACCATGCAAAAAAGTTTTCAAGTAACCATGGGCGCTGTCGAATGGGTAAGTTTGACCTATCTTTTAACGCTTGCTGCACTCATCATACCGCTCGGAAGAATGGCCGATATTTTTGGACGACGCTGGATGTATGCCATTGGTTTTAGTGTTTTTATCGTTGGTTCATTTCTTTGCGGCATTTCTCCAACGCTCGCCATCATGAACGGAGCGCGAGTTCTCCAAGCCATTGGCGCCGCTATGCTACAGGCCAATAGTGTAGCCATCATTACTGCCGCTACTCCTTTGTCCGATCGCGGTAAAGCCATCGGTATTCAGGGGAGTGCGCAAGGAATTGGTTTATCGTTAGGTCCTGCCATAGGTGGAGCCATCCTCTCCACCATTGGTTGGCGTTGGATCTTTTTTGTCAATGTACCTGTAGGTATTATTGGTACATTGTTGGGTATTTTGCTCCTGCCAAGAGATGAAGAACGCAAGGAGAAACGAGAACCTTTTGATATCTGGGGAGCTATTGTTCTCGCCCCTACCCTGGTTGGCATCATTTATTTTGTCAAAGAAGGCCAAAGCGCCGGATGGACGTCTCCAATTGAACTGGTTGCACTGATTGTTGGCGTTCTGGGACTGATTCTTTTTATTGCAATGGAATTGAAGAAAAAAACTCCTCTATTGGATTTGAAACTGTTTAAATTCCCGCAAATCACGATTGGAAATATTACTGGCGTGCTGTCTTTTGCGAGTATGTATTCCGTCACCTTGCTCGGACCTTTCTTTCTCGATCGCGTTATGCATCTTGAACCATACCAAGCTGGACTTCTGATGATGATCGTTCCGATTGGTATGACCATTTTTACACCCATATCTGGAATTTTAGCCGACCGCTATGGAGCTCGTATATTGACCGTTTCTGGAATGGCAGCAACGATGTTGGGCGGGCTAGCATTATTTTTAGCGAGTGGAACGCTCACCTATCCAATGCTGGTTGTGGGACTGTTTTTAGTCGGTTCTGGGCTTGGCCTCTTCACCCCGCCCAATAATGCGAGTGTTATGAATGCATCTCCCAGAAATCGATTAGGAGTAACTGGCGGCATTCTCAATATGGCAAGAACACTTGGCATGAGTCTTGGCGTTACACTCGGTGGTGTTTCCTATGAGGTAATGCTCTCTTTGCAAGGCATTCATAATGAATCGACAGCTACCCTGTCCGAAATGAACATTGCCTACCACCAAGCCTTTTTGATCACTGGTGCTGTGGCACTCATTGCTATGTTCTTGTCTTTCAGTAAACGAGCCGCCAAAAAAGTAGAAGAAGCGGCGTAAAGATTTCCTGAATTCCCCTTCTCCTCATGAGGATATTCGACCTGGTACATGCACATGATGAACATGTCAAGGAGATATTGAAATGGAGGAGGGGAAACGTTGAACGTCGATCCAGAATTGGTATGGTATATAGGTATATTCCTCTTCATTTTTTTACTGCTCGGTGTACTCCGAATGGTAATGACCAAATATGACTGGTGGAGCTTTACCAAAGATGAGTTTGCTGTCGCCAATGTACCGGAAGGCGGTATGGCTCATGGAAACGATGAAGCGTACCATATCGCACGTATCACTCAAAAAGCAAGCGGCCATCGTCAAGATACACCAGAGAATATGGCCATACAACTTTTTCGTTGGATGCAGCCCGTTGCCCCCTATTTACCCGCTACTTTAGCTGAACCTGATGTGGTCAATCGAGAATACGCTATTTTGCAAGCTTTTTGTTTTGTAAACGAAATGCGTCAACAAGTGAAAGATGAAAACATCCAAAAGCAAATTGAAAATAAATTCTGGGAACTTTTTCGTGACGCAACTCCTTATACACATGACATTTCGGACAAAATGGACACTTACCACCAAGCAGTCCATACTACAGAATCCAGTAAAGAACAATCTATACTCGTGGGGAAAAAATTTTCCTCCTTTTGTCATCAACCAGAAGATAAACGTCTTCAGCATATGGGCAGTGAAACCTATGAACGTTTAACTCATCGAGTCAAACACCTATTTTCGCTGAAGCAAGTCGTTGCTGTTTAGAAGAGTTTCAAAAAATTGCGAGCAAGCTTGCTTTAAACATACATGACCTCCAAGTCCATCAAAAAGATATCGACTTAGAGGTCATGTAGGGCTTTGAATAATAATGATTAAGCCTAACACAAAACAGGCTATGGTTAGCGAGCCGCAGAGATGGTTTGTTCCAAAACAGGTCTTGCAGCAGGGACTCTTGGATCGACTCGATTCTCTTCAAGTGCGTGTTGCCTGCAAGCTTCCGAACAAAAACCTTGCAATTTCTCTTGACAAGAAGGACAACTCAAATGGCGTCGATGACAATCCAAATAAGCACAATTCACGTGGATGTCCCATGCTGTTCCACAATGTTCACAAGCACTGATGACGACATCCTCTTCGGTACGGTTAATAGGAACTGCCATCCGATTATCGAAAACGTAACATTTTCCATCATATAATTTTCCTTGCACTTCTTCGTCCTGTGAGTAGCGAATAATACCGCCATCTAATTGATAGACATCAGTAAATCCTTTGTCTATTAAATAACTCGTCAATTTTTCGCAACGAATGCCACCTGTGCAATACGTAAGAATTTTTTTCCCTTTTAACATCTCTTGATGCTCATCAATCCACAGTGGAAATTCACGAAACGTCTCCACATCCGGAGTAATTGCACCACGAAAATGCCCAATTTCTGACTCATATCGATTTCGTCCATCAATAACGATAACATCTTCGTTTAAGAGCATTTCGTAAAACTCTCTGGGAGATAAGTGTTTTCCAGTTTTCTTAAGCGGATCGACCGTATCACCGAGTCCAAGATTGACAATTTCCTGTGTTACACGAACTCGCAACTTATCAAAGACAAGTGTATCTGTTACATCCTCTTTGATATCCATATTGGCAAAGCGTACGTCTTTTTTGGTTTCGAGACAATACTGCTGGATAGCTTCCACCGCACCGCAAACGGTACCATTTAATCCTTCACGAGCAATCAGCAACCTCCCTTTCAGTCCCAGCCGCTCGCAAAGAGAACGTTGCCATTCAGCAGTCTCCCGTGGATTCTGAATCTCCACATATTGATAGAACAGCAGTACTCTATAGGATGATTGCAATGGTTTTCCCCTCACTTCAAATTAACAAATGCCTCATAGACTAGACTTAGAAATGGACAAAAGTCTTGTCTATCATCATGAATCATTATATCACGATCCTTTCGAGACGATGAACTTTTACGATTTAAACCAAGACGACAACTCTTTCTCAATACTGCTCTTTACTTCCCGCCATATATACTGAGCTTTAGCAGTTTCATGCGCAGAATCCTTTTGAACATGTAAGGCATCTGTAGCAATCCAGGAAGTCAGAGCAGCCATAGAAATAAAAAAAACAGTTTCAACCTTTCTCGGCAATCGCATCAGTTTATCCCCCAAGATAGATCAAACTCTTAGACTTCATTCTTGCCAAGCTTCCGTTCAGAAAAACAAGGAGATGTCTTTAAGCAGTGAAATCTGCTTGAGACATCTCCCAGGAAAACTTTCGTTACAATAAGATTCCTTATTTATGCAACCATGCGCCAATTGCATGATATGTTACTTGACGATTCATGGCTGCAATGGATGTGGTTAACGGTATACCCTTGGGACAAACCTGAACGCAATTCTGTGCGTTGCCGCACTCCTGAATTCCGCCCTCACCCATTAAAGCTTCCAATCGTTCTTCTCGATGCATGGCGCCAGTTGGATGCGCATTAAACAGGCGAGCTTGTGAAATGGCAAAAGGTCCAATGAACGAATTTCTGTCATTAACATTTGGACATGCCTCAACGCAAGCACCACAAGTAAAGCAACGTGAAAGTTCATAAGCCCATTGTCTATCCACTTCTGGCATACGTGGACCTGGACCCAGATCGTATGTACCATCGATTGGAATCCAAGCCTTCACTTTTTTCAACGCTTCAAACATGCGGCTGCGATCGACAACGAGATCGCGCACTACCGGAAACGTACGGGCTGGACTAACTCGGATAGGCTGCTCCAAAGTATCTACCAGTGCGGTACATGCCTGACGAGGTTTACCATTGATAACCATCATACAAGCACCGCAAATTTCTTCCAGACAATTCATTTCCCAAGTAACCGGAGCTACGCGCTTGCCAGATTTATTGACCGGATTTCTCTGAATAGCCATTAAACAAGCAATAACATTCATTCCTGGCTTGTAATCGACTACGAATTCCTCTTTATAAGGGCTTGAATTGGGTCCATCTTGGCGCTCAACAATGAGGTGCACCTTACGAGTTGCTGTAGTTGTTGCTGTACTCATTCTTTCGTAGCCTCCTTTGTAACCGCATAGTTACGCAGACGAGGTTTAATGAGCGATACGTCCACTTCCTCGTAGGTAATGACAGGTCCATCTGGAGTATATTTTGCCAAGGTGGTTTTCAAGAAATTCTCGTCATCTCGATCGGGAAACTCTGGTTTATAGTGCGCACCACGGCTCTCGTTACGCAACAAAGCTCCATTGGTAATGGCTCGCGCGGAAATTAACATGTTTTTTAAATGGCGAGTAAATTGCGCCATTTGATTTTCCCAGCGCGATTTATCAACAACGCCAACTCGTTTATAGCGTTCCTGTAATTCTTGAATCTTTTCATCAGTTTCTTTTAATTTCTTGTTTTCTCTGACAACCGTAACATTGGCGTTCATCCAATCACCAAGTTCACGATGCAATTGATAAGGATTTTCATCCCCATCCATTTTGAGTATCTCTTCAAATTCATTTTCATATTTTTTGCGATACTGCTCATACAGGGTATCGGGTAAGGCATCCACCGATTTACGGACGTTTTTCGCGTATCGTACAGCGTTAGGACCAGCAATCATACCACCATAAATGCAGGAGAGCAGTGAGTTGGCTCCCAAACGATTGGCACCATGATATTGATAATCACATTCACCAGCCGCAAAAAGACCGGGAATATTCGTCATTTGGTCAATGTCCACCCAAAGTCCGCCCATTGAGTAGTGAACGGCTGGGAAAATTCTCATAGGCACTTTGCGAGGGTCATCGCCCACAAATTTCTCATAAATGTCTAGGATATTGCCAAGCTTAACGTTTAAAACGTCAGCCGGAATATGAGACAAGTCAAGATAAACCTGATTTTGTCCGTCAACTCCCAATCCCATTTCTACACAAACTTTGTGAATGGCACGCGTAGCAATATCGCGAGGAACCAAATTACCGTATTCTGGATACATTTCCTCAAGAAAATACCATGGTTTGCCGTCTTTGTAAGTCCAAATTCGGCCTCCTTCACCACGCGCTGATTCCGACATCAAACGCAACTTGTCGTCACCAGGAATTGCAGTAGGATGAACCTGAATCATCTCAGGGTTAGCGTAAAACACGCCTTGTTGATAAAGTTCAGACTGGGCTGAACCTGTATTGATCATGGAATTGGTACTCTTGCCAAAAATCAGGCCGTTTCCACCTGTGCACATCACGACTGCGTCAGCTCGGAAAGATCGGATCTCCATTGAACGCAAATCTTGCGCAATAATGCCGCGGCACTGACCTTCATCGTCAATGACAGCACCTAAGAAATCCCAACCCTCATACTTTTGAACCAAGCCTGCCACTTCAAAACGTCGCACTTGTTCATCAAGCGCATACAACAGCTGCTGTCCAGTCGAAGCACCAGCAAATGCCGTACGATGATGTTTGGTTCCGCCAAAACGGCGAAAATCCAGCAAACCTTCCGGAGTGCGGTTGAACATGACCCCCATGCGATCCATCAAATGGATAATTGCTGGAGCAGCTTCGCACATACCGAGTACTTGCCGTTGGTTGGCGAGAAAATCTCCGCCATAAACCGTATCGTCAAAATGTTCCCAAGGAGAGTCACCTTCTCCTTTGGTGTTTACAGCTCCATTGATTCCTCCCTGAGCACAAACCGAGTGGCTGCGTTTGACAGGAACCAGCGAAAACAAATCAATGGGCACGCCTGCTTCGGCGATTTTAATCGTAGTCATGAGTCCGGCGAGACCGCCGCCTACCACGATGATTCGTTGATTGCTCATGGCATGTCCCTCCTTAGGCCGGGTGTGTAAAGGCAATGAGAGCATCCACGCCAATGCCGGCTAACACGACAAAAACAACCATGCTCACCCAGGCTGTAATCCGTTGCGCGCGCTGGCCAACGGTGATGCCCCAGTGAATGCAGAATGACCATAATCCATTGGCAAAGTGGAATGTTGAAGCTACGATACCTACGATCATAAACCAGAAATATGCAGGATTTGAAACTAGCTGGTGAACCATGTTGTACGTCGGGGCATTTCCAGAAAACCTCGTGGTCGCCAAGTGATAAATGATGAAGACGAAGGTGATGATGCCCGTAATTCTTTGCAACGTAAACATGAGGTTTCGCCGCCAACTATACTGCCCCGAATTGTATCCGGAAACAAAGGCGACATAGAGGCCAAAAATAGCATGATACGTTAAAGGCAAAAAAATGAAGAAAAACTCAACAAAATGTAATAATGGAATGGATTGAATGGCTGCCACAGCCTGGTTGAAGGCTGCTGCTCCGTCTGTCGCAGTGGCGTTGGTCAGTAGGTGCTCAATCAAAAAGAGCCCAACCGGAACCACACCTGCCAAGGTATGCAGACGCCTGAGAATAAACTCCGCATGACTCTGGGCTTTTGCCACCTGTTTGCCCCCTTTCGTCGGGCTTTTGCGTACCTCTAAATGATAGATTTTAGAAAGTAGTTAGGATTGAACGTATGTGCTTTTCCCAACCAATCTGTCTATCATGGTTTGAAGCCGCAGCCCTGTGCCAAGTAAATTGTAATGATGATATGAAAGGAGATCAAGGAAACACCGGAACTGAACTTATTTCTGCAATTCGTTCGTGTTCACAGTTTGTTCATTTTCTGGCGGCTTTTGCTGTAAGTGATTTAAAATTACTCTTGCAAGATGATCTCCAATGCCTATTTCTCTAAAATCAACTAAACTTGCTTCCCGAATGGCTTTGACAGAACCGAAGTGTTTCAACAATGCTTTTTTTCGCACAGGCCCTATACCAGGAATGCTATCCAACACGGACAACAAGCCTGTTTTGCTGCGTACTTGGCGATGAAAGGAAATGGCATAGCGATGTACCTCTTCCTGAATGCGCTCAAGTAAATAGAAGGCCTGTGAATGCCGATCTAATTCAACTGGATAATCTTCATCACGAAAAAACAGCTGACTGGTTTTATGCCGATCATTTTTCGCCAGCCCACATACAGGCAATTCTAAATCGAGTTCATTCTCCAGCACATCAAGCACTGCCCGTAAATGCCCCTTGCCTCCGTCGATCACAATTAAATCAGGCAGGGGAAGCTGTTCTCGCAAAACGCGTTGATAGCGTCTGCGCACAACTTCACGCATAGATTCATAGTCATCAGGACCTTGAACCGTGCGAATTTTATATTTGCGATACTCCTGACGAACGGGTTTACCGTCGATAAAGACAACCATCGCTGCAACAGGATCTGTTCCTTGAATATTAGAATTATCAAAAGCCTCAATCCGCATTGGCGTTGGAATCGCCAATACCTCTCCCAATTCTTGTACTGCGCCCAGCGTTCTGTCCATATCACGTTCCATCAAGCGCAGCTTCTCAGTCAATGCAATTTCCGCATTTTTCCGAGCCAGATCCACAAGTTGACGTTTCAGGCCTCGTTTGGGCTGCAAACATTTAGCATGCAACCATTCAGCAAGTGTCTGATCAGGGACACCGTCCGGAAGCAAAATCTCCTGAGGTGGTTTGGCGCCATGGAAATAGAATTGTTCCACAAAAGACATGAAATCTTCTTCCGGCTGGTTATAGTGGCGTACGATAGAAACAGATCGCTCAATGAGCTTTCCTGAACGCACGTAGAAAACTTGCACACAAAGTAGTCCACGATCTGCAGCGAAAGCAAAAACATCGCGATCGACCCTATCCGTTACAGTGACTTTCTGTTCTTCCATCACTTTATCTATGCTTTGAATCAAATCACGCAATTCCCTGGCTCGTTCAAAACGAAGTTGTTCAGCAGCTTCTTCCATTTTTTTTTGCAAATCAGCTTGTACTTCTTTGTGACCACCAGATAGAAAACTAGTAATTTCCTTACCAATCGTTTGATACTGGGATGGTTCGACTGGCAATTCGCAAGGTGCTAAACATTGGCCAATATGATAGTAAAGGCAGACTTTCTTTTTTAACGTTTTGCATTTGCGCAGCGGATAGAGCCTATCGAGCAATTTTTTGGTTGTTTGCGCTGCTGTCGCGTTAGGGTATGGACCGAAATATTTTGCTTTGTCATGATGGACACGCCGTACAATCTCTAATTTCGGATGAGGTTCATTCGTCAGTTTGATATACGGATAGGTCTTGTCGTCACGAAGCATGATGTTATAAGGAGGGTTGTACTGTTTAATGAGATTACATTCTAGTACCAGAGCCTCTACAACCGTGTCTGTGACAATATATTCAAAATCGACAATGTTACTCACCAATAACTGCGTTTTTGCGTCATGAGTTCCAGTGAAATATGAACGTACGCGATTCTTCAAAACTTTTGCCTTGCCGACGTAAATCACCTGACCACGCACATCTTTCATAAGATAGACGCCGGGTTTATCTGGGAGCAACTGCAGTTTGTCCTGTATCAACTGACTCACGATTTCACCTCCAGACCACGCAGTTCAGCCACCACACAGGCTGTCTCGTGATGAATGCTTTGCAACCATATTAAATCTCTGCCATGAACCTGAAACATCTCTACTTGACCGTTGAGTGAAAAAACTGTCGGTACTTCGCCAGCCTGGACACTTTCAACTCTAGCCATTTTTACTTGCCATGTTGTATCAGCAGATTTTGACGCAGAATAGGTCCCTATCCACCATGCTTTACCAAGAGTATCTTCTGATAAATAGATTTGATGGGCTGATAACGCATCTTGTGGTGCAGAAAAAAGTATCAACTGCCCCTGGTAACTCAATTTACCCCAACTTTGTGATTTTTTTGGATGAGCTGCTTGCAAGGTTTGGTCTGTACCCGTGAAATAAATTCCATCTTCATCTATTAAAGGAGATTGTATCCAGCCAAACGATCCAGACAAGATTTTTTTCTGTGACAAAGCAGTGAGTGGATTTTCTCCTTGTAATTGATACAACTCAATCGGCAAAGATAAGGAAGCCTGCCCTGATCCTGTCACTTGCATCTCAGACTGAATGAGCAACTGATGATGTCCTACAGCAAATACGTATTGAAGAGGGTGCTGAATATCCATAGGATAAGACTTCACCAAACTTGATTGTTGGCTCTCGATATTGGCCAGATAAACCTGTGTGACTTGGGAATGCGTGATTGAATGACTCCAATTGACAATCGCCACAAGCCAGTAGCCGGTTGAAAATAGTTTCCAACTGTGAATTTTCCAATCTATACCAATTGATTTAGAAACCGTTTGCTTAGAATCTGGCGGCAAAAGATCGATATTGAACTGGCTTTGTCGATTAGAGTTGGAAAGTACCTCTCCCGTTTTAGCCAATTCATACATTGAAATATTGAGTCGAGGCCAATTGTCAACAGGTGTCTGCAAAACAGGAACCACAAACTTGTTTTGAACAACGAGCGCCTGATTTAAAACAGTTGAATTCATACCATCCGGTAACGTATACACGCCAATGGTTTCAAGTGGACTCGCTTGATAAGTAGTCCAATCCAGTGGTTGATGTTCATGGGGCGTAGGAAATCCATAGTTTTTTATATTTTCTATGCTCGATCCGGACAAGCCATAGGCAAGTAAACCGCAAGAAAGCAAGATGACAGCCACGAGTGACCATAATGTCCATACTGAACCTCGCTGACGTTTTAAAGCATGTTGAGCCACTATCATGGCTCGCATTTTTTGCAAGGTCTGAGTCCAAAAAGCTTCTTCTTTACAATCCAATGAAGGTGATAGGGCAAAACCGGTTTCAACCTCTTCATTGATTGTATGATTTGGAGACAAAAACAATTGGCTAGGTATTTGTACTCCAATTCGTTTCGCAATTTGTCGGCTTAAGCGCCTGGCTGTACTCGGACGAGATAATAGAGAACTTTCAAATTCCTGGCGACTTGGCAAATGGGTCACGAGAAAACAGAAAATTTCTTGAGTACGTTCTTTCTGTTCAGTTTTGTCAGTTACCTGAGATGAAACTGATTGCACGATAACTTGAAAATAAATTTCGAGCAACTGTTCTGCTGCCCATTCTCGCCATGATATCGTCGTACGCCCTGTCAGCACCGCTCTCACCTCTGCTTTCCTACAATACAACGGACATCGCATATAAACAATAAAATCCCTGACAAGTCAGGGATTTTATCAGGATGCATAAATGATATGGTGGGTCATGAAGGACTCGAACCTTCAACCTGCCGATTAAGAGTCGGATGCTCTACCAATTGAGCTAATGACCCACATATGGTGACCCTAAGGGGATTCGAACCCCTATTACCGCCGTGAGAGGGCGGCGTCCTGAACCGTTAGACGATAGGGCCATGGCTGCCGGACTAGGACTCGAACCTAGACTAACTGATCCAGAGTCAGTCGTGCTACCATTACACCATCCGGCAATTCGCATCGACAATTGGAGATTATACAGACACCTCCTGCGCTTGTCAATGCTCATTCTAGGTTAGTCCACACGAGTCATAACCTAATTTGATTTTTCTATAAAATTCGCAGCTTCCAATAAACGGTTGTGACATTCCTTGCGCCCCAGTAAAGTCATAACATCAAACAATCCAGGCCCCACAGTAATACCTGTCAAAGCAAGGCGGGTAGGATGGATCAAATCCGCTGCTTTGCATCCGATTTGCTCGCTAGTTTGACGATAAAGCTGTTCGAGAGGCCAAGCTGCAAAAACTGGCAAGGTTGCCAGCAAGTCTGCCAATTGACGCAGACGTTGAGCTGTTTCAGAATGTTGGAAATGCTTTTTGACTCCTTTGTCATCATAAGAAACAGGCGGGCGAAAGTAACACTCCAACATATTCCACACATCTGCTTCCTGACGTGATTTTTGTTGCAAAAACTGAAGCAATGTGCGCAACCAAGCCAGTTTTTCCCGTGATTCCTCAGTTGACACCCATGCTTTTTCTAACAAACCTGGCCACATTTCATACAATAACTGATCGACTGAACGCGTTCGGAAATAATATTGATTGAGCCATTCCAGTTTTTTGACATCATAAACAGCAGCATGTTTCGCCACTCGTTCTAAACGAAAACATTCAATAGCCTCTTCACGTGAGACAATCTCCCTATTTTCTCCTGGCGAAAAACCGAGCAACAATAAATAATTGACAAGTGCTTCTGGCAAAATACCTGCTTCTCGGTACTCCTCCACACTCGTTGCACCATGTCGTTTGCTGAGCTTACTTCGATCTGGTGCAAGAATCATTGGAACATGGGCAAATACGGGAATTTCTGCATGAAAAGCCTGAAAAAGCTGAATATGGCGTGGAGTATTTGACAGATGCTCTTCCGCGCGAATAATATGCGTAATGCGCATTTCCACATCATCAACACATGAAGCAAAATGATAGGTAGGCGTGCCATCCGCTTTCCAAATGATAAAATCATCAATTTCTTCGTTCTGAAAAGTCACATCACCACGAATCAAATCGTGGACTGTAGTTTCGCCATGTACATCCGTCTTCAAGCGAAAAACAGCACGTTCTCCTGCTTCAATGCGACGTGCGGCCTCCTCGGGCGCCAGATGTCGGCAACGCCCACTGTAACGCGGTGCTCGTCCCTCCTTTTGGGCAGTCTCACGCTCTTTTTGAAGCTCTTCAGGAGTACAGAAACAAGGATACGTCAAGCCCTCTTCTTGTAATTTTCGCAAATATGCTTGATAAATTTCCGTTCTCTGCGATTGCCGATAAGGCCCGTAAGCGCCACCCACTTCAGGACTTTCGTCAAAATCCAATCCCAGCCAGGCAAAAGAATCAAGAATTTGACGATAAGACGCCTCGGAGGATCTCGAAATATCCGTATCGTCAATACGCAGTATCACTTTCCCTTGATTCTGCCGGGCAAACAACCAATTAAAGTAAGCCGTTCGAGCCCCACCTATATGCAACGTTCCCGTAGGACTGGGGGCAAACCGGACACGTATAGAAGTTTTATCGGCAGTTCTGATTTCTGTTGTCATGGTTGATTTCCTCACTTTGGTTGAAAAAATGTATGTAAGTCAGTCTCCTCGTTCAAACTATCGACAAAACAACGAGGTGAGATACGTCATGGAAAAAGAACAGCGGCCAAATAACCAACCTGTGCAAAGTAAAAATTCAGGCAGTTATCATCCGGTATCAAATCTTGAAGAGCCAGCAAGTCGGGAACTTGGGATGGTAGAACATCAACGTCTCGATCTCGCTTTAGAAGAATTTCCGGAAGGACCTTACGGAGCGACAACCAACGAGATCAAACTCGGTAAAGTGTCTGAGTGGAAGCCCGGCCAAGCATACTCGGGTCGTTTTCGAGACAGTAATCCTGTCTCTTCAGACCGAACTGTTGCCGAAACAGAACCTCCCTTCGATAGTTCAGAAGGCTCGATAGAAGGACAAAACTAATTCTCAGCTTACCCTGATTCCCCTTGCAAAGCGAGACGCAGCAGAGCTTCCACACACTGCTCGTTCTCGTTTGCAAGACCGATGGAGATGCGGATGTACTCACTGAGTCCAAAGCCAAAACGTACCAAAACACCCTCTGACATCAGCTTCTCAGCAACTTGCCGACCATTTCCCACGCGTACAAGTATAAAATTGGCGTCTGATGGAACCAATGTATAACCCGCTTGTCCGAGTCTTTCGTATTGCTGTTTTCCTTTCCGCACCAGTTGCAATGACTTTTGACGATGTTCCTCATCATAGAGCGCAGCAGCGGCAGCTCTCTGAGCTAAACGATTGACATTAAAAGGTTCACGAATGCGATGAGCGTATTGCCAAATATCTGGGCTACCCAGCGCATAACCAACTCGCAATCCAGCTAAACCATATAGTTTGGAGAACGTGTGAAGGACAATCCATCTTCCTGTCTCGAGCAAATCCTGAGACCAAACCGCTCGATGGGGTGACATGGAATATTCGTCGTAAGCAGCATCCCATATGACAATGACTTGCGGGGGCAAACGCTTGACTAACTCTTCCAGCTGATTCTTCTCAAGTACGGTTCCACTCGGATTATTTGGAGAACATACATACAGCAGTTTTGTGCGTGGATTGACTGCTTCTAAGAGACGTTCCGGGTCAAAGCGAAAACTCTCTGCCTCAAGGGGTACAGTGACCACTTTCGCCCCCATTAACAGTGCGCCTGCTCGATATTGTGAGAATGAAGGAAAAGTGACAATAACCTCATCATCGGGCGAGAGAAACGTTTCCGACAACAGGCGAATGATTTCGTCCGATCCATTTCCAACAAGCACAGCGTCCTTCTCACAGCCATGATATTGGGCAATCGCATCACGTAGATAACTGCTGCTACCGTCTGGATAATGATGCAGTTGACCCAATTCGTCAGCTATTGCTTGCAATGCTTTTGGGGATGGGCCGAGAGGATTTTCATTAGCATTCAGCTTTAAGACAGCCTTTCCACCAAAGCGCTGAACAATCTCATCATCCGTCAGTCCAGCTTGATACGGATCAATCGAGTGAAGAACAGGTCTTACTCGCTGTTTGACAAACATGACGTTTCCCCACACTTTCTCCACACAAATTCACCAGAGTCAGGTCATTATCTGCTAGAATAAACGCATTGTATCACAGCTTATTTCGAGGAGAGAATTTTTATGGTTCATTCGTCCAAATTTCAAATACCTACCTTGGAGGATATTCGCGACGCCGCCAAGCGCATTGAAGGCATCGCTCAAGTTACCCCTCTCGATTACAGCGCTACCTTTTCAGAATTTACGCGTAATAATATCTATATTAAAATGGAGAACCTTCAAAAAACAGGTTCTTTCAAAATTCGAGGCGCATATAATCGCCTGGCTACGATGCCCATTGAACAATTGCAACGCGGTGTGATTGCTGCCTCGGCTGGCAATCACGCACAAGGTGTGGCTTTTGCAGCATCACGTCTCCACGTTCCTTGTACAATTGTAATGCCAGAGAATGCTAGTCTTGCCAAAATTGCCGCTACTCAACGCTATGGTGCCAACGTTGTGCTGTACGGAGAATCTTATGACGACGCCTATCAACAAGCACTGGAACTTTGTCAAGAGCAAAGCCTAAGCTATATTCATGCTTTTGACGATCCGATGATTGTAGCTGGTCAAGGTACGGTAGGTCTGGAAATTCTCTCATCGCTCCCCAAAGTAGATGCGATTGTGGTTCCTATGGGTGGAGGAGGTCTGGCTACAGGAATCGCGATCGCCGTGAAAACGCTATCGCCAAATACGAAAGTTTATGGTATTCAATCAGCCAACGTCTCATCATTTCGACAATCACTGGATATTGGTGAGGTGACTACAGTTCAGGCTTCAGCAACCATCGCAGATGGCATTGCTGTAAAACGTCCGGGAAATCTGACATTCGCACTGGCTCAACAGTGGATTGACGATGTCCTGACTGTCGAGGAAGAGGAAATTTCACGAACAATGGTCATGCTGCTCGAACGTTGCAAATTGGTAACGGAAGGAGCTGCAGCCTCTGCTATGGCCGCTGCTCTATACCATAAAATACCTGAGAATCTCGGCAATGTTGTGGTTGTACTTTCCGGTGGCAATGTGGATGTAACGATACTTTCTAAAATTATTGAACACGGACTCATTGAAGCTGGACGCTATGTCAGATTGTCTGTAACCGTACCCGACAAGCCCGGCTCACTACGCGATGTGCTGGACATTGTAGCGGATTTACGAGCCAATGTACTTAGCGTCCAGCATCATCGAGTGGGGAGCAAAATCCTCTTTGGCTACACTGAGATTGAAATTGACTTGGAAACGCGCGATAAGAGACATATCGAAAGACTGACAGCCGTATTGACATCACGTGGATACCAGCCAACGTTGGTGGATTAGGAAGTCGTGTCCATTTCCACTTGAGCTTGAAATTCTTCGCTTTGTGTACGCACTTTTTCGGCTCGCCGCTTTTTCTTTGGCGGCGGTTCGATAGGTGCGTTTTTAGTCTCCGCTCTTCCTAATCCAGCCGAAAGAGCAAATTGCAGGGCCTGATCAACCGTAAGGGAGCAATCCTGCACCTGGTCACGTTCTACCAGAAATGTCGGCCCGGCAAACTGGAAGGCATTCGGTACATAAACAGAAAGCATTTTCCCTTCCGGATCAATCTCTACTGGCAAAGACTCGGCCGTTACAAAACCGATTACTTTCGTACCCATTTCGGGCGGCCACTCCACCAAGACCACTCGCTGAAACCCTTTTCGTTTGCCCAGTAAATTATCAACTACTTCTTTACTCATAGTATAAAGGGATTTTATAAATGGAATCCTGCTCATGAGTCTATCAATGAGCTCCAGGGCTTGTCGGGATACATAAAATCTTGCCATCGCCCCAACCAAGGTGATGCCCACAATCACGATTAAAAATCCAATTCCAGGAACATAAACTCCGTCTATCCAGTTCACAGCATTGCCAAACAAACTGTCCACTTGATTAAAAACAAACACGACCAACCAAATGACAAAAGCGATTGGCAAAACTGTCACCAGGCCGACGCCAAAATATTGAGCCAGCCGTTTCAACATACTGCGACCCCTCTCTTGCGAAACTTCACCCTGTTATACTTGGTAATCAACACTTACACTCTATTGTACGCCGAAACCCTCAATGTAGGATATAAAAACCTATCGCCATAACAGCATAAGCCCCTACAGCCATGGCACCCTCCAACCAATTCGACTCTCCATCCACCATCAATATGGCTACAAGAAGAATGGCAGCCGTCAAACTGACCAATTCTGGTACAGAAAATTGAAAGAACATAGGATGTCCGACAATGATTGAGAAAAAATATAATACTGGTGCAACAAACATAGCCACTTGCAAGCTGCTGCCGACAGCTATTTCGAGTGACAAATCCATACGATTTTTCCAAGCCATCCAGACCGCAGAAGCATGTTCTGCGGCATTGCCAATAATAGCGACCACAATAACGCCGAGAAACATCTGGCTCCATCCAGCATGGCTTGCCAAATGCTCGACAGAATGGACAAGAAAGTCACTCTCTACACCAACCAAGACAGTGACAATCAGCAATATCAATAAAGAGACAGGAAGATTGACAAAAAGAAGGTTCGAATTCTTGATTCTTCCCGGATCTTCTATATCCTCATTTCTTTCTTCCTCCAAGTCCCCAAGCAATTGGCGATGGGTATAGAGTGAAAACACCAATCCTAAAATATAGACCAAAAACGATACTGAGCATACGGCTCCAGTCATAACGAGCAGTGAGTGATATCGACTGACACTAAAAATCACAGGCAAAAGAAACATAATCGGTATTCCGAGCATCAGCATGGCTGTCTGGCTGTGGGCTACTCGAATATTGAAACGTTGAACAGGATGTTTTAACCCCCCAACTAAAAAACTCAACCCGAGTACAAACAGCAAGTTACCTAAAATGGAACCTGTGATAGAAGCTTTCACCAATGTAGTCAATCCCTGTGACAGTGCAAAACAACCAATAATAATTTCTACTGCATTGCCAAAAGTAGCAGAAAGCAGACCACCTAGTCTAGGACCAACTTTGACTGCAATTTCTTCTGTTGCCCTCCCCATCCAGCCTGCCAAAGGGATAATGGCTAAACAAGCAGCCATAAAATTTAAGCCTGCCGAAGGAACAGTCATATGGCACAAAACGCTCAGCGCCACCAAAAGAAGGGTTGCAGCTAAGAGCAAGAGCGTTTTCAAAGCGGTTCACCTCGTAGATAAAGCAATATATGATACAATAGTTCTCACAGCTTGCAGGAGGCGCGTACCCAATGATTCATTTTCCTTCTGTCAAATCTCTGCGCGGAGAATTAAAACGCAGTGAAATACGCGGCAACATGAGATATCAATTGACAACCAAAGAGTTTATACAACAACGTGAATCTCATACCTACCGTATCGCACTACAAAATATCCTCGGCATGACTGAATGTGATGAGAAAGAGACCAAAAATTTAAAGATGAGTTGGACGAATTCTTCAAAATATGGAAAACTTTATAAAATTGTAGCCAACGCTATGTTTGTGATATTGCCAAACCGTGTAGTCGAACAACGATCTGTGCAATTTTACACCTGGCTATCTCCTGCTTTTGCTGAACAAATGGAAGCTTTGCTATCCAATCCAGTCACTTAATTAAAATTTTACAGATTGAAAATTCGTTCCATATACTCATCTATGACATGAAAGCCTTCGAATATCATCGAAGGCTTAGTTTTGCAATGTAGGCGATATTTTATCGGTTTTTCTTGATATTCTGGCAGACTTACAGTAAAAATATTGATCTTTACATATTTAAAGTTCCACCCACAGTCGAATTATTGAATGGCGCAGTGAGTACATAGCGTGTTTTATCTGAAAATCCCCACACAATCCACATGATTTCATAAACAGGTGTTAAAAAGATATACATCCATACCCAGGCGCCGCTTTTATCATAGGCCTGTAACAATTTTACTTGCCAAAGAATCAGGAATACGATGTTCACTATCGGAATGAGCAGTATTAAAACCCACGCACCATTTTTTCTAATCAATAAAAGTTGTTGAACCCTATTGGCGACAGGCACCCATGCCATCCAAGCAATATCCCGCCGTCCTGCCAACTTTGCCAAGTTCATAAACGCAAGAGCATTCAAAACATAAAAAGTAATAGAAATAAACCCATAAAACAAAATAATGCCTCCCAAACCCATACCTCCCATACAATCGATTTGAAATCTAATGTTAGATATTTATATGACTTATCTGTATGTCATAAATACTGAGTTTTCATATGATTTGTATTTGCCATCACCAGATTTTTCAACCGGGGGTAGCAAAACTGTCAAAACTGAAGTGGTCTGTTTTCTACGTTTTACACTTATCGTGATCGGGAGCATCTCCTATACCGAATGTATCAAACGTGTCAGTCCACTTCAATATATGAATCCCTCCATATGGTATTCTAAAGAACGTTTGAGCCACTGCATTTCAATAAAATACCCTTAAGCGAAATACGAATCCATTGCCCATTGTATAATTTATTTCGATTATTCCTATATGCTTGCAGTGAATTAATCTCTATCCGTATAATAACCTAGAATCGTGCATTAGATTGAGAGGGGCGTACCTGCATGTCTGGCCAATTTACTGTTGATGTTTTTGTGGAAATCCCGAAAGGCAGTCAAAATAAGTACGAATTTGATGAAAAAGAAGGAGCTTTCCGCTTAGACCGTGTTCTTTACTCTCCCATGCACTATCCAGCTGAATATGGTCATATTCCTCATACGCTGGCTAAGGATGGCGATCCGCTCGATGCGCTTGTCTTAACATCTGTACCGACGTTTCCTGGATGCCTCATTGAAACCCGAGTTGTGGGTGTGCTGGTTATGTCAGATGAAAAAGGCCAAGATGAAAAGCTGATTGGTGTGGCAGAAAAAGATCCACGCTTTGCACAAATTCAGACACTAGAAGACATTCCACCGCACATTCTCAAAGAGATAGCCCATTTCTTCCAAGTATATAAAGATTTAGAAAATAAAGAAGTAAAAATTGAAGGATGGAAAGGAACTAAAGAAGCTCAAGAAATCCTTCAAGACGCTATCAATCGCGCAAAACATTAAAGTAAGAATGAAAATAATCATCAAATTTTGGGCAGAACAGTTTCTGCCCTTTTTCATATCTTTAGGTCTGATTCATTTATCCAGCTATTCAGGCAAACGTTTGTAAAGGAGAAGATTGCATGACTATACAGTTCCCAAGAATTGTATCACTTTGTCCTAGCAATACTGAGTGGATTGATGCATTGGGTCTGATAGACGCAGTGGTTGGTGTAGATGATTATTCTGATTATCCTGACCTATCAAACCATCCTGCGAAACGTCTTGGTCCTGACCTGCATATCCGAATGGAAGAAGTCATCTCACTAAATCCTGATTTGGTAGTAGCATCGCTTTCTGTACCAGGAATGGAAAAGGTGATTGAACAACTTCAAGAGACTGGATTACCCTATATCGTAATTTCTTCACATCGGTTAGAGGATATCTGGAATGATGGTCTTAAAATTGCTGACGCTCTTGATATGAAGGAAATCCGTTTGCGTGCTCATCAGTTACAAGACAATTTAAAGAGGAGAGTAGAACTCATTCGAGAGCAAGCAGAAAAGTTCACTGTAAATAAAAACAAACTGAGCGTCTATTTTGAATGGTGGCCCCATCCAATATTCTCACCTGCTAGAGATAATTGGCTTAGCGATGTATGTGAAATCATCGGTGTGAAAAATTGCTTTCACGATATCCCTGGACAACAGATGAAAGACGAGACAGGTGAACAAGTTGTAGCAGCCGCTCCCGATGTGATGGCAGCCATTTGGACCGGTATTCCTCAACACAAGGTTCCGGCCAAAAAATTATTGTCCAGATCTTGGGTTCCAAAAATACCAGCTTTTTCATCAAGAAGAATCTATATTCTCTCAGAAGGACTATATTGTCGCCCTTCCCCCCGTTTAATGGAAGGCATTGAACAATTGTTTAGACTGCTTCACACGAGTCAAGAAAACCTGTCTTCACAGGATGCAGAACAATACGGACCTATTCGCTATCCGTTTCTAGAACTATCAGATTCAAAAGATGCTCTTGATACTCTGAATATCTAAAGTTTTTATAACAACTCAAATCTATCAGTAAGACTGCCAATCGTCGGAATCTGGATTTTCAGGGCGCCGTCTTTTTATCACCCAAGACTTCCCTTTTCTTATCCCTATAATCATGAGACAAATTAAAATAATTGCGTAAGAAATTTTTAAAGCATAGGGAACATGGAGGGAGGAATGCAACCAATCTGCAATTTCATAGGCTGCAATAGCAATAGCAGCAAACATCCAATTAGGAAAACCGTAATTCATCAAACCCCTCCATTTCGCTCTATTCATTATACACTATTGATAAACTCTATCGGGACAACTTTCTTGTTCCTATGACGTTTGGTCATTTTTCTTGCATTCGCTATACTACTTTAAGAAGCAACTATGCTCAAAGGAGAGAATTAAATTGGCAGGTCAAGCTCATGCAATTCACTGTCCGAAATGTGATAGCGTTCTGTTTCGAGAAGAAAAAATTGTTGAACTCGATTCTAGTGTGGTTATTCGAGAGGATTTACCTGTAAGTGCACGGGCCGTTAAAACTCAATATCGTTATGTATGCTTATCTTGTGGAAATCTTTTACATCATGAGTGGACAGGCACACACCCATCTTAATCGTCAAACTTAATGTAGAACAGAATTTTCAAAAAAGCGGCGTAATCTATACGCCGCTTTTTACAATGCTTACACTACTGTATCAATTTATTCAAATGATAAGGAACCTGATTTACTCTCTATTTTCGCATGAAATTCCTAATTGGAGGGCAAAGTAAAATCGGATGGATTGCCTATAGAGAGGATGAAAGTTTTCGATGCCGGGACGCCACGCAAGAAAACATCGTACACCTGTTAAAAAAATTAGTTCCGTTTTTTTTCTTGCCGGAGCATTGGTCACCGGAACCTTATTGGGTTTACATAAATTCCCCAAACACACGATTCATGCAGCACATTCCCAATCGCAGACATCGCGTCTCCAGATGAACGAGCCCTATCAACTGCTGATTCTTGGCACAGATGCTCGACCAGGTGACAAAAATGGCAACAGTGACGTCCTTATGATCATGCGTGTCGATCCTGAAGCTCATCGAATTGCACTACTCTCCATTCCTCGCGATACACAAGTGGCATTCCCAGATGGCCGATACCGAAAGATTAACGAATCCATGCAAATCGGCGGTGCCACTTTAAGTGAGAAAGTCGTAGAAAAACTAATAGGCTTACCTATAGATGGTTATGTAGTGGCTCATTTCGACAGTGTTGTTCAACTTGTTAACTTGCTGGGTGGAATCACACTGCATATTTCTAAACCCATGCACTACGATACAGGCGATAAGGTACACCATCGTATATGGCTCAATCCTGGTTTACAGCATGTAGATGGAGAAGATGCCCTAGGTTTTGTGCGCTTTCGCCACGATGAATTGGGGGATATCGGAAGAACAGAACGGCAACAAGAATTTATACAAGCCATTTATCAGCAAATTTTACAACCCAAAAACTTATTACACCTTCCTGAAATATCCAAAATTATGTGGAACTCTGTAGATACCGACCTCTCTATGTGGGATGTTATTAAAATGATTGGACACATGGAACAGTACAAAAACTATTCCATCATTCATGAAACACTTCCTGGTTCCTTTCATAATCCTAATCCACTTTATGCTGGAGACTTGAGTTATTGGGTAGTCAATCCGCAACAAGCCAAATTTGAAGCTCACAGATTTTTGCTTAACGGAATTTGCAACACGCAGACCATCCAAAATCCTTCTGAGACAAATAATTGGAAACCACCGCATCACTAAATGGATGGCTTCTTGGTCAGGCTCAACCGCGATCGCGCGTGACAATGACTCTGCGGTCAGGTTTGGGAAGAGATAACTTTTTCCCTCCCCAGGTCAAATGGCGATTTGCCTGATAACTCCATATAGTGGAGATTAATATGCCAATGGTTTGACCGACCAGCACTTGTATACCTATCATTTCCAAACCGCGCATGATCCAAGTCGTCAATGCGACACTTACAGCAGATATCGCCATAAACAGCAACATCCGAATCCAACCGGGCTTGTGTTCTTTTTGCTTAGCATCACGCCAAGTTAAAGCGTCATTCCATATGTAATTGTTCACCATAGCCATTAAAGATGCCAAAACGGAGGCCAAAACATGATTCATTCCAAGCAAATAAATAAATCCGGCCATCAGTCCTAAATTGACCCATACACCACTGAAGCCAATCATTGCGAAAAGTGGAAAACGACGATCTTCCTCACTTTGCCACATCAATTTCCAAAGATGAATCAGGTAATTCCACTGTTCACGGATACTCATCTTTGACTCTCCTGCGTCTCTAGCTTTAAATTGATAGGGTATCTCATGAACTGTACGATAGTTAGCTTTCATCAAAATTTCTATAAGTATTTTCCAGCCAAGTGGTTGTAATTTAACCCCTTGTACAACTGTACGTTTAAATCCAAAAAAACCACTCGTACAATCAGAAATAGGCCTTAAGCGCTTGAGTAATAACCGTCCAATAGAACGTGCTCCGAAAGAGATCAGCTTTCGCACTCCGACTAAACCGCCATCTGAACCGCCTTCAACAAAACGGCTAGGAATAACAATATCAATACCTGCTTTTAATCGCTCCACCATAGTGGGCAAAAGTTCAGGTGGATGCTGTAAATCAGCATCCATAACAATAATCCATTCCGATTCTGTTTGGTGAATGCCTTCGACAACAGCTGTACCAAGACCCTTTCCATTCTCACGATGGTAATAGCGAACGCGTTGGTCCAGAGCGGCCATTTTTTCCAATCTTTGTGGTGTTTCATCCGTACTATCATCAACAAAAAAAATTTCATAATCAATATTTGTATCTGCAAGTGCTTGATGAATCTGCTGCACTAAATTTTGAACGTTATCTTTTTCATTAAACGATGGTATGACCAAAGAAAGTTCCAACCGCCACCGTTCCTCTCCAATACTTCATCTTATATATCATACCATAGTCAGGATGCTGGAGAGGAGAATTTTTTTCTTACATAGGCCAATATCCGTGAAGTGTCCAATCAGAAAGAGGAGGTAAATCGCAAGGTGAATTAGAAGATAAAAAGGGCCAAGGATAATAGGGATGTAAAGCAGGATAGCTGGAAGTCATCCAATAGACAAATGTATTTGACGATCTCGATTTACTGATTTGTTGACGCAAATTCCATGGCAAAATGTAAACTTTTCCTCCTAAACAATAAGGCAGACTGACTGCAATTTCCGTTGAAAAATGCCCTTCCTTTACGGACGGATTATCATGTTCACGCATTCTTATCGTCTCCTCATAACTGTAGACGTCCTGCAACATGCCGTTTGCCATCCGTCAAAGCATGCACAATTACATTATCTTATGTTGTGCAGCAACTTACGGTCACAAGTGAGACGAAAAGAGATTAAGAAGAGATGTCTGTAGTTTGGCGAGTTTTGCGTTCAATCGGTTGCATTTCCATAAATTCTACAACTCTGCCCATCAAACGAATAAATTGTTCAGCATCTTCAGATCCTAATTCTGTAAGCAATTGTCGAGCAATATTACAGCGCTCCTGTTGCAATCCACTTAAAATTTCAAATCCTTTGTTTGTAATTTCGTGAAAGACTACCCTTCGATCTTCTTGAGAACGTTTTCGTTCAACCATTTGCATCTTAACTAATTCATCACACACTTGCGTCACTGCTCCAGGACTCAGATCAGCCACTCGGGCTAAATCAGACGCTTTTGTTTTACCTTCCTGATATAAGTGACGTAACAAATAGGCTTGAGTGGGTGTTAACCCAAAACGCTTAATGGGTGAATGAGCCTGTAATACCCGCGACAGTTTGGTCAAAACTTCTTCAAAAGTGCGCACTTGTTCTTCTGAAATGGCGCTGTGCATCATATTTCACCTCGTGAGTCATCATTACCACCAGTTTAGTCCTCTAATGCCTGACCAGCAAGTCAAGAGTAGGTGCGCTTTTTAGTTTGCTGATGAAGCCAGTAGCCCCCGGCCCCTACAATAAGAATGGGAATGATACCCACCAAGAGATACAAATTATTCCCCATAATTCCTGCATACACTAAGGATACCCCTATATAATACGGAACAATAGAAATCGCTGCAGTCCACACATAAGTCCAAAGACTAACAGATGACATCATACCAGCGGCGTAATTTACAACAAATGCAGGAATCGGCAGTAATCTAGCAAAAAGTAAGCCTAATCCACCTTTTCGCTCGACCCATCCATTCACCTGCTGCCACTTTTCCTCCGATACAAAGCGTCGAATGACCGGCACTCCTAGCGTACGTGCCAAAATGTAAATCAAAAGAGCACTTAAAGTTGAACCCAGCCATGCATAGAAAATACCCCATCCTATACCATAAACCTTTAAATACATGACCAAAAGACCTTCTGATGGAATGGGTGTCATGCAAAAAAAGACCATCAGCAAGATAGCCGCACCAATCCCCAGCCATCCCCAGGATTTGAGTATATTGGACAGTTGATGATGACGATCAGCATACAAAGCTGCAACAAAAATAGCGACTCCAACCAAAAAAATGGCCAGACTCTTCCACGATAAAGCCTTACCTATAGTTGACATTCGGCTTCGCCGCCAATTCTTCTTTAAGTATATATTTACACAGTATCAAACTCTGGCGGCCGAGGCAACGATACGCTCGGCCGCATGAATTTTGAAACTAATCCTCTCCTGGTTCGTCTGCTCGATGCACAAAATTCGGAATTCTTTTTTTCGATCCGTTAGGAATTTCTGCTTCTTTCTCTGCAGAAATATCAAAAAAATGTTCTTTTTCTTCATCAGTATGCCTGAGACCTTCTAAATCGACGCGGCGATAAGAATAACCTGGTACTCGATGAGAACGGATATTGGTCAAAGAATTCGCCTCCTTTGCAAACTTTATCATCTCGCGTCCTGTTTTCAGACATACGTTTTACAAGATGTTAAAATCTAGCCGACGCTCTTCTATTCATATCCTGGTTTCATTCAGGGAAAAGTAAAAAAGGAGGTGTTTGGGTTTGAATGAACAAACGATGACGGAAAAACCATTTAGTTTGATCACTCGGGAAGAATTAAAATCCATGGTAGATGCAGGTATGACTGACGCTCAAATTGCCGTTCAATATGGTGTAACCGCCAATGAAGTCAATCATAAGCGAAGACTTATGAATCTCTTGCAAGGACAATTATCTGCAGCCGAACTTGCAGAAGCTGTCCACATAGCAGAAGCCGTCAAGCACCTGCCTTGGAAAGGAATTGAAGAAGTTAAATCCGTTGTAAAAAAATATTCTTCACAGCAAAAGCCTTGGTAGTGATTCTTTTACTTATTCCGTTCTGGATGTCCATACTATTGAATTGCGGTTATCAATCGGCATGTCGACTCCATCGACATCATAAACCATTGATAAACAACCTATCATGGTGGAACCAGGAGCAAGCGAGCCAAATCCAGAATTTTCTTTCTGATGAACATTTCCCCCCATCACCACATTGCATTTTCCCATGATGAGGAAGGAACAGGAGTCGAGATGGTCAATTTTCATCATCCATGATTTTAAATTTGCAAATGCATTTTGATCCTCCAACTGTCTCACTTCCTAATTATGTATACCTTAACTACGTCAGAATATCATTCAAATTGAATCGGAACATACTCATCAAAATCATCGCCCGGTTGGGCGATTTTTTGAATACGAACCAACAATACTCCATCTTTGAAATGGGCAATAACTTTATCAGAATGAACGCGAACTGGAAATTCTATTATCCGTTCAAAAGGTCCGTGATGCCGCTCAATTTGCAGAGCGGTGTCATCTTTACCACTGAAATCGGTTGAACGACCTCGAATAATCATTTGTCTATCGCTGACTCGTATTTTAATGTCATTTGCACTCGAGGCGCCGGGTACATCAAGCACAACTACCAATTCATGACCGCGATCGTACATATCCACTGGAGGATACACCTCATGGCCTCCTGAAAATGGAGAGGGATTACCCTGTTGCATTTGAGGAAATGGCATATTCTTAAAAAAATCTTCTCCCAGGAGTTTTCTCCAATCCCGTAAATCCCCCATATTTTTCAACATTTCAAAGGGATTAGAAAAATTTCCCCAACCAAAATTAGAGTCGTTCTGATTGGCCATTCATGCTCCCCCTGCCTCTACCTTTCACCATGATGATGTACACTCGGGTTTTGCAAGGTTTTCTCAGAGTCAATATGATCTTCATCCTTTAAAAAACTTAATGTACGGTAGATTTGAGTTTGATGGCCTTGCAAACTTCCCCATCCCTCATTCTTTTTTGTATGCGAAACCATGTGCGAAATAAAATTGTCCCCATAGCTAACTAAAGAACCTTTTTTGACAGATTTGACACTCCAATCCTGTCCATAGAATTTCATTTATTCACCTACGTCCTCTTTTTGATTCGGCGCCTTTGGCAGATGCGCTTCCATGCGCTGAAGCATCTGTTGCAACCAATCTTCTGTCGGTCGTTCTACATTCCCAGGGTGATCAAGTATATCGGGATCGTGCAAGAAACTTTTCATATCTTTGAGAACTGCATGATCGCCACTTACCGAACCGAATCCTTGATTGGTTTTTTTATAACTCCGAAAATGAGATGGCCAATTATTGCCCATATTGAGACATGATGCTCCTTCTATTTGTCCAATTCGCAGTGTACCTATGGCAAATGTCGGGGAAAAAAACTCACGCATACGTTCTCTACCTTCTTTTTGACTGTGGATGAGACCCATCACTGGAGAAACGGTAACCGCTGCCAGTTGCAAATACTCTTCCTTCATAATCCTGATGCTCAGTATTTGAATTCAGAGGCTTGGCTTCTGTCTGGTCCACCCAATGAGAAGAAGCTAAATTCTCTATGGATTTTGGAGATTGTACAACACGTGGACTAAAATTATTGCCTAAATTTAGCGATCCACTTAATTCTTGTACATCGATACTCTCCAGCTTAAAAATCAGTTCGTCAAAATTTGCTTCATTAATGTGAAGTTCTTGAATATTTACGCGAGATGATTCGCGATTCAACAAACTTTGCAAAATATTTTTCAGTTCTTCTTGCTGTTGTTTAATCTCGTCTAATTGCGCTTTGGTGCTACGCTTCTTTTTCCACAGCATAGACGTCCACCACCTTTTCGCCAATTGGCCAATGAATGGGACAAATACGCTTGCTGCGTGTCCATGCCATGATTAATCTATGCCCGCGTCCTTGAAAATAGGACAATTGAAACTTAAAGTACTGTCTTACTTCTTCCAAACAGGGCTGAATAGTTTTGAAAACTGCAGAACGCATGTGAATATAAAACGGCGCGGTTGTCATATTGACTAACCGCACCATCCAAATCATGTTTGTTCAACTCATATCCACTCAACACTTGCTAAAACCGCAAGCTTCACATTCATAACAGCCACCTGTACGAATCAGCGTATGTTGGTGACATTCGGGACACCAGTCTTTGGCAAGCGTATACGTGCGCAACTCACTCTGCACCAACGCTTCTTCTGTTACAGTAGCTTCTAAAGCATCCAGACTTGACCCTTTTAAGCGACGCAACGGAAAAGTCTCAGCGTGCTGAATCAACGACTTGGCAATAGCATCAGGCACTGAAGTGATACGATTATCTCCAAAGCCAACTGCGTTAGATCCGCCAATGCCCGAGAAGTGCTTGACCAGTTCCGCCTCCTTATTCGGATTAGCCGAATCGCGAAGATAGAGAGTAATAGCTCGACCTAAAGCCTCGTTTGCCGCATAGACGTCCGATCCAGCTTTACCAATATTGACAAACATCTCCACCGCCACATGCTCTGTCGGATCGTCATTAATTGTAATAAACGCTTTACCAAGCGGTGTATTTTTGCGATACGTGGCTCCATATAGAACATCCGGACGCTTGCGCTTTCGGTAACCTGTAGCTGCCGCCGCTTCTACACTTGCTCCTTCTTGAGGGAAAACTTCACTTTCCATCTTTGTCTCTTCTTCTTTGAGAGACAGCACCTGTTCCGATCGCGAACCATCACGATAAATGGTAATTCCTTTACAACCAACCTCGTAAGCCAAATCGTAAAGTCGTAATGTATCCTCAATGGTATATGAATGGGGAGCATTACATGTTTTCGAAATGGAACTATCAATCCATTTTTGTAAAGCACCCTGTACGCGCACATGATCTTCCGGAGCGAGATCCATCGCGGTCACAAAATAATCCGGCAACTCTTGATTGGGATGCTTTTGATGAAACTCATTAACAATCTCAGCACTTTCCTCAAACATCCCAAGTCGAGAATTGCGGAAATAAGACCAGGCATAATACGGCTCGCAACCTGTCGAACAACCAACCATTGTACCTGTAGTTCCTGTAGGAGCAATTGTCATCGTGGTGACATTGCGAACACCAAATTGACGAATAGCCTCTACAACATGAGGTTTTTCACGCGCCATCTGTTTCATATAACCGGATGCCAGAAATTTATCTGCGTCAAATGCGGGAAACGGTCCATTTTCTTTAGCCAACTCAACAGATTCTAGATAGCACCATTCAGCCATCAATCCCATCAAAATATCTATAAATTTGACTGAATTCTCCCCACCATAGCGATATCCACAATAGAGCAACAAATCATGCAGCCCCATAATGCCAAGTCCAACACGTCGCTCCCGCAACTGATTCTGTCGATTAGCCTCAAACGGATAATAAGTTGCATCGATAACAGCATCCTGAAAACGAAGCCCAGTACGCGTTACCCATTCCAAATCTTCCCATAAAACGTGATGGAGAAGAAATTCTGCTTCCGAGTCCGAAAAGTGCTGGCGAAGCAACGATAGAATATACTGTTCTTTTTCCTTGTCAGCGAATTCATGTCGTTCGGCAGTATCGCGGAATCCGACAGCAAATTTGCTTAATACAACCGCCCCTAAATTGCAAATGCCGTTTGCAGGGAGTGGTTGTTCACCGCAAGGGTTTGTCGCTACTAAAGGATTAAAATAATATGAATTGGATAAACGATTAGCGCGCCCTAAAAAGACAACTCCCGGTTCAGCAGACTTCCAAGCTGATACACATAATTCTCGCCATAATTCCTCGGCTGGCAATTCTTCTGTAATCTGCAGAGTACCTCCATGGGCTGCCCAGGACTCGAAGTCCCCATCAAATTGCGTCATATCTGCGAGAGGTACAAAGCCAAGTGACCATTGTCCTCCTGATTTACGGGCTTCCATAAACTGTTCAGACACACCAACTGAGATATTGGCTCCCGTAATGACTCCCTCTACCTGCTTGCAACGAATAAATTTTAAAATATCTGCGTGTCTGTCGTTCAATATCAACATCAGGGCTCCACGTCTAGAGCCGCCCTGCAAGGTCAACTGACACCCTACACTCATAATTTCTCCCACGCCTACCGGACCAAAGCCGTAACCAAACACCTCATTGCCCTTGTCATAGAGTAATCCCCACGAATAGGCGCCTGAAGAACGGCCATTCACACCTCGCACATAACTGTAGCGTGGCCGTAACGATGAAAGATTAATTGTCACACGCTTTCCGTCACCCATTTTTTCCCACATATCACCCAATGTAGACGCAATCGTCCCCCGCTGATCTCCAGGATAAAGGACACTTCCAACAACATCGCTAAGAATTTGTACACCGCTATACAACAATTCGTCATAGAGCTGACGAGCATTGACGGTCTCCAAGTCAATTATCGGTAAGCCAGCTGCCAACCAATCCTCAATTCGACCGTTCCACAATTCATCGTATCCTTCTACTGAAGTATCAGGAAAAACAAACGTCCAATTCGCTTCTTCTTCCACAGCCCGCAAAAATTCTTTATTCACACGTACCACTTTCGTACTGTTGGGATATTCTGTTGCCAAAAAATCTCGAATGTCTGCATGCCAAATATCCAACATTAACTGTAAATGCGTATTGCGTTTCTCATTGGAAACAGGTACTAAGGTTCCCTGAGGAGGAATACGAGAAAGATTCATTCCAACCCCGCCTGATCGGGCTTGAATTTCTAGAGTCTGTCCAAACGATTCTGCATAATCGCGCGGTGTAGGTCCCACACTGGGAATGACAAAACAGTTGTAACTGGTCGTCTTCATTCCTGTTCCCATAGAAGCATTAATGCGCCCGCCTGGAACATATCGCCAGCGACTCTGCAACTGATAGAAATCTTCCTCAAACTTACCCGGTTGCAGCGTGACGCTTGCAGCGCCGCGTGCAATTCGCCGCCACATTTGGCGCGGGGCCGTTTCAAGCAGTACATCTACCTGCTGTACAGGCAGTTCTTCCCGAACCCCATCCCGCAGTTCAACAACAACCTGGGATTGATCGGATGAAATCGAAACAATACGCGCCAACTCATGATAAGCACGTTTTTTATCCAGCACTGCTACAACTAGAGATCCTTCCGCTAAGGATTCCTTCCTGACATCCTTCATCAGGTAACGATCAGCCACAATTCGTTCACCTGTAGCATGCAGCCAATCCTCATCTGTAAACGGAAGCATACTTGTATCCTTTGTAACACTCACCCGGCATTCTCCTCTGCTCCATGCTTGTCTAAAAGTTATGTAACATTTTTCTCCATCAATGCAAGCACTTCTTTGGCAAAAGTCTCCACATCACGAAACTGGCGATATACACTGGCGAAACGGACATACGCCACTCCATCAATCGACCGCAATTCTTCCATCACTCGCTCACCAATGGCAGATGAAGGTACTTCCCGTTCGTATTCAGCCCGCAAACTCTGTTCAATGTGCGTGACAACTTCATCAAGCTTATCGGCAGAGATAGGGCGTTTCTCACAAGCACGTTGCAACCCGCGATAGAGCTTGTCCCGATCAAATTCTTCACGCATTTTATCTTTCTTGACAACCACTAGAGGCCGTAATTCCACGCGTTCCCAGGTTGTGAAACGTTTACTGCATTCCACATTGACACACTCTCGTCTTCTGCGGGTTGCTGAATCTTCTTCGCTCGATCTCGATTCGATAACACGGGAATTTTCGCTACCACAAAACGGACAGCGCACAGCTTTCCACTCCTTACATCTCAGTAAAAACCAGCGGGGAGTCACTCAAATGGACACTATATATAGTGCGATGATGGAAACACCGACGATTATAAACCCTAAATATAGCGTGCGCAAGAATTGACAAATTTCAACTTTTGAGATCCAATATTTCTGCAGAAATTTCCGCCACCGAAGAAAATGTCTGCAAATTCCCTGAAAGATGGCCATAAATTCTCTGCCAGTCCTGCATTTCTCTTGCATTTAAATGCACGCCGCTCTCTACCCAAAAAGTGCGGATGCCAGTGGTAAGACCAGCCGCAATATCTGTCCAGAGATTATCGCCAACAATCAATGTTTCTTCAAGAGAAACGGCATAGCGTTGACTTGCATAGTGAATCATATAAGCGTTTGGTTTACCCACTGTTACTGCTTCCACACCACTCGCAATAGATACAAACGCTCCAAGCGCTCCATTCCCTGGTTGAAAGCTGCCGCCTTCGAGCGGAATACGAATATCTCCATTGGTCAGCAACAAACGTCCCGTAAGCGCAGCAATACGACTCAGACGTCCCAAAGACTGATAAGTTGCGTCCATATCCAATCCAATCACAGCGGCAGTAAACGATTCCCAATGAAACTGTTCCCATTTTTCATGGCCAGCATAAAATGGGATAAATCCTGCTTCAAGAAGCGCCTGGCGCAACCCGTTTTTTCCTATATACGCCACATGGCTACCTTTCTCCAACCGCCACTCTGCACTTAAAAAAGCTGCCGCCGCTTCTGCGGCGGTGCAAACTTCATCCGAATTCGCAAAGATACCTAAAGAACGCAGGTGATTGGCTGTTTCCTCCGGAGTACGAGTGGCGTTATTCGTAAAAAACACTGGCTTTATCTTTAATTGACGCAACCGTTCTACAAACTCTGGAGCTCCAGATATGACTTGTTTTCCGCGAAAAAGGGTCCCATCAAGATCTAACAAAGCTAACGAAATTCCTAAACCAGCTTTTTTCTCTTTTTTTGGATGCATGTTTTCTCCCTCCACGCATCCATCATGGACGAGACTTCCTAGCCGCGCAAGTCACTCTTCTATCAACATCCGATTCATTCACAATTGACAACTTATCGCATAGATGCCATGTTTTTGCCTTTTGCCCAGACATCCGGAGGCGTGAACTGCCGTAAGGCAACCGCCGTTTCCCTAAGCCAATGCACTCGTTGGCGTTGCCACTCCTGAAGCAATGTTTGCCATTCAGAATATTGTTTTCCTTCCGATACTTGAGGCAAAAAAGTCGATATGGCTCGATCCGCTCCACGCGCAACATAAATAGCCATCACCGTCATTTGCAGCAACAACGGTGTATAATGAACCGGATCGGTCGTAGCGTAATGCAATCGAGTCAATGAGCCAGCTGCAAGATCTCGATAGTAACTGGACGCTGCTAGTGATGTGTAAATATTGGATTGATTTGACATCTTTTCTCCAACTGGTGTTTGCAGCATCTCTTCAAAAATGGAGCAGAATACTTGATGTGCGTAAATGCTGTGTTTAATATTCTGCAGCGCTGGAGCGTAGGTGGATTCAACTGCATAATCCATGGCGCATTCCTCCAAATTTTTTCAGGCCCATGCTAGGCACAATTCATTTATATGTCACGGCTCATACACAGGTGACAGAAGGAATTGGTCAGCGTGTATGCGAAATCTAGACAGACGAGAGGCCATGATGATCAATGTAAGATTGCAAAATGCAAATGGGGTGCACGATTGCAAAATTTACTACCTTGGCAACAAATCAGCCAACATGTATGGCAAATAGACGTGCCAACAAACACATTGCCGCCTGAATCAAGCACAAATCTTTATCTCATTGCTGACGCAGGTTACGGTTTATTGGTCGATCCAGGTTCTAACCGTCCAGAAGTTGGGCAAACCATACAAGCAATCGCCGACCAATTGCGTATTGAGCTATGGATCGGAGTGATGGCGACACACTACCATCACGACCATACGGACGGACTTGGACTGTTGTCGAAAAGGTTAAATTGTCCAGCGTATCTCCACAAACTAGAAATTGACAAATATTGCGCAGAACATTCGGGGGAAATGAGACCGCTAGAACTCCCTGACAAGTTTCAATGGGCATCCATCGAAGTGAGCATTCAACATTCGCCAGGTCATACACACGGGCATGTTTATGTACAGATAAATCCAGATAACGTAATTTGCGTTGGAGATCATCTCAGTGCCACAGGCACAGTTTGGGTTGGCCCTCCCGACGGTCACATGGACGATTTTTATGAATCACTGGAATGGCTTATCCAAGCAGAAGGGAGACTGGCTCTACCAGGACATGGACACCCCATCTCCCATCCACAACTGGCTGCTCAAACAATGTTGGATCGGCGATTGCAGCGAGAACAGGACATTTTAAAACTGTTGGTGTCAGGAGAAAAAAGTTTGGACGATTTGCAAATGGCTCTCTATCCAAACTTGCCTACCGCGGCCAAAATTTTTGCCAAACGCACCCTACTCGCGCACCTTGTTCGTCTTGAATCGACAGGAGAAGTAAAGCGCTCATTTTGTCCTAAAAATAAATCCACTCTATTTTTTAGAACAGGAAACTACTAGGAGGATTTCTTGTGTCATCAGTACAGTCCATCGGATCGAACAAATGGAAAACTGTCCTAAACACCCGCCGCATAGGCTGGTTCATTTTGATTGTCGCCCTTTTATTCCGAGTTGGCAAAGCTTACGCCACAAAATCCATTCCTATCTACGGCGACATGGTTCACTACAACCATTCGGCATTATTTTTGCTGCTACACCATGTATACACCTATTGGGGGAGCGGACCTGCTGCACAAATCACCCCAGGTTATCCACTTTTTTTAGCTGCTATGTACGCTGTAGGTCGTCTCTTCAGTCCCAATGTTCATGTATGGATTCATATGGCTTTAATGGGTCAGGCTGTTTTGTCAGCCTGGAGCGTTTATTTACTATATCGACTGTCTCTCCGTTTGACTCCTGCTTGGGGAGCGGCACTCGCTGCTCTGCTTTTTCTGACTTACCCAACAGCCATATGGAGTCCGCTGACTTTACTTACTGAAACACTTTATGTTTTTACGCTGTTGCTTTTTGTGACCGCCTTTTTTCGTGCACTCGAAAAAACATTACTCAGACGTTTTTTTCTTGCTGGACTCTTGCTCGGCTTATGCACCCTTGTACGACCGACTGTATTTCCACTCATCATCGCTCCAGTTTTACTGTTCTTACAATCCGCGTACAGACGGCAGATGGGTCGAAGCTTGCGCAACTGGGCTATTTATGTCATCGGATTTATCTTGCCAATGTTTCCCTGGTGGATTCGCAATGAAGTTGTCTTTCACAAACTTATTTTGACAGATGAAGATGCAGGAAATCCTCTGCTGTATGGAACCACAAGGCGCTTTTTGAACGATCCGGCGCTTGGACGCGGCCTATCGCCAAAACAACAAGAACACCTTGCTCTTGTACGTATAGGTCAACAGTTTGCTCATCATCCATGGCAATCATTACAATGGTATACGGTGGACAAACTACAACTGCTCTTTTCTACGCCATGGTACCTTGGTCAGCCATCCCATACGTTCACAGGCCACTTATTGAACTTCTGGTTACACGCTCACTTAGTTTGGGTTATTCTTGGAAGTATAGGTCTAATATTGGGATTACAAAAATTAATGGGACGTTGGCTTACAGCATTGGTTTTCTATTTTGTTCTTGTCCAACTGCCATTTATTCCAATTAATCGATATGTATATCCTGTCATGCCATTTTTCTTTATTGGCGTAGCCTATTTCTTGTACTTTGCCTATACTCGTGGTCAGAGACAACTTTTAACCAACCAACAAAATAGGAAAGACCCGCAGGATGAAGACAAAACATGGGGGCTCAATACGTAATGAAAGTAGCTGTACTTATTCCCTGCTATAATGAAGAATTGACCATCGATAAGGTCGTTCGAGATTGGCGCAAGGCGCTGCCTGAAGCAACCGTTTACGTGTACGACAACAATTCCCGCGACAATACTGCGCTTATTGCTAAAAAAGCAGGAGCAATTGTACGCCGAGAGACGCGTCAAGGAAAAGGCAATGTCATTCGTTCCATGTTTCGAGATGTCGATGCTGATATTTATGTCATGATTGATGGAGATGATACCTACCCGGCCAGTGCCGCACGAACTTTGATGCAACCTATTCTGGAAAATGAAGCGGATATGGTCATTGGAGATCGACTATCGAACGGATCTTACAGTGCTGAAAACAAACGCCCTTTACACGATTTTGGAAATCGTATGGTACGTTCCCTGATTAATCGTCTATTTGATTCCAATCTACGGGATATTATGACTGGGTATCGTATCTTTAACAGACGATTTGCCAAAACCATGCCCATTAAAAGTGAAGGGTTTGAAATTGAAACAGAGATGACGTTGCACGCTTTGGACAAAAATTTTCGCATTGTTGAAATTCCGATTGATTATCGTGATCGGCCAGAAGGCAGCGTTTCCAAATTGAATACATTTCGCGACGGGATACGCGTATTAAAAACAGTTTTTCGCATTTTCAAAGACTATCGACCACTTGCTTTTTTTACTGCTGTGGCCCTCATCTTCTTTGTTTTAGGTTTAATAGTGGGTATCCCAGTCATCAGCGAATTTATCAGCACACATCAAATTGCCAAAATCCCATCTGCTATTTTGGCAGTCGGTCTGATGATATTAGCAACTAATTCCTTAACTTGCGGCTTTATTCTGGATACCATAGTCAGTCAACATCGCGATGAATACGAGTTGATGCTTAACCAACACGCTTGGCAACATCCTTTATTTGAAGAGAAAGAGAGGATACATTGGTGAATTATTTATTGATTCTCTGCAATATCATCTTGCTGGTTGGAGGCCAAACGCTATGGAAAATTGGCATCGGAAAGCAACATCTTGACAGTTTAAAAGCAGTCATTTTGGTCATGTTTTCCCCTTGGGTGATTGCGGGTCTCGTCTTATATGTGATTGCTACAGTGATTTGGATTTATTTATTATCCAAAATGTCTCTCTCCCTCCTGTATCCTATGCAGAGCTTGGCATATGTAGCAGCAATTCTAGTTTCTATCTTTATTTTTAAAGAACACGTATCTGCTTGGCGTTGGGCAGGAGTAGCGGTCATTTTAGCTGGTGTGTCACTTGTTGTAAAGTAAGAGAAATCACAATCCATGATTTCTCTTACTTTACAAATCCATCTATCCAGCTTATCCAAATCAAATATGAACTTCTCCTGTGAAAACCTCTACTGCCTCTCCAGTCATCAAAACTCGTCCATTCCGAATCTCAATACGCAAATCTCCACCAAGCAAATGAACGGTAACTTGCTCAGCCAAAAGTCCTGCAGCTACTCCTGCAGCCACACTTGCACAGGCCCCAGTACCGCAAGCAAAAGTAATTCCAGAACCTCGTTCCCAAACACGAAAATCTAGTTCATACGGTGTTTTTGGCGTGACAAACTCAACATTGGTCCGATGAATAAAACTCGGATGATGTTCAATTTTTGGGCCAATCTCCTCAACAGGATACTCTTTGGCATTCTCGACAAATTGAACAAAGTGTGGGTTACCAACGGACACCAAGTAACCTGAATAAATGTCACCATTAACCTCTATACTTGCGCGTCCTGCACGATCTGCTTCACCACGAAACCCGACTGCTTCTGGACCAAATTGGACAGTCCCCATATCCACTGTTACGCTGGGAACGTAACCCTTTGCGTCCGGATATACTGTTGCGTCAACTATGCCTGCTTTGGTCTCAATCTGAAAATTCGTTTGTCCGTGCACATAACCGTGCTCATAAGCGTATTTGGCGACACAACGAAGACCATTACCACAGTTTTCTGCTTCAGAGCCATCTGCATTAAAAATGCGCATACGTATATCAGCACGCTGAGAAGGGCCAATTAAAATCATTCCATCAGAACCAATCCCTTTACGAACATCACTTAATTGAACAGCCAAATCAGAAAGTTGATAGTTGGTCAGTTTTTCCTCAAACTCAGATATATAAATGTAATTGTTGCCGAGTGCATGCATTTTAGTAACTTTCATCGATTCTCTCCCCCATGAATCATTCAGCAATACTTTACACGATATCAACCGCATCATAACCTCATTATTGACTCCAATTCAAACCGATGCAAGAGGAAATGCACTTGCATAGAACAATCGCAATGTGCTATAATTTTCACGTTGTCTTTTCGTAATTACATGCGGCCATGGCGGAATTGGCAGACGCGCTAGATTCAGGTTCTAGTGGGGGCAACCCCGTGGAGGTTCAAGTCCTCTTGGCCGCACCAATTAAACCCTAAGGCTTTTGAGATAAGTACTCAAAACCTTAGGGTTTTTAGATGTAAGAAGTTGGCTATTGGATATAAATGCAAATGAAAAATGATATGTTAACAACATGACAAATCATAAAGATTTTTTAATATTCCACTTTCGTACACTGCCTGAAGCAAAAATCCCCCCCAGTCTTCATGTTCAGTCAGCATTTCAATGGAACAGACTACAAAATCAAACTAACCGCAAACAAAATTTATGATAAAAGTTTTAGAAAACTAAAAATCGAGCAAACTGATTTCCATGACATCTCAAAAGGAGTTGAATAATCTTGACGATGAATGAAAATTCCAATGAAGAATATCGTTTTGCCAATATTCCCACAAATCTGCTTGAGAAAATTCGTCAACTTGAAACTGAACTTGCTGCTGAATTAGACGAATCGATTGTCCTTTTAGCATACGAGAAAAAACATAGAAGTCGTTTGCAAGCATGATCCATTTCTCTATTCAGGTCATCACCTGAATAATGGGTTAGAAATCCAGTCGCTTGCAAACTACTACTTTTCTTTCTATGATTGAATAGATCACAGTTTGTAAGCTTGGAGTGGGTACAACATGAGAGAGTATTTATTAGAATTTTGGACGGATAGAAGGGTTATGTTTCTTTCACTTGTTTTTATCGCATCAATTATTCTCACTTTCTCCCTTCACCACTCACTGAAGCTATGGATCGCCTTCCTTTCTGGTGCTGTTGCTTGGTATTTTATTGAATATATCGTACATCGTTTTATTTTACACGGTATTCTCTCTAAAATTATGCCTAGAGCCTATGAGGGGCACGTCCGGCACCATACGCATCCTGAAGAGATGAAAACTCTGCTCACCCCTAATCAATATAATATTCCAGGCTACCTAGGCATTTTTTTACTATGCATATGGATTTCGCATTCCTTAGATATCAGCTTTGCCTTTTTAACGACACTGTCTATCTGTCAACTTTATTATGAATGGTCTCACTTTGTTTCCCATCGACCCATCGTGCCACTTACACCTTGGGGAAAATGGATGAAAAAATTTCATCTTCTTCATCATTTTCAAAACGAACATTACTGGTTTGGTGTTACCAACTCTACTTTGGATGCACTGGTAGGAACCAGTCCCGATCCGAAAATAGTAGAGCGTGTTTCATCTGCAGATAAAAATCGCTATCGATATAGAGACAAGAAAAAAAACGTCCCTATTGAAAATCAAGATGGTTACACCGCCCAGTCCAGTGAAGCGCCATCCAATTTATAATGGAAATCGTCACATTAACTAGAAGGGCTACTCAGCTAGCCCCTTCTTTAGTTTAATTTCAGAAAAAATTGCTGTAGGCCTCATCAGTATGATTTCATCGAATTCGCCCCCAGCATCAATTCATGACTACGGTACTGAGCCTCATCGATAACAATGAGAATCATAAGCGATACATTCTTTCTACAGTTTCCTAATCATACGACAGCCACAAACCCCTGCCTTTAGATAGGTCAGGGGCTGTGGAATCTAGTAGCTATTTTTCTATTTCAAAATATACCTTATCTAAATGTCAATTTCCTGATCCTGAACCGTAGGTTGTAGCTGTGGTAGTTCCATCACTGTTGTGAATTTCCATTATCAACTCTTTTGTATAATGAATTTCAGATTTCTGTAAACGTAAAATAGATTCATCGAGTACAGGTAAGGCATTATGATAGGGATGTTTGGACCAGTTGTCGAGCGACTCATTTTTATTCAATTTTGCGATTTTTGCATCGATGGAAGTCAATCTTTTTTGATCTTTATCATGATCGCGAATCGCCTTGGCAAGTAGTCCTTTCTGGTGTGGATGGTGCTCATATTCTATGACTAACTTCCATGCGTCTTCATTTAATTTCAATACATTCAGACGTTTTTTTTCTAAACGTTTTAACTCTGCATTTTTCTGGGTTGTGGATAATGTCATTTTGGGAAGATTGCCTTTTTGTTGGACAAGATTTTGTTCAGACGCATAAAGTGCTGAAATTTGTGCACTGATATCTTGAATTGTAGCAAGAAGTTGCGCAGGATTTCCTGACGGGACATTCTCTGTGTTCACTTGGCTAAGTAATTGGGTTTCTATATTTTGATTTTCTTGGTATTTTTGTGCAAACGATGCATTCGATGTATCTGCAAACACCATTGAACTTGCCATTGACATGGTCACGAGTAAAGTGCCCAAACTGAGCATAAACTTAGTTCTTTTTTTCATTTTGATTCCTCCTATACAGGTGTAAGATAGAAAACATGTAAAATTCATTTCTTGTATCAAAAGATAGACAATCCATATGTCAACTGTATGTCAATCAGCTCACTCCAAAATTATTTTTCTATTACTCGCAAACATAAAGCGGAAAACGCAAAGTAAATATAGTACCAACACCAACCGTCGATTGAACCTCAATAGTTCCTTGCATTTTTTCGACTAAATATTTAACAATCGTCAAACCTAAACCAGTTCTCGCAACTGAAGAAGTTCGTGAAACAGACCCAGTAAAAAATCGCTCCCAAATGTGATCAAGCATCTCTTCAGGAATACCTTCCCCCGAATCTGAAATGCAAACTTGCAATTTTTCGTTTTCTATAGAATTGATGATTTCAATTTTTCCTTGTGAAGTGTGACGTATGGCATTATCCAATAAATTAAAGAGGATTTGTGTTAGCCGTTCAGGATCCCCCCAAATTTCAATATCCTCAGGAGTTTCAACCATGCGAAACTCAAGATTTTTTTGTTCAATACGCGCACGGATTCGATGAATAACATCCTCAACAAGAGGTGTCCAGGAAACTGCATGACAATTTAAAGTTAAATGACCTGTCTCAATTGCAGACAAATCTAACATACTATTTAAAATATTATTGAGTCGATTTAATTCTTTATAAATAATTTCAAGATATTTTCTTTGATCAGTAGCTGGAATAACACCTTCTAATATGCCTTGAACAAATCCGCGAACTGAGGTTAGCGGAGTTCTAATTTCATGCGAAACATTGGCGATGAGATCTTTACGCATTTCTTCTAATTTTGATAGTTTTACTGCCATTTGATTAAAAGTTATGGCTAGCTGCCCTACTTCATCATTTCCTTGCACGGGAACTCTTTGATTAAAATTTCCCTGACCAATAAATTGAACAGCTTGTGTAATTTTCAATAGCGGATGGGAAAATTTTCTTGAAAAATAATACAGAATACCTATCGTTATTATTAAAATAGGTATAGCAATGAGAACAATAATTTGGGTCACTTGATTGGCTTGAAGACTTTGAATGGGCGTATGCAGGAATAAGGCTCCTATAATAACTCCTTGTTCTCGAATAGGCAGCCCTATGGTGAACATGGACTCTCGATTCACTTTACTAAAAGGACCTACAATCTGTATGATTTGTCCATTGACTACTTTTTTAACCGCAGATGTGTTGTAAATATCACGATTCCGAATCAGTTGGCGAGATAATTGCTGAATTTTTCTTAAATCATTGCCTTGATTCAAAAGAAGCAAATTAATGGTTACATCATCTCGTTGTTTCAATCTGGCCAATTGTTTTTTGAATCGTAAATTTGATTGTGGTATCTGATTGGCCCTTTCAATTTCAGGCAGAAGAATCTCAGCATCACGATGAAGTACAACAAAACGTTGTTCGACAAGGTAATGACGAATCTCCATATTGATAACAAAAGATAACAATGTAAAAGCAAGGAAAATAACACTCATGTATACAACAAGAATTCTACGAAACATAGAAGTCAGCATGACTTGTCCCCCACCTCAAATTTGTAACCAATACCACGTACTGTAGAAATTTGATAATGAGGATTGCTAGGAATTTTTTTGCGAAGACGTTTTACAAGTACATCAACTGCACGATCTTCACCTAAAAAATCGATACCCCAAACTAAATCGATTAATTGTTGCCTGGTTAATACTTGATTGGGATGTTGAGTCAAAATAGATATAAGTTGATACTCTCGTGGACTGAGTTCTAGTTTTTTATCTTTGATATAAACTTCATGTGCTTGGTTATCGATCTTAAAATCATGGTAACGTACTGTGCTTAACTGTGTTTGCATTTGTGACAAATAAGAGCGACGAAGTAAAGAAACCACTCTAGCCGTCAGTTCATTGGGATCAAAAGGCTTAACAATATAATCATCTGCCCCCAACTTGAAACCTTCTAATTTGTCAGACATTTCCCCTCTTGCCGTGACCATTAAAACAGGGACAGGATGATTCTTCTGTATGATTTGGCATAATTCCCAACCATCCATTTCCGGCATCATCAAATCCAATACCACAATGTGGATATTCTCTGTTTGTAATTTCGAAAGTGCTGAATTTCCATTATGAGCTGTACTGACTTGAAATCCTTGATTCTGCAAGTACATCCGGATTAGATCGATAATATTCGGATCATCATCAACAACCAATACTCTAAAATCATTTGCGCAAAAGGTTTTCATCCACATATCCCTCAATTATTGACAGCGTAAAAAATTTAATTTTTTATTCTGCATCACAGAGACTTGCTCCTCTTTTGAATTAGATATCTACTTTGATAAGCATTAGAAAGATAAACAAAAAAACGCCGCAAGTTTTCGAAGTGTCCACTTCGGCGTTGAGAAATTTTCTATAATTTATTTTAGATACGAATCTGATGTCTTCATGCTTGTTTTTGTGTTGAAACAGTAGAATTGCTCATTTGTCCAGAACGATGAGGACGTAACAGAACCAAGCCACATATAAATGCGATGGCATAGAATAAAATAAAGAATTGAAAACCTTTATCCGTTGAATTTACCAGGGCGCTTTTGATATTTGTACTTAAAACGCCTGCCGTGCCAAGAAACGCTTGCGACGCAACAGAGGGTGGCACACTGACCTCTGCAACAACTAACGCCAATGTCAGTGACAATGACATCCCAACATTTCGAAACGTATAAAACATACCTGAAGCAGCACCGGTCTGTTCCCGAGGCGCAGATGAAAGCACGGCCTTTGTAAGCGCCGGCCACCCTAGACCATTAGCAGTAGACATCAAAAGTTGTGGAAGAATGATTGCCATTACACTCAATTGCGGGCCTAGACTGCCTAGGAAATACACTCCAAGCCCCAAAAAGAACACCCCTACAAGCACCAACCGTGCCGGCCCAAAACGATCAGCCGCTGCCCCACCTAATGGTCCCATCACAAGCTGAGGTGCGGATAACGGAATCAACAACAAACCTGCTGACAAGGGACTTAAACGCAACGCACCCTGCAAATACAACGTTAACAGAAACGTTGTTGCAAAGTAACCAATCGAGTAACTGAATGTAACGCCAAGTCCTGCTGAGTAATGACGATGTTTGACTAGCGAGAGATTAAATAGAGGCGCTTTCACACGTAATTCTATCCAAACAAACGATATGAAAAGTACCAGCGTCAAAACAAATAACCCAAGAGTGCGCAGCGATAACCAACCCCAGGACTGTCCTTCGGAAAGTGACACAAGCAATCCTACAAGCCCTAGACCAAACGTGATCATACCAAGCCAATCTGATTTGACCTGTTGCTTAGGTGACACATCCGCACGAAGTACGATCATAGCGGCAATCATGCCTATGATGGCAAATGGAATGGTTACAAAAAAAATAGAGCGCCAGCCAAAAGCGTTTATCAGCGCGCCACCTGCAACAGGTCCTACGATAGAGCCTATTACCCAAGAAGTGGAATTAATCCCCAACGCCTTACCAAGTTCATTAGCAGGAAACGCTTTAACAATGATGGGTGTGGCAGTGGCTAGAGCTAATGCAGCTCCTGTTCCCTGAATAAAACGATATACAATGAGTGCACTTCCAGAATTCGCAATACCACATAAAAACGTGGCCACTGTGAAAATTGCAAGACTAGCTATAAATATTTTTTTAGTACCTATGAGGTCCGACCATCTACCTGCAGGAAGAAGAAAAACCGTACTGGTGATAATGTACGACGTAATCGTCCAAAGTCCAGTTACAACTGAAATATGGAGACCAGACATAAGCCGGGGCAAACCAATAACGACAATTGTGGCATCCACATTCGTTATAAACGAAACTAAAGTAACAGCTGCAAGTATAGACCACTTCAATCTTATATCTGATTGCGCCACAAAACACCATCCTTTCAAATGGAAAGACATTTACTTATAGTAACTTGAGCGGTCTAGGTTTGACAATAGATGATTTGTACATGACTATGGCCTTGAAAATGTCATTTAAAATTCTTACATGATTGAATAAAACGCCAAAATATTTTTGATTTTCAACACAATCCAACAAACCGGAACATATGTTTGCATCCAAAGAATATTATGCTATGCTTAGGATTAGAATGTACGCATGAATGGAGTTTTGTAGCGATGGATATTAGCAAACGTCAGAAAGAAATACTTGATTTTATAGAAAAATGTATAGAAGAAAATGGATATCCGCCATCCGTTCGAGAAATCGGAGAGGCAGTAGGACTCGCTTCTAGTTCAACCGTCCACGGTCATTTAGAACGGTTAAGCCAAAAAGGATATCTACGAAGAGATCCAACTAAACCTCGTGCAATCGAATTATTAAAGAAGCATACTCAAATCGCGAAAAAAACTTCAGCAAATTGGGAATCGTCTTCTGCAATTTACTATGCTCCCATTATTGGAAAAGTAACCGCTGGTAAACCCATCACAGCTGTAGAGCATATAGAGGGTTATTTCCCTTTGCCAGATACGTATCATTCTCCTGAACAAATTTTTTTACTTAAGGTTCAAGGTGACAGCATGATTGAAGCTGGTATTATGGATGGAGACTTACTTTTTATTCGCCAACAGTCAACTGCTCAAAACGGTGATATTGTCGTAGCAATTACGGATGATGAAGAAGCAACTGTAAAAAGATTTTTTAGAGAAATGAACAGAATTCGACTTCAACCAGAAAACTCTTCGCTACAACCCCTTTATTTCAATCATGTAAATATTTTAGGAAAAGTAATTGGGTTATATCGTTCTCTTTCATGACTTTATATTTTATGAACAATAAAATATAAACTACGATTTACTTCTACATCATATAGAAAAGCCACTTATTCGATTAAAAATCAAGATAACTTTTTTGATATTCGACTGTTTGAGTTATATGATTTTTCAGAAAGAATACTGAAGCAAGTTTAGAACTTTATATAAAGTATTTTCATAACTCATAAACATGAATGAATAAAAGTCTGAAAACCGTTTAAAATCACATCATAGAATGGGCAGCAAATTTATAAAACTAGGACAGCATGCTGCCCATATCCTACATACAAAAGTTAGCCCAATAAGCCAGATGTCTGACTCAGCGCACTTCCCAGCTGATTGACTGGATTGGAGCTACTTCCTGAGGAACTTAGACTACTACTCAACTGGTTTGCTCCCTGACTTAATGCGCTTCCCAGCTGATTGACTGGATTGGAGCTACTTCCTGAGGAACTTAGACTACTACTCAACTGGTTTGCTCCCTGACTTAATGCGCTTCCCAGCTGATTGACTGGATTGGAGCTACTTCCTGCTGAAGTTCTACTACTACTCAACTGGTTTGCTCCTTGACTTAATGCACTTCCCAGCTGGTTCCCAAGTTGTTGAGACCCTTGGCCTAAAGCATTTGTCAAAGAGCTTGTTAGATTAGAAAGTGTACTTTGTACACTGGAAAGTGGATTAGCGACTCCAGGTATTGATTTCATATTCCATACTAGAACATTCCCGGTTGTATCACCATGTATCCATAAGTCCAGAAAAACCTTGTTTTATCAGGGTTTTCTGGACTTTTTATGTTCAGAGGTTTTGCTCAGTTTGGAACAAATTCGTTACTTTTTCGTTACTCATTCGTTACCGTGATCTCGTTCATACACTTCATAGTTGTGCAGCTGTTCCTTCATCTCTGTGATCCACGATGCGTCCAGCCGACTCCCTTTTCTCGACTCATCACCTAACCCAAAGTACGTCTGCACCGTCCACGGCGGCAAATAGACGTCTTCTGCATCGATACGGATATACTGATCACTTGCGCTTCCATTGGATTTCGGTGAAAAATCACCACAGGTTTGCCCATACTCAGCATCCGCGCCCGTCCATTGCCGTTGTGCCTGACAAATCGTTCTTCCCTGTTCTTCCACAAGAAAACGGCACGCCCCACAATCTCCGCAAGTTCGTTTACGTATGTCAGCATT
>NZ_FRAF01000014.1 GCF_900142255.1 Alicyclobacillus tolerans | reverse complement strand
TACGTGAGATATCTAGACTGGCGGCGATAGCTCGACGACTCATTCCTCCTTCATGGTACAGACGTAAGATTTCCTTGAGCTTTGGCATGGGCAACCTCCATTCAGCCAAGACAGTGCCTCCTTTCGCGGATACAACAAAATCCGACAAAAGGGGTAAGTTCCCTGCTTGACTTGGTAGCCCACACAGACGATTTGGAGGAGCGAAGTGGGAAGGCCTTGAACGAGGATATTATCTGTCCAAGACTTTTCGGAATTGGTGTCCAAGAGTTATTGGAATAGAGGGCCGAGAGTTTTCGGAATTAACGTCCAAGACTTAACGGAATCCCTGTCCAAGAGATTCCGGAATATGCAATATGTTTTCAGAGATTAGAAATTCATGTGAAAAATATGGGGGATGAACGGTAGTAAATGGCTGTATTTCTCCGGGTTGAATATCCGTGTCTATAGGCACGGATATTTCTACGTTTGAATCATCTGGATAAACTGACCTATCCATGAGTTTTATGGTTACTCGACACTCTCCCTCATACCAGAATCGACGTTGAATCCTACCTTGCAGAACAGGACCTAAGTGTGGATGATTGCCAAGTAATACGCGATTGGGATGAAGAGCAAATTTTTGTCCACGAATGTCTTCCAGTAAGTGAGTGTAGCCAAGTAGCTTTGCGGTTTGCCAGGAATGAGGATGTAACATCAATTCTTCAGGTGTTCCTTCTTGCAACAGCTTACCGTTATGGAGAATACCTAATCGGTCAGACATGCGTTGAGCTTCTGACAATTGATGCGTGACCATGATGATGGTAGTACCCAGTTCTTTTTGTAAATCCATAACAGCACCTTGGAGAGTACGGCGAAGTGGTCCATCCAATGCAGAAAAGGCTTCATCCAGAAGCAACATTCTTGGCCTTTTGGCAAACGCGCGTACGAGTACGGCCCGCTGAACCAAGCCTCCTGATAATTGTTTGGGTTTGGCATCCAAATAAGGTGCCAACCCGAATTCTTCTATCCATTTCTCTAACTCGTCTTGGTGATGTCGATTCACAGCATAATAGATATTTTGTTTAACGGTTAAATGAGGAAAAAGTAAAGAACCTTGTTCTATAAGAATAATGTTGCGTTGCCAAGAAGGGACATTGATGGTTTTTTTTCCACCTACCTGAAGCAGAACCTGGCCATCGACAGAAAAATATGCTTGTTGCATTCTGTTCTCAAAACCGGCCATGACATGTAATGTACTTGATTTTCCCGCAGCAGACGGGCCAAAGAGACTATAGACTGTTCCTGATTCAATTTGTAAACGAATATCTAGTGTGAATGTATGGCGTGGAAGTTTGCAACTCAATTCAATCATGGTGTACTCTCCTCCACAACACGGTAGCCAAAGGTAATGGGAGGGCTACCAGAATTAAAAGCAGCGCTAATGGTAAAGCGCTGGGCAGGCCCTGTTCTTCCAGCGCAATCCATATACTGACGGGGAGTGTGTTGGGATAATAAGCAACTACAATGACGGCTCCAAACGCGCCAATGGCGCGAGCAAAGGCCATAGCAAAACCAATCAAAAGTCCAGGACGAGCAAGTGGGAAAATCACTCGTCGCAAGGTTTGCCATGGTGAAACACCCAAAGACAGAGAGATACGTTCAAATTTAATATCGATTTGACTGAAAGCAGCTTGAGCGGCAAACACATAATATGGCACAGATTCATATAACTGCGCTAGAACAACGGCTAGAATCGTATTGGTTGCGCTGAGTCCAAAGTGTGTCAAGAGATGACCCATAATTCCGTATGGTCCATAAAAATAGACGAGTAATAGACCTATTACGAGCGGGGGCATCAACAGCGGAATCAATAATAAAATCTCTATAGCCTTCCATAGGATCCCCTGACCGCGTGCAAGATACCAGCCAAGAGGAGTACCAAATAAAAGAGTGACGCATAAGCTGATAGCGGTGCTCCACAATGAATAAAAAAGCGGCGTGCCACCACTCTCTATCCAGACAGACCAAATATTACGCCAAGATAGATGAAGTAGCAGCGATACAAAAGGCAGGATAAGAAATGCTGTGCATAACCATCCAGCAAGAATTGCAACAGATGGAGCCAAACGCAATTTCTTCATCATTCACGAACCTATCCTTGGATTTCGCTATATATAGACGCAGGAATATCTTGCTTGTTCCCCCAAATTTGAAATGGGGTGATCGAGTAACCGTTTTTCTTGTAAATTTTTATTCCTTGTTTAGATAAAAGAAAGGAGATAAATTTTTCTCCTGCTTTCTGATCTGGGTTGCCTGGTACAGTAGTGATGTAGATTTCAATCGGTTTTCCCTGAATGGTTTTGCCGTTTATATTCATGTGAACGCTGGCATAGACAGTCTTGTCAGACGGATCGCCCATATTGATGGTAGCTGGCAAGCGGATGAACGGTAAGTGATGCTGTATGGCTTCAGGTAAATAAGCGCTGGTTGCGTCCAATTGTCCAGCTTGCAAACGAGATAGAATGGCTTCTTCGGCAAATAATTGCCTGGGATTGGTATATGATCCAATAATTTTTTGCACCGTTCCAGAAGGCAGATGAAATTCTTTCTCCGCCAATTTAAGCATGAGAATAAACGCTTGCCCTTGTGGATCGGTTGCAGGATTCGTCCGTCCGAGATGAAATCCCGGTTGCTCCATTAGGGTAAAAAGATTACGCAGTGGCTTTTGGCCATCGGCAATCTCTTGCAATTTTGAGGCGAAGGGACTATTCGGTGAATAGGCAATAACGAGCGGAGAGCTTGCAAATCCAATGGCCCATTTAGGCGTCTTTGCTCCCATTTGCTCGAGAGGAGCAGTTCCTATACTTTCAAAAACATTCGGTGAGATTTCGTTGTTTGCAATGAGGTGCGCTACGCCAAGTGCTCCTCCTCCACGTCCTTCGTAAGGAATACCCGTAACTTTTGTGAAAGCAGGTCCAATGAATTGGTCATTCACGAGTTGCAGTGAACCAGCATAAGCCACATTGGCTGTCCCTGAGGTTGGATTCGCGACTGTAGAACGGTTTGTTTGAGAAGAAAGCGAATGTGTTCCGCAGCCCGTCACGAATGTTAGGATAGTCAACGTACTCAGAATGGCCCAGTATCTCGATTTCGTTTTCACAGATTCACCTCATCATGAATATGAGCTTCCTTCCTAATTGTCCATAAAAACTCTTCTTTTGCAACGAGGCTAAGATGTATGGTTGTGCTGGTGAGGTCTGATTTTTTCATCATGACAACGGGATCGACATATGATCGTGCGCTATTAGAGTATTGGGGAATATAGCAGCCGCCTCTTGCCAATAGTCATGTAATTCTTTTTCATTGTAGCGGGCACTCAGATGGGTAAGAATTAAACATTGGCTACCAGCTTTTTTAGCAATCATGGCGGCTTCCACATTCGTGGAATGGCCATGGTTTAGAGCAAGATGAGCATCTGAATGTCGATAGGTTCCTTCATGAACAAGCCAATCGCTTTGGTGAGCCAAATCAATAGAAACTTCTGTAGGTCTGGTGTCTCCTAATAGAGTAATGATGCGTCCAGGTCTGGGTGGGTCAAGGTAATCTTTGCTACGCAGAATGGTGCCGTCTGGGAGTCTGACGTCTAACCCTTTTTTCAAATCTCCATACAGGGGTCCAGGCGAGATACCGAGCAGTTGAAGTTGTTCTGCTCGCAATCTCCCTGGTTTTTCTTTTTCTTCTATTCGAAATCCGTAGGAAGTTATAGTGTGGTTGAGCACTCTGCAATGTATTTGGAACTGGTCATCCTCAAACGACCATCCATCATAAATCGTGACAAATTGAACATGATAGGGTAAATAAGTGTGACTGACAGAAAACGCTGTTTTCAAAAAATCTTCCACGCCATGAGGACCATAAATCACTACAGGTGATTCTCCACCTTGAAAACCACGGCTGGCCATCATTCCTGGTAGACCATAGAGATGGTCGCCATGAAGATGACTAATAAATACTTTTTCTAATTTTTGAGGACTGAGCGGCGAGTTCAGCATACGTTGTTGAGTTCCTTCACCACAGTCAAACAACCAAAAGCTAGATCGCTCACTTTCTAAACGCAGCGCCAACGAAGAAACATTGCGTCGCTTGCTCGGCAATCCAGCTCCCGTTCCCAAAAAATAAAGTTCCACACCTCAATCCTCCTTTCCCTTGCTGGAGCAAGTTTACCAGTAAAGTGAGTATGGCAAACCAGTGAACTGTTCATTCTGAAGGATTCCAATGGTAGTCAGTCTCATCTGTATAGGCATAGATGCAAACTTTAAGTTCCTGTGTAAATATATTATACTGACTATTGGTTAGGAAGTTATGTTCATCCATCAGCCAGATAAAAGCGTTGCGAACTCATCTTTCTGGATATAGGAGATACGACAGTATATCCTATACGGGTGGCGAAACGCCTAAAGGAGGAAGAGAAATGGCCTATCTATTCACCCCATTTCAATTAAAAGGGTTAGAGTTAAAGAATCGAATTGTCATGGCACCCATGTGTCAATATTCGGTTACTGCGAAGGATGGCAAACCGAATGATTGGCATTATACTCATTTGACCAGTCGGGCTATAGGCGGTACCGGGCTCATTTTGGTTGAGATGACCGATGTAGAACCAGACGGAAGAATTACAGATTACGATCTCGGTCTATGGTCTGATGATCAGATTCCTGCATTTGCCCGAATTATTGATGCTTGTCATAATTATGGTTCGAAGATTGGCATTCAAATTGCCCATGCTGGCCGAAAAGCGGAAGATGCAGTACAGCCAGTAGCGCCTTCGGCCATCCCTTTTGAAGGACCTCGATATAAAACTCCCAAAGCGCTTTCCACAGACGAAGTCAAAAGAATGGTGGAGAAATTTGGACAAAGTGCGCGCAGAGCTGTTCAAGCAGGTGTTGATACCATTGAATTACACGGGGCGCACGGCTACTTAATCCATCAGTTTCAATCGCCTTATACCAACCATCGAGACGATGAATATGGTCAGGATTTGGCTCGATTTGGAGTGGAAGTCATTCAAGCGGTCAAGAGTGAAATGCCAAGCAACATGCCGTTGCTGATTCGTGTTTCTGCGGTGGAGTATGTTGATGGCGGTTATGGATTAGATCATATGATCGAGATCGGCCGCAGATATAAGGAAGCTGGCGTGGATATGTTTCATGTCAGTTCAGGTGGGGAAGGAAGACCAGGGGCACGGAAACCCGGCAATTATCCTGGTTATCAGGTGCCATTTGCGCGTGCTATTAAAGAGGCACTCAATGTACCTGTGATTGCTGTCGGCATTTTGGAAGATTATCAATTGGCTGAGTCGGTGATTGGCAATCAGGACGCTGATTTGGTGGCAATTGCTCGAGGCATGCTGCGCGATCCGTATTGGGCCACTCATGCTGCCAAGGCTCTGGGTGTTGAACCCAACGTGCCTAAACAGTATGAACGTGCTTATTAAGTTTGAATTTCAGATAGGGTGATGATGAAGATGCAGTTCAAAGGTAAAGTCGCACTCGTAACTGGTGCAGGAAAAGGCATTGGTCGGGCTATTGCGCATCGATTGGCTGCTGAAGGTGTACATTTGGGTTTATTAGCCCGTAATGAAACAGATTTACAAACGCTGAGTGAAGAATTAACCCGCTCTTACCATGTCAAAACCTCTTTTGTCAGTGCGGATGTGGCTCAACGGGATCAAATAAATTCGGCAGTTGCGAAATTAACACAATCACTCGGTCCGATAGATATTCTCATCAATAATGCAGGTATGGCAAAGTTTGGTACGGTGGCAGAAATGGATCCGGATGAATGGGAGCAGATTGTCAAAGTTAATTTATTTGGCACGTATTACGTTACACGCGCCATTTTGCCGGAGATGATGAAGCGCAATACAGGTAACATTATCAACATCAGCTCTACGGCAGGTCAGAAAGGGAATGCTACCACTTCCGCCTATTCAGCGTCCAAGTTTGCCGTCCTTGGATTTACGGAGTCTTTAATGCAAGAAGCGCGTAAATTCAATATTCGTGTAACGGCGCTGACACCTAGCACCGTCAATACAGAAATGGCGAAATCAATCGGTTTAAAAATAGGTGAGGAAGATAGGATGTTACAACCGGAGGATGTTGCCGAGCTCATTTACTCCATTTTAAATCTGCCTGATCGCGCTTTTGTCAATTTAGCAGGGATTTGGACGACAAATCCGCAATAACGCTTGTATATTTTTCTGTTTATCCTTACAGATCAGCAAAAAATCCAGTGCTTGGCCTGGAAAAATCAGAGCTGTCCCAATCGTGGTCAAACCACAGACGGGGCAGCTTTTTTTGGTATGAAAATTTATGAATAAAAAGTCTTAAATTTAAACTTTTCCGATTGACAAACTCGGATAAATAACGATATAGTATGACATCGGAATGATTTAGCGCCGAGGGGGTGCAGGAATGCTTTTTTTGTTCTTGATTCTTCTTTATACATGTTTACTTTTGCTTCTTAGTCAATTTGCAAAACGACGTGCCCAAACTGCTAGTCAATTCATGGATGGTGGGCGGCGTTTTGGTGTATGGAACGTTTTTATCATGATGACCGCTATGTGGGGTTCATCCATGTTTGCTGTGGAGATAGATACGGCTTATCAAAGTGGTATTTCTGCCCTTTGGTATGGGGTCTCAATCATTGTTTCTTCTCTCGTCGTTGCAGCGTTTTTGCTTAAACCTTTCCGTAATATCGGATATTTAACAAGTTCTCATTTGTTGGGTCAAAAATACGGAAACAAGGCTCGAGATGTTGCTGCGCTTGTGATTGGAATAACATTTCCTATTTTTGCAATGAAAAATGTATTGGCAGCTGCTTCTTATTTGCATGTCATTCTTGGCTGGAGTTTGCCTATCGTATTGATTGCTACGACTTTGTTGGTGATTATCTATGTTTCTCTTGGTGGACTGTGGTCATTGGCTTATGTCCAGGTAGCTAATCTGCTTCTTTTTACGGTTGGACTAGGTGTCGCTGCATATTTTAGTTTCCGGGGAACACGCTCGGTTCATGTCACTCATCTTCAAACCTTGCCTGTTTCGTTTCACGATTTGTTTGGGGTTGGTGCTAGCACTTTATTAGTCTGGTTTGGCATGAATCTTTTAAATTCCGTTAGTGCTCAGGCTGAATTTCAGACAATTGCTTCGGCTAAAAATGTAAAGAAAGGCAAGATGGGAGTTTATTTGTCATCGGTCGTTTTAATTGCATTTGCCGTAGTACCAGCTTGGCTAGGTGTGGCTGCAAGAATGGGTCATCCTTTACAAAAAAATGGCTTATTGGCTTTTCCTGCTTATTTAAAAATCGTGGCACCTCATTGGGCCATTGTCTTGGTAGGGTTGGGATTTTGGGCTTCTGCGCTCATCTGGTGTGCGCCACTAATGTTTTCTGGAGCATCAAGTTTAGGATTGGATCTCTTGAATCGTAAGAGTCTTTCCCATAACCATGATCGTATTCGTCGTTTGGTTCGCTTGTCCATGTTGATTCAGGGAATGATGATTGTTCTATATGCATTGGCGCGACCGGGAGATCTTGCTTGGTGGGCTGTATTCGGTTTAACATTGCGCAATGCTGCGATTGTTGGCCCTACTTTATCTGTGTTGCTTTGGCCAGCCGTACGGGAAAAAACTATAGTTTTTTCGATGATTGCCGGAGTTTTGGCTGGATTTGGATGGAATGCTGTGACAGGTTTGTCAGCAACGGTCTTTCCTTTCGGGATTAATCCTATGTGGGTAGGCAGTGGTCTGTCATTGCTGGTTATTTTGCTAGGAACACTCATCGAAAACAGAGACAACTTACAATGGACAGCCGTCAAAGCAAGACGTCGATGGAGTGCTGTATTTATCTTTTTCTGTGTGGCATTGCTAATTTTAGGAGTTTATCTGCCCAAATTGCATTTTCAATCGTTTTTAGGAGCGGATTTATTTCTGATGATTTTCACGCTCTTCCTAGCGACAGTTCTGTCTACAGAAAGAATTCAGGATACCTCCCCTGTACCGTTTTCCATGGGAAACAGGGTTCTTTCCTGAAATTCCTTTACTTTTCGCTGATTTATTTTTCTGACAAGATAGAAATATGCCGTTTGGGATGATGTTCGTTTAACGATTGGGTAAAATAAAAGAATACAATTCATTTATTGGAAGAGCTGCCCCTGGCGGCTTTTTATCTTGATGATCTCATCTTTATGAAAATTTTTAGGGGGATATATAGGTTGTCTAAAACATTTGCGGATACTGGTGTCCGTTTGTCGGTCTTGGATTTAGTGCCCATCGTGCAGGGAAATACGGCAGCAGATGCCCTTCGTAATAGTTTGGATTTAGCTCAACATGTTGAGAATTGGGGATATCATCGTTATTGGCTGGCCGAGCATCACAACATGCCCGGTATAGCGAGTTCTGCTACATCGGTGGTTATTGCGCATATTGCTGCAGGTACCCAAAAGATTCGCGTAGGCTCAGGTGGAATTATGTTACCCAATCATTCTCCGCTCATGATTGCTGAACAGTTTGGAACATTGGAATCATTGTTTCCTGGTCGTATCGATCTCGGTCTAGGACGGGCACCTGGCTCCGATCGTGCAACCATGCGGGCTATCCGCAGGGGATTACAGCAAGATGGCGATGATTTTCCTGAATTGCTGAATGAATTACAACAGTATTTTGAATCGCATGGTGAAGAAAGGCGCGTTCGAGCTATTCCCGGTGAGGGATTGTCCATTCCTATATGGTTGCTCGGATCCAGTGATTTCAGTGCCAGACTAGCTGCGCGACTTGGACTTCCTTTTGCTTTTGCTAGTCATTTTTCTCCAGGTTATCTGCTGTATGCTATTCAACAGTATCGACAACTCTTTCAATCTTCATCAGCTGAAGCTAAGCCATACGTAATGGTAGGTGCAAATGTGATTGTCGCTGAAAGTGATGAAGAGGCAAAATTCCTGGCTACCTCCATGCAGCAGCAGGTGCTCAGTTTAATCAGAGGAAAACCTGGTCAACTGCCACCACCTGTGGAGAATATAGATGAACTGTGGAATCCAATGGAAAAGGCAGCGTTAGAGGAAAGAGCAAGGTATACTTTTATTGGAACTCTTTCTACAGTTGAAGCAAAGATTCTAGACTTCATTAGAGAAACATCAGCGGATGAAATTATTATCAGTTCGTCTATTTATAGTCATTCTGCAAGAGTAGAATCTTATCGCCGGCTGGGCAAATTATTGCAATAGTTTGTTGGCGGTTATGTATCGCGTTGCATCATTGGCATTTTTGCCAATGATGCAACGCATATTGGCTTACGGTTACATCATGGAGCTGAAACAAGCGCGCCTAGCAAATTGTTCATTTGCCCACTGCCAATCCCAGTGACCAAGTCGTAACCGGGTAAAGCTGGGTTGCCATTACTGCCGGAAGTAATATCGTGAAAGTAAGTTTCGTATCCAGTGCTATCTGTTGTACCCGCAAGATTATAGAGATCGGTATTTAATTGAATGTTGGAAAATGGATTTTTACCGGCAGCTACTCTTCCCTCATCAGCCAATGCTATCATGGCTGCCCAACTAGGAGCTCCAACACTGGTTCCGCCAACTACAAACCAACCTGACTGTCCTTGATCGGGCGTACTGTCATAGATAGCAACACCTGTACTTGGATTGGCATCCCAAGCCACGTCAGGAATACCACGTTGCGTACCTACGACGGATTGCCAGTTGTTTTGATAAGCTGGACGGGACTCATATTGACTGGTCCCTCCGCCTGAGTCTGACCAAGCTGTCTCGCTTTGCCATGTACCATTGCTGTTTAGATTTAGAGTTGTGCCACCGACAGAGAGGACGTAAGGAGAAGCGGCTGGCCATTCTGCACCAGCTCCACTATCACCTGCAGAGGCGGTATAAACAATCCCTTGATGTTGAAAATCGCTGTCGTAACTTGTTTCACCTGAAAATTCGGAACCACCCCAACTATTGGAAACCACTTGAGCCCCATGAGAAGACGCATAGTTAATAGCATTAACTAAATCGGATGTAGAAGCTGATTTGGCTACCACTAATAGGATTTTGGCATCAGGTGCTAAAGCATGTACCCATTCGACGTCAAGGGAAGTCTCTAAAGCCCAACCACTGTCAGTTTTATTCGGTGTTCCATCAGGATAAGCAATCGTTACATTGGCGCTTGGCAAACCAAATTGAGAATCAAATGTATTCAAATCGCTTTGGATTGTTGGACTGCCATACGCGTCTATAATCGCTACGGTTTCTCCCGCACCGGTATAGGATGTGCTGTTTATGCCATAAGCTGTTTTAATCTGTAAAGGGGTATATCCTGATTGATAAGAAGATGTTGCATTGCCTCGAATGTGAATAGGAGGATGGGCTTCCCACACGGGCTTATGAACACTGACTTGTGGCGAAGCAATTCCGACAAGAGCGAGAGGGCTTAAAGAGAATAAGCTTATAGGTAATTTCCAATTTTTAATTCCCATTTTTCTGCCACCTCATTAAGATGTAAGTTATTTATATGGGATATTTTCGTTTAGAAAATTGGATTAATTTCCACTTGCGTACCATGTGGCATTAAAGGACGTCGAAGAGAGTAAAGAACCTACTCCGGATAACAGTTGACCACTGGAATCATACATATCAATTCCACTGTTGTTGTCATCTCCAAGATTTTCCCAATTTCCTGTATATGCGTTATAGGCTTGGGCTTGTGTCCAGGTTTGAGATCCATAATTGGCTAATTGCGAAAGGCTTCCATTAATCTCTGGACGTTCATTAATCCATTCCGCAGTTGATCCATCATAGTAAGCAGAACCTAAATTGACCGTGGCAGATTGGGATGTTCCGTTCGTTTCGTCCTCTACATAAAATTGGGCTTGTCCATTGTTAGGATTGTAGGACACAAACGTGTACATCTCGTCGCCTGGATTGACGGTGATATTATTAAAATTAATCTCCGGTACCCCTAAACCCCCGTTACCCAGATATTCATACCAAGCTCCATACTGTCCTGCGTTCATTTGTGTTCCATCCTGAATCAGTGCCCCTGAATTCACTCCGCCGAGGCCAACCCAACTCGATTCGAATTTATTAGCAGATGTAGAGTAATCGGTAGGTTGTGCAAATGTCCCCTGTACGGCATCCCATTGATTGTAGCTTGAGTCTGTATAGTATCCGGACCAATTGGAGGATTCTGCTGTATTGTGCATTTGACGGGAGAGTTTGTGCAGAGGTTGATTGTAAATTTGAGTAACGGTAATTACAGGAGCGGGAGATGCTTTCCAGGCAGACATTGCTTTTTTCCAAACTGCAAGTTGTGCAGGATTCGTTGGTCGGGTTGGAAATCCATACATTTTTAATTCAGTATTACTCGCAGTTAGTGGATGAAAATCAATCGGTGGGGTGGTGATAGTGTTAACAGCTCCATCTACGGTAAATTCGTATTGTTTGGCACCATTTCCAAGACTTCGTACCATAGTTGGATGAATAGTCATTGGACCTGGATGGGACAAAATTGGAGGAGCCGCGGCGCCCATTGTCGCTAAAGGAATGCAGACCATTCCAGCCAACATACTGCTGCCAATCAACATCTGCTTAACTTTTTTTTCCATATTTATGCCTCCTTTGGATGGTCGGCTAAAAGAAATGAACTTTTTCTTTTAGCCTTATCTAGTGGTTATCGACTCTACTTTTGTGTAGGTCGTGTTTCTATTATCCGATATATTCAGAAGATTGCTAGAACAAGTTGATTAACAAAATGTTAAATGATATATCATTTCAGTCGATGTGATTCAGTGAATTCAGTCTAAAAAAGAGGAAAATACACGAAAAATGCGAATTCTAAAGATTTATTAAAGATTTATAAACGGTTGAGAAAATAGTTTGTAAAAGTAGTCATCATTTTGTTAAGCAGATTTATCGATTTGGGAGGTGAAAAAATGCCCACATTCGGTGAAATATTACGTACAATACGTACAGAAAAACACTTAAAGCAGACCGACATTGTAGTTGAGGGGATAACATCGGCTACCATTAGTCAGTATGAAAGCAATAAGCGGTTGCCCTCGTTTGAGATCCTGACAGCGCTGGCTAAGAAATTAAATGTATCAGTTGCCGTTTTTTTCCCTGACTCAAACAATGAGGGATACAATCAGGTTTTCGCAACGCTGATGAATCAAGCGGAACGACATGAACGGCGCAAGCAATGGGAAGAAGCTCTCGAAAGTTGGGAAGCCGCACTATTATTCTGTCGTTCCCATCATTACACCAGTTATCTCTTTCAGATTTTACAACATAAAGGAATTGTTTTGGCAGAATTGAATCGCAATCAAGAAGCGATAGATACGCTTCTTGGACTCTTAATCCATCCTGAATTTACGCACGATCGCGACGAGTCCTACCAAATTCTTTCCGTGCTTGGCAAATGTGCTCGAGAACTCGGGCAAACAGAACAGTCTATCACTTTTGCCCAATTAGCAGCGAGTTTGGTAGGCCCTTCTGACGAACGATGGATTCGAATGCAGATCAATTTAGGTTCTGGTTTTCAAAATCTTGGTGAATGGGATCGCGCTATTTATTATTTCGAAAATGCAGTTGCTCGTTCTCGAGAAATTGGACATGGACTTTTAGAAGCATGGTCATTGGTAGGACTTATTTCGGCGTATTTGAGCAAAGAAGAGCTGGATTATGTGAATGAGTATTTTGAAAGAGCCAGACAGTTGGCTGAATTATTACAAGATTTGAAACTTCGCAGATCGATTAAGCATACAGAAATCGTTTATTATCGGCTAAAAAAACAATGGATGCATGCTAAACAAACGCTTTTTGAGTTATTGCAGAGTGATGAATTATCTGATCAAGTTCGCGCAGAGTTGCTTCATGAACAGTTGTTGATAGCGGCAGGTAGTAAAGACTTCAGACTGGGTGAGGAGGCGCAACATGCGTTTGAATTTCTTTCGGTGTCGAGCTCCATGATGGGATTATTTTGGCTAGGTGCAGCTGAGTTTTATATTTCCTTTCAGAATGAAGAAAGGGCCAATGAAATACTTAGGCATGCAGCTAGTTTTTTAAAAGTCTCCCATTATCACGACACCAAACAATTATTGCAGCTTGCTAGTCTGCTTGAAAGGAGGGGCAGTCATGCGTAAAAGTCTATTTAACCAATGGATAGTTGCCACTTCGGTCTTGGCAGTAGTCGCCATTGTAACAGTTGCACCGCTTATTGGTCCTTCTCCGCCGTGGCTTTAATACCCTTTACATTTGCTCTTTAACGGAACTTTTTTGATTTTTCTATTTGACAAGTTCGTGTATTTGTAAGGATGCCGCAATCACCACGAGCTATTCTGGCTCGGGGTGTTGCGGCTTGTTTGTCCTGCTCAAAATCGGGTCCTCTTTCATACCCTGAAGTATAAAGGTGGACAGGAAGTGAAGATGTGGAATCCGATCGTTTGGCTATTATTGTAATAAGTTATAATACGAGAGAAAAAACAAAACGTTGCATCGAACATCTCTTGCGTAATACAGATTTGCCTTTTTTACTGTGGATCGTTGACAACGGATCGACGGATGGCAGTCTAGAGATGCTGCGTGTGTTTCAACAGAGATATGAAAAAAAGATTACTCTTCTGGAAAACCGCCTAAATTTAGGGTATGCAGGTGCTATGACTCGTGTTTATAGGCAAATACCTGAGGACTATCATGTGGCGTATGTCAATTCTGATGCCTATGTAGGTCCGGGGTGGGCAAGTCGTTTGTGTCGGCACTTCTATCGAGATGAACGAGTCGGTGCTGTAGGACCGCTTGGCGCGATTCTAGGCGGCCAACATGATTTTCTACATCGTTTTGGTTCTATTCCCGTAGATTTAGCGCAACCTTGGTCATCTGCACATGAAGTATTCCTGACGAAAGTCAATCAGCAATTGTCAAGTCAAGAAGTTGTGGCAGAAACCAGCAAACTGCTCATTGGTGCTGTCATGATGGTCAATGCTTACGCTCACCAGCAGTTGGGAGGGCTCGATCCGCTCTATACTTTTGGGGTGGACGATTTTGATTATTCACTCAGGTTGCGTATTGCATCTTGGAAACTTCTCATCGCGTTAGATACGTTTGTATTTCATGACAATCGTTCTACAGTCCAACTGGTCGGGCAAGGAAATCATTTCACAGAAACTGCTTGGAACTACTTTAACCGTAAGTGGAGTGGCTGGTTTTCTGATCTGAACTGGGACGATTTATTTCTTAACCGCGCTTCTACAGTTTGGCCACCATTTGAGTATAAAGAATATTTGAGTGTAAACTAAATTTTAACGTTTCATGATGGAAGGAAACGGGGACGGAGGGGTGATTTATGGAATATGTTAAATTTGGCCGTACAGGACTTGAAGTTTCGCGAATTTGTCTGGGTTGTATGAGTTATGGTGCACCGGAACGAGGTAATCATCGCTGGGTATTGCCGGAAGCGGAAAGTCGACCTTTTATCAAACTTGCTTTGGAACTTGGCATTAATTTTTTTGATACGGCTAATGTGTATTCTGACGGGACGAGTGAAGAGATTTTAGGAAGAGCTTTGCACGATTTAGTTCCACGCGAGGAAGTGGTTATTGCCACTAAGGTGCATGGAAGAATGCGTTCGGGTCCAAATGGTGCGGGATTGTCACGTAAGGCAATTTTTCATGAAATTGATCAGAGTTTGCGTCGTTTGGGAACAGATTATGTTGATCTTTATCAAATTCATCGATGGGATTATCAAACTCCCATAGAAGAAACCATGGAAGCCTTGCACGATCTCGTTAAAGCTGGGAAAGTTCGTTACATAGGTGCTTCATCCATGTATGCTTGGCAATTCATGAAAGCTCAACGGGCGGCGGAACGCAATCATTGGACACGTTTTGTTTCCATGCAAAATTATGTCAATCTGTTGTATCGAGAAGAAGAACGGGAGATGTTACCGCTTTGCAAAGAAGACGGAGTCGCGGTTATCCCATGGAGCCCTCTTGCTCGTGGTCGTCTGACACGCAAATGGGATGAGGTAACGGCACGCTCGGAAACGGATGAGTTCGGTAAGTCGTTATATGCGGTAACTGCTGATGCGGACAAACGTATTGTGGATACTGTGGAGGCCATCAGCCGGGAAAGAAACTTACCCATGGCACAAATTTCACTCGCTTGGCTCCTGCAAAAAGAAGGCATTACCGCGCCCATTATTGGAGCTACAAAGATGAGACACTTGAAGGACGCTGTCGCTGCACTGGATGTACATCTAACTCATGAAGAAGTGAAACGATTAGAAGAGTTTTATGTACCGCATCCGGTATTAGGATTTCGTTAAGTTTTGATTGAAGATTTTCTTCATTTCGGCTTGTCTTGCAAATTATTTGCAATCTTTCTCACACAATTTGGGCGAATTCGATAGAATAGAGTATATAGGCGCAAGCGCCGCCAATAGGCGGCGCTGCGTATGTAGAAAGGGGACAGTCTGATGCAGGCGGTCAAGGCTATGGACTTAGAAGAACAGTTAGGAGCACATAATTATCATCCTTTACCGGTGACACTGGTCAAAGGTGAAGGTGTTTGGGTTGAGGATGAGCATGGCAAACGTTATATGGATATGTTGAGTGCGTATTCAGCGCTTAATCAAGGGCATCGCCATCCTAAAATTATTCATGCTCTAAAGGAACAGGCAGATCGGATTACTTTAACTTCACGCGCGTTTCATAATGACAAACTAGGAATTCTTTATGAACGACTAGCTCAATTGACAGGGAAAAACATGTTTTTGCCGATGAATACAGGTGCGGAAGCGGTGGAAACAGCTGTTAAAGCAGTTCGACGCTATGCTTACGATATCAAAGGCGTACCTGAAAATCAGGCAGAAATTATTGTAGCAAGCGGTAATTTTCACGGGCGAACGACTACAATTATTTCCTTTAGCTCAGATGTAGAATATCAGCGTGGATTTGGACCGCTTACACCAGGTTTTCGTATTGTACCCTATGGAGATATTGAGGCATTAAAAGAGGCTATTCAACCCCATACGGCTGCCTTTTTAGTCGAACCTATTCAGGGGGAAGCGGGGATTATCATTCCGCCCAAAGGGTATTTGCAACAAGCTTATGAACTTTGCCAAAAACATCAGGTGTTGTTTGTGGCAGATGAAATACAAACGGGGCTGGGCCGAACCGGAAGAATGTTTGCTTGTGATTGGGAAAATGTTACACCTGATATGTACATCATTGGTAAAGCTCTGGGCGGAGGAGTCTTTCCAGTTTCGGCTGTTGCTGCAAATCGAGAAATACTTGGTGTTTTTGAACCTGGTTCACACGGTTCAACATTTGGCGGAAATCCATTGGGGAGCGCCGTAGCAGTAGCAGCATTGGATGTTATAGTTGAGGAGAAGTTAGCCAATCGTTCTGCAGAATTAGGAGAGTATTTCTTAGAACAATTGCGGCAATGCCAAAGTCCGGTCATTCGTGAAGTGCGCGGGCGAGGTCTGTTCATTGGAATGGAGTTAACCCAACCAGCGCGGCCATTTTGTGAGGCGTTAATGAAAGAAGGTCTGCTTTGCAAGGAAACACATGAAATGACCATTCGCTTTGCTCCACCGCTTATTATTCAAAAACAAGAAATTGATTGGGCTGTAGAGAGAATAAAAAAAGTGATCATGGAAGCCGGTCAATAAGTCAAATCAAAACTAACCCCCTGGATGGTTTATTAGGGGGTTAGTGATATCCAATGGATTCATATAGCCCGACATACGATCTAAGTTCACGCTCTCTGGCTATTTGATGGAACTGTATGATCCTCCTGTTGCCCTTTGCACCATTTGTTAGCCCAAACTTGAATGGATTCCAGAGCTGGCGCTAAATCGCGGCCTTTTTCGGTAAGTTTATATTCTATACGAACGGGAGTTTGCGGATAAACAATCCTCTCCAGAATTCCAGCGTTCTCTAATTCTTTAAATCTTTCTGTCAGCATACGCGCACTCATTCCAGGAATAGATTCTTCTATTTCTGAAAAGCGCTTGGCTCCATCCAGCAGGGATCGCAAAATAAGACCTGTCCAGCGCTTACCCAAAAGCGAGAAAGCTTCTTCAAATTTAGGACAGACAGTATATTCCTGCATGATTCATCACCTCGATAGATTCATCTTAACATATCTGCTTGACAAAAGTAATTAAATTATATAGTATGATATTAGGTTACTAAAAATAATCAAATTACACAAACTAACCCTATTGTGAAGGATAACGTTGAACTGAGAAAGGAGTTTTCTAAATGGCTACACAGAAAGTTACTGATCAAACATTTGCTTCGTTGCTTCAACAAGGCAAACCCGTTCTTGTTGATTTTTGGGCGGCGTGGTGTGGTCCATGTCGCATGATGGCTCCTGTACTGGAGGAATTGTCTAACGAATATGCTGATAAACTGATTGTGGCTAAGCTTGATGTGGACGAAAATCCCCAAACCGCAAGTCAATTTGGCATTATGAGCATCCCTACGCTGCTTTTATTTGAAAATGGTCAAGTAAGCAAATCAGTTGTTGGTTTCCGTCCCAAAGAACATTTAGTGGCGGAATTATCTAGCGTACTTACTTAACTTTTCCTTTAAAAAAATTCTATAAGATTGCATGTGTGATTAGAAATAAATTTCTATTGCCGACTGGGTGTACATGATGGATACTGCCAAGTCGGCAGTTTTTTGCGCTTTTTTGCAGATAGAGTATGAAACTTTTTTCCACAGTACATATGGAATTTCTACTTTCAAAAAAGTGCGTACATATTTGGTTTGTCGTGATCGTACTTATCATTCTATATTTGTCAATCTTGTCTATAGGGCATTTGAGTCAAGCAGAATTTTAAAATCAGTAGGGAGGCGTTGGAATGTCTGTAGAAATATCAGAATTATCGGATATGATTGCTTCCATGCGAGATCAGTTAATCCGTTGGAGACGACATTTACACCGAAATCCAGAGCTGTCGTTTCAAGAGAAGAAAACATCTCAATTTGTCTATGACACGCTAGTTCAGTTTCCTAATTTGCTACTTTCTAGACCTACACCTACGAGTGTCATGGCTCGCCTTATAGGAGCACATCCTGGTCCGGTACTGGCGATTCGAGCCGATATGGATGCTTTGCCTATTCAAGAAGAAAATCAATTTGATTTTATATCTTCAGTGCCGGAGACTATGCACGCTTGTGGCCACGATGGACATACTGCCATTTTGCTTGGTACAGCGAGGATTTTGAGTGAATTGCAGTCCGAATTGCATGGGGAAGTTCGCTTTCTTTTTCAGCATGCTGAAGAATTGTTTCCAGGTGGAGCTTCACAAATGGTGGCTGCTGGTGTCTTGGATCATGTAGAGGCTGTTATAGGGTTACATCTTTGGTCGCCGCTTGAAGTGGGCAAGATTGCCATTAAATCCGGGCCGTTTATGGCAGCCCCAGATGTATTTCATATTACCATTCAAGGCCGGGGGGGTCATGCCGCTATGCCTCAAGCTGTGGTCGATCCGATTCTTACGGCTGCCCATGTGGTCACCGATTTGCAACAGATTGTTTCACGCAGAATAAATCCATTACAACCAGTTGTTCTTTCTGTGACGCAGTTTCATGCGGGTACAGCTCATAATATTATTCCTGAGAAAGTTGAATTAAATGGGACGGTACGTACTTTTCAGGCAGAATTGCGCAAACAGATACCACAGATGATGGAACAGATTGTCGCTGGGATTTGTAGTGCACATGGTGCAACCTACTCTTTCCACTATGAAGAAGGATATCATCCTGTGGTCAATGATGAACCATTGACGGATAAAATTCGAGCCGTGCTGATTGAAGTTTTTGGGGATGAGACTGTCATTGAAGGAGAACAGCATATGGGGGGAGAGGATTTTTCAGCTTACCAGCAATCGGTGCCAGGTACGTTCTTTAATGTGGGGGCTGGAAATGTGGAAAAAGGAATTATATATCCGCATCATCATCCCAGATTTACGATTGACGAGGATTCCCTACCAGTAGGGGTCAAGGCGTTTGTCAGTATAGTTCTACGTACAATGGTCGATTGATAACCAAATAGGAGGGGTGAAAATGGCCATTCGTTGGCTAGCTTGTTTACCTATTATTGTAATTTTTGGAGGCGTTTTTTTTGTCAATCATGTTTATCCTATTTTACTAGGTATGCCATTTCTCTTCTTTTACATGGTGATGGCTATTCTTTTCACTTCTGTTTGTATGGCTGTCATATATCATTTCGATCCGGCCAATAAGGAGGAATAGAGCATGCATGAAGCTCCCATCATTCTCATATTTGCAACCATGTTGGTGGCACTATGTCTGGCGCTTTTATCGAAAAAAAGAAAACGTTTGGATATGGAACAATGGTCGGTAGGCGGCAGAAGATTTGGAGTTCTTTTTGTTTTTCTTTTGTTGGCAGGAGAAATTTACACTACGTTTACGTTTCTTGGTGGCAGTGGATGGGCTTATGGAACAGGTGGTCCAACAGTCTATATTTTGGCTTATGGAGCAGTAGCCTATTTGTTCTCATATTTTCTCTTGCCTCCTATTTGGAGATATGCCAAACGTCATCAACTCATTTCTCAACCAGATTTTTTTGTTCGTCAATTCAATAGCCCTGCTTTAGGTGTTTTAGTTGCTTTGGTGGGAGTTGTCGCTATTATTCCTTATCTTCAGTCACAGATGACAGGGCTTGGTCTGATTGTTCAAATGGCTTCGTATGGCGCTTTGCCTCAATGGGTGGCTATTGCTATAGCCATGTTTCTGTTGGCGATATATGTAACCGTTAGTGGCATTTATGGTACGGCATGGACAGCTGTATTAAAAGATATACTCATTCTGGCAGTTGTTCTAGTTGTAGGTATTGCTTTACCCATTCGTGCTGGTGGCTTACATCAATTGATGGTTCATATAAATCAAGAGAAGCCTGGATTTTTAACACTTGGGCAACATGGCATGGGAATTCCTTGGTTTCTCTCCACAGTTGCCTTGACAGGACTCGGATTCTATATGTGGCCACATGCTTTTGGTGCGGTTTATACCGCTAAAAATGAACGAATCTTTCGAAGAAACGCTACTTTTTTACCGCTGTATCAACTGATTCTATTGTTTGTCTTCTTTGCAGGGTTTGCTGCCATATGGATTGTACCTGGTCTTAAAAATACTAACCTAGCATTGCTGGCTGCAGTCCAAAAGACATTTCCGGCTTGGCTTGTTGGTGTGATAGGTAGCGCAGGTGTGTTGACAGCGATTGTGCCTGGTTCACTCATGATGATGTGTGCAGGGACACTTGTGGCAGAAAATCTTTACAAACCATGCTTTAAGAATGCTTCTTCTCAACAGGTGCAACGGGTGGCGCGTGTTGTAGTTTGGTTGGTAGCCATTGTCACTTTTCTTTTTTCCATTCATAGCAATGCTACAATCGTTGCGCTGTTACTCATGGGATACAATTTTGTTTCTCAATTTTTCCCCACTGTGCTTTTGACCTTATTTGCTCCATCGAATGTGACAAAAGCAGGGGCTTTCAGCGGGATCGTCATAGGAGTGGTTTTGGTGGTCTACTTTACGCTCACTAAACAATCCATTCTTTGGGGAGCCAATACAGGTTTTTGGGCGCTCCTCGTCAATATGCTGGTTGTACTCTTGGTTTCTGTTGCGACACGTCAGAAAAGTTTATCTCCTGCGCAAGTCAACACAGGGATGTAAGGTTTCTATAGACTTGCCAATTCAGCGGCCGAGATTGGATCGGCCGCTTTTGGGTTGTGAAAATTATTTTTCAATGAGATGTGCTAATAATTGATGGCGTATAGTTTCAGGAATGGGTTCGCTTTTTTGATGGATAAAGTTAAAGTTGACATAGACAGTTGTCGCAGTGACACAGAGGTTGCCCTCCTGCTCAATCTCTTCGTTGAGGGTCAAACTGCTGTTGCCAATGCGTTCAATGGCTGTGCGGATTTCTACTTTTTTACCATAAAAAATTTGGTTGAGATAACGGATACGCGTTTCAGCTACAACCATCTTCCAATCAGCAAAGGATAAGTTGGGTGTAAAGAGACGAAACAGTTCTTCTCTTCCAGCCTCAAGCCAAACAGGGATAGTGGTATTATTGATATGTCCTGAACCGTCGGTTTCTGAGACTCTTGGTTGAATGATGGTTCTCCACATTGTTTTTATCGCTCCTCATCGCCATTCTATGGATGATTTTAACCTTTGCTTTAACTAAGGCAAATTTGATAAGTAAGTTTTCTTTTTATGGAATAGAAAAAAGATAAAAAGTTCAAAATGAGGTGTATCTAGTTGAAAATGCGTGCCGCTGTTTTGCGAGAAATGGGGTTACCCAAACCGTATTCTCAGAGTAAACCATTGTCTATTGAAGAAGTAGAATTGCATCCGCCTCAAGCGGGGGAAGTATTGGTGAAAATTCATGCTGCCGGGCTCTGTCATTCGGATTTATCTGTTTTAGAGGGTAATCGCCCACGTCCCATGCCTATGGTACTGGGGCATGAAGCGGCAGGAGAAGTGATAGAAGTCGGGGCGGGGGTGCAAGATATTCGTCCAGGACAGAAAGTCGTCTGCGCTTTTGTGCCAAGCTGCGGACATTGCGCGCCATGTCGCGAAGGCAGGCCAGCCCTCTGTGAACCAGGTGCGGTAGCCAATGGAGCGGGAGAGTTGTTGACGGGAGGTCGACGTCTCTATGCTGGGAAAAATGTACTCCATCATCATCTAGGAGTTTCAGCGTTTGCTGAATACGCCGTGTTATCGCAACATTCTATCGTCCCTGTGGAGACAGAACTTCCTTTTTCTCAATTAGCTCTATTTGGATGTGCTGTCATGACCGGAGTAGGGGCGGTTATTCACACAGCCCGTTTACCTGTTGGGGCGAGTGTTGCTGTGGTTGGTCTGGGAGGTGTTGGCCTTTCAGCGTTGATGGGAGCACGGTTGGCGGGAGCTCGCCAAATGATAGCCATTGATACCCAGCCGGCTAAATTAGCTCTTGCAAGCGAGCTTGGTGCTACGCATACGTACGACGCTCGTTTGGACAATCTGGTTGAACTTGTCAGAGAAGAAACTGGTGGTGGCTTGGAGTTTGTCTTTGAGACGGCTGGCGTGGTTACTGCCTTGGTCAATGCTTATCAGATTACACGTCGAGGAGGGACCACAGTTACTACTGGATTACCTCATCCTCATCACATGTTCTCTATTCCACAGGTATCAATTGCTGCTGAGGAACGAACAATTAAAGGCTCGTATGTAGGTAGTTGTATCCCCTCGCGTGATATTCCACGCTTCATTCAACTTTGTGAACAAGGTTTGCTGCCTGTACAGAAGTTGCTTTCCAAAACAATGCCATTGGAAGATATCAATCAAGGATTTGATGAACTGGCTGGCGGTGAAGCTAGTAGATTGGTAGTTGTCATGTAAGGGGGAGATGTTTTGGGAATCGATTGGATAACAAAAGTTGGCATTCAAATTCCTATCATTCAAGCTGGTATGGCAGGAGGACCTACGACTCCTCAATTGGTAGCATCGGTTTCCAATGCTGGCGGTCTAGGAACGCTTGGAGCTGGATATATGAAGCCTGGCGATTTGCGTGATGCCATTCGCCAAACGAAATTACAAACAGAAAAACCGTTTGCGGTCAATTTGTTTATTCCAGAAAAAAATAATCGATCGATTCATCAAGAGCATGGTCAGCAGATGGAAAAAGCTCTTCAAAAGATCCGCCTTAGACTGGGACTTGCCGAGCAAACCCAATGGCCTCAGAGTCAGGAATCACTTTTTGAACAACAAATGGAAGTTGTCATCAATGAAGGGGTTCCTGTTTTCTCGTTTACATTCGGACGATTATCGCAAGAATGGATAAATCTTTGTAAACAAGCAGGGATTTATATGATAGGTACGGCCACAAGTGTGCATGAAGCTGAACAACTGGAAAAAGCCGGTGTGGATGCAGTAGTCGCGCAAGGCTACGAAGCTGGCGGACATCGTGGTACGTTTGATCATGCTGTGGAAGAGGCTTGTATAGGGAGCATGGCTCTATTGCCTCAAGTGGTGGATGCTGTGCAAATCCCGGTCATAGCCGCAGGAGGTTTGATGGACGGCAGAGGTGTGGCGGCCGCATTTTTGCTAGGCGCGCAAGCTGTTCAAATGGGAACGGCTTTTTTGACTTGTTATGAGAGTGGAGCACACCCTGCTTATCAAGAAAAACTTCTTCAAGCTGAAGAAACGGATACGCGTTTGACAAAAATTTACTCAGGAAAATCTGCTCGTGGTTTGATCACGGCAATGATGAATGAACTGGTTGATTTGGAAGATGCCACGTTGCCGTATCCTATACAGAACGAGTGGACTCGCGATATTCGCAATCGTGCCGCACAAATAGGAAATGTGGACTATATGTCACTTTGGGCCGGACAAGGAATTCGTTTGCAACGCAGGCGTCATGCTGCAGAACTCGTAAGCGAGACCTGGCAAGACGCCTTACACCGATTGGACGACTGGGGAAAGATTGCCCGCAGTTTCCTATAAAAGTCCAAGTACAATGCTTGCTTTATTTCGTGGATGAATTGAGTGCCTGCCCTGTCAGAAAGCTCATTAATAAAGTCGTAGCAGCACGCACAGTCAAGTCACGCACATCGCGTTCTGGGTCAATACAAACGAGATCGAAACCTATAACGTCTGGCTGGCTGCCGAGCCATTCCAGGGCTTCAATTGCTTGCCACATATCCAGACCACCGCTGCTCGGCGCTGGTACAGCGGGCGCAAAACTTTGGTCTATGACATCCATGTCAAAGCTGACGTAGATAGCGTCCACCTGCTTACGCAATCGATTTACTTCTTGCTCGATTAAAGTCATCAGCCCAGTATGTCGCACTTGCCGGGCGCTGTGGACTGTTACTCCGTGTTGCAGAACGTACTCATGATAGATCCGGCTGTTTACATAATCCTGGATACCAATCTGTACAATATTTTTGCCCTTAAAATTCCCCGACTCTAGTACCGTACGAAATGGAGTGCCATTGCTGCGTCCGCCATCTTGCAAGTTACGCACATCATGATGCGCGTCAAAATGGAGGATTCCATAGTTTCCCGGTCGAGCTTGAGCCAATCCGAGCAGCGATGCCCCGGTTATTGCGTGATCGCCACCTAAAAGAATCAAACGTTGATGAGGAAATTGTTTCCAATAATCGAGACAAGCCCATTCAATGGCTTCCAAGCAAGCGTTTAAGTCTGTCAAATGCATGCGGATATTTCCCATGTCTACCAAACGTAAATGTTCGCTCAAGTCCAGACGATGGTGAATTGAAAAGGGAGTAAAAGTTTGAAATAGAGAACGAATAGCGTCTGGCAGGCGAAAGGCCGCAGAGTGGCTGATGGATGTTTTGGATAGTGGGGCTCCAAGTAACGCTGTGTCGAATTCAATCGATTCGTCATAAGGACGTATCCAGTCCATAACTTTTTGATCAAGATGGTCACGAAAGCGAGTGTCTGCTTTTTCTACACCGCGAATCATAAGTATTTTTCTCTCCAATCAAGGATTATCGATATAAAGACCGTTTACCACCACATGTTGGCCTTTTTTCCAAACATCTGCTATATGGTTGATACCAAAGTGGTAGACCAAATAGGCAGGATTGTCCGCGTTGAATAGACAGAGATCTGCCTGTTTACCTACTTCAATAGAGCCTACGCGATGAGCTTGGCGAATGGCATGTGCGGAATTGATGGTTACAGCTGTCAAAATTTCTTCAGGCGTCATGCGCAGTTCATTGGCTGCCAGAGCCATAATGAATTGCAACGATTCTGTCGGACAACTGCCAGGATTATAATCTGTAGCCAGTGCCACGGGGGCTTGAAGCGTATCTATAAGAAAGCGTGCGCGCGCAGGCTTGGCACGTAAGTTCCAGGAAGTTCCGGGTAACAGTACAGGTATGACGCCAGCTGATACCAATGACCGCAGACCGTTTTCACTGGCTGCTAATAAATGGTCAGCAGAAACAGCTCCGAGTTTAGCGGCTAGTTCCGCACCACCCAGCGGTTCGACTTCGTCAGCGTGAATTTTCAATCCGAAACCAGCTTTTTGAGCGGCTTCCAAAAATCTTTCGCTTTGTACCACACTGAATACACCATGTTCGCAAAAAATATCGGCAAAATCAGCCAACTGCTCAGTTTGGATGGCTGGCAGTAATTGAATCATCTGTTCTAAAAAAGCATCCGGACGATCTTGATATTCAGGCGGTATGGCATGTGGGCCAAGGAAGGTTGAAATAATTTCCACAGGCTGCAACTTCCGTAACTCTTGAGCCACACGCAACTGCAGCAGTTCAGTGGGCACATCTAGACCGTAACCGCTTTTCGCTTCTACGGTTGTTGTGCCCCAGAGGAGCATCGTTCGCAAGGAGCGAAGTGCTTGCTCTATGAGTTCTTCCCGACTTGCTCTGCGTGTAGCATGGACGGTCGAAAGAATACCCCCGCCTTGTTGCAAAATTTCCAAATAAGGGATACCGGCCAGCTTTTGCGCCAGTTCATTTTCGCGCGATCCGCTGTGCACAAGATGTGTGTGTGGATCGACGAGACCAGGCGTCAACAGTCTGCCTCGAGCATCCAGACACTCTTTGGTCTCCAGCGCTGCAGCATCTTGGCTGCTGCCCACAAAAGCAATATTGCCATCTATGATGCCTACGGCTGCGTCGTTCAATAGTCCTATTTCACGCATGGCGCTCCCGCAGTGGGGGGCAGAACCGGCTATGGTAGCGACTTGAGCGTGCACAATTAATGAATCGAATACTCTCTCTGTCATGCCAAAACTCCTTTTCCGTGAGTTCATCCTGCCCATGGATGAGCAGGATGGTTGTAATTGGTTTTTGGAGGAATGGATGACATTAATTTTCCCACATTGGAATGTTGACACCTTTTTCGCGTGCTACTTGTTCTGCTTTTTCATACCCTGCATCCACGTGACGGATGATACCCATGCCTGGATCTGTCGTCAACACGCGCTCCAGTTTACGCGCTGCGCGTTCGCTGCCGTCAGCCACTACGACCATTCCCGCATGTATGGCGTACCCCATACCTACACCACCACCGTGATGGACAGAAATCCAACTTCCTCCTGCCGCTGTGTTGACCAGTGCGTTTAAAATCGGCCAGTCAGCCACTGCATCACTGCCATCGCGCATAGCCTCCGTCTCACGGTTGGGGCTTGCCACGGAACCACAATCAAGGTGATCGCGACCAATCACAATCGGTGCGCTTAATTCACCGCTTTTTACCATCTCATTTAAGGCGAGACCAAACCGCACACGCTCACCATAGCCCAGCCAACAGATGCGTGCTGGCAACCCTTGAAATTGTACACGTTCTCTGGCTAAGGTTATCCAGCGACGCAAATGTTCATTGTCCGGGAAAAGTTTAAGAACGAGATCGTCCGTTTTATAGATATCTTCTGGGTTTCCAGAAAGCGCTGCCCAGCGAAACGGTCCTTTGCCTTCGCAAAACAAGTCGCGAATGTATGCGGGAACAAATCCAGGAAAGGCAAACGCGTCTGTTACACCCTCGTCGTAAGCTACCTGGCGAATATTATTGCCATAATCAAACACAGTCGCTCCTAGCTTTTGCAAGGAAAGCATAGCTTTTACATGTCTAGCCATACTGGACTTGGCAAGTTGAATATATCTTTCTGGGTTCTCCAGACGTAAGCGCGTGGCTTCATCTAGAGACAATCCTTGCGGGATATAACCGTTGAGCGGGTCGTGAGCTGAAGTTTGGTCAGTGACAAAGTCGGGAACCATCTCTCGCTGCACCAATTCCTCCAGAACATCCACGGCGTTGCCAAGCAGTGCTATGGATAATGCTTTTTTCTTGATTTTAGCTTCTTTAGCCAGAGCAAGTGCTTCATCCAGGCTGTTGGCCTGCACATCGCAGTATTTCGTTTCGATACGTCGGGCGATTCGCTGCGGATCGACTTCCACCACAATGGCGACGCCTTCATTCATAGTCACGGCGAGTGGCTGTGCGCCTCCCATCCCTCCCAGTCCAGCAGTTACAGTAAGTGTACCAGCCAGTGAAGGAAGTCCCTTTTGTCTAGCCGCAGCAGCAAAAGTTTCATAGGTTCCTTGGAGGATACCCTGTGTACCAATGTAAATCCAACTTCCAGCAGTCATTTGGCCAAACATCATCAGACCTTTGGCATCTAATTCTCGAAAATGCTCCCAAGTTGCCCAATGCGGTACTAACATGGAATTGGATATCAGGACTCGTGGGGCATCCTCGTGAGTGCGAAATTTTCCGACCGGTTTACCCGATTGAATTAACAAGGTCTCATCGGATTCAAGCTGTTCTAGATTGCGCACAATGGCGTGGTAGGCTTCCCAATTGCGGGCAGCCTTGCCAATCCCTCCATAGACGACCAAATCTTGTGGACGTTCGCCTACTTCGGGATCCAAATTGTTCATCAGCATACGCAATGCGGCTTCCTGTTCCCAGCCTTTACAGCGGAGTGTTTTTCCGCGAGGGGCGTGAATCGGATATTCAAGTTTAGCAGACATCCAAGCTCTCTCCTTCAAGGGACATCAATGGCAATCAACAAACGTATCCCTTCTATGGTCTTTTGCCCATCATGATAGCGTATTCAAACAGGTATGTCGCTGGAGCGGTTTGCGAAGTTAAGGCAAAGATTTGCTGACTGCAGCTTTCAGGATGCTCCAGTAATTTAAGAATTTAAGTAAAAATTTTACTCTTGAATGGATGCTTTTTTATGGCGTCTAAACTCACTAGGCGAGAGAGCGTATGTAGCACGGAAACACTTGCTGAAATAATTGGCGTCAGCCATGCCAACCGCATCTGCTACTTCGTTGATGCTTTTATCGCTATTGGCAAGCAGTTCAGCCGCTTTGGCAAGCCGTGCAGATCTTACATAAGAAGTCACAGTAGTCTGTAAATGTTGGCGAAAAAGATGGCTTAAATGAAAACGGCTGACAGCTACTTGAGCTGCGATTTCTGGGAGTGTCAAAGCAGATTGCAGATGACTGTGTATATACGCTACAGCCTGTTCTACAATAGGCGAAATCGCAGGTGTTTCTCTGGCGTCATGAGTTTGCCAAGCAGGGATAGGTTGATCATCATTTTTTTCGGCATGATGGTTAGGTGCATCACAATGGTCTAAATCGAGTTCCATTTCCTCCACCGAGAGAATCTGTATCTGATGTTCCATGGCTTGCAAGGCAGCCCTGCGTGCCAGGCGCAGCGCTTGTGGAATTTGTACTACCGTGTCCACCACTTTTTCCACTCCGATAAAGAGTCGCACAGGTAAAGGAATGGGTAAGCTGGCTAGAATGGCTTGCAACATATTGGAGAGATTCTCTTCATTCAGTACAGAATGATAGTGTGGAAAAGAGATCCACTCGTCTTCTTCTTGCCAAATTTGCAAGCATTGAGGAATATAATCGCGAGCAATCTCGGTAATATGTTGACGGATAGTAAATTTTTGCGTGTCACCCAGAAAAATTTGCGCCTCTTTGTCTAATTGCCAGCGTAAAACCATGACTTGATGGGGTGCCTGTTGCCAATCGAGATCGCTAAGAATATTCCAAAGCATCTTGGCACTCAGTGGTTGACCCAGTATCCAATGCCTCAGCAAATATTCTTCACTCTGAACACGTTGCCAATCATACGGTTTTTTCATATAACGCCATCTTTCCCTTTCCTCTTTGGCTGGGGTGGGTAACCAGCATTTTGGTAGCGCAGTACGCCAAGTTTGGCTTCGCCCATTAAAACGCGCTGCAATCTTGTGGGTAAGTCCTCTGTAGAATGCAGTACCAGTGTCATTCCCGAGTGTAGAGATTGGCCCACACCGACACCTCCACCTTGTTGCACGGTTACCATTGTGGCGCCACTTGCGGTCATGAGCAGAGAATTTAGAATCGGCCAGTCAGCTACTGCATCGCTTCCATCTGGCATGGTTTCTGTTTCGCGATGCGGAGATGCCATGGTTGATCCGGCAAAATGATCGCGGGTGATAGCCAATGGTGCTTCAGGTGGTTGCTGGTTGAGATATTCTGGGAGCCATTCGCATAATTGTTCGCGTTCTTCGTAAGTCAACCAAACAGAACGGGCAGGCAATCCCTGAAAGTGCACGTTTTCTTGAGCATAATGCAGCCAGTGTGTCATGCGTTGATTATGTGGGTAGTGTTTGAGCAAAGCAGCATCGAGTTGAAAAATATCCTGTGCTTTTCCAGAGAGTGCAATAAATCGTAAGGGGCCATCTCCTCGACTGAGACGTTGACGGGCAAATAAAGTAATAAAGGAGGGAATATTGACTGCCTGTTCTAGACCAGCTTCTTTTGCTGCTGCACGCAAATGGTTGCCATATTCAAAGATGATGCTGCCCATTTTGGCAAAACGCAACATAGCCGCGGTGTGGCGAACCACACTTTGAGCAGATAATGTCAAATAGTGACTAGGATTTTCCGTCCGTAAACGTAAAGCTTCCGACACACTGCATTCATCTGGAATGTAGCCTCTTAACAAATCGTGGGCAGGTGTCTGGTCAGTCACAATATCAGGGACCATCCCACGGTTAGCTATAGAATCGTAAATTGTTCCAGCATGACCGAGCAAGCCAATAGAAAGGGGGTATTTCTTGCGGCATGCTGCCTGAGCCATTTGCAAGGCATTTTCTATACTGTTTGTAGCTACGTCGATATATCCTGTATCGAGTCGCCGCTGAATCTGTTCTGCGCTTACTTCTGCTACAATGGCCACTCCGCCGTTCATTTTGACGGCCAAAGGTTGCGCACACCCCATGCCGCCAAGTCCACTTGTCAAGACCCACTTGCCCAACAGTGTACCGCCCCAGGATTCGGCAACTTCACGAAGCGTTTCGTAAGTATTCTGTAGAATGCCTTGAGCGCCAATGTATGCCCAAGATGCGGCCGTGGACTGTCCATACATCAGTAAACCTTTTTGCTCTAATTGATAATGGTGATCCCAATTTGCCCATTTGGGCACGAGCATGCCATTTGAAATAAGAACGCGCGGAGCCATGGGATGAGTAGCAAAAACGGCAACAGGTTGGCCTGACTGAATAAGCAACGTCTCGTCTTCTCGCAAGTCAGCAAGTAAGTTTTGTGTTTCTAGCAGTGCTGCTTTGTTGCGAATCGCTCTGCCGGTACCATAAACCGTCCATTCGTAAGGGTTTTCGGCTACAGCGGGGGAAAGAACATTCTCTAATAAGCGATACAAGCCTTCCTGTGGCCAACCTTGACAATGCGTAGGTTGCATTCGATAAGACATCATGTCACTCCGTTCTTTCTTGCCGTTCGCAATGAAACGCTTTCATTACCACAAATTCCTGCTAAAAGTTCGCAATATTTTGCGTAGTCTGTTGATTGAAACTGCGTTAGTCTTCCTATGAGAATCCACAATATGAGGAGGTAGTCAGCGAACATGTTCATGGAAAAGCACAGTATTGATTATATTCCAAGTCATGAGCGACATGGAAAGGCCCGAAGTTTGTTCACGATTTGGTTTTCTGCTAATGCTCAAATCACGACTGTGGTTACTGGAGTCTTGGCCATTGTACTGGGACTCAATCTAGGCTATGCCGTGCTAGCCATCGTGATCGGCAATCTGCTTGGAGGTCTCTTTATGGCTTATCATTCTGCTCAAGGTCCGAAGCTTGGCGTTCCGCAAATGATTCAAAGTAGGGCACAATTTGGGAAGATAGGGGCTATTCTGCCACTTATTTTAGTTATCGTCATGTATATTGGTTTTTTCTCGAGCAGTGCTGTGCTTGGTGCGCAGGCACTGTCTGGGGTTCTCCATCTTTCTGTCACCATGAGCATCATCATCGTGAATATCGCAGCAGTTTTACTGGTAACAATCGGCTATGACCTGATTCATACTTATGAAAAATATGTAGCTATTGTTTTTGTGATTTTATTTCTCTATATCAGTGTGCGTATGATGCAATTTTTACCGCATGTTCACTCGACACCCGTTCCGTTTCACTGGAGTGCCTTTTTGCTGGTCATTTCCATCATGGCAAGCTGGCAACTGACCTACGCTCCTTATGTAGCAGATTATTCTCGCTATCTGCCGGAGAACACGTCGGTAACAGCTACCTTTTTCTGGACCTATTTGGGTTCAGTCATCAGTTCATCCTGGATGATGATACTAGGGGCTATGGCTGCAATAATTGCACCTAAACAATCTGCGGATATGGTTCAATATCTTGAACAACTTTCTGGAACTCATTGGTTTTTTGTCACGGGTATCATCATTTTTCTGGGCGTTCTGGCTATTAATGCTCTCAATTTGTATGGAGGATTTATGTCGGTAACGACAACGCTAGGGGCCATTCGTCATTTACATGTTACAGGTTGGCAACGCATGCTTTTTATTTTGTCAGTTGGAGCCATTGGTACGCTCATCAGCATTCTTGGACAGGGGGATTTTTTGACAGAGTACTCAAATTTCATTTTGCTGTTACTTTATTTTATAGTGCCTTGGACGTCCATTAATCTAGTGGACTTTTACTTCTTACGCAAGGGGAAATATGACATAGAAGGTATTTTGGGACGTAACGATGCTTATGCTGGCATCAATCTTGCAGCTATTGTAGCTTATGTCATAGGTGTTCTTGTACAGTTTCCCTTTATGAATACAACCTTACATGAAGGATTCATCGCTAAATGGATGCATGGCGCAGATATTGCCTGGGTGGTGGGACTGTTTGTCTCAGCATTCTTCTATTATCTGCCCATGCGTCTCCAAATGAATCGGGAACTTAGCAAGACTCAGTTAAATTTGTAAAAAATCAGAGGAATTGTTTCAAGTGAAGACGAAGTTTACAATATTGTTGGATTTATGGTTAGTTTTTCGTTTGCGATGATAGATGTCCATGAAGATTCTATTTTTTTGACAAGCATCCGAGAGAACGGCAGGAGGTTTTTTTGTGCGGGTTGTCGTGACGGGGTATGGCATCGTATCGCCGTTAGGGTTAGGGGTTCCAATCTTTTGGGATTCTTTGTTGGCGGGTGTTTCTGGTATTCATGCTTCACCCGCCTCTTTGGCCAATTGGTCACCGGCGAGCGCAGATATTCCTGATTTTCAAGCGGAGCAATTTCTAGATAAAAAACGAGCGTCGGAATTGGATCGGGCAGCGCAGATGGCGATGGTAGCCGCTCGGGAGGCCCTCACTCAGGCGGGTTACGAACAAAGTGGTGAAGTAAACTGGGGAGTACCTGTTCATCGAGTAGGTATTGCCGTTGGGACTACTTATGGAGGTGTGGGTTCGCTGGTAGAAGGTGCGGAGGCGATTTATCGACAGGGTAGGAATCGCGTCAGTCCGCGTCTGGTTACCAAATCTATGCCGAGTGGCACGGCTGGTGTACTGGCTCGTCATTATGGCGTGATGGGACCTGTGCTCACCATTTCTTCCGCTTGTGCTTCTTCGGCCAATGCTATTGGCGAGGCGGCTGCATGGATTGCTGCGGGGCGAGCGGATATTGTACTGGTGGCTGGCACAGAGTCGCTGTTCAATCCACCAATTTTAGCGAGTCTCTCTGCTTCTGGGGCGCTTGCTAAAACGGGGAATGGCGACCCATCCACCTGGTCCCGTCCGTTCGATCGCGATCGGCAAGGGATGGTCATGAGTGAGGCAGCAGCTGTGTTGATTCTTGAGTCAAGGGCACATGCTGAAGCACGTGGTAAAGAAATTTTAGCTGAATTCGTTGGTTATGGAATCTCGAATGATGCCTATCATGATACTTCCCCTCATCCGGACGGTGTTGGCGCGGCGCTCGCTATGGAACAAGCTTTGCAGCAAGCTGGACTCCAGCCGAAGCAAATTGGTTATATCAATGCCCACGCCACTGCTACGCAAGCGGGTGATGTGGCAGAGTGTCGGGCATTGCGCAAGGTGTTTGCCGATGCGTTGGCAGATATTCCTGTTAGTTCAACCAAAGGAGCTACAGGACATGCTTTGGGGGCGGCAGGTGCCTTAGAAAGTATTGTCGCTCTTTTGGCACTGCAAACGAGCCGCTTGCCAGTGAATTTGCATTGTGATGCACCGGATGAAGAAGCGCCTCCGCTTTTGGTTTTAGGTGAGGTCATGTACCGCTCTGTAGATTATGTTCTTTCCAATTCTTTTGGTTTTGGTGGGCAGAATGCTTGTTTAATTTGGAAGAGAACGATATAAAGTCATTTCTCTAAGAAACCAGGAAATAGAGAAAGGAGAAGCCAGCACATGGTCATGACGGCTGAAGAACGTCGGCAGTATTTGCAAGACTTGTTTCCGGTTTGGCCGCGATATACCTTGTCTCAGCACTTTGAACATTTATTGACTCTTTATGCCCATCGTCCACTTCTGATTGTTGAAGATAACGTGTTTACCTATGAAGAAGCGTGGGAAAAGGGAAAAGCGTTTGCCAAATCTCTTCTCAAACTTGGTGTCAAACGTCGTCAACATGTGGCGTTGCTGATGGCTAATGAGGCGGACAACTTCTTTGCGATGCTCGGAGTATGGATGATCGGTGCTGTTTGTGTGCCCATCAATACCATGTTGCGTAGCGATGAAATCCACTATCTACTGCGTCAATCAGACAGCCGTTGGTTGATTATGCACCAGACTGCCAGTGGTGTGGCTCACGATGTTGAAATAGAGAAGATTTATGATGAATTGACGAATCGTGATCGGTCTATACATCTTGAACAGGTTGTTTGCATTCAAAATAGTGAACGGCCGCTTGACGGGCGATTTATATCCTGGGAAACTTTTCAGCATCTTGCCGACGATGTCAGTGATGAGATTTGGCGCAGGGAACTTGAAAAGAATCGTTATCCAGACGAAGTGGCAGATATTATCTATACATCAGGATCAACTGGGCTGCCAAAGGGTGTCATGATTACGCACGATATGTTTTTGCGATGCGGTTTCTCCACTGCACTCAGTCGTGCTTTTGAAGATGGACGAAGAATTTATACGGCGTTGCCGCTTTACCATGTCTTTGCATTGGTGGAGGGGATTTTAGCGGCTTCTTTTGTTGGCGGTACACTGATTACTTCGCCACGATTTACCGCAACGACTACTTTGCAAATGATGGAAAAATATAAGGCGACGGATTTTCTCTGCGTACCTTCAATGCTTGTGGCAGTTGTCAATCATCCTGAAGTTTCGCGTTATGATGTCTCTGTACTGAATGCGCTGATGTGTGCAGCAGCACCTGCCCCCATTGCCATTTGGGAGCGAGCGGTAGATGTGCTCGGAGTTCAGGAAATTTGTGCGGGTTATGGTGGAACAGAGGCGACTGCAGCCACAGTACATACTGAAGTTGGGGCTCCAATTGAGATTGTGGTCAACAAAGTAGGGCGGATTAAGCCAGGTGGCTCCAGTGGCTTACCGGAATTCGGCGGGGCAAATTGTCAGTATAAAACCATTGATCCGTTTACCGGGGAGGATTTACCACCTGGCGAGGTAGGAGAGTTGACGGTCCGTGGCAATCTGGTAACGCGTGGCTATTACAACAAGCCAGAAGAAACGGCAGCGGTTATTGACAAGGACGGTTGGTTTCGTACGGGTGATCTCGGTCGAATCGATGAAGAAGGTTATCTGGAATTACTTGGGCGCAGTAAGGAACTCTACAAAATTTCAGGAGAGAATGTAGCTCCCAAAGAAGTAGAGGATGTCATTTGTAAGCATCCAGCTGTAGCTCAGGCATACGTCGTAGGTGTCAAAGATGCTATGACTCACGAAACAGGGGCTGCCTTTATTGAACTGAAACCAGGAGTGGAATGTTCGCGTCGTGATATCATAGAGTTTTGTCAAGAACGCTTGGCAAAATTTAAAATTCCTCGTCATGTATGGTTTGTCAGCGTTGAAGAATGGCCAATGACTGGAACAGGAAAGATTCAAAAATTCAAGTTGCAAGAGATGGCAGAAGCTCGTTTGAATCGTGATGAGAGTGATATGCGATTCATGGAATCCTGAACCAAGATGTCCAGGTGCCAAGAAAAATTTCTAACAAGCAAAGCTCAGCCAGCCATCTGGTGTTGGCTGGCTTTTTTCCTTGTCGGCATCGTCTGCAAGATGGGGTATTCTGACAGACCCTTACTGATGCGAGGGACTGTTACCATCAGGAATCGTATCCGTTGTGTTTGTGTGAACTGTGATATTTCTCGTCATGCATTTCATAGTGTTTGCTAGGATGCATGGAATGTGAATGCGAGTGCATGGAATGATGCATGGAATGGTGCATAGGACTGTAACTGGACTTGCTTTTCTCTGCGTAATGAGGAGAAGGTATTTTTAACATTTGTCCGGGATAAATCATATTGGGATTGCGAATACCGTTTGCTGATACGATAGCTTGCACGGTTGTCCCGTATTTGACAGCAATATCACCGAGTGTATCGCCCTTTTGAACCATATAACGTACCATGAATGGATGGACACTCCCTTCTGTTGCTAGATCGTGGACCGTGCAGTAGTCTATGCTGATATGCAAAAAGAGTAGCGGGATCAATGCCTATGAAGAGAATCCAAAAAGGCCTATTTAGGACGAAAAGATGATAGCGAAGTGCTGTGGTTGGAACAGGTTAGGAGTTGGCATCATGAAAACAGTCATCTTGTTGATTGTCACAAGTATATTATGGGCGGGAAATTTTGTAGCCGGTAAAGATTTGGTGGGGCATGCATCAGCTTTGACCCTGACAGAATTGCGCTGGCTTCTGTCCGCGGTTTGTTTGGTGCCTGTCATACGATTAACAGAACGCAAGTTTTGGCCTCAAAAATCCACTTGGCTGCCACTGGTGGGCATGAGCGCTACAGGCGTCGTGTTATTCAATGTATTTACTTATCAGGCACTTGAGCATACAAGCGCCGACCAAGTCGGGCTTCTTTCAGCGCTTAACCCACTTGCCATAGCTTTGGCTTCATTATTTTTTCTTCGTGAGCGACTGCGTGGTCTACAGTGGATAGGCATGTTTATCTCTTTAGCTGGCGTTGTCGTTGTGATTACGAGTGGTCGCTTGATGAAACTGTTGCAGTTACAGGTCAATCAAGGAGATTTATGGATGTTGCTCGCAGTCGCCATATGGGGAATTTATGCGGTCTTTAGCCGACAAGCGATGCGCGATGTATCTCCTTATCTGGCTACTTTTTGGTCAGCCGCTATAGGAGCCGTAGTCTGCCTGCCTTTTACAGCTTCCGGTTTATATCATTTGCCTGCTTATCCCGCTTTTTGGTATGCAGCAGGATATACTGCCGTGCTCGGTACGGTCGTGGCTATGGTTTTTTGGAATCTTGGCGTTTTACGTATGGGCGGAACCGTTGCGGGCATGTTTCTCAATCTCAATCCCATCTTCACGGTCCTCATTGCTTTTTTTACGCTTGATGAGACTGTAGGGTGGGCAGAATGGTTAGGCACAGCTTTAGTCATAGGAGGTATGCTCCTGTTTGCTGTACGTAAACCATTAAGAAGACATCGTGTCCAGGCAAAACTTGCAGATTCTTTATCCTGTCAGGAGGATTAAATCATCATCGGTGTCCATATACAGGAAAAAGTCCTCCTTTACCCACAGAGGGTCGGGAAAAGGAGGATTTTGTATAGGGATAGGCTCACACAAATTGCTCTTCTTCGGTCGATCCGGTCAAGGCCGTGGTGGAGGAGAGTCCGCCAGCAATCACTTGAGTTACTTCATCAAAATATCCTGTGCCAACTTCTCTCTGATGACGAGTAGCGGTATATCCTTCTGCTTCACTTGCAAACTCTGCTTGCTGAAGTTGCGAATAAGCAGCCATGCCAAATTGACGATATTGATAAGCGAGAGAGAACATGCTGTGGTTCAAGGCATGGAATCCAGCCAGAGTGACAAATTGGAATTTATATCCCATATCACCTAATTGTTCTTGGAAGGTGGCTATTGTCTTTTCGTCCAATTTCTTCTTCCAGTTAAAGGACGGAGAACAATTATATGCTAATAATTTGCCAGGAAATTGCTTGTGAATAGCTTCAGCAAAAGCTCTGGCCTCTTCTAAATTAGGTTCTGAAGTCTCGCACCATATCATATCAGCGTATGGTGCATAGGCGAGACCTCTGGCAATGGCTGCATCCAGGCCTCCACGCATTCTGAAGAATCCTTCCACTGTACGTTCTCCAGTCAAGAAGGCTTGATCTCTTGGATCCACGTCACTGGTTATCAAGTGAGCACCATTTGCGTCTGTTCGGGCAATAATGACAGTGGGTACACCCAAAACATCCGCAGCCAGGCGGGCAGCAGTCAAGTTGCGGATAGCTTGTGAAGTCGGCAACAATACTTTGCCGCCCATGTGCCCACATTTTTTCTCTGATGAAAGCTGGTCTTCAAAGTGTACGGCGGAAGCTCCTGCCTCAATCATTTGCTTCATGAGTTCAAACACATTCAGCGGACCACCAAAGCCAGCTTCAGCGTCAGCTACAATCGGCACAAACCAGTCTATATCACCTACACCTTCTGCAGATTGAATTTCATCAGCGCGCATGAGTGCCTGATTAATTCGTTTGACTACGTGGGGAACACTGTTGGCTGGATATAAACTTTGATCAGGGTACATATGGCCCGATAGATTCGCATCAGCAGCGACTTGCCAACCGCTTAGATAAATGGCTTTCAAGCCAGCTTTAACTTGTTGGACTGCTTGATTGCCCGTCAGCGCTCCCAATGCTTTAATATGGTGTTCTTGATGCAATAATTTCCAAAATTTTTCCGATCCGATTTCTGCAAGTGTATGTTGAATGCGCACGCTGCTTTGTAATCTAACCACGTCAGTCGCTTGATAATTTCTTGCAATTCCGCTCCAACGTGGGTTCGTATTCCATTCTTCTGTCAACTGGGCAATTTTCCGTTCTCTTTGGCTCATTCTGATCTCTCCCTCTTTTTCTGTTATATCACTTTTTATTCTTATTGATTATTGTTGTATAACAGTGGTGGTAAAAAAATTTATTCGTTGGACAAATTCATACAACGTTCACATTCATAGAGTGCTCCAGATGTACTTGTTGAAATAGGACGATTGCAACGATAGCAATAAAAACGGTTCTCATTTTCCGGGAATTCTGGAGACACCCATCCGAGTTGAACAGCAGGATGCAGTGGCTGATACGGTCGAGGTATCCATCCATAATCGTCATAAATATTTTTCATGAAGATTCTCCTTTCTTCACTTTCGGATGATTGTATAATATAACAAATGATCTGAAATTTCTACTGTTATAAAACAGTTTGTGAAAAAATTTTTATATAAAAAAATGCACATCAAAAAAGAGGCGTTTTTCAACGCCTCTTTTTTGATGTCAGTTATGCGTGAATGCCTATTTTGTCGAGTAGAAAAGCCATTTGTGTGGCACGTTCTTTCCACATTTCCAGACGTCCTGAAGAACCGAAATGTCCAGCTCCCATGTGGATACGCATGGCAATCATGTGCTCATCCGTCTTCATGACGCGCAATTTGGCGACCCATTTTGCCGGCTCCCAATAACCTACTCGCGGATCGTTCAAACCTGTAGTGACTAGCAGGTGGGGATAATCTTTCGCTTTCACGTTATCGTAAGGACTATAGCTCTTCATATATTGATAGTCTGTTTCATTTTCCGGGTTTCCCCATTCGTCATACTCCAATGTTGTCAGTGGAATGGTTGGATCCAGCATTGTAGTTACTACATCCACAAAGGGGACATCAGCCTCAATGACAGCAAATAATTCTCCAGCCATATTAGCGACGGCACCCATCAGCAGGCCACCGGCGCTGCCACCACGAGCCGCCAATATCTCAGGAGAAGTATAACCTTTTTTGATGAGGTGTTTGGCGCAGTCGATAAAATCAGTGAAGGTGTTCATCTTCTGTTGGAGCTTGCCTGACTCATACCAGGAACGCCCCATTTCGCCGCCACCACGAACATGTGCAATGGCTATGATCAAACCGCGATCGAGCAAAGGCAGATTTTGAGCTTGGAAGACAGGATCAAAACAAATACCGTAAGACCCGTAGCCGTTTAGAAGCAGTGGAGCAGGTCCCTTATGAAGTGCGTCCTTGCGATAGACGAGTGAGATGGGAATCTTTGTTCCGTCTTCGCTGTATGCGTATTCGCGTTGCTGTGTGTAGAGGGTAGGATCGAATTTTCCTGGTATCTCCTGTACCAGCAAAGCTTCTTTGGTAAGTTGCTGAAGATGAACGGCATACGTTGTTTTGGGTGTTAAAAATGATTCGTATTGCAGCAAAAGTTCATGGGTCTGAAATTCGTACTGTTCGAGTACACGAACGGTATAGACCGTTTCAGACCATTCCAAACGGTGCAACTCGCCTTGCGCATAGATCCAAACTTGCGTCAATCCGTTATCTCGACCCTCCAGCACTAGAGCATCAGCAAATGGATAAACGTTTGTCAAATAACGTGTCTCATCATAGGGAAAAACATCTTCCAGTGGCTGGCGATTGGTCGTTGGACATTTTTGAAGTCGGAAGTTCGTAGCATTTTCATTGGTTAAGACGAGAAAATCTCCCTGCCAGTGTTCCAGGGTATATTCGATATTCGGCCGTTTGGCTTGGAACAGTGTCCAGTTTTCAGTTGGCTGATGAGTATGCAAATAGCGTGTTTCACTGGTGGTCTTGCTGCTCGACTGCAAAAAGAGATATTGACCGTCACGTGATTGGCTCAGGCTAATGACGCAGGTCATATCCGCTTCTTCATAAATGAGTATGTCCTCTTTGTCTCCGAGCTTATGTCGCCATAGTTGATAGGGCCTTTGGCTTTCATCCACACTTATGTAAAAAAGGTATTGGCCGCTTGCATCCCATTCTATACTGTCGCTGATAAACACATTGGGCACTTCGTCACTCAGCCATTCCCCGCTGGCTAAATCTCGCACGCGTAAGGTATAGCGGTCTGTACCGTCTCTGTTTTCTAAATAGGCCAGATACTGTTGATTGGGAGAAATACGACGTTCTGTCACACTCAAATATTCTCCTGGTTTAGCTAATACATTTAAATCGAGCAGTACCTCCGGGGTAGAATGAGCCAAATCCGCCCGGTGATTAGCCTTTTGGCGAAAATAGACGGGATATTGCCAGTCCTTTGCCTGACGACGGGAGTAAAAGTAAGAGCCAAAACGCACTGGGATGGCTTGTTCTTCGTCTGGGATACGGGCAATAAATTCCTCGTAGAGATTTTCGGAAAGTTGGTTTAGAGGTTGCATAACTTCGTCATAATAAGCGTTTTCAGCTTCCAGATACCGTAGAACTTCATCATTGTCTTTCTGATTGAGCCAATAGTAATCATCAGTCCGCACATCTCCGTGTTTCCTTTGCGGTTGAGGATGGCGGGGAGCGAGTGGTGGCTGCATGGGAAAACCTCCAATTTGTTTCGTTTCAAAGTCGTTGCCGATGATCAACATTATACTCTTTTTAAGATTTTGATTGGTGAAGAAACGCATTTCGTGATACTCTTTCGACATACAACAGCGTGTGAGGATGAGATACCATGCAGACGCTCAAAGGTTTTGAGGCCATCAAGGTGGCGGAAGAATATCAGGTTCAGTTATTTGATACTGAATACCGTAGTGAAGTTAGTGTGGAGGAAGCGAAACAGTTTATTGCCAGTCAACGTCGACCGCAATCTTTTGTCTTGTCCAATTGGCCTGATTCGGAAGAAGAAGCGGAGTCTTTGGTCTTGCAAGTGATGGAAACTCATTTGCAGGAAACATGCAATGCTCAAATTCGTCTGGATGAAATGCTTGTAAAAATGGATCAGATGGGTCAATCCATGCATCCTTATGCAGTGGAATTGGCGGCAGAACGTTTGGTGGCGCAAAGAAAATTAATTTTGGCCAGCACACAAAAAGATGTACCTGTTTTAGAATTACCAAGAACCATTTATTTCCGAGATAGTTTTCTTGAAAAGATAGATGATTTAATCTGTCCCGATTGTGCTCGGCTCGATCTCGATGGACCTTTTCATGCAGCTTGTGTTGTCAAACTGGTCGACTTTCTGGCTAGTGGTACCTTTACTTTAAATGATATCACTGAGGAACGAGAACCTTCCACAGGCGCATCTCTGCTTGGCAAGTGGACATCTCGTCCGGGGTTGGATATCCAATGGCTATCCAAGAGGGCTCAAGCTGCTAAAACAAGGTGGCAATCTGTCATTAAACCGTTTTTTACGCGTGAAGATGAAGATGAATATACATTGCCGAATGCTTCAGCGAAAAATGTTTTTGTTTCTCCGCCGCCGTCAACGCCCGTTGTCCATGAGGAGACTACTGTGGAGAAGATCGAGGAGCGTCCGTTATCCTCGGTGGATAAGCGAATTAGCAAACAACAATTGATTGAATATCTCCAATCTGTTGAAATCATTGATGAAGGTGGAGAAATCGTCAGATTGCGCAGAGAGCGCGGAGAACTTGAAAATCGGCTGGAATTGCGTGAGCAGGAGATTCGTCGATTGCAAAAGGAACAGGCGCTGCTTGAAAAACAATGTGAAGAGTTACAGGCAGATGTAAACAAATTTGTGGAAGCTATGCAGATTGTCTCTAAACGCAGTTCACGAAGTCTCGTGCAAGAGGCATCCGCCACCCAAACGCTCGACAAAGATCATGAATCTTAAGCTACCCTTGTTTTTGCGATGGGGAGCGGCAAATCAGAGGAGATGGATTAAGAACGGTTCTCAAATAGTTTGAGATAAGAGCCGTAGCCTTCTTCCTCTAGTTTATCTTTCGGTATGAATCGTAAAGCAGCAGAATTAATACAGTAACGCAGACCGCCTTTGTCTAGAGGGCCGTCTTCAAAAACGTGGCCGAGATGGCTGTCTGCATTCTTGCTGCGCACTTCCGTTCGAATCATGCCATGACTGAGGTCTGTTTTTTCCATCAGACAATTTTTATCAATAGGTTGACTGAAACTTGGCCAACCACAAGCTGAGTCAAATTTGTCTAGTGAAGAAAAAAGCGGTTCACCACTGACGATGTCAACGTAAATTCCTTCCGCGTGATGATTCCAGAATTCATTGCGAAACGGGGGCTCCGTGGCGTTCTCTTGAGTGACAGCGTATTGAAGTGGTGTCAAGCGTTGTTTAAGGGTTGGACGATCCATATTTTCCCGCCTTTCGTTTCGTAAGGGTGTTGACTGCCTTTATTATGGCACTTGGACGAAGCGGCTTCAATGAAGCGAATAGCACAGGAGTAGCGATTTGGTGTGTAAATTGAACAGAAACGGATGGGATAAACTTGAGTTTAGAATGGATGGCTGGTTTTGCTCGTTTTTTGGCCGATCACGGTTATACAACGACGATGTGGGAAAATGGTTTTCATTCTGAGGATGCTAACGAAGTCTGTCAAACGTTGAGTCAATGGTTTCAAGAAAAAACTCATATGGATGGAGAGTTTTTAATCATTTGGGGTGCTCTGGATGGTGTGCGCTTTTCAGGAGACGCTGAACTTGCCTATTTTGACGGTCAACAGGCTTACGTTATGCCAAACCCTTTTCTGGAAGGCAATGGTGACGCTTTTGTAGCCGCATTGGATGCGCTTGCTCATGATAGAAAAGATTTGCTTTATCCAGCAGAAATTCAAAAGCGTATACTATTTAATGCTGTTTGATCTGCATTTTTAGAGTAGTTGTTGATAATCGGTAATAATTGCGAAGAATTTTCCTGGCCAATAAGGCTGAATAAAATAGTATACTAAGTAGTAGACATCGCATGAATGTTTAATAGATAAAGGAGTGGATCCTTATGTACGAATATATTCCTTGGTATATTGGTTTGGCAGTGAGTGTGGCTGTGCTGGGAACCTATTTTATCAATATGATTCACGAAATTCGCAAGGAAGAATCTGATGAAAGTTTTCATCATCCTCACACTTCTCATTGACATTGAGCAGTGCAGGGAGCGCCATGCGCGTTTTGGGCCCTCTTGGGCTCATTTTTTATGTTGCTTTTGGCCCGAACTGAGCCTTCAGAACGTAACGTAGGCGGTTGCGTCATGCGTGTTCTGAGAAGCCCCTGCCTTTAGGTATGGGTAGTGGCCACGGTGGATTTTAATGGTAGATAAAAAAAGCCTAGAAAGAAACTTTGAAGGAGGATGGGACATGCGGGGCGTTCAATGGCTGCGGCTGGTTCCTTTGTTCATTGCTGCTGCATCAATCGGCGTAGGTGTATATACCAGTGAGCATCAGTCTAAAGAAACGTCACCCGTTTCTTCCGCATGGTTACAGAAAGTGGGTCAAATTTCTGCCCAGTCATCCTCGCCTCAGCTTTCTGACCCATCTCCTGAAAAACATGCTTCTTTGCATAGTCGTAGCACCACAAATGCTAGGTTTGATACCAAACGTGTGTCGAAGGCAGCTCAAAAGCAGGTAAACGTTAAGCATCATGCAACGACTATAAGTTCGCTTAGCAACTCATCTGTCGTCGGATCCAATCAAAATTCCACTCAACAACAGAAAAGTAAGAACTCTGTTTCAACCCGTTCAGGTTCAGATTCAAGCTCAATTTCAGGGGCTTCCTCAGTTTCTGCTACCCAACATACATCAACACCCGAACAAAGCTCGTCAAGTTCAGAGCAATCGCATCCATATGGCGAATTCACATTGATTGTGAGTAAGTTTGAACATGTCATCGCTCAAAAAGAGATCCCTATTGTCCCTGACGAGAATCTGATGCAATATACCGAGCAGAATTTTCAAGTACAAACCGCTTATGGAGGCGGATTTGTAGTCTCCATTAACGGCATTCGTTCGCAATGGACGGGTGTACCTGTGAGTCAGCGTAAACCTTACGACTGGTTTTTATATATCAATGGTCAGGAAGCGCCCGTAGGTGCTCTCCAGATTATTCCTAAAGCTGGAGATGTCGATGTATGGGATTATCACAAATGGAATCCTGCCACAGGTCAAGGATGAATCAGAGACCAATAATAATTCGCCAACCTCATCCGTATGTTTATCTCTGTTTGGCAATAGCTTGGCTTTTTTTGATTTTTTCAATTACTTCTCTCTGGCAAATGATTTTTTTATGGGGTGTATCGGGCTGCTTATTCTTTCTGCAGCAATCCCGTACACGACGTTCTTTATTATCCTGGCGTTATTTATGGATTCTGGCTATTGTATATGCGATTGTACAGATATTCGCTGATGCAGGTACACCGTTTGCCCCTTTGATTTGGACGAGTGGACGTCTGTGGGGAGGCTGGGAGTTGCGTTTAACTCCGGAAGGCTTATACGCTGGGATACTGCAGACTCTTCGTTATCTGACAGCGCTACTATCCATGACGACTTTGGCTCTAGTTGTGAAGCCGGAAGATATTCAACATTGGCTGCCTCATTCATGGGCTCGTTTGCGTATTCTGCTTTCACTTCTTTTCAATATGTTGCCAATGGTGATGGATGAGTACCAGCAGATTCGTGAGTGGCTGTCGTTTCAAGATCGGCTTTTTCCCAGCAAACAGCGACAAAACGCTTTTCTGGCTGCAGTGTTGAAAGTGGGCGTTGCCTTGCGAATGTTGCTCTCACGTGCGCTCGAGCGATCCTGGAAACTTTCTGAAACCATGATGGTGCGTGGTTATGGAATAGGTCAGAGCAGCCGTTACTTGCGTATGCGTTTTCACAAATCTGATGGGCTGCGTGTAAGTCTTTTGATAGCGATTATGCTCGTTTACGGATATGCCTTACTGAATCTTTCTATCATCAAACCCGATTGGATTTCCTTAAATTCCTTTAAAAGATTCTGCGAGTGGACATCATTGCTTATGTTTCTCTTCACCTTATTCTCGAGCTTTTGGGGAGATGTTAGAAAAGGGAGACTTGATATACAGAAGAGGGGAAATGGTGATTGAGCTTCGCAATCGATATTGGTCAACTGCTTTATACTTACCCCAATCAACTACAACCTGCTCTCTCTATAGAGAACTGGCAAGTGGAGGCGGGAGAGTGGGTTTACATACAAGGAAAGAATGGCAGTGGAAAATCAACCTTTCTCAAAATACTCAGTGGTGCCCTGCCTCGTTTTTATGGTGGGGAGGTTGTAGGAACGGTGTCTTTCTTTGGCCATTCCCTCATCGGCATCGACCCAATTGAACATACACGCTTGGTTGGTTATGTACATCAACAACCAGAAGCTCAATCTGTCTATCAGCACGTTGCCCAGGAAGTTGCATTCACGATGGAAAATTTAGGATTTCATCCATCTCAAATGCACTGGCGGGTCACTGAAGTATTGGAAATGATGGGTATTTTACACTTGCGCGACAAACCGCTTGCTGAATTATCCGGAGGTATGCGCCAGCGGGTCGCGTTGGCCGCTGCCATCGCCCATCATCCTAAAATTTTGTTGCTCGATGAACCTACATCCCAGGTCGATCCTGCTGCTGCTCAGAGTATTTTGCAGATGATTCATCAGTTCCAGTTAGAATGGGGAATGACTGTGGTGATGACCGAGCATCAGAGTCAGTCCATCTATCCTTATGCTGGTCAGGTTGTTATTCTTGAACAGGGTTCCATGGTTTGGCATGGAGCTGCTTGTGAGGCCGTGGCATGGTGGCGACAGCACAATCCCATTTTTTTGCCGATCACGGCGCAATACCCGCTTTGTTCAGAAACATCACCATTAGAAGCGCCTCTTTCTGTTCAGGACATGCGTCAGAAATTGCTCCATGGGATGAGGCAGAAAACCGCTGGAGATTCAGCGAAAATCAGTTCGGAAGATAAGCAGATTGACAAACGGTGCATTGATTTCAGCAAGCAAGGGACGGCGAAAGTCGATCCGGTTCAAGGGTTGGTCGAGTTGCAAAATGTCAACGCCTATTATCCTCTAGCGGAAAAATTAGTATTGCAGGAGTTGTCGCTTTCCCTCAAGGAGCAGAGCAAAATTTGTTTAATAGGTCCAAACGGATCGGGCAAATCCAGTATACTGCGACTTCTTGCAGGCATGTTGTTTGTGCATTCCGGAAAAGCAAAGGGAAGTTTGTTGGCAACCCATATGCGCAAGGGAAAGCGAATGATACTAAAAGACATTGCCTATTTGCCTCAGAATCCAGCTCAATGGCTGTTTGAAGAGAGTGTTGAGGAAGAATTTCGCCGAGTCTTTCGCCGATTCAATCAACCTTTGACGGAAGAACGGCTTGTTCAAATGCTTAAGCAAGTCCATTTGCTTGCAGAACGTCATCGATCCCCGCAAGATTTATCAGGTGGAGAGCAATTGCGCCTGTCGATCAGCTTGACTTTATTGCTGAAACCACGTTTGTTGTTGCTCGATGAACCCACACGCGGTCTGGATGCAGATACAAGGATTTGGCTTCTTGACGAGTTAACTAGATGGGATGGTACAGTATGTATGGCAACGCACGATTTGGAACTTGTGGCAGAATGGGCAGATGAGGTAGTCTTTATAGACAGTGGACAGGCTGTCGTCGTCGATAATCCACGCCGCTGGATGAGTCAGGCGATGCTTTATGCTCCGGTGCTGGCACGAGCTTTTCGGGGAGTTGATGACGAGGTGTTTACCTGGAAAGATGCCGGACTCCGGGGGTGGACCCTATGCAAGAGTCCATGTTAAACCTGCGTCGTCTTGAAATGCTGCAGATATGTGCGAGTCTGTTAGTAGCCTTAGTGGTGTTGATTTATGGTAGTTTGCATGGGTGGGCCTGGTATTGGATAGCCTTGGCTGTACTCGGTTTGGCTGGCTATGCAGGCATTTTGACCATGCAAAGAAAACTGCAGGATGCCCGGCTGTTGACCGTAATCGCTACATTGGCGGCGATTGCTTCGGTAGGACGAGATAGTGTGCAGGGGATTCCAGATGTTCAGCCAGCTACGTTTCTTATTCTCATGTCTGGTTTCAGTTTCGGACCGACAGTCGGCGCTGCAGTTGGAGCATTGACCGCAATCGGTTCAAATTTAATCTTGGGTGAAGGAATATGGACACCCTGGCAGATGGTTGCTTGGGGTGGGATAGGACTTTTAGCTGGGCTGATTCGCAAATTTTGGATTCGCTTTCCTGTCTGGGGATTAATTCCAGTTGCCGTCCTTGGAGCGTATGGATTTGGCTGGTTTATGGATATTCAATACGTGATAGGCGAACAGCACTTGAATTGGCACACTTATCTTCTGGCCTGTATGAGTAGTTTTTTTCCTTTCGACACAACACATGCAGGGGTTACAGCAGGTCTAGTGCTTGTGGCTGGGAAACCCGTTTTTCGCTTGATGGAACGCTACAAACAGCGCATGGAGGCAAAGACGATTTCAAATCGCTCTGTCCAGGAAACCTCGCAAGAAACTTCGCAATCTATGAAATAAATAACGAGAGGGGTTTTACAAGTGAAACATATTCTTCGTTTTGGCACAGGATTCTTAGCCGCTAGTCTCTTAGTCGCGCCCATGACAGTGTATGCAGCCAACAACAATACTCAACCAACTGTAGCAGAAGCTGAGGCGTCGGCTGTTGCTTACATGAACTCGACTCAAGCAAACAGCTTGGTGAATTGGACCAAAATTGCTGATTTTGCAGCAGGACATATGGTTGCTTCACCTACATGGCCGGCCAAAGACCTGTCTGCGTCTGCTAGTACAGGAACGCTTGTTAAAGTGATTTTGAGCATGCTTGCTACTCATCGTGATCCGCATCAGGTGCATCATGTCAATTTGGTGCATGTATTGGCTAGCCGACAAATCTTAAGCGGTAAAAATGCAGGTTATTTTGCGGATGACAATAAAGGCACTGTCACAGGCAGTGTGACGAATCAGGCGCTGGCCATCATCGCACTTGAGGACGCTGGGAATACCGAATGGAATCCTAAACTTGCTGAGACGTGGTTGCTCGCACAGCAAAATAAAGATGGTGGTTTCGGCTATGCAACAGGAGTAGCGAGCGATTCCAACGATACAGCTTATGTGATTGCTGCGCTTAGTTCTCTGGGACTGACAGCAAAATCTCCAGCTATAGCGAAGGCGTTGCAATACGAGCGTTCACTTCAGCAGTCGAATGGTGGTTTTCTCTATCAAAGCAGTTCCCAATCTACAGATGCAGACTCTGATGGAACGGTTATGGATGCTCTTGCCAGCGTAGGCATTCGTCCTACAGCATGGACGGTAAATGGTCATTCACCCTTAGATAACTTAATGTCACTTTACGATGTAAAATCTGGTGGTTTTCGTTATATGAGCAGTGGCGAATATTCAGGAGTCAATGGCTATTCTACGCGTGATGCCATTTTTGGCTTGGCTGCCAGTGTAACGGGTGAATCTGTGTTCCAACGTCTACGCGCACCTCATTTAACTTCATTGAATCATTACTGGGACTCTATTGAAGTCAAGGGTGGTGCTTGGATCAATCATCATTGGATTCCTTTTATGCAGTTGAGGGATGTAGCTGCTGCAGGTACTTATCTGAATGAATTGAATCCCTACTGGCAAAGCGTTGCCGAAAATGGCGGCTTATGGGAAACAGTAGATGGCCATCCTGTATGGGAAGCTTGGAATTATCAACTCGCCAAACAAGCCTTGTCTGCTACATTTGGTGCGGATGCGGTCTATATTTCTCATCTATCCTGATACTTAGCAGTCAGAAAAATGTATCATTCTTAATGAGAGAAAGCAGCTTCCGCGCGGCAGCCTTGATGGTCGCGCGGAAATGGTACATACCTGTAAAAATTGTAGCCGATACTAGCAGCAGGTAATCTGCAGGGAGGTATCGGTTTTTGAACGCTCAAGGGCCAGGACAAGTTAAATTAGAGAATCATTTGCGGCAACATCTGAGTTTAGATGATCGCCGCAAAATGGAACGTTCCTTTGAAGCCATTAGTCCATTTGAATTTAAGAATGAGTTGATTCGTCTTGCTTCTGAGAAAAGCAAACAGGGCGCGGCGACTTTGCTCAATGCTGGTCGTGGAAATCCTAATTGGATTGCAGCCACACCTCGTGAGATGTTCTTCATGCTTGGCAACTTTGCTCTAGAAGAAAGCAAGCGTGTTTGGAGTGCAGGACATTTGGCGGGTAAGCCATCGAAACAAGGAATTGCTGAACGCATGCATATATTTTTAAATAATCATGAGACGGATGAAACTTCCAAATGGTTGCGTTCGTTTGTTGAGTACGGCAATTCACGTGGTTTTCCACCGGATGACTGGGTATTTGAACTTGTTGATGGCATCATTGGCGATAACTATCCCGAGCCTGATCGGATGCTGACGTATACGGAAAAAGTTGTCCATGACTTTCTGATTCGGGAAATTTGTCAGAATCAGTTCCCCTCCAGCAACTTTGAACTATTTGCTGTCGAAGGTGCAACAGCTGCCATGTGTTACCTGTTTAATACACTTTTGGAGAATCATTTGTTGAATCGCGGCGATAAGATTGCTATTGCAGTTCCGATTTTCCCGCCTTATGTGGAAATTCCAGAATTGCATAAATACAACTTTCATGTAATCAATCTTTATGCCAGTGGGATTGATAATCGTGGAGAACATACTTGGCAATATCCAAAAGAGGAATTAGATAAACTCAAAGACCCTTCTGTCAAAGCGCTTTTTCTCGTCAATCCAAGCAATCCGCCATCTGTTGCTATGAGTCCGCAATGCATAGATGAAATTGCCCAAATCATTCATCAGCACAACCGAGAATTGATCATTATCAGTGACGATGTCTACGCTACGTTTGTCGACGAGTATTGTTCATTGCTTGCCAAGTTGCCCCGCAATACGATTGGAGTGTATTCGCTTTCCAAATATTTTGGTGTCACCGGATGGCGTCTTGGAGTTATTGCCATTCATCCCGATCACGTTTTGAATGATAAATTGGGTGATTTACCGGATCAGATTCAAGAAGAACTTGCCAATCGTTATCGTTCGTTGACTCAACATCCGGAAAAATTAAGTGTTATGGAACGGCTGGTAGCTGACAGTCGTGAAGTTGCCCTCAACCATACGGCTGGATTATCCACGCCTCAGCAGATACAAATGGCTATGTTTACGTGGTTTGCGCTAACGGAAGATGGGCAGCGTTATAAACAGCAGACACGTGATATCTGTCGACATCGAATGGCGCTTCTTTACGAAGGTTTAGGATTGCCGCAACCGAATTTAGCGTACTGTGCGGATTACTATACAGAGTTCGATCTGGAAGTATGGGCAAAGCATCACTATGGAGACGCTTTTTTTGAATTCCTTGCTGCCCATTATGAACCTGTGGATATACTCTTTCGTCTTGCTGAGCAATCCGCTATCGTTTTACTCAACGGTGGAGGCTTTGCCGGACCCAAATGGTCGATACGTGTTTCTCTTGCCAATCTGAATGATGAGGCTTACTCAGACATCGGTAAATATCTTCATCAAGCTCTGGAATCGTACGTTGCGGCGTGGCGGGGACAAGAATCGCCAAATGGCTTACCATCTTCATAAGTTTCCTAACTTGAGTTTGCAAAGCGAGGGCCTTAGCAAAAGTGTATTTTGTTTATATGGTGAAGTGTAATGATGGTTCGTATTATACTGGTGTGACAACCCATCTGATGCAACGAGTAAAAGCTCACAATTCAAGTGCCAAAGGAGCCAAATATACGCGTAGCCGTCGACCTGTGCACTTGGTGTATAGTGAACCGATTTTACACAAGTCGGCGGCTTTGTCGCGGGAATATGCGCTCAAACGCTTATCACATGCTGAAAAAGCCGCTATGGCAGAAGCTTGGCTTCAGTATCACAAGTCACTTGGTGAGAAGGCTGAAGATTCTTGAAGAAATGTTTTCACATCAGCCATTACTGCGTTTGCGGCTTCTTGCCAAAAGTCGCTTTGGGTCAAATCGACGCCCAGATGCTGTTTTGCTAAATTCTCTACATTCATACGACCTGTATCTCGAAGCAGGGTCACATATTTATTGCCAAAGGAAAGACCTTCGGCTTTCGCTCGCGCATAAATACCTGTGCTAAAGAGGTAACCAAAAGTGTAAGGGAAATTGTAGAACGGTGTTCCCGTAATATAAAAATGTAATTTGGATGCCCAAAAATGTGGATGGTAACTAGATAAAGCGTTATGGAAAGCGTCTTTTTGCGCTTGAGTCATCAATTCGTTCAAATCCTGGACACCAAGCATGCCGCGCTTTCGCTCTTCATAAAAACGTGTTTCAAACAAGAATCGCGCGTGTATGTTCATGAACATAACAACACCGCGATCGACCTTATCTGCTAGAAGAATTAAGCGTTGTTTCGGGTCACTTGCTTCTTGCATAGTGGCATCAGAGACAATCGCTTCTGCAAATGTAGAGGCTGTCTCAGCAACATTCATAGCATAGCGAGTTTGGTAATACGGAAGTCCACGCATAACGTGCTGATGAAAGGCATGACCGAGTTCATGCGCTAGCGTAGAGACGTTTCCCGCCGATCCAGAAAAGGTCATGAAAATGCGCGTCTCTTGACTGATGGGGAAGCTGGTACAAAAACCACCTGGACGCTTGCCGGGTCTATCCTCGGCTTCAATCCAACGTTTTTCAAAACATTGGGAAGCGAATTTCCCCATTTCAGGATTGAAACGGCTGAATTGCTCGACGATTAAATCCCTGGCTTCTTGGTAAGAAAAGCGTTGTTCCATTTGACCAAGCGCTGCATCCACGTCACACCAAGAAGGTGCATCTACGCCAAGAAGCCGTGCTTTTTCTTTTAAATATTCCAGTAGTAGAGGTTTATTTCGCTCAACGGTATCCCACATGGCTTCCAAGGTTTCCTGACTCATTCGATTGATAAGCAGCGGTTCAGAAAGCGGCGAAGACCAACCTCTGGCACGGTAGAGTGCTAGACGATAACCTGCTATATGATTCAAAGTAGGCTGAAGCAAATCGGCTTCTTTAGCCCAAGTATCTTCCCAAATTTGGAAAATAGTTTCCCGTTCTTGGCGATTTTGTGAAGACATGCGATTAAACGCCTGACCCATGGATAGTTGTTCCGTTTTTCCGTCTTTATGTAATGTTATAGACATACGTCCAACTAAAATATTGTATAAATCCCCCCAGGAACGGTAACCGTCGATACCAAGTTGCACTGCCAAATCTTCCATTTCGGCTGGTAATTTGTCTTTAGCCCTGCGCGCGCGTTCGTTAAGCCAGAACCGGAATTCATCCATCTCAGGAGCTTTGAGAATAGTTTCTAATTGTGTGGCATCCAAACGCAAAAGATGCGCATCCAATTGAATCAGCAGCTTTTGATAAAGGGCATCTAATTCGTAGAGACGTGTTTGCAGCTGTTTGGCTTTTTCGTCCTTAACATCTGCTGATACCAAGCAGGAAAGGTAAGACCCGACTTCATGTAAGCGTGCGCCACAATTCTGAAGTTTTTGGATGACGTGCAGCAAAGAATCCGTTTTCATTCCCTCTTCAAGAAATTGCAACTGTTTCCGTGTTTCTTCCATGAAATGTGTAATTTCTGGAGAGTTGCTGTCTCCAGGAAATACGCTTTGCAAATCCCAACGCATCATGGACATATCCGACATTTCATCCCACCTCCAAGAGTCAGTATATCGAAAGACATGGAATTTGGGCTATAAGGAAAAGTGATAAAATATAAACTAGTGTAAAATAAGGAACTGGGCTTTCTATAGAGATCTATTGTATAGAACATTGATGGGGAGGTCATCCAAATGAATCGACAAGAAATCGCTATTTTTGCGGGTGGATGTTTCTGGTGTATGGTAAAGCCGTTTGATACATGGCCAGGGGTACTGCGAGTTGAATCAGGGTACACGGGTGGTGACGTACCCAATCCCACTTATGAACAAGTTTGTAGTGAAATGACAGGACATGTGGAAGCTGTCCGTATCACGTATGACCCGGAAAAAATATCTTATCAAGAATTGCTGAATATTTTTTGGAGACAAATTGATCCTACTGATGCGGGGGGGCAGTTTTACGATCGCGGTTCTTCCTATCAGACGGCGATTTTCTATTTCACAGAAGAGCAACGTCAGGAAGCGATACAGTCCAAAAACGAATTGGCTGCAAGTGGTCGCTTTGACAAACCTATTGTTACTCCTATACTTCCGGCTAAGCCATTTTATTTAGCTGAGGATTACCATCAGAACTATTATCAGAAACAACCTTTGCATTATGAGCGGTACCACCGAGCTTCTGGACGCGCAGATTTTACAGAACGCCATTGGGGAGGTTCAAAGTCAGTTGAATGAAACATCGATATGGAAAAATAAATGGTTTATTCTAGCAAATGTGTGTGTAGGAACATTTATGGCAACTCTTGATGGGAGTATAGCCAATGTAGCTTTGCCTACCATGTCACATGCTTTGCATGTGCACTTGCAGGAGATTCAGTGGGTTGTCACAGCGTATCTGTTGACGATTTGCGCATGGTTGCCCATTGTTGGCAAATTGGCAGATATGTTTGGCCGAGGCAGACTGTACAATTTCGGTTTTCTAGTGTTTGCCATGGGTTCAGCTCTTTGTGCGTTATCTGGCTCCTATGTTTGGCTCATATTGTCACGCATACTTCAGGCCTTTGGAGCTTCGCTTCTCATGGCTAACAGCCAAGCGATTGTCTCCGCTACTTTTCCAGGCAGTGAGCGGGGAAGAGCGCTGGGGGTGACAGGGGCTATGGTTTCTGTTGGTTCATTGACCGGTCCAGCTCTTGGTGGTATTTTAATTGATGCTTTTGGATGGTCTTCTATTTTTTGGATTAATGTACCCATTGGAGTCCTTGGTTTTCTCGTGGGGACACAGACATTTCGCAGACAAACCAAACGTCAACTGGAAACGAACTATTTTGATTGGGCAGGTTCTATGCTCTTTATGATTGCAATTATTTCACTGCTTTACACGGTCTCCAATGCTGACACATGGGGCTGGGGTAGTGAGTTGACGCTGCTTGGATTTTTTATATCTATTGTGGCCTGGGTGCTATTTGTATGGCGGCAATTGCGTGCTAGCCAGCCAGTTGTCGATTTGCGACTCTATAAAATCAATGCGTTTCGGGCAGGAAGTATTGCTGCGTTACTTTCCTTTGTCTCTTTGTTTTGTACAAATGTGTTAATGCCTTTTTATCTGGAAGGTGTGCTTCATTTGGATACGCGTGTAACAGGCTACACTATGGCAGCGTATCCGTTGACGATGGCTTTGGTCGCGCCATTTTCTGGTTGGCTTTCTGACCGGATCGGCCCACTCTTTTTAACCACAGGAGGACTTTGTGTCAATGCGTTGGGTTTTGCCTTGTTGAATACGCTTGGCTTGTATGAACGAGCCATATCAGTCGCTCTCTTGTTAGCAATGTTCGGCTTGGGTCAAGGGATGTTCCAATCTCCCAATAATTCAAGCGTCATGGGAGCTGTTCCGAGAGAACGTTTAGGAACGGCAGGTGGACTGAACGCACTGGTCCGCAATATTGGTATGATTCTTGGCATCACGCTTTCTGTTTCACTGCTCAGTTGGCGACTACACCAAATGACTGGGAAAATCGTGCCTGTTGGTGCGCAAATTAGCCAGCCGATGGATTTCCTTGCCGCATTGCACACTGTCTTTTGGTCGGCTAGTGCAGTATGCGTGCTAGGAGCGCTCTTTTCCATCACCAGAGCGGGCGCTCGCAACCAAAAACTTTCCTCTGCTGAGGCTCGCTGAATGAAGTGGTGAAGCATGCTGCATACTACCTTCTGATGTCAAGCAGGTTCAAAGGGATAAACAGTGTTTTCTCTTTGCCCTGACAGCGAGGGAGGAATCGCTATGCAGAGCAGCGGAGGCAAAAGGGCAAGTTGGCGTCCAATTATTTCAAATACACCATCCCTGCACCATCATCATGATGTAAAACCGGAAAAAGCACCTGGTGTCCCTATGCTGACGCTGATTGGTATCGGGGGTATTATTGGCGCAGGTTTTTTTCTTGGCTGCGGCGTACCCATTCGTTTAGCAGGACCATCTGTTTTGATTGCATTTCTTATTGGTGGAATTCTTACCGCTCAAGTGACAGGCGCTCTTACTTCGATTGCTGTCAAGGAGCCTGAAGAAGGCTCATTCAAAGTTTATGCCGATCGTTATCTTGGTTCCTACGCTGGCTATTTGCAGGGATGGATTTATTACTTGACGAGTGTATTGACGATTGCCAGTGAAGCTGTAGCTATGGCTGTATTTACCCATATATGGCTACCCCATATTGCAGAGTGGCTGACTGCCTCCATATATTCCATTATTATTCTTATCATTAATGCGTTTGGTGTAAGGAATTTCGATCGCGTTGAGTCTTTTATGTCTGTTGTAAAGATTGCGGCTTTGGTCGGTTTTATTCTTTTTGCTGTTCTTTTAATCAGCGGTTTATTAACAGGGATGCCGCATCCAGCAGCTTTCCTTTCTTCATCGGAGACTTTCTTTACACACGGTTTTACGGGACTTATGCAGTCCATGTTGATTGTCGTCTTTGCTTATGCGGGGATAGGTGTCTTTGCTACTGCAGCTGTCAAAACACCGCGTGGTCGGGATGTCGAGTTATCTGCAATTCTTACTATTCTCATCCTGACGGTACTTTACATTATGGCCGTGGGTTTTGTTATTTGGTTTGAACCGACACAAAGTGTCAATACATCGATTAGTCCATTTGTGTTGACTTTGCAGCGCCACGGTACAATTTGGCTAGCTGACATTTTCAATGCTGCCATTCTAATCGCCTCATTTAGCGTCATGGCAGGCGCCGTTTTTTCTTCCATGCAGATTTTGTACAGTCTTGGCGAGACAAATGAAGCGCCGCGTTTTGTTAAGATTCAAAATCAACGCGGAGTTCAATATGGGGCTCTACTCGCTACAGCGATTGGAATTGCGCTTTCGCTGATTCTTGCTTATGCTCTGCCGTCTAATGTGTATCAGTTTTTAATCAGTGCGTCCAGTTTCATGACTTTTTTCTATTGGTTTGTTATGTTGCTCACTTTTATCAGTTGGCGCTCTCGTTTACGCTCTGCCAGCCAATCCTTTCAAGTTTCCAAGCTAGCCTTCGGTGCGCCTGTCTCGTCCTATGTATGTCTCGCTCTCATTGTGGCATTGACGATTTACGCTTTGTTTCAGCCATCACAGCGGATCGCATTTTATGCGTTTGCTGCTATTTATCTATTGCTTACCATCGCTTATTGGTTTGTTCGCAAAAAGATTCAAAAGAGTGCAGGAAGCTAGGTCATAGATGGCGTAATCCCTACAGAACATTCGCGATAGTAAAACAGTTTGCGGATGAACTTAGGAGGGACAATGATGAGTCAAGTTTCCATGGATCAACAATCCATTGAAGAATTACAACAGTCAATGCAAAAGGGAGAATTCAGCGCTGTTGAGTTAACCCTTGAATATATGCGGAAAATCGCTGAGAACAATCAACAAGGAGCGTCATTGGCTGCAGTCATTGAAATCAATCCGGACGCTTTATTTCTTGCCGAGGCGATGGACAGGGAGCGTCACAGGACGGGGCTACGCGGGCCATTACACGGCATCCCTGTACTTATTAAAGACAATATCAATACGGCTGATGCCATGCATACCAGTGCGGGAAGTATGGCATTAGCAAAATCGTATGCAGGATATGATGCATTTTTGGTTCGCAAATTGCGTGCTGCAGGAGCAATTCTGCTCGGCAAAACCAATTTGACAGAATGGGCTAATTTTATGGCAGATCATATGCCGAATGGTTATAGTTCGCGAGGGGGCCAGACGCTCAATCCTTATGGACCCGGACGCCTCGATGTGGGTGGGTCGAGTGCCGGATCGGGATCAGCCATTGCTGCGGATTTTGCTACAGCGGCAATTGGTACAGAAACTTCCGGTTCTATTTTAAGTCCTTCCAGCCAAAACAGTTTGGTAGGTATCAAACCCACTGTGGGGTTGGTCAGTCGGCGAGGCATTATTCCGATTGCATACAGTCAAGATACTGCGGGACCAATGACACGCACTGTACGAGACGCTGCGCTATTGCTGAATGTTATCGCAGGTGTCGATCCCGATGATGCTGCTACGTTGACCTCTCAAGGTCAAATATTGGATGATTACACGGCAGGTCTTACACCTGAGGGCTTGAATAGAGCAAGGATTGGTGTTGTCAAGCAGTTTTTCAGTCAATTGAACGATTCTCAAAATCAACTTATGCAGGCGGCGTTTGACGTATTGCGTAAACAAGGCGCCATTGTCATAGAAGATTTGGAGTTGATAGATCCGGAAGAGGGAGATGCGGGCTACGAAGTACTGATTTATGAATTTAAGTCAGCGTTGAACGCCTATTTGAAAGAGTTGCCCCATCATGTGTCTATCCGTTCTCTTCAAGATGTCATTCGATTTAATGAAAAAGATCCAGAGCGTCTTTTAAAATTTGGTCAACAGATGTTATTGCGTGCCGAAGCTACAAGCGGTACGCTCACAGATGCGGAGTATTTAAACGCGCGTAGACGCGATTTACATTGGTCAAGACAACAAAATCTCGATCGCCTGATGGCAGAACATTCTCTGGATGCTCTAGTCTCGCCTGGATATTTTGCATCGTCGATTGCCGCTAAAGCGGGGTATCCTTCTGTCACAGTTCCGGCTGGCTATGATGATGAAGGGATGCCTTGGGGTTTGACCTTTACAGGTTGTGCGTTTTCTGAGGCGCGCCTATTGCAGCTTGCCTATGCTTATGAACAAGCAACGCTGCATCGACAAGCACCAAAGCTTTCGTATCGCTCAGAGAATTGAAAAACTTTGATTTGGAAAGGAAGGTGCGTTCATGCCCATCAAATTGCCTGAAGGCTTACCGGCTAAACGTGTTCTGGAACAAGAGCATGTATTTGTGATGGACGAGCAACGGGCCTTCCATCAAGATATCAGACCGTTAAAAATTTTGATTCTCAATCTTATGCCTATTAAAGAGACTGCTGAGACGCAACTTCTGCGTTTGCTCGGCAATACACCTTTGCAGGTGGAAATCACTCTGCTTAGAATGGAGACGCATCAAGCAAAGAATACGTCAACTGAACACTTGCAAGCGTTCTATACGACTTTTCGCGATATTGAGAGACAAAATTTCGATGGCATGATAGTCACGGGAGCGCCAATAGAACATTTGCCGTTTGAAGAAGTTGCCTATTGGCCGGAATTGACTCGCATTTTGGATTGGTCCCGTCAGCACGTTACATCCACCATTCATATCTGCTGGGGTGCGCAAGCAGGGTTATATCATCATTATGGTATTGCCAAGCGTCCGCTTGCAGAAAAAATGTTTGGTGTATTTACTCATGAAATTTGTCTGGATATTCCTCTTGTCAGAGGATTTGACGAAGGATTTTTAGCGCCCCATTCACGCCATTCTACTGTGGATGAAAAAGATGTTTTAGCTTGTCCAGAATTACAGTTGATTTCAAAATCTAAAGAAGCAGGCGTTTACATTGTAGCTACGGAAGATGGACAACAAATTTTTGTCACCGGCCACTCGGAATATGATCGGGAGACACTAGCGGAAGAATATCATCGTGATATTGAGCGTCAATTGCAAGTGCCATTGCCTAAAAATTATTTTCCGAATGACGATCCTTCACAAACGCCTCTGCACAACTGGCGTTCACACGCATATTTACTTTTCTCTAACTGGCTCAATTATTACGTTTATCAGCAAACCCCTTACGATTTATCCAGTTTGCACTAAAAGTGAGCATAAGGTGAGAAGGGGGATACCGTTTTGAAAGTTTGGCTTGCTAGGCAGGAAGATATTGGTCAAGAGCTGTTAGAGCGATGCATTCATCGCTTTCTTCCTCTGGCTGAAATACAGCTCTGTACTCTCCGACATTCTATAGAGGAACGGTTCATAGAAGGGGATTGGTTGCTATCCCTTTCTTCTCAAATGGAAAATCAGTTGATTCATATACAAGGAAGTTTATTCGGCGCAGAAAATAAGATTCAAAAAGAAATTCGATGTTCATTGCCTGCTCATTTGCAAACGAAAGATAAAGAAAAGAAGATAAAGAGAGCGTATCTATTGTTGGTCTATCGGCTGCTCGAAGAAGGATTGCAACATTCATTGCCGTGGGGCATTTTAGAAGGCATTCGACCTATCAAAATAGTCCATCAATTGTTGCAGCAAGAGTGGGATACACAACGGATTGTCAATCAATTACAAGATGATTATGGCGTTTCATCATCTCGAGCTCAACTCGCTGTAGAAGTTGCTCAGCGGGAATTAGCAGTTGTTCCAGATTTATATCGTTTATCAGGTGAAGTCAGTCTTTATATTGGGATTCCATTTTGTCCAACACATTGCGCTTACTGTACATTTCCAGCTTACTCAATGGCTGACAAAGCGTATTACGTAAACGATTTTCTTGCTGCTATGCAAAAAGAATTGAAGGCTATTGCCAATTTGCTGAAAGAATACCGCATTCCTGTTACAACAGTCTATCTTGGCGGGGGTACACCGACAAGTCTTCGCGCTTTGGAATTAGAAAAATTGCTGGATTCGATTCGCCGATGGATTCCTGGCTATGGTCAATGGAGGGAATTCACAGTCGAAGCGGGTCGTCCTGATACAATAACGCCGGATAGACTGCGAGTTTTGCGTCAATATGGTGTCAACCGTATTAGCATCAATCCTCAGACATATAGGGAGCAGACACTTCGCTTGATTCAACGGGGTCATACACCACACATGGTTGACCATCGTTTTTACGCGGCAAGAGAAGCAGGTTTTGACAATATTAATATGGATCTCATACTGGGTCTGCCGAGTGAAACATTGGCCGATGTTCAATATACGCTCGAACGAACACTCGCTCTCCAACCTGAAGCCATAACGGTGCATGCGCTCGCTTTTAAAAGAAGTGCAGCAGTACGTGAAGAAAAAGAAAAATACTCCATTCCAACAGATTCTGTGGTTCAAGAGATGATGAATGAAGCCATGCACAGTTTGCGTCAAGCCGCTTATTATCCGTACTATCTTTATCGACAACGAGATATCCTTGGACATATTGAAAATGTAGGAATGGCACGTGCAGGTAAAGAGAGTCCTTATAATGTGTTGATTATGGAGGAGAAACAAACCATTCTTGGCATTGGTGGAGGAGCTGTAAGCAAATGGGTTCGGCCATCGGATGGCAAAGTAACAGGACGGTTTGCTAATCCACGCGATCCCCATACTTATGTGCAGACCATAGATGAAGTCATTGCCCGCAAGCTGACTCAGTTTCGAAAAATATGGGACAAGAACACGCATCATTCAGCGGCCGCTTTTTCTAGTTCCATTAACAATGACATGTAATGCTGCATTTTTTCATTTTTTGCTGGATCGTTTTCTGTAAGGTGTAAAAAGCCTATCATCATCACAACGTGATCGACCAAACTAAGCAGAAAGAACTTTTCTTCTAGCTTCCAGCCTGCTTCTTTCATATTCGTAACATAGTTAGACCACAGAGAGCAGGCTGCATGAAGGTTGGCAGCTTCCGAAAGTAACATGGCCATATCCCGATATGGCGTGCTGACATACGCATATGCCCAGTCAATCAACAACCATCCCCGCCTGCTATGTACCCAGTTTCCACGGTGAAGATCTCCATGTGTCCAAGTTGTCCGCCCCTGATAAGTTTCATTAATGTACGACCAGAGACGAGGTTGATTCAACCATTCTATTTCTATAGGGGATTGACCAGTTTGGTACGCTTCTTCAAGTGCAGTCAAACCACGGGTTCTCCATGGTTCAAGTTTGTAAGGTTGAAGAATGGATGTCCAGCCTGCCTGAAGCCAATGTTCAGTGTATGAACTGCATTCAAGGTGCATACGCAGCACTAATGGAAGAGCATCTGTTATCCACTCATCGTTTGTGTTATGATATAGATTCAAGTCTGTTGTATGTTTGTTTGATGATTTTTCTGGAACGCTTTCATCTAAAAGCAAAATAGCACGGTGCTTTCCTTCTTCATAGATACCCAGTAATTGGGGGGTGAATTCTGGAATGAAAGGATAAATATATTTACAAACCATCCATTCGTTCTCAGTCTCCGGAGGGCACTTTACAAATGCCTCTAAAATTTCTCGATCTGACTTTAAAGTAAGATGATAGACGTTTGCTGTCGTTGCCATTGAGATGGGTGTGGCTTGCAGCAATATCCTGTTCTCTGCTTCCAATTGCTTCGTGAACCACAGCAACTGTTTTTTCATCCTATCCCTCTTTTCCGCAGGCCACATTGCTTAAAAATGATAAAGAATCAGGTGATACAGTGACACATGTTCTGCTTATCATCCTTGTTGTGCTGGCAGTGCTCATTTTTATCTGTCTGGCTATCCTATCCTTTTTAGCACTTTCTGTCTATTTTACTCTTCAGCCGATTCTTAGCGTACTTGGCCGGTTGGCCATGGTTTTAGGAATGGCAGAATGGTCAAAAAAATGGCTTGACAGATGGGAGCGCCGTCAACATCAACGTCGTCCATGACTTTCATTTCTATTTTGGATTCAGGAGGGGAAACCGGTGGAGACTGAGTCAGCCACTACGTCCGCTACAGATCAGTTAATTCAAGAAGAAGCAAGCAAGTTGAAGGAAACATTAGCGTGGATCGATCAGTCTTTGAAAAGATTAGAAAACATTCCGAGAGAATTTCCCAATGATGAACGTGAGCCACAAACTGCTGATGAAGTCGCTGCGCAGGCGGTTGATCGTTTGCGTGATGAGAGAATCGATGCATTGCGCAGAAGCACTCAGGAACCTTACTTCGGTAGGTTGGATTTTCAAACCGATGGTCAAGTCGAGCCGGAAATATGGTATATCGGCAAGCGTGGTCTCCAGGATGATACAGACGGAACGATAAGAGTCCTGGATTGGCGTGCTCCAGCCGCCAGTATTTTTTATGCTCATGCTGGGCAAGACAGAGCCACCTATCAAGCTCCTGATGGTGAAATCAGTGGAACAGTTTGGAGAAAACGGAATCTTGCCATTCGTCGCGGTCAATTGGAAAGAGTAGTGGATTCGTTTGTTCGTGGAGAACAAAATGGACAAGTAACAGATGAGTTTTTACTCTACCGTTTACAAGAAGGAAAAGATAATCGTTTGCGAGACATTGTCGCCACGATTCAGGCAGAACAGGACACCATTATTCGCGCTGAGAAAAATCGCGCCATCTTTATTCAAGGTGTAGCCGGATCGGGCAAAACCACAGTCGCCTTGCACCGTCTGGCGTACTTGCTCTATCAGCATAGTGAGCAGTTGAAGGCAGAAAAAATGGCCATTTTTGCACCTCATCCAATGTTTATGGAATATATTTCAGAAGTTTTGCCGGAGCTTGGTGTAGGTGGTGTTTTGCAAACAACTTTCAGTGAATTCGCTTTACGTGAATTGGATTATCGATTTAAATTGATACCTGAGGGTCAGCGTGTTCAAAGATGGTTTGAAACAGGGATGGATAGTGCAAGTCGCGAGTTCGCCACCATTTACGCCAAAGGACGGTTGGCCTGGCTGAAACGCTTGCAACAAGCTGTCTCTGAAGCAGAACAAATGTCTGTCCCTGACGTCACTTTTACACCTTGGCCTGGAGTACAGCTTGAGGCTCATTGGATCCGCAAATGGTTTACAGAGGATTACCGACACTATGCGTTAGCCGTTCGAGTGATGCGTGTACAGGCGCGTGTCAAACGTTGGATGGATATGGAGTATAAACGAGTTCAAGCAGAAGATCGACAGAAAAAATTGAAAAAGGCAGCAAACACAGCGTACCAGAGTTACTTGAAATTATGGCCTGCGTTGGACGAGTGGACAATGTATCAAAATCTGATGCCAGAGGCTTGGCAGCAGTCTCTGTCGCAGGTAAAACGAAAACGCGGTGAGCGCATTTATATTTGGCCGGAAGACTTAGCCAGTTTACTCTATCTGCGCCTTGTGCTCTATGGTGTTCAACCGGATGCAAAATTACAGCATGTGGTCATTGATGAAGCTCAGGATTTTTCACCTTTACAATTAGCAATCCTGCGTTTTTATTGCCAAACAGATTCGTTTACCATTTTGGGCGATCTCGCTCAAAGTATTTATTCCTATAGCGGGGTTCAAAATTGGGAAGAACTGTCTGGCTTGTTTTCTGAAGAGAGTGTTCAAAATTTCCAATTACAAGTCAGTTATCGATCGACACAAGAAATTGTCGAGTTTGCTAAATCTGCAATTGCTGCCTATCCACATTTGCCGCTTCCTGTCCCCGTATATCGATCAGGAGAGGCTGTGAATTTGTTGCATTACACTGATCAAACAGCTCAGCAAAAAGAGTTGCTAAAGTGCATAGATAGTTGGCAAAGTGAAGGGAGAATGCACTCCATTGCTGTGCTTTGTCCTAATGAAGAACTGGCTCAACACTATGCAGATTTGTTGCAGTCGACTGGATACAAGGCCACTCAGGTTACATGGGATCAGCGGGAATTTAGCGGAGGACTGTCGGTTATGCCGGCCTATCTTGCAAAGGGCTTGGAATTTGATGCTGTTCTTTTGACTGATGTGAGTCAACACTTTTATCCAGGCAATGAATCGTATGCTAAACTTCTCTATGTGGCCAGTACGAGAGCATTGCATCGACTCGCTGTATTGTATTCAGAACGCGAACCTTCACCTCTTTTGTCCCAGGCTCTCCATAGCCTTGACTGAGAAAAATCAGCTTCTGTGTAAATTGTCCAATCCGCATCTGCCCCTTCCGCTTCTCTCCTGAGCACATAGTCTACATTGTAGTCCCAATATGTGCTTAGGGGAGGTTAAATCAATGCATCCGTTGTATCATCACGCCATTCGCCTGCGTGGCCAATCGGTGTATGTGCATCACTTGAATGGAACGGTTTATCATGGAGTATTGCACTCTGTCACCACGAAAGGCATCTATCTTTTGCCCCATCGCCCCGGTGGACGGCTTGCTTCCGCTCAGTCCAATGAGTTGCAGGGCCAGAATGCACTTCATGAACCGCAAGATATGCAGTTAGAGGAAATTTTCTTTCCTGCCATGTTTTTTGGGTTTGGAGCCTTGGCGGGACTTGCAGCAGCTTCTGGTCCCTGGGGATGGGGTTGGTAAAAAATTTTTCTCATTTTATCCTCGGTGCTTTAAAGCCCGAGGATATTTTCATTTCATCCTACTTATAGATGATGGATTAGAGAAATAGCAGGCGGGAATTAACTCAATCGTCATATTATTTTGATAGACGTTTACGCATATATATGATATATATAGGAGTAAGAAGTAAGTTAGATACTTCCTTTTAGTGATTCGGCTATTCTCACTGGCCGAAAAAAGAGTGGAGAAAGGAGCCCTGTTATGTCTAATCATCTCGATACACTTTTACAGGAACAAAGATTGTTTGAACCATCCCAGTCATTTCGTCAACAGGCCAATTTTTCTGATCCATCCATCTATGATCGAGCCAGTGAAAACCCGGAAGAATACTGGGCTGAACAGGCAACTTATTTAGATTGGTTTGAACCTTATGAAAGCGTTTGCGAATGGGATCCTCCGCATGCCAAATGGTTTGTAAACGGTAAGTTAAATGCAGCATACAACTGTGTTGACAGGCATGTAAGGAAAGGAAAGAAAAATAAAGTAGCCATCTTTTGGGAAGGTGAACCTGGAGACAGCCGCGCAATAACTTATGGAATGTTGCAGAAGGAAGTAGATGTGGCTGCGCGGATGTTGCAATCTCTTGGTGTGAAAAAGGGCGATCGCGTCACTATTTATTTGCCGATGATACCAGAGCTTCCTATATCTCTGTTAGCATGCGCTAAAATCGGCGCTGTCCATTCTGTCGTATTTGGCGGATTTTCAGCTAAGGCGCTTCGAGAACGCATTCTGGATGCGGATTCAAAGGTACTCATTACAGCTGATGCAGGATATCGCCGCGGTAAACCGATTCCTCTCAAAGCAAATGCGGATGAAGCTGTTGTGGATACGCCGATTGAAAAAGTGTTAGTTGTTGAGCGTTTTGGTAAAGACGCTGGCATTGAAATGAAAGAGAATCGTGATATTTATTGGGCAGAGTTGGCTGCTAAAGTTTCTCGTGAACCGTTAGCTGCTGAACCGATGGATGCTGAGGATATTCTCTACCTGCTTTATACTTCTGGAACAACTGGAAAACCGAAAGGGATTGTTCATACCACTGGCGGTTACTTGGTTGGTGCGAATACCTCTTTGCGCAGTGTATTTGATTTGAAAGATGACGACGTGTTTTTCTGTACGGCAGACATCGGTTGGGTTACAGGCCACACTTATATTGTTTATGGGCCACTGTCTGCCGGGTCCACTGTGGTGATGTATGAAGGTTCTCCAGATTATCCAGGAAGAGATCGCTTTTGGGATATTTGTGAAAAATACGGAGCTACGATTCTTTATACTGCCCCCACCTCGATTCGCATGTTTATGAAATGGGGTCCGGAATACGTCAAGCAACACGATCTTTCCAGTTTGCGTTTGCTTGGCTCTGTTGGTGAACCCATCAATCCTGAAGCTTGGATGTGGTACCACGAGCATATTGGTCAAGGTCGATGTCCAATTGTGGATACTTGGTGGCAAACGGAGACCGGATGTGCCATGATTGCTCCTTTACCAGGTTTGGTTGCGACAAAACCGGGTTCGGCCACCAAACCGTTACCAGGTATTTTTGCCGATGTGGTAGATGAAGAAGGGCAACCGGTGGAACCAGGAAATGGCGGTTATTTGGTTATCCGCAAACCGTGGCCATCCATGTTAAGGACAGTTTGGGGTGATGATGAGCGATTCCGCAACACGTATTTCGGTAAGTTTGAGGGTGTTTATTTACCAGGAGATGGAGCTCACAAAGATAAAGATGGTTATATATGGATTTTAGGTAGGATTGACGATGTCATCAATGTATCCGGTCATCGCATTGGTACAGCAGAGGTAGAAAGCGCAATGGTTTCCCATCCTTCTGTAGCAGAAGCGGCTGTGATTGGTCGATCGCATGAAATCAAGGGGCAGGCTATCACTGCTTTCGTAACATTGCGTGAGGGAGTGGAATCAAGCGAAGACTTGGTGGCTGAGTTGAAACAGCACGTGGTTGAGAAAATTGGCGCTATGGCCCGACCGGAAGAAATTATTTTCACAGCAGAACTTCCTAAAACGCGCAGTGCTAAAATTATGCGCCGATTGTTAAGGGATATTGCAGAGGGTCGAGTCTTGGGTGACACGACAACATTGGCCGATCCGTCTGTGGTTGATGAATTGAAATCTCGATATAAAGAGTCAGACTAAATTTTATCAGGATTTGGCTGAACGTTTCTTCTTTACAGAAAGGGGGGATGACTTGGCGCTGCGGTTTCTCTAGAGCGGTTTTCCTGTTGATCTCGGTAGTCGTCTGTTTCCAATGGGGGATTTCTAGAAAAAGAGAGGCGGATGAAACATGTCAGAACAAATTAAAATTGCTGATCCAGGGCCGCTTGGTCTTGCCGGGTTCGGAATTACAACTTGCATTCTTTCTTTAATTAATGCGGGCATTGTTAGTTCAAGTGCAATTGGAGTCGTTCTTGGATTGGCGCTTGCTTATGGTGGTGGTGCTCAATTATTGGCAGGAATGTGGGAATTTCGTAAAGGCAACACGTTTGGTGCTACTGCCTTCTCTTCATATGGTGCTTTCTGGATTTCTTTTTACTTTATTGTTAAATCTGGGACAACAGCAGGCTTGGGTGTTTACCTACTCTTTTTTGGCATCTTGACACTCTTCCTATGGTTTGGGACTTTCTATCTTAGCCGGGCTTTGTTCTTTGTGTTTCTTTGTCTATGGATTGCCTTCTTTTTACTGGCGCTGAATGGATTCCATCTCATGTCTTCAACAGCGGGTGGATATGTTGGATTGCTTTGTGGCATTCTTGCTCTTTATACATCTTTTGCTACTGTTATTAATGCAACTGCCGGTCGAACGGTACTACCGTTAGGTAAACCCTTGGCCAAGTCTCAGCAAGACTCTGCAACCCTCGTTACAACTGCGCATTAAGCTGCGTTTCGAATTCATAAAAATGGGATGATATCTGGTTACTGTTAGTTCTTACTACCTGATGCGACTGTTCTGTGAGGAGAATATGCATCAGGTAGTAGGCTATTTTTAATCGGATTTTTCAGGAATAAAATGTGGGTTAAGTAGTGATGTTCAGAAAATATTATCGTTTTTCTCGTTTTTGGTTGACTTTTTTTGTCCATCCATGTTATCGTTATGGTTGCTTGCCGGAGTGGCGGAATGGCAGACGCTAGCGACTTAAAATCGCTTGTCCGTGAGGGCGTGCGGGTTCGAGTCCCGCCTTCGGCACCATTGAGTATTTTTGTTTTATGATTTCCAGAAGTGGATTTTGTCCCTCACAGAAAACCTCTTTCGACATAGTATGTCTAACGGGATTTCCCCAATAGATGAAATGTCAAGGAGGTTTTTGACGTGAGTGGAAGTTCAAAACTTGTATCTATTTTGAAATCACGTCGTTTGTATACATTGGTTGTAGGTATATTGGCTGGCCTAAAGTTGATTCTTGACGCTTTTGGTATCCATATCATCACATCGACTGAAGTGAACCAAATTGCCAATGGTTTTGCCGCATTGTTTAGCATTTTGTCTTTGCTGCTGGCTCACCAGTACCAGGGTGCCAATATCCAATCGAGTGCAAAGAGTGCAATCCAATCTATATCTGCGAATGAAGTTACTACACAGACTGACGCAACTCATTCGGAACAGAATCAGTTTGGTTCGGTTGCAATCAATGAAGCGGAGTATCCTCCACAAGCGGCTTCAGATGGATTGGCGCGTCCAATAGAAAACGACCCTAAAGAATAGATTCCATCTCCCATCTTTTCGCATGGAGCCGGCTTTGGTCGGCTCCATTGGTTTGTGCTATTTCTCGAAAAATTTATGCATATGGGGTTTACTTTTAGAGAAAATGAGTTATGATGATAATGAACTATGCAAACAATCCTTTAGAGTTCCCGTACGACCGATAGCCGATTCTGGGTGTCCGTTGTCCCGGAAATCGGTTTTTTTACATCAAGGCCACAGCGAAATTATTCGTTGCTGCTTGTGTAAGTCTCAGGATACTCCTTTGCGGTGTTTGCTGGTCTTATGAATGTGCACGTTTTAGTGCTCTAGGAGGTTTTTTTCATGCACGAAGGTACCGTAAAGTGGTTCAATGCTGAAAAAGGTTATGGTTTTATTGCAGTGGAAGGTGGCAATGACGTATTTGTTCATTACAGCGCCATCCAAGGCAACGGTTTTAAGAGCTTGGAAGAGGGTCAGCATGTTTCCTTTGAAATCGTTGAAGGTCCCAAAGGTCCTCAAGCAGCAAACGTTGTGAAATTTTAATTCCTTTTTCGGACTGTGGCCGGCGAGCATTTGTTCGTCGGTTTTTATTTTGCCAATAGAAGATGACAAAAAGTCATCCATTTTCTTTATGAGTTGACATAGGAGCGTGTTTTGCGTTATAGTAGTTCCCGTTGACTCAAAGCATGCGGCTGTAGCTCAGAGGGAGAGCACCACCTTGACACGGTGGGGGTCACAGGTTCGATTCCTGTCAGCCGCACCATTGAAAGAGTTAAAGCAATAAAGCGCACAGCAAAGACCGCCTCCTGTGAACACAGGAAAGGCGGTCTTTGTCACATTATACGGCGACATCGGTCATTGACAGAACACAATTACCGAAGAATCAGCTTTTCCATCTTAGGGCCCCTATTGAACAAAAAGGCTATTCTCTTATCAAATGGGACGTAAAACCGCTTGCTTTAGCTATGGGGATATAAGGCGCTCGCCGTGAGACGAATCTTTTTAAACAATAGATAGAACTGTGGTATCTAATGTATTGTACTATACTATTTGTGGTGATTCGTCATGAGTCGAGATGTAGATTCAAACCAAAATGTCACGTTCGACTGCAAATACCATGTTGTCTTTTGTCCGGAATATCGCCGTAAAGTGCTTGTTGAACCCATTGACGCAAGGTTAAAGGCGTTGCTTTCGGTAAAGGCAACCGACATTTCGGCGGAAATCGTTGAAATGGAAATCATGCCTGATCATGTTCATCTTCTCATTAAGTGTGATCCGCAATATGGCATTCACAAAGTCGTAAAACAACTCAAGGGATACACTTCCAAAGTTCTTCGTGATGAATTCAAATCACTAAAAAGTCGATTGCCTTCCCTATGGACGAATGCCTACTTTGTCGCTACGGTGGGCACTGTTCAACTGGACGTGATCAAGAAGTATATCGAAGAGCAGAAATCGAGGTGAGGTCGATCATGCGAAAAGCATACAAGTACAGACTTTACCCCGCGAAGGAGCAAGAAGAGAAAATTCAGTTGATCTTAGAACGCTGTCGCCTGCTCTACAATCGCCTGCTTGACGAACGGCGGTTCGCCTATGAAACAGACAAGACCACGCTCAATTACTATGATCAGGCAAATACGCTGAATGAGCGCAAAAAGTACATACCAGCATTGAAGCAGGTTCACTCGCAGGTATTACAAGACGTGGTAAAACGGCTTGACAAAGTCTTTCAAGCCTTCTTTCGTCGTGTGAAGTGGAACCCAATACCTTGCCTGAGTCCAAAGAAACAGTTGGGATCGATCTTGGTGTGAAGCATCTTGCCATTACGTTCGATGGGGAATTTTACGAACACCCGAAATTTCCGCGGGAATCCGAACGGAAATTGCACAGGAAGCAACGAGTCGTATCACGCAAGAAAAAGGGGGCTGCTCGTCGCCGCAAAGCCATCAGAGAACTGGCCAGATTGCATGAGCATATCGCAAATCCACGTAGAGACTACGCGCACAAAGTATCTCGAAAATTGGTCAATTCATATGGGCTGATTGCCTTCGAGAATCTAAACGTACAAGGCATGGTGAAAAATCACCATCTTGCCAAGAGCATTGTTGATGCGGCTTGGAATCAACTTGTGCGGTACACCACGTACAAAGCGGAAGAAGCTGGTCGTGGTGTCGTGCTAGTCGATCCCAAAAACACAAGTCAACCCTGCTCGAATTGCGGGGAAATCGTCTCTAAAAAGCTGTCGGAACGCATGCACCATTGCGAACACTGCGGATACGTTCAAGACAGAGACATAAATGCCGCACAAAACATTTTGAAACGTGCCTTAGCTGGATAACGTTTCTTTTGGCTCGGACTGAGCCTTCAGAACGTAACGTAGGCGGTTGCGTCATGCGTGTTCTGAGAAGCTCCTGCCTTTAGGCATGGGGAGTGGTCACGATAATGATGAAATGATGATTTTAGGCATTTTTACATTCAGTCCTCGCTTTAGTATAGAGGGTGGGTAGTTGCCTAAAGGCTTGTGTCAACAGGACAAAGTCATCGAATTTTAGAATGGTCTGTGATACAGTAAAGTTAATGAAGAATAAAAAGATGTTCCTATGGCATGTTATTTCAAAGAAGTGTCTCAGAACATCGATTCTATATGTAGATATATAAATATACAGATGTAAAGAAGGTTAACTATGAGTAGCATGCAAAAAGTGACGGATGTAATTTTAATCGGTGCTGGAATTATGAGCGCAACGCTAGGAACACTGTTCAAGGAATTGGCCCCGGATTGGGATATTAAAGTTTTCGAAAAACTCGGAGGGCCCTCGGAAGAAAGTTCTAATGAATGGAATAATGCTGGAACAGGGCATTCAGCGCTATGTGAATTAAACTACACTACTGAAAATCCTGATGGAACAGTGGATATTAGCAAAGCGATTAAAATTAATGAGCAGTTTCAATTGTCCAGACAATTTTGGTCGTTTCTTGTGAATCGTAATTTGATTCAAAATCCACAGAACTTTATTATGCCCATTCCACACATGAGTCTAGTACAAGGTGAAAAAAATGTAAATTTTTTGAAAAAGCGATATGAAGCTTTATCGAATAGCCATATGTTTCAAGGTATGGAATACTCAGATGACCCTGAAAAACTTAAGGAATGGATACCGCTGATTATGGAAGGTCGCACCTCGGACGAGCCTATTGCGGCCACTAAAATTGATTCAGGTACGGATATTAACTTTGGTGCCTTAACAAGGATGTTGTTTGAGCATTTGAAAAAAGAGCAAGTTGAAATTAAATACAACCATAGCGTTAAAAAAATCAAAAGAACCAGCAATAATCTATGGGAACTAAAAGTTTATGATCATGTTCAAGGGAAAACAGAAAGTCATTTGGCAAAGTTTGTATTTCTTGGTGCTGGCGGAGGAAGTCTTCCCCTATTACAAAAAACCGGAATTCCCGAGGCGAAGCACATCGGCGGTTTTCCTGTCAGCGGGCTTTTTATGGTCTGTCATAATCCGGAAGTTATTGAGCAGCATCACGCTAAAGTCTATGGAAAAGCCAAAGTTGGAGCACCTCCTATGTCGGTTCCGCATTTGGATACCCGTTATATTGATAACAAAAAATCGTTACTTTTTGGACCGTTTGCCGGTTTCTCACCCAAGTTCTTAAAGGCTGGTTCAAATTTCGATTTGATTCGGACGGTCAAACCTCATAACGTTCTCACGATGTTAGCGGCGGGCGTTAAAGAGTTTGCGTTGACGAAATATTTAATTCAGCAAGTCATGCTGTCTAATGAGAAACGTATGGAAGAACTAAGGGAATTTATACCGAATGCTAGGAGTGAGGATTGGGATATCGTCGTGGCGGGACAACGTGTACAGGTTATCAAAGATACGAAAACCGGTGGTAGAGGGACACTCCAGTTTGGTACAGAAGTAGTCAGCTCAGCTGATGGTTCGATTGCCGCTTTGCTCGGAGCTTCACCTGGCGCTTCTACAGTGGTCCATATCATGCTGGAAGTACTCGAAAAATGTTTTCCGCAACGTATGCCAGAATGGCAACCTAAAATTAAAGAAATGATTCCGTCTTATGGTCTATCTTTGGCAGAAAATCCAGAGTTGTTCCGCGAGATATTTGAAGATACAACGAAATCTCTAGGTTTGGATAAAGAACATACTGTTTCTGCCGAGGATTTGCAATCTCCGAGCTATGAGGATGGTTTTGTAACAGCTGAAGGATATATTACAGAGTAATCGAACGTGTAGATCCAGGTTTTGGATATACATTTACTTCCTGTTGATCACCTAAAGGGGGGATAAATTTGGTTTTTCAGCAGATAACAGTTGCGGGATGTGGTGTGTTAGGAAGTCAGATTGCGTTTCAAACTGCTTTTAAGGGATTCGATGTGACTGTTTATGATCTCAACGAAGAAGCATTGTCGAAAGCAAAAGAACGAATTCTAAAACTAATGAACATGTATCAAAAGGACTTGCGGGCATCTCAACAAGATGTAGAAAATGCTTTTCATCGAATTTATTTCAGTTCCAATTTAGAAGAGGCTGTTGCACAGGCAGATTTACTCATTGAAGCTGTACCAGAAGTGATCCAAATCAAAACGGAATTTTATAAACAGTTGGCCAAGGTGGCTCCTCCTAAAACCATCTTTGCTACTAATTCTTCTACATTTTTGCCGAGTCAGTTTGCGGAATTCACAGGAAGACCAGAAAAATTTCTGGCTCTGCATTTTGCCAATTCGATTTGGATTCATAACACGGCAGAAGTTATGCAGCATCCGGGAACAGATAAAGAAGTTTTCAAAGATGTGATCGCTTTTGCGGAAAAAATCGGTATGGTTCCGTTGCCTTTATACAAAGAACAGCCTGGTTATATTTTAAATTCATTGCTTGTTCCTTTTCTGGAAGCAGCACAGTTTCTATTGGTGAATGAGATTGCAGATGTGGCAACGATTGATAAAACTTGGATGATTGCTACAGGAGCTCCTGCTGGTCCTTTTGCTATTTTGGATACGATAGGTGTAAATACAGCTTATAATATTGCCAAAGAGAAAGCTAAGGCTGGGCATCCAGAGTATGAAAAATTAGCTAATATGTTAAAAACTCAATATATGGACAAAGGTAAACTGGGTCGGCAAAGCAACGAGGGATTCTACACATATCCTAACCCTCGATTTCGACAGCCTGACTTTTTGAAAGGATAAATTGTATTGCACGATCCGATATAGAATACAGTAAAATGGATTTCGCAAGCATTTCAGTACCGCTTACAGTTCGTACGTAAGCGGTAATTTTTATTCGTTGACGTCGATTATATAATTGTTCTATAATAAGAACAAAATACTTTATATAGAAATGCTGTTTGGAGGGGTAAGGGTGAAAATACAATCAAAATTGAGTATGGCCGGTATAACGGCTTTATCTGGTCTTGCCATGTTGGGTGCTGGAAGCTTTGCGTTATTTACAGCAGATGCTCATTCTTCTCAGCAGAACTTCGGAGCAGGTGTTGTTGATATCACGTTACATGGGGAATCAAATGTTTTTTCGAATGTTAAAGAGATCCCTTATTTTAATATGGTTCCTGGCGATCGCGCTGGTGGATATGTAATTTTGCATAATACAGGAAGTGTAGCGGAGATTCTTGATTTGCAAAATAATGTTCATGGACCTATATTTTGGGATGATGGATTGAACAATGGGAAGGTTGTCACATTAAACGGATTTGTAAAAGGTTCTAGTCAAGAGTTGAATCAACAAGCACTTTTAGCAGATTCACCATTTGGTCGTACAGTCTATCAAACATATAAAAATAATTGGCAACCAAGGTTGTTAATAGGTGGCCCCAAGTTAATTCCAGGATTCGGGTATGAATCTGTAGATTACCATGGTTCGAGCCCATTGAACGAATATCAAACTGACAATCATCCTGCTTATTATGTGCTTCAATACGCTATTTACAATAGCCTGCCCAAAGTCGTGGAGGCTCCTCATGAATACCCACAAGCGATAGGCTATCGTGTCAGTGGCTCCATTGTAAATACAAATTTATCTGTACCGTACACTTATCAACAAGCAGGTTATAACCTAAATGGTGGGGATTTTTCAGATTCGACGGGAACTTTGAACGTTGAATCGTCTGATGCATCGTTTGATAATGAACTTATTCAACCCACTAAATTTAGCGGATCGACCGATTTGAAAGGAATTGTGTTACAACCTGGTCAATATCTTTTGGTTACGTATCGAGGAGGATTGCCCAAAGAAGCAGGAAATGACTACCAAGATGCTTGGGGTAGTGTATCACTTTCGGTGCTGGCTGAACAATATGAAAATAATCATCAGAACATCCAAGTAACTGGCTCAAATGGAAATGGCGGTAATCCAATACAGTCCGGTCAAGGCTCTACAACCTCTCCGACTCCAAATCAATATTTTTCTAGTTTAAACGCAAATCCATTTAGTTCAAGTACTATATATGCCGGTCAAAATGTGAATTACACTTTGCAATTGTGGGATTCTAGTCATTCACCTCTTGAGGTTCCGGTGTCCGATATTTCGTTGTCGGTAACAAAGGGTACGGCAAAAGATGTTGTTTTCAGTCCAATTGATTCTCTCGGTAATGGATTTTATTCTTTTTCAGTCAGTGACAGTCAAGCAGAAATACTTCAAGTTGAAGCAACTGTTATGGCAAATGGCGTAAGTGTTCATGCAGAATCTAAGCCTATTCAGTTGGCTGTGGATCATAGCATTTTGAGTTCACTCTCCTTTGATCAATCTTCGGAGCAGGCAGGTCAGTCGGATACTTATACGCTATCATTAAAAAATGCTGCCAATCAGCCGCTTCAGGGATTAACTTCAGACATATCTTTATCCACTATCAAGGGAACAGCACAAGATATTGAATTTGGGCCTATTGTTGAAAAAAGCCCAGGCTTATACCAATTTTCAGTCAAAGATACGAAGTCTGAACTCATTCAAGTGAAGGCGACTATCAATGCTCTGGATACTGAACAATCGGTGACAGCTTCAGAAGAACAAATTACTCCCGGACCTGCCGCTCAATTGATCTTTTACCCTGATTATTTAGATTTCGCAACAGAAAATAGTAGAATCCCAGTCACTATCTCACTGGAAGACAAATATGGAAATATTGTTCCACAAAACGATGTACTTACCTTTCACTATCAAGGTCCATTTAATATTATAGGCGTAGATGGCTATGCGCAATTAACGAATGGTGTTTTTCATGGTACGGCCATAAATCAGTTTAATCCAACTTACAGTAACTATATGTACCAATATAGTCAATTACCCACAGGCTATTTCTTTGCAATCTTAGGAGATTCTAATTCTGTTTCTGACAATAGTAATGGATTAAATGCAACTTTCTCAGGAGAATTGTCTCCCCAATCACCTTCTTCTGGAGAAGGGGGTGGCTGCGGTTGCCTCTTCTAAAGCCAATAACATTCATATCTATCTTGGTGCTGATGGCCACAATTATGACGGGATGCGATGTAAAATCGCATCCCCATTTGACTCCATTACCCCAATCCACTTCTTCGCAATTGATTAATGATTCATCCATCGGCCCTTTTGCCATCCATATCCATACTCAAGATGGTAAAAATGGTCAGTTGGCTTCGGTAGGCCTCGTCTCGCTTCCGACTCGAAGTACATCTGGTCTTTCTGTATATCAGGTATTTTATTGGAGTCAAGGTCAGCAGGTTGAGGCTTACTTGACTCTTCCTTCCAAACCTGGAGATTACCCTTTGCTTGTTTTACTTCATGGGGGATGGGAAGTTCCCAAACCCGGAATGTATCATTCCCCATTTTCATGGCCAGCGTCCAATCAATATTCCAATCAAATTATTACTATTGCACCTGAATATCGAGGATACGTACAAAGTGAGGGAACTCTTCATGGTCTTCTTGGCGATCTCGATGATACTGAAGCTGCCATACAGTGGGCCTCACATATCCCAGGATATTCAATTCGGGGCCTCTATTTATTTGGTGAATCTCTAGGCGGCGGTGTTGCCTTGCAATATGCTGCGCAGCATCATGTTGATGGGGTAGTCGCTCTTAGTCCTTATGTGGGCCCTGATGCCATGGACAATTGGTCTAAAAAATTAGATTGGCGTCCTGACCCTGCGGCAGAGTATGCTACAGCATATGGGCCAGAGTATTTACATGGAAAACTGTCTTTACGATATGAGAAACGTTCTCCTTACGATCAAGCTCTTGAGATTCAAGCTCCTGTATTATTTTTACAGGGACAAGAAGACCATCATGTGATATGGCAATCTGTAGCTGCTATGGCATTAAGGATGAAAAAGGCAGGAAAAGATGTAAAACTTTTATTGTACAAATACGGCCACCATGGGTTACAGAAAAAATATCGATCCGTTACGCATCAGGCTATAGAAAAATGGTTTGAACAGCATGGACTTCCTGGCCCTTGGCCCACGTCAAGTAACATTCATTAATTTCTGCCTCAGAATACAGAATGGAAAGTATTCGCTTGTTTTCTTTTCTTTATTTTTCAACTCATTGGATTTGGAGGGGATGGGAGTATCCAATGATAGGTGACTCGTTACTACTGATCAATGCTCGCATTGTTGGCGAAGATAAAATTTTGGATCCCGGCTGGATGCATGTCACTGAAGGGGTAATTGGTGAGCTTGGACATGGAGCACCACCGAATGAATTGTTTTCAGGATTGGCGTATCATCAGGTTGATGCTCGTGGTCAGTGGGTCGTTCCAGGTTTTATTGATATGCATGTGCATGGTGCTAATGGAGCAGATGTTATGGACGGTACATCATCTGCTATTGAAAAAATTGGTCAATTTCACATTCAACATGGTACTACAGGCTGGTTGCCGACTACACTTACCGCCCCTATAGAAGCTTTGGAGAAGTCCATTCAAGCATCGGGTATCGCACAACAAACAGCTTGGAGGTCAGGTTCAGCACAGGTGTTAGGTGTACATTTAGAAGGTCCTTTTCTATCTCCATCCAAAATGGGGGCTCAAAATCCTGTGTTTGTACAGCCCCCCAACATATCTATAATGAAACGGTTACTGGAGACGGTGCCTGGCCTTGTGCGCAAAGTCACTTTGGCTCCCGAACAGCCAGGAGCTTTGCAGTTAATTCAGTTTCTTAGAGAGGAAAAAGTCATTGTTTCTATTGGGCACACAGTCGCTTCGTATGAAGAAACCATAAAAGCTTTCGAAGCTGGAGCAACGCATGCGACGCATGTATTCAATGCAATGAACAGCATTCATCATCGCGAACCCGGTGCTGTCGGTGCCTGCTTACTTTCACAAAATGTTATATGTGAACTCATAGCTGATGGACATCATGTACATCCAGAAGTTTTGAAATTAGTGATGCGATTGAAAGGTAAAGATGGTGTTATTTTGATTACGGATGCTATTGGAGCAACAGGTAAACCGGATGGAGTTTATCAGCTGGGGGGGATGAATATTGTGGTGAAACAGGGCATTTCGACGCTACAAGATAGTCAATCCTTGGCTGGTAGTACACTAACCATGGATGAGGCCATTCGAAATATGATGATTCAAGTTGGAGTAACCCTGTTTGAGGCAATACAAATGGCGAGTCTGACTCCTGCACGTGAACTGGGGTTGGATCATCGAAAAGGAGTTTTGGCGGTTGGGCACGATGCTGATTTTGTACTCTTAGATGAATCGTTACTCGCAAGTGAAACATATATTTTGGGCAGACGTCTATATCGGCGTTCATAAAGTTGGTAGATTGGTTATTTTGGAAAGCTGTATGCTATACAACTTGTATGGAAATCTTTGTTCAGTTAAAATAAGCATAGTCTCGTTGATACTCGGTGTATAAATTTACTTGAAAAGTAGACAAGACCGTTCATCCAGGGTGGAAGGGCTATTATGCTTACCACGGTGGAGAGAACGGTTTTTGATTTTTGTAAGCTTTTCAACTTTCGGTAGAATGGAGGGCTAAAGTAAATTGCAATTAGGAGATTTGATCTTTATACGGGGCACTCAAGGATTGGCGGGGCCGATTCGTAAAATTACTCGTAGTCCTTATACGCATATTGCTGGTTTGGCGCATCCGGAACAAGTTATCGAATCTCAGGCTTTACGGATTACAGGTTATGAGCATGTCCAAACCTATAAAGGTGTGGCAGATGTTTATCGATGTGAAGAATTAACGGATCGGCAAAGGAAAGAAATTGTAGAATTTGCTAGAAGTAAAATTGGTACAAGGTACGATTATCTGCTTTTTTTCTGGTTAGCAGGTAGACATCTTTTAGGTCAAAGCGTTCCACTCATAGCGAGTCAGAAACGTCGTATTTGCACAACGCTCTGGGCAGATGCTTATCGGTCTGTTGGCATCGACTTATGTCCAGGAATTGAATATCCAACTCCGGGGGAATTAGCCAATTCTCAATGGCTTAAAAAAGTGGATAGTTATTAAATAGGTGTACGGAATGCAGGATGTATAGCTTGCAACTTTTAAAATAAAAAGCCGCATTGCTGCGGCTGTTGAATGAAGATTTTCATAAGTTTTACTTACCGATGGCAGCGGTGTTTTTTCTCGCATTTGACAAGAATTTTTTCGCCCGGATGCAGGATAATGACGATAGGGCGATGGCGATGATGTTTTTTCATGACCTTAACACCTCCCTGCAATAGCTGTAGAAGATCTTATGTACAAGAATGCCAAGGTGTATGGACATTCAGGGGGAGGCATCAGCGGGTTTCCTACTTCATCCTGTACTTGCTTCTAGGTGTTACCCATTTGAGAGGAATCAATATCTAAAGATGGGTCGCAAATTTGAACTTTAACCAATTGCAATCATTCGATCAATGGGGAGTCTGGCGCGTTGACGGATTGTTTCAGAAACAGAAACAACATGTTGATTTTCTTTTAAGGATTCTAAGACTTTAGGCAAAGTTATCATTTTCATAAATGGACAGACGGCTGAGCGGTTTGCGGCGATGAAGGTTTTGTTTGGATTTTCCTTTTCCATCTGATGAAGAATTCCAGTTTCAGTTGCGATGATGAATTGGCTGGAGGGAGAATTTTTTGCCCTCTCCAGCATGCCGCCCGTCGATAATAGATGAGTTCGCTCTTTTGGAAGTTGACCTTCTGATAATAAATACATGCTGGAAGTCGAACATCCGCATTCTGGATGGATCAATAATTCTGCATCAGGATAGTCTCTAAACACGTTGTCTACGTCTGCGGGGGAGATTCCTGCATGTACGTGACACTCCCCCATCCATATGTGCATATTTTTACGACCTGTGGCGCGTTGTACATAAGCCCCCAAAAACATATCGGGTAAAAATAAAATCTCTTTCTCTTCAGGTATACTTTCTACAACTTTGATAGCGTTAGAAGAAGTGCAGCAATAATCACTTTCTGCCTTGACTTCTGCAGATGTATTGATATAAGACACAACTGCGGCGTCGGGATATGCTGATTTCCAATTGCGGAGATCGGCGAGTGTGATTGAATCAGCCAGAGAACAGCCTGCGTGAATATCGGGCAACAGGACAGTCTTGTCTGGATTCAGAATAGCGGCTGTTTCAGCCATAAAATGAACGCCACAGAAGACAATCACATCAGCGTATGTTTGAGCGGCTGCTCTTGCGAGTGTTAATGAATCCCCTAGAACATCTGCAATATCTTGAATTTCTGGTAATTCGTAGTTGTGGGCAAGAATGATAGCGTTGCGTTTTTCTTTCCATTCCATAATCTCATATCGTAAAGAATCTTGATCATTTACAGAGGACATCAGGGTGGCTCCTTAGATATCAGTTTTCATATAGCTGAGATCATCTTTTCTCTACTTCAAAACGGTGAACCATTCATCATGGGATGAAACTTTCTACATCAAAGATTTATTCAAATCAAGAAGTGATTATACTGAAGTATATACAGTTGTATTCTTGTTGATCAACTGTTTTATTTGGATTGAACATAGTAGTATATACACATGTAAATATATAAAAATAAAGATAGGCTAGTTTTCAGAAATGATCGATGAGATTGATTCATTTTCATTCAATCTGGGAGGTATATGGATGTACATCAACGAGACCACAAAAATGTTGATTCGAATGGCGCTTGCGGAGGATATAGGTAGAGGAGATTGTACAACCGAATCTGTGATTGATTCTCATCTCCACGCTCAAGCTTTGATCTTTGTAAAGCAACCTGCACGAATTGCTGGATTACCAATCGTTGAGGCAGTATTTTCTGAACTTCATCCAGAAGTGAATGTTCATCACTTGGTAGAAGATGGAGAAGAACTGAAAAGTGAGAAAAATGTAGTTTGTCAAGTGGAAGGTCCGGCTCGCGCTCTATGCATGGCTGAACGTACAGCGCTTAATTTTTTAGGACGTCTTACGGGAATTGCTACATATACAAGTTTAGCCGTTAAACACTTAGAAGGTACAGGGACTCAATTGCTAGATACTCGCAAAACAACTCCTGGTTGGCGTTTGTTAGAAAAATATGCGGTAAAAATGGGCGGAGGACAAAATCATCGTTATGGTCTGGATGATATGGTTCTTATAAAAGATAACCATATTGCTATCTGTGGAAGTATCACTTCAGCAGTTCAGAAAGTACGCGCTAGGGTCGGGATGTCCTTCAAAATAGAGGTAGAAGTTGATACCTTGGAACAATTGAAAGAAGCGTTAGAGTTAGAGGTTGATATGATCCTGCTAGATAATATGGATATCCCTACATTAAGACAAGCAGTACAACTAACGGATGGACGAGTAGAACTAGAGGCTTCTGGGAATATGACTATCCATCGATTGGCGGAGGTTGCTCGTACAGGCGTTTCCTACATATCCATGGGAGCTTTAACCCATTCTGCAAGCAGTGTAGATGTGGGCATGGAAATTGTATTTGTGTAAACGGTGAAACACTTTCATACCGAAGAGAGGCCATCGTGATGGAAACGTTAAAATATGATTTCGTTATTGTAGGAAGCGGACTTGCGGGCATCGCAGCTGCGTATCTGCTTAGTTCGCATGGCAGTGTACTGCTTCTCTCTAAAGATTTTCCTACGGAAAGCAATTCTTTTGCCGCCCAAGGAGGAATGGCAGCCGCTATTGGAATGGATGATAACGTAAACTTACATGCAAAAGATACATTAGAGACGGGGAATGGATTATCTGATCCAAGAGCTGTCCAATGCTTAGCAGAGACAGCTCCTCGTATCGTTCATTGGCTGCAAGAAATAGGAGTTTCATTTGATCAAAGCTCAACGGGACAGATTTCCTTAGGCTTGGAAGGTGCACATTCAAGACGACGGATATTGCATGCTGGGGGAGATGCAACAGGACGAAAATTGATGGAAGCTTTGATGGTCGCTTTGAAAGAACGACCTAACATTCATCAGCTGGTCAATATGCACGTTCTTACCCTCTTGCAAAATCAGAATGGGCGCGTGATAGGTGCAAGGGCACAGTTTGCAAATCGCACACAGGAAAAAATTGAATTTTATGCTAGACGTGCAGTCATTTTAGCCACAGGTGGAGTAGGGCAGTTATTTCAAAGAACAACCAATCCAAGAGGAGCAACAGGTGATGGACTTGTCCTGGCATATGATGCAGGTGCAAGTTTGCGCAATCTGGAATTTATTCAATTTCACCCAACAACCCTCTATTTTAATGGATTTCCCGCTTTTTTAATTTCCGAAGCTGTACGCGGTGCGGGTGGCATATTAGTAGACGATTTTGGAGAAGCCGTCATGAAAGATTATCCATTAAGAGATTTAGAAGCGCGTGATTTGGTGGCTAGGAAGATTTATCAGCGTATGCAAGAAGGCAGACATGTATATCTGGATTGTCGCCACATCCAAAATTTTCAACAAAAATTCCCCAATATTTTTGCCAGATGTATATCTTATGGAATTCATCCTACCCGAGATCTTCTGCCGGTTTTTCCTGCAGCCCATTTTATGATGGGCGGAATAGCTACTGAGATGAATGGTCAAACAGATGTAGAAGGCCTTTACGCGATAGGCGAAGTCGCTTGTACAGGGGCGCACGGAGCCAATCGATTAGCCAGTAATTCTTTATTGGAATGTTTGGTGATGGCATTTGCTTTAGACGAACATTTCCGCTCTGAGAACAACGAAGAAAGTGAAGTTAACGTTTCCTTAACCCAGTATCAAATGGAAAGAATTCCAGATAGCCAGGAACTGTTAGACCAAGTCCAAAAAGTAATGTGGAAAGCAGTGGGTATTGTTCGTGATCAATGCTCTTTGGATAAGGGTTTGAAAACCATTGTTGAACTTCAGCAAAAACATCCGCAATCTGGTCTTCTTTGTACAGCAAGATGGATTATAGCATCAGCGATTTCTCGGCAGGAAAGCAGGGGAGCACATTTCCGAGAAGATTTTCCTGTCCCCGATCCTCGGTTACATCATGTGGATACTTGGCTGCGTCGAGAAGAATTCCCTTCCATTTATAAAGATGCATGCGATGATTTTAATATCTCACAGAAGATTCGGCGTCTGTCAGTCGTAATGGCAGAAGTTTGACATAACATTAAATATCCCGTCATGGTATCCGCTTCATGCGCGGGTGAAATTTAAGGGAAAGGAACCATGCGCATGTCTTTGCAAATTTTGTTCCGCCAAATGGATATTCAGATGGCACAGGAAAATTGCGGGGTATTTGTGGGACAAATTCATGTTTCTGGACTGGATTCCAGTGGAAAACAGAATATTGTTCATGACTCAATGCTCGGCAGTGTAAATTATTTGTATCAAAATGTTCAAATTGTAAATGACAGAGACATTTTTGTAGATGGTTTCATCCAAGACCAGGATATGAAACCGCAATGGAGTAAAACGCAATGAGTCAGCAAAATCAGTTACCGGAAATTATTGTAAAAGTGGGCTCTATTAGTGATAATTCTGGCGTATATATATCTAATCAAAACGTCATTCTGGGTATCAGCAATCATTCTAAAACGAATAGCGGGATAGGTTCTATAGATTCCCACAATGCGCTTTTGGGCAATTTAAGCATCGTTTATGACAATGACGGAATTGATACCCCGATTGACGATCGCGATGTGAAAATCTATCAGTCACAGCCGGATGCTTCTGAGAAGATGACGCAGATTGCATTTGATAGTATCCAAGTGTTGAGTATATCGCAGAATTCGGGAGTATTTGTAGGAGATGTGAAAATAACAGGACTTGATTCTCATGCGAAGCAAAATTTAGCACGCGGAGCCACGAGTGGCAATCAAAATGTTGAAGCGAAAAACGTCAATTATATTGAAGATGCAGATTTTGTGGACGGAGTGATTTTTGATCAGGATTTTAAGGCGCTCATTCGCTAGGAGGTTCCTCTCCATGCCAAACATGATTTGTATTGGTGCAATCAACATCAATTGTCCCCAACAAAATGCAGGGGTGTTTATTGGCGAGATTAACTGTGGCGGTTGGGATGCAAATCAAAAGCAAAATCAGGGATTCGGTGCATTGAACGGTTTATTTAATTTTGTATGTTTTCAGTCGGCCTATCTTTATGACAATTTTGAGTTGATAGATGGTTTGATGAACGATTCGGACTTCAAGCCGCTGATAGGGATGAATATCTAAAGAAAGCGAGGTTGGTTTCATGCCGGTCTTTGTAATGATAGGAAATATTAATTCCAGTACACCACAGCAAAATGCCAACGGCATTTTGGTTGGCGAGTTTAATTTCAGTGGTTGGGATGCCAATATGAAATACAACGCAGCTTATGCGGGTAATTACGGCGTGTTTAATTTTAGTAATGGTTTATACAATATGTTGAATGATGGGTTTGAAGGTATAGATGGTGTGATCAACGATCAAGATTTCAAACCGGATATGGGAGGGAATATGTAAGAAATAGGATTGTTGTTGTGCTCCCCGAAGGCAGATTGCTATCACAAACAACATGTGTCTATGGGGAGCACATTCGATAAGATACTGGCAAAATCCTCAGTTAATCGTGATAAGTGACTTGCAAGAAAACAACGTCATCTTGCGCTGTCAATCTGGTTTCACTTCCTACGGGAATCATCCAGGCAGCAAAATGTTTCACAGCGTGTGCAGGAAGAGTGTCCCACTCCATAAATGCCGTCCCAGAGACCATGATGATGGTTATGGGGGATTGGATTGGCGCGATGGTGTGAACAGTGTTAGCCTTCAATTGAACGCGATCGATATGAAAAAATGGACAGTCGATAAGAACTTCGACATGATTTCTCTCTTGCCGGTAAGGTTTGAGCGCTTGATGAGATAGTTGAGTATTGTAAGATAAAACATCAGCCGCTTTATCCACATGCAATTGGCGCGGTTTTCCACTCGTATCAGTTCGATCCCAATCATAGACACGGTAAGTGACATCGGAGGTTTGTTGAACCTCAAGCAGGACTGTGTCAGCTAGCAATGCATGCAATGTCCCCGCTGGTACATAGACTAAATCTCCCTCACAAATCGATTGATAAATGAGATATTCACGCACTCGTTTAGACTTTACGGCTTGGATATATTCCTCACGATTCTGAAAGCGGTGTCCATAAATCATTTGTTGGGATGCCGGGCTATTCAGGATGTACCAAGCTTCGCTTTTACCATAATCTTTTTCATATTGAAGGGCATAGTTGTCGTCAGGATGAACTTGTACAGACAAATCCTGCCGCGCCTCAATCAACTTGATCAGGATTGGGAAACGAGGTTGCGGAGAGTGCCCTAAATAAGCGTCTGGGTATTTTTCTGTCAGTTCCTGCAATGTTTTTCCTGCTAAAGGACCATTTTCTACTACACTTAGAGCATTTGGATGAGCCGAAAGCAACCAGTATTCACCGATTGGGTGAGACAAATGTTCTACAGAGAAGTGTTTTTTCATGGTGTGTCCACCCCAGAGGCGTTCTACTGGAATGGGACGAAATTGGACTGGATAAGGCTTCATTGGTTACAGTCGTCTCCTTTTGGGTTCCTGGACGTAGAGGCTAACTCTATTCGATCATTTTACAGGAAAATAAGAATGGGCTGTATGAAATTTTCAATATTTGGGTGTTTTGCAAGTGCGTAATCTCATGCTTAGGAATACGATTGAGATGGAGGCGTATCGAGTCTATTGGAATTGAGAGTAGATTGGGCGAAGGGATTATTGCAGGGAGTATGACAATTAGAAAACATCGCCATACTTGAAGCGTCACAGTCAACTTTCGACATCTTAGCATCGAATCGCGCCAAAGGAAGGACGTGTGAACGTGTACAGCGTAGAATTGCAGACTAGAGCAGCGTTCACGGAATTGTATCATTTTTTGAGTGGCAAGGGTTTGCGTCTTTCTGTGGTAAGCAGAGGTGAACCGTCACAAGATACGTTAAGGCTCTTTTTTACACATCCTGATGAGATCGCTGTATTGCTGTCTACTTTTTTGTGCGAAATATGGAAACCGTTGTACCTGAGGCACTTGCTTACCATCAAAGCACCTTGTCTGGAAGCTGATGAACTCGAGTATATTTCGCTTTTAGTTCTCCACGAAGTACGTCGAAATGAGATACAAACGCAACACGAAACGCTGAATATACAGGAAGCCATTATGCAGTCCATCCATTATGCGCAAGAAGCATCGGTACCAATTATGTTGGATATGATTGCGCGCTTTCGTTTTCAACAGAATTTACAACTTGTGGAATGGGAAATTGATCATCAACTACAACAATTTTTTTCTGATCGTGAATATGCGGAGTCTGTAGAAATTCTCCGTTTGATTCTTGATGAACAGCCGCAACATTTGGAAACTTTCGATGTTTATATTACAAACCATCATATATGGATATGCAATCAGACAGGTGAGTTGGTACGTGATCGAGAAATGACTCAAGCACTGATGCGAGCGTCAGCTTCGGAAGAGATTCATCCTGAAGATTTCGCTATGAGTCTCCTGATTACGAAATCTCCTCAGTGGATAAAAATTCATAATTTAGCGCACAATCAACAATATCCAACCTTTGCTGAGACACTCAAGCGAGTATTTCGTGAACGTGCCATTTTTTGCGGCGGTTGTTCTACTTGTCAACTCCTTCATCAACAGCAAATTGTGTTTTTTCGCACTCCGGGCGACATGGAGACTTGACACTTGACATTCGTTTGGCATAGGATATCGAAAATAGGATGATCATCAACGGAGCACTGAAGAAAGACGAGCTTTTCATTCTCGGACATTCAGAGATTTCTCGCCGCGGCTGAAAGCGTGAAACCAGCAGATTGAAAAGACACCACTTTCTGAGCTTCTGGCAGGGAGAGAGGCTGTATAGGCCTAAACTCGAAATGCTGGACGGGGCGTACGTTATACGCACAAAGTGGCAGTTTGAAAAGGGCTGCAATTTTGGGTGGAACCACGGAAACCAAGCGTTTTCGTCCCATGGGGACGGAGCGCTTTTCTTTTGTGCGCCCGGCATGGGCGTTGTCTCTACGGTGAGAGTCCGGAATGGTGAAGGTAGCAGTAGCCATTAGCTTAAGCCAAGGGTGTCCACCGTGAGGTGGAATCTGAAGGAAGGCGGCGGCAAACCTCCGACCCGAGGTTCACGAACTCCAATCGAGGCTAGCGACAGTTGGGTGAGTCTGCAAAACAAGACAAAGCCCTTGCTACCGAAGGCTGTCGAGAGTAAATGGAGCGGGTAGATGGAGGGAAAGACAACGTTCTTACCCGGGGAGGTCTGTCCGGCACGCCAGCGATGCTGGTAAGCGTTTCTGAAAGGAAACGTTGAACGGACAGAAGTCAGCAGAGGTCATACTACCTG
>NZ_FRAF01000033.1 GCF_900142255.1 Alicyclobacillus tolerans | reverse complement strand
GGAGGGATAAGCGCTGAAAGCATCTAAGCGCGAAGCCTGCCTCAAGATAACGTATCCCATTCCGTCAAGGAAGGAAGACCCCTTATAGACGATAAGGTAGATCGGTCCGGCGTGGAAGCGTCGTGAGGCGTGGAGCGGACGGATACGAATCGGTCGAGGCCTTCACCAAGGAAAATCCCTCTTGCTGAGACAGTTGGAAAGGAAAGAAGAGTCTGGTGACCATAGCGGAGGGGATACACGCGTACCCATCCCGAACACGACCGTGAAGACCTCCAGCGCCGAGCATACTTGGGGTGAAGACCCCTGGGAACCTAGGTCGTTGCCAGGCGATTTGTTTTAGTTTATATTTGGTTGTAAATAAATTTTTATTATGTTAGAGTTTTCTTTGCTATTTCTTGCGGGTGTGGCGGAATTGGCAGACGCACCAGATTTAGGTTCTGGCGGGAGACCGTGGGGGTTCGAGTCCCTTCACCCGCACCAGTAAAATAAGCATTGTACAACCTTTTATAAAGCCTACTTCGCACATGGAAGTGGGCTTTTCATCTGAATAATATTATCTAACAGTAAAGATTCAGGAATTCTCCTGTTAATATTGATTCGAATATTTTTGTAAAATCACCTTGTAACTGTCCTCTATTCATTGTTATCATTTTCATAATCAATCCAGCTTGGGAGTGGGCACAAATGAGCGTAACAATATATGATGTTGCCCGTGAAGCCAATGTCTCAATGGCAACTGTTTCTCGAGTCATCAATGGTACGGCTGTTGTTAAGGAAGAAACCAAAAAACGTGTACAAGATGCTATTGAACGTCTTGGATATCGACCTAATGCAGTTGCTCGAGGCTTGGCCAGCAAGCGTACACGAACTATTGGAGTTATTGTGCCTGACGTCTCAGCTGCCTTTGTAGCTGAAATTGTTAGAGGTATTGAAGATATCGCTAATATGTATAATTACCACATTATTTTAACGAATTCAGATGCCGATACCCATCGAGAGGTCTCTTTAATCGGAACCATGTGGGAAAAACAAGTCGATGGTATCCTATATATGACAAATATTTTAAATCAAGAACACATAACTGCTTTTGAACAAGCTGAGATCCCAGTAGTTTTATGTGCAACTGAGGATCCAGAAAAAAGAATTCCATCTGTAAATATTGACAATCGTAAAGCTGGTAGTGATGCTGCAAATTATTTAGAAAAGAAATCTTGTCAGAACATAGCTATTGTTTCACCGGATATTGGAACATCTTTAATTGCTGATCACCGTATTGAAGGTGTACGAAAAAAATTAGGAAATAAGTGTACTTTTATTCATGTGGGGAAAGGGAAATATGAGCAGGCTTTGCCTATTCTAAGAAATATATTTCAAAATAAAAATTATGATGGTGTCATCGCTATGAGCGATGAATTAGGATTGGCATCTGTGCATGCTATTCATGATAATGGATTTCAAGTACCTCATGATGTACGCATCATTGCTTTTGATAATACAAGACTAGCTACAATGGTACGTCCAGAATTGACTGTTATTGCTCAGCCGATGTACGATTTTGGGGCTGTTTCTATGCGTCTGTTGACAAAAATGTTATTAGATGAGCCGGTAGATACCTATAATGTTATATTGCAACACAATATTATTGAACGACAATCGAGTTGATGTTTTTCGTTTAAATAATGCAGAAAGTAAAATGAAACAAGTTTAAAAAGATCGGTGTATTTGTTTAAGAATTAACAGTTTTAAGACCTGCATCGATTTGAAAGTGAGGGATAATGAACATGAGAGTCGAGCGGATCGCCAAAGATAAAGTACGAATATTTGTAAGCTATGAAGACTTGGCTATGCGTGGTATTGAAAAAGATGAATTGTGGAAAAGTGGAAAAAAAGTACAGGAACTTTTCTGGGATATGATGGAGACGGCATACGCAGAAGTAGGTTTTGAAGTATCTGGGCCTATTGCCGTTGAGGCCTTTACCATGCCTGCTGAAGGCGTGGTAATTATTGTCACCCGAGTTCCTGCTGTACCTAATATTACTGAAGATGATCCCGATCTTGAAGACGAGGATTTTGAAGACCCATTTTATAGTTTTCCAATATTGGCTTATCAATACAGTGATTTTGAAGACGTATTAAGCTTGGCTTTTGCAACTGCGAAAGATGATGTTAAGTGTTCTTTATTTTCATATGAGAATGCTTACTTTGTCGTTTTGGATGAAATAGAAGAGTTTGATAAAAACCCCAATATCCATTCAGTGCTTTGTGAATATGGTGAGCCTTCTAGCTTAACCAGGGCATATCTGGACGAATACGGAAAATGCATTTTTCCTGAAAAAGCTCTAGAAAATTTAAGAAATTCTTTTCTCTAAAAAATTTTTCATTAACGGCCATGAAAGCAGTAATGACTTTCATGGCTTTTTGTAGGAAAATACGATTGTATATTTTATTAAAGGGGACTTATTGTGAGTACAAAAGACGTATCCATCCAAGAAAAACAAGAAAATTTAAATGTTCTAGAGTCAACTCAACAGGTTTTTTTAGAAGCTCTCAAAAAACTTGGTTATACTCAAGAAATGTACGAGCTCTTAAAAGAACCTTTACGAATCTTGACTGTTCGTTTTCCTGTAACTATGGATGATGGAAGTGTTAAAGTTTTCACTGGATTTCGAGCTCAACATAATGATGCAGTCGGACCTACGAAAGGTGGAATACGTCTTCATCCTGATGTTACTCAAGATGAAGTTGTAGCACTTTCAATGTGGATGTCTGTAAAATGTGGTATAGCCAATTTACCTTATGGTGGAGGTAAAGGTGGAATTATTTGTGATCCTAGAGAAATGTCTTTTTCAGAAATTGAACGTTTAAGTCGAGCTTATGTGCGGGCTATCAGTCAAATTGTTGGACCTGCTAAAGATATTCCAGCTCCAGACGTCTTTTCAAACTCTCAAAATATGGCTTGGATGTTCGATGAATATTCTCGAATTAAAGAATCTGATTCTCCCGGATTTATTACAGGTAAACCGACGGTTTTAGGTGGGAGCTTGGGGAGAGAACGCGCTACTGCACGAGGCGTGGCAATATGTATTGAAGAAGCTTGCAAAGTTAAATCCATCCAAATTGAAAAAGCTCGTGTTTGCATTCAAGGGTTTGGAAATGCAGGAAGTTATTTAGCTAAGTTCATGCATGATATTGGTGCCAAAGTCGTTGGTATTTCAGATGCGTATGGTGCTCTTTATAATGAAAAAGGGTTAGATATTGATGAGTTATTAGAGAGAAGAGATTCATTTGGGAGCGTTACAAAATTATATAGAAATACTATTAGTAATCGTGAATTATTAGAATCAGAGTGCGATATTCTGGTGCCTGCAGCTATTGAAAATCAAATAACCTTAGAAAATGCAGATAAAATTAAGGCATCTATTATTGTGGAAGCAGCAAATGGCCCCACAACTATGCCTGCAACAGAAATTTTAGACAAAAAAAATGTGCTGATTGTTCCAGATGTTCTTGGAAATTCTGGTGGTGTCATTGTTTCTTATTTTGAATGGGTACAGAATAATCAAGGATTTTATTGGACAGAAGAAGATATTGATCAAAAATTAAAAAATTTAATGCAAAAAAGTTTTCATACGGTATATTCTACTGCTCAAAAGTTTAAAGTGAATATGAGGTTGGCAGCCTATATTGTTGGAGTTAAACGTATGGCTGAGGCTGTTCGGTGGAGAGGATGGATTTAAGATTCAATCCGTCATCTAAAATTGTTCATTGAGTGTTTGATAAGCTATCGAAGTATTTTTTATTTCTGTCTATTTTAATGTATATTTGAATCTTAGCATCCATCAAACTTTGAGTTTAGAAAATGGAGGTTAAATCGTATGTCACTGGAGACACTCACTTCTGAAGGAGTGAATGAAGAAGTGGTGGTTCAAAACCAGAGAATTAAAGTTCATATTCGTTGTAAAAAATGTGGTGAAACTTTTATTTTAAGAGGAGTAAGAGATTCAAAAGGCAATATAGAGACGGGCTTTAAGCGTTGTTTATGCGATAATGAGAATGATTTTGAAATAGAATTATTACATTAATTGCTTTAAGCATTCATAGATGTAGATGCGAAAAAATACGACATGTAAGATTCAATTCATTGAATAATGATAGATGTTCCTATATAGCATTCATTTCAAAACATAATTGAAAATGTGATCTAAGTTATTATGCTCATTCGTCTTAATTTTGAAAATGAGCATAATAACTTTTTTATTTTGGGATATTAAAGGCATCATTTCTCATGAGGAGAGAATTCTGATGTCTAAAGTTCATTATCAATATGCAACGATTCTTGCTGTAGTATCAGTGGCTGGATTGTGCGCTTTAATTTGGGGATTAAGCGAATATGACAAAAACTTGTCTTTGCAGTCTCAAATACAAACAAAAACACATGCTGAAATGGCTCAAGCGGCTTCAGACGTAAAAAAGCTTCAAACTGCTTCTCTAGAAGCGCAAATTTTTGCTACTAAAACTGATTTTCAGCAGTCTCTTCCTGTACTTTTACAACATAGTAGTCAAGTTCAAAATGATTTTGAAAGGCTTAGTCCCTATCAAAGTTGGGTTGGAGATCAGCTGCCAACAGTAAAGAAAATGAATGAAACTATTTCTGTTTGGATGAAAAACCAGTCCAATCCATCTCGAAATGATACAGAGAGCACATTAACAGATTGGGAACTAAAAACAGACAACTGGTACAATAAATTAGAAAAATCAACGGATACTCCTGTTTTCAAAGCAAACTTAATTGACTCGTATTTTGCAAAGCCAGTAAATAACGCATTCAACCATTTACGCAATTTGTATCAAAATAGAGTCGCAGTAAAAAATCAGCCTATTCAAGCTGATATTGAAAAAATGGATAACCATGATGAAGTGGCCAAACAGCGAATCCAGCAATTTTTTTCTACTCGCTCTGTCTCAAAAGTAACTCCAGTTTTCCATCAATCCGGTGTAAATGGAGTAATAACGACCTATACTGCAGAAATTGATGGTCAGCCTGCTTATATTATTTTCAATTCTTCTCAAGAGATTATAGGTTTTTCTAAGGAGAATTTGCCTGTTGGGAAAATAAGTTTAACTTTAGAACAAGCCAAAGAAAAAGCTATTTCATTTCTAAAGCACTTGAGTCCAGGAATTTATACAGAAGTACATGCTCAACAATTGGGTAAAATAGGGTACCTTACTTATTCACCTGTTCAAAGTCAGAAAACAGTTTTGGGAGAAACAATTACAGTAAAGGTAAATTTAACTGATGGCCAGATTTGGGGATTTGTAAATCATTCGAATAATCAACATGTGAAAATGTCGGAAGGACCTATTCCATTTATGGATACACAAACTAAGTTTAACCCATCTTTTCATGTTAAAATGACAACTCCCGTAGTAATAAAAAATACTGAAAATCATTGGATTTCTGGAATAGCTGTTTACGGTACTCTTCATGGACATACTTTCCGAGTCATTATAGACAGTAGAAACCAGAAAGTATTAGATATTCAGCACTTATCCTAACGTTCAATTTTCTTTAAATGCATGTACCCAAGATGACTATATTTTGTATAATGACATCATGCTTTTATGAAGGGGGGAGGCATGTGTCATTATTCACAGTAGGTCAGCTTGTTCATATTTCATTAATGCCAAAAAGTGAAGTGTACTATAAAACAAATATTTTTGAAATGGATGAAAAATATTTTTATGCAAGTGCACCTTTGAATCATGAAAAACATGAATATTTAAGAGCAAATATTGGACAATCGTATTTTTTTGAATACCACTCACAAGATGGGGCCCTTTGCAGATTTGATTCGGTTTTAATGGATTATACTCAAATTCCAGTTCCAACGTGGAAGTTTCAAATACCGGAGACTCATAAAATTTCACGTGAACAGAGAAGGGAATTTGTTCGCGTTCCAGCTGATATTCCTGTAAAAGTCAGATGGATGAACGGCAATGATAAGCATAGTGCTGATGTATATTCAAGAGATATTAGTGGCGGTGGCATGGCAATTCTCATTCCTAAAAACGTGTACTTTCAATTAGGTCAACAAGTTTATATCCAATTTAAATTACCCAATTATCATTCTGAAGTTATGCTTGCTGCAGAGGTCACTCGAGTTAGTGAGCGAAATGACCGAGGATATGCATCTGTTTCATTACAATTCCTTGGATTGCGTGAGGGAATTCGTCAAAAAATCATTCAGTACACATTTTCCAGGCAAAGAATGATAAAGTGAGTGGGCTTGTCAAACGTTCACTTATGTGGAGTTGTTTTATTTGAAAGATACTCTTAATCAATCACAAAAAAAGTTTATGAAAATTGCAATTGACGGACCTGCTGGTGCCGGGAAAAGCACTGTAGCTAAAGCAGTAGCAGAAAAAACAGGATTTTATTACTTAGACTCTGGGAAAATTTATAGAGCTTGTACCTGGGTTTTAGTTAATAATCAGTTACATATGAGCGATCTCGATAAACTTTTGCATCAACTTCATTCAGGAAATCTAGAAATTGTGCAGCAAGGGCAAGAAGGAGTCACTGTTTACTTTGAAAATCATAAACTAGATGACGAGCTACGTACCCCACAAATTAATGATCTTGTCTCGACAATTGCTTCACAACCTAAGATAAGAGAATATGTGACAAGTGTATTGCGGCATTTCTCATGCCATCATAATGTAGTAATGGATGGAAGAGATATCGGTACTGTAGTCTTTCCTGATGCGGATGTCAAAATCTATTTAACTGCTGATCAACGTATTCGTGCCCAGAGACGAGTTGAAGAATTAAAGACTTCAGGCATACTTAGTACGGTTGATGAGGTTGAGAAATCTATTGTCAAACGCGACTTCCAAGACCAAACACGCACGCATTCACCACTCCAAATTGCCGATGATGCTGTCGTCATTAATTCAACCTATTTGTCCGTTCAAGAAGTTGTAGAAAAAGTAATTCGTTTAATTAGTCATGCAAATTCTCAGGAGGGAAACCATTGAGCGCTGGACAGTATAAGCCCCCTATTCCGTATCCGCTTTACTGGTTCTGTCGTCTCATTGTATCACTTTTTTTTCACTCCCTTTTTCGAATAGAAATTATAGGATCAGAAAAAATTCCAGATGGTTCGGTTATCTTAGCCAGTAACCACATCAATAACTTAGATCCTCCTTTATTAGGAATAACCACAACAAGACATTTAATGTTTATGGCCAAGGCCGAATTGTTTAAATATCCCATTCTTTCGTGGGGGCTCAAATTATTAGGTGGGTTTCCAGTTCGACGTGGAGAGAATGATAAAAATGCCATGCGTTACGCCATTCAAATCTTACAACAAGGTGCATGTCTAGTTATTTTCCCTGAAGGTCATCGTTCCATGTCAGGCCGTCTTGGTAAACCAATGCCAGGAGTTGGTCTGATTGCCAAACGTTCTGAAGCTGCTATTGTGCCTATAGCAATATCTGGAAAATATAAAATTTTCCATAAAATAACCGTTCGCTATGGAGATCCTATTTTTATTGAACCATCACAATCCAGTCAAGAAATTGCAAATAAGATTATGGAAAATATCAGTGAACTTTTAGAGAAATAAAATACCTGCCAAACCTCCATATTAGAAAACTTGCATTAAACAAGTTACAATAAAAATACAGCATTGCTCGACGTGTTTCTGTGGGCGATAATGGGAAACATAGCAATGGCTTCTCTCAATCGTTCTCTGTCGTTTGGCGCAACTAAATCAGTTTGGGTAGATGGTATATGTAAGAGCCGTTGTCCTTAAACGTAGAGATGTGCTCCTGTGTGAGCGAAGAGAAAAAGCCTTTTACTGCACAGAAGCGTTGTAAAAAGCTTTGCGAGTTGAGGAGAATCGGGGAGGCAAGTCAGTATGTCAGAGGATTTACAGCAAATGTTGACTGAATCAAATCTACAGGTAGGCGATTTGGTCACCGGCGAAGTTGCATCCATCGATTCGAATGGAGTCACTGTGCATTTGGAGCATGGGTTTGAAGGTTTTGTCCCCATTCGAGAACTTTCCGTCTTGCCGGTAGAAGACGCCTCTACAATCGTTTCGATTGGCTCTAAAGTGAATGCCGTTGTTAAGAATATCGATCGTGAAAGCGGTCAAGTGACTCTTTCTAAACGTCTTGCGGACAGTCGAGAAGCATGGGACAAACTACAAAATGCGTTTGCGAATCAAGAAACGTTAGAAATCACTGTTCACGATGTTGTCAAAGGTGGTTTAGTGACTGACGTTGGAGTTCGAGGGTTTATTCCGGCTTCTCTGCTAGACACTCGTTTTGTTGGTAATCTAGAGGAGTATAAAGGCCAAACTTTACAAGTTAAAATTGCAGAGATTGATCGCGATAACAACAAACTTATACTTTCACGTAAAGCTGTTTTAGAAAACGAGCAAAACCAAAAAGTACAAAAAGTGATCAGTGAATTACATGAGGGGGATATTCTAGAAGGTGTTGTTCAACGACTAACATCTTTTGGAGCTTTTGTGGACATTCATGGAGTCGACGGTTTGGTTCATATTTCGGAATTGTCCTGGAACCATGCTGATCATCCTTCAGATGTTGTTAACGAAGGACAAACAGTGAAGGTTAAAGTATTGAAACTAGATCCGGAAAAGGGAAAAATATCACTCTCCATTAAGCAAGCAGAGCCCGATCCGTTTGAAAAATATGCAACAGAGCTTCAAGTTGGCAGTGTGGTCAATGGAGTTGTAAAACGTGTTGTTGACTTCGGAGCATTTGTTGAATTAAAGCCTGGGCTCGAAGGATTGGTTCATGTTTCGCAAATCTCCCATCAACGAGTCAATCATCCGTCCGACGTTTTACATCCGGGTGATAAAGTAGAAGTAAAAATTCTTGGTGTGGATTATGAACGTAAGAGGGTTTCGCTTTCTATCAAGGACGTTCAAGAGAGGCCTGTTGTATCCAAAAAAGATGTAAAATCTAAACCTTCTGCACCAGCAAACAAAGAGTCGGAGAGTGTAACTGGTACAGGCGCAACGTTAGGAGATTTGTTTGGCGATCTATTCAAAAAAGGAAACGATTAATTTTTAACTCTCTAATATCATGGGGCTGTCCCAAAAGTCATCGTAGATGACTGAGGGATGGCCCCTCATTATTGACGACATGGTCTTTAATTGCGATAATGACGGAATGAATAAAAAGATTGGAGTGTACAGCGTGCCTCGTATACAATCTGTGAAGCCGGGTTCGTTAGCAGAAGAACTGGGCTTGGAAACAGGCGATGAACTGTTACGAATTGGAGAAACACAAATTCGTGACTTAGTTGATCTTCAGTTTGCGATGGCAGCTGAAGAAATAGAGATTGAAATAAAAAAGCCGGACGGAGAAACTTGGATTTTTGAAATTGAAAAACACTATGATGAAGATCTCGGTGTGGAATGGGAACATCCAACTGTAGATCGTGTAAAACTGTGTCATAACAAATGCGTATTTTGTTTTGTTGATCAAATTCCAAGTAATATGAGGCAAACTTTAAATGTTCGGGACGATGACTATCGATTGTCATTTTTACATGGGAATTTCGTCACTTTGACCAATGTTAAAGAAGAAGATTTACAAAGAATAGCAAAATTAAAAATGTCTCCACTCAACATTTCCGTTCATACAACCAATCCAGATCTTCGAGTTCGAATGTTAGCTAATAGACGTTCTGGTGAAATTTTAAATCAGATTGCTTTTCTTGCTGAGAACGGAATTGAAATGAATACTCAAGTAGTATTGTGCCCAGAATGGAATGACGGACCAGAATTGGATCGAACCATTAAAGATTTGTCACAGTTTTATCCACATGTCCGAACTTTGTCGGTTGTACCTGTTGGACTGACCAAGCATCGTCGCGGGTTACACAAATTAAGAGGTTGTACGCCTGATGAGGCAAGGACCGTAATCGAACAGGTCAGCAATTGGCAAAAACTTTTACGACAAAAATTAGGAGTTTCTTTTGTTTATGCGGCTGATGAACTTTATGTAATGGCTGATAGAACTGTACCAGAAGCAGACTATTATGACGACTTTGGACAGACCGAGAATGGTGTTGGAGTTATTCGTACTTTTTTAGAAGAAGTCAAAATAGCAGAGAAAAAAATTCAAAACATATCTATTTGTGAGAATCGAAAAGTTGGCGTTATAACCGGTATTTCCGCTAAAAAGGTTATTCAGCAAGAGTTGGATCGATTATTTAACAATCAATTTCATTATGAAGTTTTACCTATTGTCAATGATTTTTATGGACATAATGTAACAGTTACAGGGTTATTGACTGGAACTGATATTGTTGCTCAATTAAAGCAAAAGGTCGCTCATTTGGATACAATTTTGCTTCCAGATATTATGTTGAAAGACGATGCAGATATATTTTTGGACGATATGACGGTTGAAGATGTTCGAGATTCGCTGGAGATTCCTATTACCATTGTACCGGCTACAGGTATTGGGTTGTTATTGGGGGCAATCGGAGAGACACAAAGTTTGCCTCCACGTAGACGCTATGAAACCACTTTGCAGTCTGAATCCATCGCTCATAATCGTTCTGTTTCTTAACGAAAGTCCTAGTTTGGATTGAATTATTTTTGTACTGGAAGGTCAATAGCTCAAAGAGTACATTGACCAGGTGGTAAGTGAGGATGGATGATATTGAACATGCCCATGGTAGCTATTGTCGGACGAGCTAATGTAGGAAAAAGTACACTCTTTAATCGCTTGATCGGCCAACGATTATCCATAGTGGAAGATACACCTGGGGTAACAAGGGATCGATTGTATGCTGAAATGGAGTGGAACGGAAAATCATTTCAGTTAATTGACACTGGTGGAATAGAGCTAAGCGAAGAAGATGAGTTTACGAATCTGATTCGCATACAGGCTGAGTTGGCCATTGATGAGGCTGATGTCATCATTTTTTTAGTAGATGGCCATGATGGATTGGTAGAGACTGACAGAGCAGTAGCAGACTTGCTTAGAAAATCAAAAAAGCCAACTATACTGGCAGTAAACAAGCTCGATCATCCAACTCATCATATGCATCGCTATGAATTCTATGAATTAGGTTTTGGCGATCCAATTGCAGTGTCTGCTGAACACGGTTTAGGTACGGGAGATATTTTAGATGCTGTTGTCTCTGAATTTCCTGAAGAAGAGAATGCAGAAACAGGTGATCATGATACTTTACGTATAGCTTTTATAGGACAACCCAATGTGGGTAAATCTTCACTTGTAAATGCTCTTTTAGGTGAGAATAGAGTCATGGTGAGTGACATTGCAGGCACAACAAGAGATGCAATTGATACTTTCTTGGAATTTGAAGGGAACCAGTTTCAACTTATCGATACAGCCGGTCTCAGAAAAAAAGGTAAAATATATGAGAATATCGAAAAATACAGTATGTTACGTGCCATTCGAGCACTTTCCAGAGCTGATGTTGCCATGGTGGTGATTGATGGTAAGAAGGGCATTACAGAGCAGGACAAAAGAGTTGCAGGCTATGCATTGGATGCAGGATGTGCCATTGCAATGATTGTAAATAAATGGGATATTGTTGAGAAAGATGATAAAACAGCACATCAATTTACTCAAAAGATTCGTACGCAGTTTCCCTTTATGAGATGGGCGCCTGTTCTATTTGTCTCAGCCAAAACCGGACAACGAGTGACCAAGATTTTATCTCTTGCATCGGACATAGCTAATTACCATTCTATGAGAATTTCAACTTCTACTGTTAACCACTTATTACAGGAAGCCATGGTAGCCGTTTCGCCTCCAAGTGACAAAGGAAGGCGTTTAAGAATTTATTATGGAACTCAGGTTTCAGTTAAACCACCTACTTTTGCACTCTTTGTTAATGACAAGGAATTAATGCATTTTTCTTATGAACGTTATTTAGAAAACCAGTTTCGTGAAGCATTTGGCTTTGAAGGGACACCCATAAGGTTTTCGGTAAGGAACAAAAATAAAGATAAAGATTAAAAATTTTAGATTTACTTTCAAAAGAATGGGGGGATGATACATGGGATGGTTAGCTATTTTAATTGCCTATCTTCTTGGTTCTATATCGGTAAGTACTTTGATGGTCAAAGCAGTAAAAAAGGTAGATATTCGAAATTATGGCAGTGGGAATGCCGGAGCAACCAACACATTGCGTTTATTGGGATGGAAATATGGAGTACTTGTACTTCTTCTAGATGCTTTCAAAGGTGTGCTGGCTGTCTGGATAGCTAATCTACTTGGACACGGGCAACCCATTTATGATTATCTCAGTGGATTGTCCGTTATTCTAGGTCACAATTGGCCTCTCTATTTTGGATTCCGAGGTGGTAAAGGAATTGCCACAACTATTGGTGTATTTCTATGTTTATTGCCGTTAGCAACTTTAATTTCAGGATTTATCGCAATAGTGATTATCTTTATGACTCGCTATGTATCTCTTGGTGCAATTGTATTTGTAGTTCTTTCTCCAATTTTTTTAGCGCTTTTGTCGCATAAAACCGGGGCATTGTTATTTGCTTCAATTGCAGCTGTACTTGCGATTATTCGTCATAGGGAGAATTTAATTCGACTGGTACAAGGCAGGGAGAGAAAATTATTTGACCATCATGCTTGATGACCAACTGCCAAATCGTGTAGCAGTCATTGGAGCAGGCAGTTGGGGAACAGCGATTGCCCATACGTTAGCTAAAAAGAATATGGAAGTTACACTTTGGGCGAGAAACGAAAGTATAGTAAATGAAATTAATCAATCAAAATGCAATTCTAAATATTTGCCAAATTGTTTATTGCATCCTAATATCCATGCAACAACTTCTTTACAAGAAACTGTGGACGGTAGCCCATATGTCTTTTTAGTCGTTCCATCAGCTGCGATGCCTCAGATCGTAGCTTCACTACAGTCTTTTGCATATTCTCCAATGACCATTGTTCACGCTATAAAAGGCTTTATTCAGCCGAATGAAGATAGAGTAAGCTTGTATCTTCAAAAAAAGCTTGCTGTGAATGAACAACAAATTGCTGTCATTGGAGGGCCAAGCCATGCTGAAGAAGTCGTTCGCTCAATGCCAACAACTCTTGTCGTTTCCAGTCCAAGTAAAAATACCGCTCATAAACTTCAAGATATGCTCATGTCCAATTATCTTCGTGTATACACGAATCCAGATTGGATCGGCATTGAAATAGCGGGTGCACTGAAAAATATCATTGCTCTTTCCGTTGGCATGGCGGTAGGTTTAGGATTTGGCGATAATGCAAAAGCTGCCATCATGACAAGAGGTTTGGCTGAAATTGCTCGTTTGGGTATTGCTATGGGAGCTTCACCTCTAACATTTTCTGGGCTCGCTGGCGTAGGAGACTTAATAGCTACCTGCATCAGTGAACACAGTAGAAATTTCCGTACAGGACGATTGCTTGGACAAGGTATGACCTTGAAACAAGCAGTAGAGGCTCAAGGTATGGTTGTAGAAGGAGTACGAGCTACAGAGGCTTGTTTAAGATTGGCCAGTCAATATCATATTGAAATGCCGATTACTGAAGCAGTAGCCGCAGTGCTCTTTGAAGGCAAACAGCCTAAACAGGTAGTATCGCTTCTTATGGATAGAGATAAAACAACTGAGATGGAAGAATGGGTACTCTCAAGTGAAAATACGAGTTGGCGTTTTGTATAGCATGTTTTGAAAAGAGATATCTTTTTCTTAACCAGTTTGACAAGGTGATAGATTTCAAACAGTGTTCTTGTTACACTGATGCTGTTTGCATATATTTTGTGAATGGAGGAACAGTTAAATGAGCCATGTTCCAGAATCCCTGAGATATTCTAAAGAGCACGAGTGGGTCAGAGTAGAAGGAAATCTGGTCTACATAGGAATCAGTGATTTTGCCCAAGATGAACTAGGTGATATCGTTTTTGTGGAACTTCCGGATAAAGGAAGTGAATTGAAAGCTAACGATACTTTTGGGACAGTAGAATCTGTCAAAACAGTCTCTGACTTATTTGCGCCTGTCAGTGGAAAAGTCGTCCAAATTAACGAATCATTGAATGACTCGCCTGAACTAGTAAATGAAAGTCCTTATGAAAAGGGCTGGATGATTGCAGTAGAAATGAGTAACCCAGATGAATTAAACCAATTGTTAAGCGCGTCTGAATACACGGATCATATTCAAGGTTAAGGATATTGTAAGCATTCAGCACAGATCGAATTTATATCATTGAAAGGTTTGACCTGGAATTCTTTGTTGACTTTCGGGTCAAACCTTTTTCTCTCCTCTTATAGCTCCTAAGTTCTGAACTGGACATCCTCCGCATAGTATGAACAATAAGTCGACCTGGCAACTATCTGCATATCAGCGGGCCGCTCGCATATACATGTACTGTCCTACTGAGTATTGGACATCCACGGAGGGATTGTCAGTGGCTCGGGGCGGTTTGTACGGGCGAAGCAATCTGCGCCGGTCATCTTGAGGAGGGAGAAGCGTGGAAAAATTCGACGTATTCAGGGACATAGCTGAGCGGACTGGGGGAGATGTCTATCTCGGCGTCGTCGGCCCCGTGCGCACTGGAAAGTCCACTTTTATTAAAAAATTTATGGAATTAATTGTTCTTCCCAACATTAAAGAAGATAGTGATAGGCTCAGAGCTATTGATGAACTACCACAAAGTGCAGCAGGGCGAACCATTATGACCACGGAACCGAAATTTATTCCCAATCAAGCGGTAGAAGTTTCAGTAGCCGAGGGGTTGGATGTCAATATCCGCATTGTTGATTGTGTGGGATATGCTGTTGAAGGTGCTCGCGGTTATGAAGACGAGAATGGACCGAGAATGGTAACAACACCTTGGTTTGACGAGCCTGTAGCCTTTCAGGAAGCTGCCGAAATCGGTACTCGAAAGGTCATTGCCGACCATTCAACCATTGGTATTGTTGTTACTACAGATGGTAGCGTAGCAGAAATTCCTCGTGAAAATTATATTGAAGCAGAAGAACGCGTTGTTGAAGAATTAAAAGAACTGGGGAAACCATTTGTTATCCTTGTGAATTCGTCCAATCCAGAGCATCCAAGAGCACAGGATCTTAAAGCGGAACTGGCCATCAAATACGATGTACCTGTCATTGCTCTCTCCTGTGCAACGGTAACTTCTCAAGAAATTTACAATGTTCTGCGTGAAGCATTGTATGAATTTCCTGTTAAAGAAGTAAATGTGAACCTGCCCAATTGGGTCATGGTCTTAGATGAAGAGCATTGGCTACGCAGACAATTTCAGGATTCTGTTCATGAAACCATTCAAGATATTCGTCGTATTCGAGATATCGATCGAATTGTTGAACAATTCTCTACGTATGAGGTTATTTCCTATGCCGCATTGTCTCATATGGATATGGGGCAAGGTGTGGCAGTTATTGAGCTATCAGCTCCAGACGAATTGTACGATCGCGTTTTAACTGAAGTTGTGGGTGTGCAAATTACTGGACGTGATCAACTCCTTAAAATGATGCGTGATTTTGTCCATGCCAAAAAAGAGTACGATAAAGTAGCTGAAGCTTTGCGTATGGTTAAATTAACAGGATATGGAATTGCTCCTCCTTCTTTAGAAGAAATGACTTTAGATGAGCCTGAGCTGATTAAACAAGGCTCAAGATTTGGAGTGAGACTAAAAGCAACCGCTCCATCGATTCATATGATTCGTGTAGATGTGGAAAGTGAATTTGCACCAATAGTTGGGACAGAAAAACAATCCGAAGAGCTAGTTCGATATTTGATGCAGGATTTTGAACAAAACCCACTTAAAATTTGGGAAAGTGATATTTTTGGCAAATCTTTAGCGGCTATCGTTAGAGAAGGAATTTCCGGAAAACTATCCTTGATGCCTGAAAATGCTCAATACAAATTAAAAGAAACATTACAAAGAATCATCAACGAAGGTAGTGGCGGCTTAATCGCGATTATTCTCTAAATACAGTTTCACTTTTGACCAGGAGGCAAAATAAAGTTTTGCCTTCCTGGTCCCACATTTGCTTGAATTGCAATTTACAGACAAACCTAGTATAATGATCTTCAGTGTCAATTACGGGATGTGGCGCAGCCTGGTAGCGCGCTACCTTGGGGAGGTAGAGGTCCCGGGTTCAAATCCCGGCATTCCGACCAATGAAACCAGCGTTCTTGGCGCTGGTTTTTCGTTTATGAATACAAATTCTCATATTTGATTTTGTGTTATCGTGATCAATCTAAAACCATAGCAATTTTAATTTGACGGAGATGAGATAATGGGAAGTTCAATGGAACAAGGGGATTATTTTGTCATCCGAGCTCTTGAAAATGGTGTTCAAGTTTTTGGAATGACACGTGGACAAGAAACAAGATTTCATCATTCGGAAAAATTGGATAAAGGTGAAATTATGTTGGCTCAATTTACCGAACATACATCAGCCATCAAGATAAGGGGTAAGGTAGAAGTATACACCAAACATGGAACAATTCTTCCACTTGGCAACACTTCTTCTCTGCAGGAAAAAGGATAAAAGACTTTGATACTCATAAGCCTTATGCTTTAGGGGATATGATATGGAAACTGACGTCAATTGCAGAGAAGACGCATGAGGGTGTGCTATAATCTCACTGAGCGTGGATGAATGACAGGTGTTCTAGGTGCAAGGAGATGACTGAATGCCCAGAGAAATAAGCGAGCGATATCTCTCTGTAGCGCAAAAATTTTACCGAGAGATAGAGCATCCATATTTAAAAACAAATCAAGTGCTGCAAACTCCTAGCCGATTTCATTTTGAAGTGGGTTTGGGCATTCTGAAAGCAGCTTCTGTACCGGAACACCAGTGGGATCTTATACTGACCGCTTTACTATTGTTGCAAAAAGGTCTCTCTATGCATGATGAGATTGATGAGAAAATCAATCGCACACGACAGTTAACGATTTTGGCTGGTGATTTTCATAGCAGTCAATATTATCGATTAATTGCTCAAACTGGCGAGTTTCCACTGATGGATTTACTAGCTGTCTCAGTGGCGGAAATGAATGAAGCAAAAATGACTTTGCTTATATCTCAACAGAAATTATCTTTAGAAGAACAAAAACAACTACGAATCATTATTGAAGGCAGGTTGCTTGAAGCTTTAGCAGAGTACTATTTACGACATGAAACACATTGGAAATCTGACATTCGCTCACTTGTCGAAGCTTATATACTGCATACTGACATTGAGTTTAGAAAGTTCAATTTACGTCCGGCTCACTTACGACAGGCATATGATTGTTTGACCAACATTTTGGACAGAGTCTGGGCTCATTCGCCCATCTCCTTGGACGATCCATTGCATGCTTTACTGATGGATTATATTCAGCCCATTCAGGAACTCCTTGAAGTTAGACAATGGGTGGAAGGAAGTTCTTAAAATGAAGACGAACGTCTCGAAAGCAGATTATGTACATGAAGTTTTTTCTCAAATTGCTGATCGCTACGATTTTATGAATTCCGTTTTAAGTTTTCAACAACATCATTTATGGCGACGTTTTACCATGAAAAAACTCAAAATTCAACCAGGTGCCCAGGTTCTTGATGTGGCGGCGGGGACTGGCGCATGGACGTTTTCGCTAGCTGAGGCTGTAGGACCAAAAGGAAAAGTCATTGGACTGGACTTTTGCAAGGAAATGCTGGATGTGGGCAGAGAAAGAAAAATAAAAATGGGGCAGCGGGCTAACCATATCGAATTTATTGAAGGCGATGCCATGCAGTTGCCATTTCTAGATAACTCATTTGATGCGGTAACTATTGGTTTTGCCTTAAGAAATGTACCTGATATACATCAATGTTTACGTGAAATGAGAAGGGTAGTCAAACCTGGAGGTCATGTTGTTTCGCTGGAATTGTCAAAGCCGGAGTCAACTTATTTTCGAAAACTTTATTATTTTTATTTTTATAACATCCTTCCTAAAATAGGCTATCTTGCAGTGGGAAAAAAGGCACCCTACGCATGGTTGCCAGAATCACTTACCAATTTCCCTAATCGTCTCGAGCTGGAACATATTTTTCACGAAGTTGGATTGGTCAATGTGAAAAGTTATGCTTTAACGGGTGGAATTGCAGCTTTACACATGGGAGAGAAAGGGGAGGAACCGAATTCGATCTAACGGATGGTTGTTCGGTCCGCGAAAGCGAGGGGATTGTGTTTGCTAGAATTTGTCTCCGTCTATAGCCGTTATCAGTCTCAACTAAACAAGGTAGAAAAACGTTTGCAGTTTGAAGTTGCCTCAGTTCAGCAAGATATTCACTCAGCAGCTTCTACATTATTAACGGCAGGCGGCAAACGAATTCGTCCCCTATTTACCTTGATTTGTAGCCAACTGGGTAAGCCTCATCAATACTGGGATGAAATTGAGCGTGTGGCTTGTGCATTAGAACTTATTCATATGGCAACTCTCGTTCATGATGATGTAATTGACCATGCGGATCTGCGTAGAGGTAGTCCTACAGTGCGATCACGTTATGGTAATCTAGCAGCTATGTATGTGGGAGATTACCTGTTTGCTAAAGCTATTTCGCTTCTTAGTGGGATCCAGAACGCTCGAGTACACTTTGAATTGTCGAATGCCATTGTTAAATTATGCAAGGGTGAAATTGAACAGATTCGGGATTTGTTCAATTGGGATCAAACACTTCATAACTATCTGCGAAGGATTGAAAGAAAAACAGCTTTGCTGATATCGGTCAGTTGCTCACTTGGTGCCATCGTATCAGATGCACCAGAAAGAGATATTTATTTGTTGCGCAAATTTGGTTACTGGACAGGAATGGCGTTTCAAGTCATTGATGATGTTCTGGATTTTTCTGGAGAACAAAGTACTGTAGGAAAACCAGTTGCTGGAGACTTGCGTCAAGGTAATTTAACACTCCCAACTTTGCTCGCCAGAAGAAAATCAGATGGCAAACGTTTAATGAAGTTGGTTCGTCCTGAAATGACAGCTACAGATGCAGACGAGGCCATCGATATCGTACGTCAGTCTGGTTGTATTGAGGAAGCTAGAAACTTTGCAAAACTTTGTATGGAAAAAGCGATTGTATATTTAGATCAAATTACGGACTTGGATAGTCGAAATGAATTACAGATAGTCGCTCAATTTGTAAATGAAAGGTTATTCTAATCTATAACACTATCAATCAGTACCCATATTTCATGTGTACCATCTTAAATCTTTCGTAAAACTTGCAGTTATTACGCTACTGACTTACAATACGGAGCGGTATATCACCCAGCTAAGGAGCTGATAAAGGTTGGCCATTGAAAAAACGTTTGTCATGATTAAACCAGATGGAGTCCAACGTGGTTTAATTGGAGAAATTGTCGGACGCTTTGAGAAAAAAGGGCTAAAATTGGTAGCTGCTAAATTGCTTGCTGTGGACAGCAAAACCGCAGAAGCTCATTATGCAGAGCACAAAGAACGTCCATTCTTTGGAGAACTCGTTTCTTTTATTACTTCATCGCCAGTTTTTGCTATGGTTTGGGAAGGAGAAAATGCCGTATCGGTTGTACGCTCCATGATGGGCAAAACGAATCCGGTAGATTCTGCTCCTGGAACTATTCGCGGTGATTTTGGATTGTCTATTGGAATGAATATCATCCACGGATCGGACAGCGTGGAAAATGCCAATCGAGAAATAGGGTTATGGTTTGCGGAGAATACGTTAACCTACAGTAAATCGGGAGACGTTTGGATTCAGTAAATTTCTGCTATGTATCTTTGCGATTGTCTCATGTTTTGGCATCATATTATTTGGCCATTTTATGAGGCAATCGCGGATTGATTTTTAAAAATTGCTCAATCTGTAATTGTTGTTTTACCACAGCTTGAACGCCAACCCGGACTGATTGGATCATCTCTGTAAACTTCCACGTTTTAATTTTTGCAAAATCAGGTTCAATAACCAATACATCTCCAGAATTAACCACATCATTATCGATAGATTCTCTAAGGAGAATTTCAAATGATCTCGCCAAAACATCCACAAAAGTTGTTAAGTACTCTCGATATTGTAATTTATATAAATTTATAGCGAGAATATGAGTACACCCGCTTTCCCGTAAAGCCTGTACAGGAATATAGTGGCGCATAGCGCCATCTGCTAAAAGATACTCGCGAAAGGGTACTGGGCTAAAAATAGCTGGTAATGCACAGGAACCTAGTAGACATGCTGGCAGTTCCTCCTGATGAATGGGTAAAGCACGTGGGAGTTGGGGAATACTGACGTTCGAAGGTTCTATTCTCATGATTACCGGATCGCCCGAAAGTAAGTCTGTGGCAACAAATAGAACTGGAATTCGGCATTCTCTTCCAATAAGCAATTTATGAAAATATTTTTTGAGTTTGTTGCCGTGGATGAGACCGCGTGGGTATACTTGAATTAATCTGTTCCGATGAGGAATAGCGTGAAAAAATGTGGACATCACTGCCGACGTAAGAGGGAAACCGTAGTCTAAAAGCTTATAGCCAGGAAATTGTTGGATAAGATGCTTCAATTCCTGATCACGATAACCATACGCATAGAGAGTTGCCACAATGGAACCAGCGCTTGTTCCAGCGAGGTGATGGGGGCGTATTCCCATTTCTTCTAGTGCAGAAAGAACGCCAATATGAGCTGCAGCTTTTAAAGTGCCTCCACTTAGTGCAATGCCAATGACTGGATTGGACATGTTTGGAACACCTCTGTGTCATTAAGATAGCGACAATCTCTCGATGCTGGGCAGCGAGTGTATATAGGAGAGTTGGTTTTAATTTGGAAGATGATTTCGAGCAATTCATTCGTGAATTTTATCATTTGACGGGCCTTGATTTAGCCATGTATAAAAGACAACAAATGCAAAGAAGACTTGCCGCCTGGGGAGAACGATTAGGATACTCCACATTTCAGGAATTATCCCATGCAATACATGAAAATCCTAGCCTGATTCACACACTGCTCGATAAAATGACAATTAATGTATCAGAGTTTTTTCGCAATCGTGATCGATGGAATTCACTGGCCAGTCATTTGAGTACGTTAAATTCTGGATCCAGACTCCAAATATGGAGTGCAGCGTGTTCTACTGGTGAAGAACCATATACCATTAACATCCTTTGTAAGGAACATTTAAAAATTGATACCCGTATTTTAGCGACAGATATCGACGAAGATGTATTACAAAAAGCGAACGAAGCAAAATATCAAGCCTATCAAGTCCGGGAATTTAACCAACAAGAATTAAATCGATATTTCGACTATGGTGAAAATGTATTCACTTTAAAAAAAGAATATAAGGAAGGTATCGTTTTTAAAAAACACAATCTTTTATCGGACACATATCCTTCAAACATCGACTTGATTGTATGCCGAAATGTTTTGATTTATTTCACTGAAGAAGCGAAAGATCTTATTTTGCATCGTTTTTCTCAATCCCTTAAGAGTGATGGCCTGCTGTTTTTAGGAAGCACTGAACAATTGATGCAACCATTTACCTATCAATTGAAGTCCATCGCACCCTTTTTATATCAAAAAATGTAAATTCGCAATCTGTAAAATATTTCTTTTTGTATAAGCATCGTTCTCCTGTATCATCATAACCTTGTTCAGTTTTACAGAGGAAAGGGGGGCGATTTCGTGACCAAAGAGCAGAACTTCTCTGCTTCTCCAAATTCTGCTTTACCTGAAAACGAAACATATCAGGATTCTGTCCTCGATGCCATTGATCGGCTTCAAGAAGATGGTGGAGTGTCTCCTGAAATTTCGCACAGACCTCCTCAACACAAAGTCAGAATTCCGAAAGAAAAGTAAATTTCACTGGGCAGGCGTCTTATAGACGCCATTTTTTTGTTCTTTTGACTAACTTCGGACACGCTAGAGATGATGGCAATGAATTCATTCTGTATAATAGATAGGTCTTAAATGCTCTGTTTGCCTCATTCGAGAAAAGGAGTCGATTGTCTGATATGACTGAATGGATGAACCGTCCAGTGAACGATCCGTCCTTTTCAAAATTGATCATTCCGGCGCAGAATGTTGCTTGTGTCGAAGATGCTAATTCGGCTGAGCACGCTCTGCTCGTTCTCATTAAATCCAGATATTCATCGATACCTGTATTGTCTCGAAAAAATCAAGTCGTGGGTACAATTAGCAAAACCATCATTCTTGATCATGTTCTCGGTCTGGAAAGAATTGAAGTAGAACGTCTTTCCACGATTCAAGTGGGACAAATTATGTCGAAAGAGATTCACGAGATTCGCTTGGAAGACAGTTTACGCAAAGCTATCCAATTAGCTATTCAAACGCCATATTTATGTATAGTTCAAAACGGTCTCTTTCACGGGTTAGTGACACGTAGAGCTTTGTTAGCTTACATAATTGAACAAACCAAAGTACCTGCTCCAACAAGATCGGCTGAAAAGGTGTGACGTTCTATGACACGCCGTGCGCAATTGGGTTACGGTCTAGTGAGTCTAGTATGTTTGCTTGCCCTGTCGCTCGGAGCCATGGACTTCTATTATCACAAAATATTTCCGATTGCTCGTGCTGTCCAATTAGCCGCTGAGAGAAAAATGATTCGTTACCATGTGCATCCTTTAACTTACAGTGAAATTCCGAGTTTTTATCGAGATGCGGTCATTGCAACAGAGGATAGGAGATTCGCTTGGGATCCTGGCATCGATCCTGTTGGCATATTACGGTCGTTTATTGTTGATGTAGAGAAAGATGGTTATGTAGAAGGAGGATCAACAATTACTCAACAGCTGATTGACAATACCATCTTGCATCATCGAAAAACGATACCTTATAAAATTCATCAAGCCTTAGATGCCATTGGTCTCTATGATACGATGTCTAAAAAAGAGGTTTTCCAATTATATGCAAACGTTATTTATTTTGGTCACGGTGCTTACGGGTTGTATAATGCGTCAGAAGTGTATTTTCATTTACCCCCGAATCGTTGTAATTTAGGTGAATTGGCCATGCTGGCTGGTTTACCCAATGCACCTAGCGTATATGACCCTTTTAAATCCATGCGTTTAGCTCGTTTACGAGAAAGTATAGTTCTCGAGAATATGGTCGATGATGGTCTGTTGAGCGTAAAGCAAAGCCAGACAGTCTATGCACAACCCATTCGATTAGCCACTCTACAATAGATATAAGCAACTTTAGGTTGGTTTTGGCCAATCCCTATGATACACTTTCTCATTGAAGTAAGTTCTTTTATATTAAATATCGATTTGTCGATCATTTCTTTGAGACATGTGACATGATATTGAAGGGGAGAATACACATGGACGTAAAACTTCCTCAATTAGGTGATACTGTACAAGAATGTTTGGTCACCTCATGGCTGAAGCAAATTGGCGACTCTGTAACAGAAGGAGACGGTTTGCTAGAGGTTACTACTGACAAAGTGACGATTGAAGTACCTGCTGAGCATTCTGGGATTCTAAAAGAACAGTTTGTCAAAGTGGGCGATCGCGTTCTTACTGATCAATTGATTGCCCGAATTGAGTCTTTAATATGAATTTAACAAACCATGTTCTCAAATAAATTTATCCATCAAATGAAAAATATATTGAAACAAAAAACCTCCATTCACTGACAAGCGAATAAGGAGGTTTTTGGTTTTATTGCTTCTTCGTTTTTCTTCCTTCTCTAATCTACAGAACCATCTACCTTTCTGTTTAATCTTCCAATCTCCCAATTAAAAAATTTGCAAATATGGACTAGTTTTAGCTTGTCCAGCGTATGCATGAAAATAATCCAACAAACAGGAAAGGAAGATGAGTTTGCGAACCCGCACAACTTCTCTGGTGCTATGGTGCGCCATGTTTCTCTGCCTCCTGTGGCTGTTTTTTCCCCAGACTCAACGCCCAACAAATAACGGATCAGTTCGAGAAGAAAAAACATCGAGCATTTTGATTCCAGAATTACATATAGCAAATCTTGAATGGCCATTTCAGGCTCATTTAACAATAAAGGAAAAGGGAAATATTTCTATACCTCATTCTTCGATTTATAGTGAGAACAGTGTATTCTTTGAGCCTAAAAATTTAGTTTTGAAGAGAAAAGTGATGCAAAATGCAAAGCAAATTTTAAATCATCCTGCTTTGATAAGATATAAGGTAGAGTCTGGCGACACGCTCTGGTCTATCTCAACCATTTATCATGTTCCCATTCAAACTATCGAGATGGATAACGGTCTCGATTCAACCACCATTTATCCTGGACAAGTTTTGCTCTTGAATCACCCGCGGTTGGTTCCATTAGAAATTCCTTCCACACTAAAAAATGTACCACGTAATTTGTTGCCAATTTATATGCAAGCTGCGGCAAAGTACCATATCCCTTGGACCATACTAGCAGCGATTCATAAAACCGAAACTGATTTCTCCACTGCTGGATTTATTGAGTCTTACGCTGGTGCGATTGGTCCAATGCAATTTATGCCAGCCACTTTCGCTGAATTTGGTGTCACTGCCCCGGGTCAAACGGGAGCACCTAATATCCACAATGTAGAAGATGCAATTTATTCTACAGCCCATATGCTTTCCGTATGTGGATTTGATCATAATCCATGGCAAGCAATTTGGGACTATAACCACTCTACCTATTACGTCGATCATGTATTGACGCTAGCTAACTTCTAATTGCGAATTCTTTCTTACATCAAGATCATTTGGCTCAAAAAAACATAACCAGAGATTGAATGAACTTATCGAGATCGGCAAAACTGGGAGGGATGGAATTATGGAGTAAGGAGGCCTGAAACTTGAATTTGTTTCAGACGCAGTCAGATGATTTATCTGCAGAGTGGTTGAATCATTCGCCATCTTTAAGAAAACTTATGAAAAGCATTGAATACTGGGATACTCGTGAGCGTTTTATGGCTGAGAATGCACTTGCAAGCCTTTGGGCAGCTAAACATGTCAGTCCTATTCAGACAGATTTGGTGATTTTAAAAAATGGGCAATTATTCGGGCTCATGACAGGTCACCTTTGGCCCAGTCAAAAACTTTATTTTATAGAGTACATTGCGGTAGCAGGGAAATCGACATCTGAACAACATTTCTATCGAATGCGGCTAGTTCGCGAAGCTATTGATTGCAGTCAGGAGCATGGTTTTCACGGCTGGGTAGGTTGTTCACCAGATCGTTCAGATATACGAATATGGAAAGATTTAGGATTTTTCGATCACGGTGACTTGATTTATCGTCGCATGGGTTATTTTTTGCAGTAACCCGCATACTCTTCAATAACAACATGAGCGGTACAAATGCCGTGTCAACTCACGTAAAAATCTTACCGAAGAGAGATGGCTAACTCATTTAAAAATCTACCCCATTCCCTATTCCGTTGAAGTGGGAGGGGTGAATGGCCGTAGGCCAGAGGGGAGGAGCGAAGCGGCTTCCCCTTTTTTTGTGTCTGTGGAGCTTGTGGGCAACTTGAAGAGTTGTCCATCAAATCCACAGACCGAATGTTTTGGCCTCAATAGGAGTCCCGAGTGCCGTTTCGTTTGTCGTTGTCGATCCCCCTGGAAACCGGTGCGGGCAGCGGAGCAGGAGCAAGGTTCGCCCCGCCTAGTC
>NZ_FRAF01000055.1 GCF_900142255.1 Alicyclobacillus tolerans | reverse complement strand
TGCATGACTTCGGTACGAATGGATTCGTACAAATTGATTTTTTCTGAGTGCTCCAGTATCATTGAAACACAGTACGGTTGTCGATAAGAGTCATCACCAATCCACTTGTTCGCATTCATCACAACGAGTGTAAGTGGCGTACCAGGGAGATTCTTTGTATCTCTTATAAACTCTTTTGATCCTTTTTGATGGCACCCAGCCTTTCGTGTGTTTGTGCCAGGAGCGAGATGAATTTCCTTATCCCTCAACTCCGGTGGTATGGCTTCGTCATCACTATCTGTCAAGTCCACGGTAGCAAACTTATCAACAACCTCGCCTGGGTCAACAGTGTGAAACAATTTAAAGTCCAATCGATTCCCGAGATAGCTGTCTCCCCTGGTCGCACGTGTTGGCGAATTAAAAGTAAGCACCACTGAAATTCTTTTGAAACCCTTTGTTTCAAAGAAACTACTTGGAAGACCCACAGTAAAGACTTGAACTTGCTTCAACCCGATGTCCCCTTCATGAAATAGGACAGTTCGATTATCATACGAATGTAATGCCCTTTCAACATCAGGAATTCCGTATCCCTGAGTCCTCCACATTGATTTCATCTGTTGATTATCATTTCCATGAAATCCATTTATCTTTCTGAACTCGGCTGATTGAAGTAGTAGATTCTTCATGAAATTGGCAGACGCGTTGGGATACTTGTTCGCAATTTGACCGAGAATGTGGGTTACTTTCGGTGCGGAAAAGCTCGTCCCATAATCAAACGAAAAAAGTTTCTCGACCGGCTGATTGGAAAGGAGGACGATTTTCCCACCGGCGTTCTCCAATATGCGACCGTAGTCCTCCCGTAAAATCAAATTTCCACCGTAATGAACAACTTCTGGTTTCACCATACCGTTCAATCCAAAACCGGAACGAGTGAAAGGGGATGGCTCATTTTCTTGTGCGATCGCCGTCCAAAGCTCTTCCTCAGTCATCCCCATCCCGCGGTTCGTGAACCGAATTTTGTCTGCCACTGACCCGACGGAAATGGATAATGCGGAGGTCGCTGGGTTAATGACTGCAAACGAGTCATTCTCAACCAAGTAATTCGGATAGTTCTCCACAATTTCCGAGAGTTGATTGTAGACTTTGCGTGGATGAAGATTCCCAGCCGAAACAACAAATACTACATTAGGATAGTCAAATGCGAGTTCATCAATCAGTGCTGCCAACGGGAATTGGCGACTGCCACGGCTTTTGAAAACCTCATCTTCATTTCCAAAAGATAAATTGACGACTTTAATTCGATACTCATCGTTGTCCAAAAAGGACGTGATGGCATCTCTCAACTGTCTTTCCAGTAATTTTTCTTCATCGTAGTGCGAATCTATTTTCCCAGGGGCAACTTCCACTCCATACATCACTTTCGCCGAGAATAGCCAATTTGAAGGTGAAAACTCGGCTCGTTCAATGCTCGTTTCCACATCTCCGTATATCGCGTTCCCGGCCACAGATGTTCCGTGACCCGCGCGATCCTGCGTTCCAGACTCACCCTCTTGGAAATTCTCCACGTTACCAATAGCTTGCTCTAAAAGGGGGTGATTTGACGTAATCCCTGAGTCGACAACTAAAATACCTGTTGCATCATTGGCGGGTGGATGAATTTCGAAATCGGATATATCAATGTTGTTATACGTAACTGGATTAAACGAAGGAATAAATGGCCGATCGATTTGCGCGATCTCTTTCATCGCCAACAATGCGTCGAAAATATCAGCATCCATTTTAACCCGCAACAGAGCAAAGGAACGCGTAATTAGTTGATCGCTGATGCGAAAACGGCGATCCCCCCGATACAAATCCTTTAATTCATCAATATACGTATAGAGTTGGTCATCCTCCATCCGCCACAATTCGACGTTCAAATGGCATAACTCACCACTCGTCAGCGGCTTCTTCCTAAGCAAATTTCCGATTTTCTCTTCTTTCGGAACGTCCTCGACGGCATCGATAGCGTTGAAAAAATCATATTTATGTCCATTGGGAACAACGCCAGCATATTGTGCTAATTTGTACTTAAATGTGCGAAACTCCGTGTCATTCGAAAAGACAACCCAATAGCCTTTCTTGTCCTCAGCTACGGACAAAACTGTTAAACCACCCAAAGCATTGAGTGTCTTCTCAAATTGCGTGTAGTCAACGCTTTGATTGACTTTGATCCGATAAATCAGATGCGGATTCAGTCTCCCGCTATATTTCGTCCTTAACTCATTGAACGAAAGAGCAATGTTGTCTGCTTGAGCCTTCGTCCGATCAAAATAATCAGACTTTTGTCGACCCTCGGGAACCTTGTATCCGCCACCACCCTGTCTGTTCCTTTTTGGTAAGTCTCGCTGAAATATTGGCAATGGTAAGTGGTCACGAGCCTCCATCTAA
>NZ_FRAF01000002.1 GCF_900142255.1 Alicyclobacillus tolerans | reverse complement strand
TGAGATATCTAGACTGGCGGCGATAGCTCGACGACTCATTCCTCCTTCATGGTACAGACGTAAGATTTCCTTGAGCTTTGGCATGGGCAACCTCCATTCAGCCAAGACAGTGCCTCCTTTCGCGGATACAACAAAATCCGACAAAAGGGGTAAGTTCCCTGCTTGACTTGGTAGCCCACACAGACGATTTGGAGGAGCGAAGTGGGAAGGCCTTGAACGAGGATATTATCTGTCCAAGACTTTTCGGAATTGGTGTCCAAGAGTTATTGGAATAGAGGGCCGAGAGTTTTCGGAATTAACGTCCAAGACTTAACGGAATCCCTGTCCAAGAGATTCCGGAATATGCAGAACATAAAAAAACGCCCCGCCCCGTATGGGGCGAAGAACGATAAAAGGATGTCGATTATTTTATTTTTACAATTTTTCTTTTCACTCAAACGTATGCCAAACCATCTAAAACCCGTAAATCGTCATGCCTCCATCCACAAATAATGTCTGTCCAGTAACGTAACTAGAAGCTTCCGACAAGAGAAATACTGTTGGGCCTATCAACTCATGCAGCTCTCCCACCCTACGCATAGGTGTACGAGCAATAATTTCCGAGTAATAATTTTCATCATTGAGCAAGTGTTCAGTAAGAGGTGTTCGAAAATACCAAGGACCAATACCATTGACACGAACACCTTGTCCAGACCATTCAAGCGCAAGTACTTTGGTCATTTGAATAACCCCTGCTTTAGCAGCCGCATATGCAACGCCAGTACGTAAAGCGACATGTCCTCCCACTGATGAGATATTGACTATAGAGCCACCACCCTGACGAAGCATGGCCCGTCCTACAGACTGTGCTACAAAAAAAGCGCCGCTCAAATCAGTATCCAATACAGCTTGCCACGTTTCTGGCGTTACATCAAGCGCAGGCTTACGAATATTCATACCAGCATTATTAACCAGTCCATGAATCTGGCCTGTTTGACAAATTTGATCCAATTGCAGAGATAACTGTTCCAAATCACGTATATCACAGATGATTTTCTCAACTTCAGCATGGGGTGCACTCTGTCTAATCAACGTTTCCGTTTCGGACAGAGCGTTTGAATCCCTTCCCATTAACACTAAATTTGCACCAAATTCACTAAGTCCAACAGCAAGTGCACGGCCAATGCCTCGACTCGCTCCTGTGACCAAAATCCTTTTATTTTGCAAAGAAAAACAGGTTTGATCCATTCTTTTCACCTTCTATGGAAACAAGGATATCTCACACAAAATTTATTAAGATTCGTGCAGCGAAGGAGCATCTATGGGTGCATCGAGATGTTCCTGAAGGTGACGCCGAACATCTTCCGGTATGCGCATAGCTGCTTTTTTCGAATAATCATAATGTAACAAGGTTGCTTGTCCTCTCGCGACCCAGATCTGATTCGCAGATTGTAAAGCGTGTTCTAGTACAAAACTACTATTGCCAAGTTTGCCCACCCATGTATAGACATGAATGGTTTCACCATAAGTCATCTGAGCTAGAAAATCACATCTTGCCGAAGCGACAATCAGATTCCATGAGTCCAATGAAAGAGATGGATTAAACCAAGCAAATACTTCCCGACGGGCTTCTTCCATCATGGTAAAATAGACCGCGTTGTTGACATGTCCTAATCCGTCACAATCACTGAAGCGAATAACATGTTCATAATGCAGCATGGATTTGCCCCTTTCCAACCCTTTAACTCATGAATCATGAGGTTCTTCTTTCATGTCGGCGTTGAATAATACCCACCGTGCAACGAGATATGCAAATTAAAGTTCCGTTGTCGTCATATAATCGGACATCCCAAACCATGGTCGTTCTACCCCGATGCAAAGGTATACCAACTGCCGTTACAGAACCTTCGTGTACCGATTTCATATGATTCGCATTAATTTCGATACCTACAGCTTGCTGTGTTTCACTATCCACATTCTCCTGTGTACCAATGGAAGCTACAGTTTCTGCCAGAGCAACAGAAGCTCCTCCATGAAGAATACCATACGGCTGATGGGTGCGCTCATCGACTGGCATGCGCATGACCACTTTCTCTTTTGATAACTCAATCAACTCCATACCTAAATGAGACATGAGTGTATGTTCCGGAATATGCATGTATGGGTCCCCTTTGTTTACTGAATGTGATTTATCCTGCCTGTTTGGCCAAATGAGCAGCATGTTGTATCAAAAATGCAACTGCGGCACCAAAAGAACGAAACCGTTCATCTCGAGTTGCTCCTTTTTTGTACCGAGCATAAATCTGCTGAAGGATGACGGCAAGTTTAAAATAAGCAAAAATTTGGTAATAAGGAAGATTAGCTACATTTCTGCCACTCTTTTTGGCATAGGCCTCTATAAGTTGTTGACGTGAAAAAAATCCCTTCTGAGTAGTGACAGTTGGAAGCCACTGTTGCATTTCAATTGGATCGTCAGCATCTACCCAATAACTGAGAGCTACTGCCAAATCTAAAAGTGGATCACCAATAGTGGCCATTTCCCAATCAACAATACCCGTTACTCGAATCAAACCATCGTTATAAGACACCAATAAATTATTTAATTTGTAATCATTGTGAATCATTGTGAAAGACTCCGAAGCGGGCAGCGAATGGCTCAGCCAGTCCATTAATGTAGAAGCATCGCTATAATCATCTGTCTTTGCTCTCTCATATCGTTCAATCCAACCTTTGACCTGTCTCTCCAAAAATCCCTGGGGATGTCCAAAATGTGCGAGACTCTCATCACTAGCATCAATACTATGTAAATCAACAAGTGCATCCACAAGCGATTTGGACAATTGCTGTCCAATCTCTTCATGGGTTGGCCAATCAACAGGAAATTTTCTATCAATGGTAACACCTTTACGAAATTCCATCACATAGAAAGGAACACCCAGTACTTCTCCACTATGTTCAAGCCAATACGGCTGTGGAGCCAACGGGAAATGCGGGTGTAACGCGTGCAAAAATTCAAATTCACGAACCATATCATGCGCTTTCGGCGGAAGAGGTCCAAATGGCGGCCTGCGCAAAACCGCAAACCAATCGTCGTTTTGCAGTAGATAGGTTAGATTAGAAGCGCCCGATGGAAATTGATAAATTTGAAGATGAGCATACGACTGCTTACCGTCTTGTTGAATGAGCCAGTTACGGATACGTTGAACATCCAATTCTTCACCTGGACGCATAGCTATTGTACCTGGCACTGGAGATGACAATTTATCCAAAAGAAACATCCCCCTCACTTTTCGGACCTGGTCTTGATTAAGACCAGGTCCAACAGCTAGGTACGCACCATCCTTAACTCGATTTGGGATTTGGCGCACAAATATGAGTTTGTTTGAGTTGCGACCTTTTATTTAATTCGCTGCAGCAATTAACTGACCTGCTTCAAACAGTTCTCGCAACGTCTTTTTTGAAAATTTACCGACACTTGTTTTGGGTATCTCACTAATGAAAACGAGATCGTCCGGAATCCACCATTTTGCAACTCGTTCCGAAAGATATTGAAGCAACTCTTCTTTGCTCACTTCCATACCTTCCCGTTTCACTACACAGGCAAGTGGTCTCTCTTGCCATTTTTCATGCGGTATGGCAATTACAGCAGCTTCCGAGACTGCAGGATGACTCATCAATGCATTCTCTAAATCAACAGAAGAAATCCATTCACCACCAGATTTAATTAAATCTCGGGTACGATCAACCACTTGCAGATATCCACGTTCATCTATTGTAGCAATATCCCCAGTGCGAAACCATCCATCTAGAAACGCCTCTCGACTACGTTCTTCATCTTTATAATATCGACCTAAAATCCAGGGCCCACGCAACAATAATTCTCCCATTTGCTTACCGTCACGCGCAACATCGTTGCCCATTTCATCTACCAAACGCATTTCCAAGCAAGGCAACAGTAAACCGGTTTTCGCACGATAACGATATTTCTCGCTACCCGTCAGTTCTCTCTCTGCTTTCTTTGGATAACCTGAAAAAGTGACGGGTGATGTTTCCGTTTGCCCATAACCTTGATAAACCATGATACCAAACTCTTCTTCGAAAGTCTGAGCTAACGAAGAAGGTAAAGCCGACCCACCTGAGATAAGAAAACGAATACTACTCATATCATATTTATTTGGATTCGCGCGCAAAACACCAAGAACTCCCATCCAAACTGTTGGTACACCAAAACTCATGGTCACGCGTTCATGATGCATGAGCTCGACCAAATCCTGTGGAGTTGGTCGCACGCCAGGATATACCTGTTTAGCCCCAGCCCAAGCATCCGTATACGGTCGACACCATGCATTGACGTGAAACATTGGCACTACTGGCATAACAACATCTGATTCATCTGTACCTATCCAGCCTGCCAAATTGGTTAGACAATGCAAAAACAAGCCACGATGCGAATATTCCACTCCTTTCGGCATGCCGGTCGTCGCTGACGTATATCCGAGAATCGCTGTTTCTTGTTCGGAAAAATCAGGAAATTCATATTGCGTGGATTGACCTTTCAAAAGTGACTCGTATTCTAAAGCACCACGTAATTTTGTTTGTGGCAAATGATCTTTATCAGTCATGACAATAAACGCTTTAACGGTTGGCAATTCATCTTGAATATCTTCCATGGTGGGAATTAAGTCTTCATCGACGAAAATATACTCATCTTCAGCGTGGTTAATGACATGTATTAACTGGTCCCGAAAAAGTCGAATATTGATGGTGTGCAAAACACGTTGGGAACATGGTACTGCATAGTAAAGTTCAAGATGTCGATAATGATTCCAAGCAAAACTACCGACTTTAACCCCAGTTTCAATACCTAACTGATCTAAAGCATTAGCTAACTGGCAAACACGGTGATGTAAATCTCGGTAAGTATATCGAAAAATTCCATCCGCAGTTCTGGACACAATTTCTTTTTCCGGAAAAATCGTATAAGTACGATAAAGAATAGATTTTAATAAAAGCGGATAGTCCATCATAAAACGTTTGACCTCCCTATGATCGAGATTATCAGTAAGCGCTTTCTTCTTATCCTATCATGATTCCTACGAAAAATGATCAAAAATTCAGCCGAATCAAAATGACAATCTGGCAACTTTAACTTTCATCAGACTCTTTTTGTGCTTCTTTCGGAATAAGATTGAAACGTACTGCCCAATCGTGTGAATTGACGGCAACGTATATGAGAAAAGCTGTAACCAACATGACACCATACATACCGTAGCCTATTGCTAAACCTGCAGCAGCAGTTACCCACAAATTGGCAGCTGTCGTGAGGCCACGTTTAACATTTTGCCGATCCATCCAAATGACACCGGCACCAAGAAAACCAATGCCACTCACCACTTGTGCAGCTAGACGCATCATGTCTTTATTGGGCCCATTCGGCTGAGCACTGGAGATGACCATAACCAACGCTGACCCTAGGGCCACCAGCGAATGGGTACGAATTCCAGCCGTTTTTCCGCGCCTTGCCCGCTCCAAACCAACAAAAAAACCGAAAAGTAGTGCAATTACCAACCGCAAATAAAGTTCCCAGTGGAAAACAAACATCTTTATTCCCCTTTCTCCATTTGCACAACCGGAGCGTCTAATTCTGGGTAAAGAATATGTGCGACACAGGAGATACCGAGATTTTGCCACGTCATTGTCATTTGATCGGCTACTTCCTGAGCATCTGCCGAGGTTAAGCACCAAGCTAGAAGAGTTGGGCCTGCACCACTCAGTGTTGTGGTCAAGGCACCTGCCTGCAACGCTGCTTTTTTAACCTCAGCGTAACCTGGAATCAACTTTTGACGATAGGGCTCGTGTATTTTGTCAGCAAATCCACCACGCAGAAACTCCAGTCGATTCGTTGAAAGAGAAAGAATGAGACGAGCTGTCTGGGCCACATTAAAAATGACATCCTGACGACTGTAAGTTAGAGGAACAACCTGTCTTGCTTTTTCTGTTAACAAAGGAAAATATGGGATAGCCGCTACAAATCGTAACGTATCAGGCACAGGTACACGCAAATGTCGCAAACCGAGATCGTCCCACCAACTAAGAATCGAACCCCCAAACAGTGCAGGCGCCACATTGTCTGGGTGTCCTTCCATTTCTGTTGCAAGTTCTAGCAACTTTTGCTTCGACAAAGGTTCGACACTATGTCTCTCCAGCCATGCGTTGGCTAAAAGCAAACCAGACACAACTGCAGCCGCACTACTGCCAAGACCAGAAGCAATAGGAATACTGCAATCAATATGCAAAGAAAATCCTTCAGCGAGATGAGCGTAACCAGCATACCTAAACAGCTTGTCCATAGCTTGAACTACTACGTTCTCCCGGCTGTTTGGCAAGGCCTGACGAACCTCTCCACCTATCGTGATGGAAAAACTGTCCGATTCACTTAAGATAACTTGATTATACATTTGAAACGCTAACCCAAGACAATCAAAACCTGGCCCAAGATTGGCAGTAGTAGCCGGTACACAAACCGTCCAACGCCTCATCACACCGACTCTCCTTTTAGGGCCTTTAGTACTTCTTGTGTATTGTTCTCCACCACAATGGGTTTGGAAGCCGTCAACTCAATAGCTGTATTCGGATCTTTAAGTCCATTGCCCGTCAATACACAGACAACGGTCTGCCCCTTTTCTAAATTCCCTATTTTCGTTTGTTGCAATAGCCCGGCTACAGATGCGGCGCTGCCCGGTTCAGCAAAAATACCTTCTCTGGCAATCAAACGATAGGCTATACGAATTTCTTCATCACTTACTGCGAAGATACCTCCGTGAGACTCTTGACTTGCCTGCACAGCAAGATGCGCAGAAGCTGGATTACCGATGCGAATAGCTGTGGCAAATGTTTCGGGATTGGGGATAGGATGTCCTTGAACAATCGCTGCCGCTCCCTCAGCTTCAAAACCTAGCATGCGAGGTAAATGGTGAATTCGTTGATGGTCATGGTAAGTCTTAAAACCTTTCCAATAAGCAGAAATATTTCCTGCATTCCCAACCGGAACACATAGAATATCCGGCGCTTTTTGAAGAGCGTCGCAAATTTCAAACGCAGCAGTTTGCTGACCTTCTAAGCGAAATGGATTCACAGAGTTTACTACAGTCATGCCAGCTTCATCAGCCAAATGACGAACGATTTCCAATGCTTCATCAAAATTTCCTCGTATTGCCACAATTCGAGCGCCATACATCATGGCTTGGGCCAATTTCCCTAGGGCCACGTATTTATCGGGTATAACAATGACAGCTTTCATACCAGCTCTAGCTGCATAGGCGGCAGCAGAAGCAGACGTGTTGCCTGTTGATGCACAAATGACTGTGTCTGCGCCGGCTTCTTTAGCTTTAGCGACTGCTAGAACCATTCCCCGATCTTTAAAAGAACCCGTAGGATTCGCACCTTCATATTTCAAATAGACTTGCATTCCAGTATATTCACTCAATTGATTCGAATAAATTAACGGGGTATTGCCTTCATTCAGTGAAAGCTGAGGAGTTTTCTCATTAATAGGGAGCCATTCACTATACGCCTGCAAAAGACCTGGCCAAAATACGTGTGGAAAGGTTCCTTGCGACATGTTCTATTCTCTCCTTTATTTATTTTGAACAGCCAGTAAACTTACAATTCCACTACTTTAGTTTGATTCTGGATTGACATGCATTGTAACAGAAAATAAAATCCTATGACCAGCTAAATTCTTCACCAATATTACGAATGACAATTCGTCCTTCTTCCGATCCCGCTTCTTGTAAGAGACGAGTCATAGGTTCATCAACCGGCTCCTGTGAAAGAACAAAAGTTCCCCAATGAATAGGAACCATATATCGAGCGCCTGTTTGCAAAAACATATCCCAAGCTTGCTCAGGTGTGCAGTGTGCTCCCTGAAAATGAGCAGGATTATAGGCTCCAATGGGTATGCAGGCAACATCAAGTTCGCCGACATCACGTAATGCCGAAAAAGTTGAGACATGTGCAGTATCACCTGCAAAAAACACTGAACGATCTTTCAGCCGAATCAAGTAACCACAAAATCCATAATGACGATTCCAAGGATACCGATTGCCCCAGTGTTTTACGGGAATCGCTGTAATTTGTAAACCTTCTTCTAAGGAGACCGTCTCTTGTACAGCTAATTCAATGACTTTTCCTTTTCCAATTCGACGAATCAATTGAGCTGTCCCTTGTGGTACAACCACTGTGGTGTCTGGTGAAAGTACAGCACGCAAACTGCGGACATCCCAGTGATCCAAATGAGCATGTGAGAGAAGTACAAGATCGGGTTTAGGCAAACGGGAGAGCGGCAACGCAAGTGGTGTGTAACGTTTTGGGCCGATAACCCAAGGACCAATTCGCACACCCACTCGTTCATAGAGAACGGGATCCGTCAAAATTGTGGATTTATGGAGACGTAAGAGTAAAGTGGAATGTCCAAGCCAAGCCAAATGGGCTGTATGATTCCATAATTCTGGTTGAGGTGATTTGTCTAAATTTCGATAATCCGGGCTGGGCAAGCGACGTCTCCAAGAAATATATTGCCAGAAAATCCAACTCACTAAGAGAAGCGCCACAATGAAAATCGCTAAAAAAAGGAACAGCATGAAGATCATTCAGCTCCAAAACAGGTTCCGACTTACCGTATCAGGTTCAACACACATTACCACTATGACATGAGCGCCGCATCCTTTACAAGAGGTGCGGCGCTCTCACAATCCAATATACAAAACAAGATTTCTATTCGAGCAACAGCTGATTTCCTGAGTTTTCAGCAGGTTTTAGTTTTTGTGCTTGCCTGCGCCCAAGGCGAATTTCACGTTCTTTCTTACTTCCATAGAATAGAACAAGTACCCATGAAATGGCAAGTAAAATTGTGGATATGAAGAACGTATCATTAAGTCCTGCAACAAAAGCCTGTCTTTGAATCAGTTCATTCATCATTTGTACTGCCGCACTTTTGGCAGCAGCTAAGGACATACCATGTAACTGCATCATCTGCTGAATTTGATACAGCATATTTCCAGCTGGAGAATTACTCGTTACCTGTGCAGCCATATGGTATTGATGCATTTTAGAGCGATTCGTCATGTAACTCGTTAGAATGGCAATTCCCAGTGATGAACTGACTTGACGAACTGTGTTGCTCATGGCTGATGCTTGCGAGACCAGTCGAACATTTACTGTATTCATGCCGGCCGTCATGACAGGCATCATGGTCAATGACATGCCAAGAGATCGGAAGATATAGAGCCACTGGATAGTCGTCTGCGTAGAATCGGTGGTTAATGAACTGAATCCGTAAGTGGCTATGGTTACAATCGCAATGCCAATAATACCAAGTGGACGCGCTCCAATGCGATCCATTAATCTACCGCTGATGGGCATAAAAGCTGCTGATACCAATGCAGCAGGCGTCATGAATAATCCTGTCTTGAGAGCTGAAAATCCCATGATATTCTGCAAATAAAGAGGCAAAAGAAAAATACCAGAAAACAGCGCTATACCGATAATGGAAGAAATCACAAGACTCATACTAAACATATAACTGTTTAAAACCCGCAAATTTATTACTGGATTTTCAACATTTAATTCTACAAAAACAAGCGCGATCAAACTGATAATACCAAACAGCAAGCAGAGAATAACGGTTTTAGAACCCCATCCGTCATTAGGGACTTCATTAAATCCATACAACAAGAGAAAAAAACCGACTGTTGATAAAGCAAATCCTAAAACATCCAACTTGCCTTTAGCCTCATGCGGAAACTCATGCATGAAGATAACTCCTAATATGGTACCAACTATACCAATGGGGACGTTGATATAAAATATCCAGCGCCAGCTTGCGTATTCAACCAGATAACCTGATAGTGCGGGTCCAAATGCTGGTGCAGCCATCATAGCAATACCGAGTGTTCCCATAACGACTCCGCGTCTGTCGGGAGGGAAAATCCGATAGACCATAGCCATGGAAACCGGCATCATAAATCCTCCACCAACAGCTTGAATAACCCGAAAAAAAATAATACTGCTTAAATTCCAAGCGGCTCCCGAAAGTGCCGAACCGATTGTGAATGCAATCAGCGAGAATATAAACAGCTTTTTAGGGCCAAATTTATCTGTCAGCCAACCAGAAATAGGCACCAAAACGCCGAGAACTAGCATATAAGCCGTCAGCACCCATTGAATTTGTGCCGTGGACGCGCTCAATTCTGTCTCCATGGTCGGAATGGCGACATTGACGACACTCGTGTCCAAAACCGCCATAAAGACCCCAAGAATAATAATGGCCATTTGTAACCATGGAGCCTTTATCCGATGGATCTCATAATCGGAGTACTGCGCTTTTTGCAACTCTGTTCCCTCCTGCCAATATCCGGCTCAACCATCATACTTTGACGTTCCTAAGCGTACTTCAAGTTCCTCAATATTTCAATGTCTGAACTAAAATCTTTACCTGAAGTTCACGGTTCTGTCATAACCACCATCGACCCTTTTCTTTTTGCTTCCCAATTAGATACAAATTATACTGAACAGAAGGTAAATGTGAGTCAGGCAATGTATGGAGGAGGTACTTTGTGCTTACGCAGTTTTCTAGAACAGAACTAGTCTTTGGACCTGAAGGTGTCGAACGCCTGCGCAATAGTTCCGTAGCTGTACTCGGAGCTGGCGGGGTTGGATCCTTTGCGATGGAAGCTCTCGCACGCATAGGTATTGGACAATTGATCTTGATCGATCGCGATGAAGTAGATGTGACCAACATTAATCGCCAGATCCCTGCCCTTCATTCGACCATTGGACAGGCCAAAGTTGAGATTATGAAGAAAAGGATTGCAGATATTCAGCCTGATTGTCGTGTCATCGCACATCGCATTTTTTTCTTAGAAGAAACAAAGGATACGCTTTTTCAATATCCACTAGACTACGTTATTGACGCCATTGATACTGTCTCGGCAAAGATACTCTTAATTAAAGAATGCTATGAACGCAAGATACCTATTGTTTCCTCAATGGGAGCTGCCAATAAAATTGATCCGACGCAATTCCGCGTTATGGATCTTTCCAAAACACGCGTGGATCCGATAGCCAAAGTCCTGCGACGAGAATTAAGGAAATATGGAATTGAACGCGGTATCAAGACCGTCTGCTCCCTGGAATCGCCGAAAACACCGCGTGAAGATGTGCGAAAAAACATTGTATCTCCCGAGACAGAAGAAAATGCGCCCGCTCGTAAAATGAAAATGCCTCCCGCTTCTGTTTCTTATGTTCCTTCCGTCGCAGGACTGATATTGGCAAGCGTCGTAGTTCATGATTTGCTTGGCATTGGAACCTGTGAATAATAGTCCATTCCTTTTGGTCTATATAAGCATCTCACAGGGACTTGACAATAGAACAAGAAACTCGTTCTTTTGAATAAAGTTCCTTGAGGCGTTGCTCAGCTTGTTCACAAGTAAATGAAGAACATACATCAATAGCATGGAACGGAAGAATAGATTGTAGGCCATAGGAAGTCATATCTCTGGCTAGACTGGCGAGACTGTCATATGAGGTATAGATTCTGCCAAGAAGTTTCTTTCTGCTTCGTTCAAACGTTTCTGCCTCAATACCGTCACTCAAGGCACGTTCAATGGTTTCTACAATCGCTTTTTGTAGTTCTTGCGGACTTTCAGTGTTTCCACCAATCATAGCGTGTGCGTAATTCTTTGTAACTTCATACTCCCAAGAAAAAGTTTGGTCAATTAATCCTGATTGAGAAAACGTTTCATAAAATACACTGGCTTTTCCAAACAATCCGTCCAAAACTATGCCTGTCAACCAATCTTGTCTGAGCATATTTTCTCCGTCTGTGACAGGAAAATCTTTTAACCCGAGAAGACATTTTGGACGGACGACATCTAGAGAATGGAGAACCTGTTGCTGATAAACAGTTTCAGGTTCTTTCGGGTACTGACGAACAATAGGTGAAAATGCAGGAAAACTCTTCTTTTGCTGATTTTGATCTACCCAATCGAGTGTTTGCTGTGGATCAATCCCTCCCACAACAACGAGTAGCATATTTTCTGGATGATAGAAGGTATGATAACAATCGTAAAGCGTATCCTTAGTAATTTCTTGAATGGATTCCACTGTTCCAGCGATATCAATACGAACAGGATTTTTTTCGTACATTGCTTTCATTAATTCACTATAGCAACGCCAATCCGGATGATCATCATACATGCGAATTTCTTCTGAGATAATACCCTTTTCTTTCTCTACATTGGCATCCGTAAAATACGGATGTTGGACAAAATCCAAAAGCACATTAAGATTTTCTTGAACAGAATCCGTACAAGAAAAGAGATAGGAAGTTTGCAAATACGTAGTAAATGCATTGGCAGAAGCACCGTATTTCGCAAAGCGAGAAAACACATCCTCATCTGGCTCTTCAAACATTTTGTGTTCTAGAAAATGGGCTATGCCATCGGGAACCTTGCGAATCTCCGACTCACTTTCTGTTCGAAAACTGTTATCACATGAGCCATAGGCAGTGGAAAAAAGGGCATACACCTGTTGATATCCAGGGCGCGGAATACAAACCAAACGCAATCCGTTGGAAAGCTGATGTGAATATATTTCAAGATTCAGCGACTTTACTTCTGTACGCTTCATACTTGTTCCCTCCTGGCGGTTAGCAAAAACTCCTGTTGAAACACCAAATGCTCAGCTACCTTTTTAATATCTTCCACTGTCACATCAGAAATTTTCTTTTGTAAATCCTCCATGGTGAGTTTCTGCCCCGTCAATTGTCCATTAAAATCAATTTCTGTCCAACTGGCTGGCTGATCTTCCAGTTGTTTATATTGGTTCAGCAGTCCCGATTTTGTGAATTGAATTTCTTGATCAGAAATTTTCCCTTTTTGTATCGCCTCTACCTGTTCTTCCATGACCAGGCGAGCCTCCCCCACTTTACCGGGTTGAACACCTGCATACAAAACAACAAAACCAGTCATGCTGTCATACTGACTGGATGCATAGTAAGCTAGAGAACGCTTTTCACGGACCTCTACAAACAACTTGGAATGTGGAAATTTACCGAGTATGCCGTTCATAACAAGTGCCGCAGGATAAAGAGGATGCGCGTATCCTATGCCCGAACAATAAACTAAATTGAGTTTGGCTTGATTTACACGCTGATATTCAATATCCCTCAATTCTGCTCTATTTTCCATATGACTTTTTTGAATGGGCTCGACCAACGGATTTAAAAAATTCGTCATGGACAATTGACTTTCTAGTTTCTGTTGAAAATCTATCCACATATCTTCGACTTGATATAATTTCCCTGATACATAAATATCGATTTTTGCATTTTCAAGCAAGCGACGATAGGCTGTATACAGCAATGGCGCCATATCATTCTCAAGTTCATCTAAATAACCAAGACGAGGCAAGGAAGCAGGCAGTGGTCGACTTGCTCTTTCCATCGCTTGCTCAAAAGCATAAGTGGTTTTATCGTCATGAAGATTGCGAATTCTATTTTTTTGAAGTTCAATGACTTTGCTCACATGTGTGGATAAAAAACTTCCATCTTCATTGGTTGCCGGAGCCATCAACAATTCCATTAGAAGTTTTTCCAGTTGGTTCATGGCTGCACGATTTTCTTGATTACCATGAATATAGGGCATTGCAGCTGATATCTCCACAACCTGCAATCCGCCTCGTTTACTGACGGAACTATGAAGAACAGTTCCATATAGCGAATCTATCAACTGCATAATTTTTCTGGCACTGGGATAGCTTTTACTACCTTCTAACCACAGATAAGGCAAAACAGCAGTAGAAGTTATAAATTTTGCGTCGAGTGGTATGGTCAATTTTATGCTGTAATGACGAGTGTAAAACTTTTCCGTATGTAGGGCATGCATTCGAAGTCTTTTATCTCCAAAATGCTGCACTGTAGGCATCTGTTTTCCCCCTCAAAACCTGACTTCAAAATCAGTATGATCTTTAATCCGTTTACTTATCAATATATAGAGAGAGAAAACTTTTACTTTGAGAAGAGTTTACGCGAAAAATTTTCTAAAGATTGACGAACCGTGGTTGTTTCCTGCAGCCAATGCTCAAGTTCTTTTGAAGGAAAATGGAATATATATTGAATTCGACCATACTTTGCTATAAATTCTGAACGATTCATTCCATGATGAGACAGACAATGAAATTTCGTTAGAGCCTCCATATATTCACCACAAGCAGGGCAACGAAACATGGCTGTTCATCCTTTCGCTCAAGGATTGTTTTAGATAGTCAACAATTGCTTTATAACACGTTCTATGGTTTACGCTTTCAAGATAGACCTGGTTTAAAAGATATATTGAAAAGCCTGAATCTCTCAGGTATCATTGTAGCGAATACCAAATCAGTTCTTGGACTGTATACTCGGAAAGAGTCCATTCATGAGCATTCTTTCCAGTCACCCATCTTTAAGGAGGAGTACGCGTGGCCTTTGTTATCACGTCGCCCTGTATTGATGAAAAAGCTGCGGACTGTGTGGAAACCTGTCCAGTAGATTGCATTCATGAGGGAGAAGACCAATACTATATCGATCCAGACACTTGTATTGACTGTGGCGCGTGTGAGGCCGTGTGCCCCGTTTCAGCCATTTACCAAGAAGACTTTGTACCAGAAGAAGAAAAAACATTTATTGAAAAGAATCGCGCCTTTTTCCAAAAATAATCTTATTTTCCGCTTTGATTCACTTACCATGGAACTTATCCCGGGCACTTTGCTACAAGTGGCAAGTGCCCGGATCATTTTGTAACCCATATTTTTCTTACGGCTGTCGATATTTTGATTTGGTAAAACCTCTAATGGAAGCTAGTTTATGATCGGAAACATGCTTGACTCGTAACGGCTCACTCCACTTAAAGAGTATCCAGGTTCCTAACTGCACACATCCTAATCCAAAGGCTAGCATGGCAATTCGATGAACTTGGTGACCCCCTATGAGGAGAAGTAAAAAACTCACAATTCCTAGTACCCTACCTGTATTTTCAAAAATTTCCCTGGTGATAATGTGTTGATGTCGAAATAGTTTCTCTTTCTCCTCCATCTCATCCATTTCTGCATAGATGAGCGATTGCATTGGAACGAGAAAAAATGGTAATGTGGCAGACAGTAATGCTCCATATATCCATAAATGCATGGCATTGACAGGCAAAAGAAAAATCGTTGCGGCCGCAAACATGCCTAATGCACCACTACCCATCAAGAGAATACGACGACGTTTTTGTGCAAGCTTTCCGGAAACAAAATTAGCTACAAAGGCAAGACCCGATTGCAAAAACAAGAATTCTCCTAAAGTGAATTCGCTTCCCGTGGCTATAAAGAACAATAACCCAATTAAAAACAAAAACAATCCTTCACGCATTCCATAAAATAAGCAGCCGAAGACTTTCATCCGCCAAGAGCGTATTTTAAGACTTTGCAAGGCTTGATTGAACATAAAAGAATTTTCCAAGCACTCCGTATTTATTTTCCAACTTATTACTGTTCCTGCCGCAAATAAAGCAATAGATAAACCAAATACCAGATGAAATCCTGTCAGTCCTCCCCACAAGAGATCTTCACGACTAATTAAAAAACCAGCTACTGGTGGGGCAATCATCCCTGCAATTGCTGCAAACACTCCATTCATTCCCATAAAATTCGATCGATGAGCATCTGAGGTAAAGTGGATGGAGAGGACGTTAAATGAAAACCAGTAAAATCCTGCGGCTAAACCCATCCCAATACCAAGTACAATGGGATATCGAGCTAACTGTTGTCCCCAAAAAAGCACCAAACAGTAAAAAAGCGCATGTCCTGCAATACCTATTCGTAAAGGAATGACCACACGGAATTTTTTAGCTAACCAAGACGCTGCTACAAACGCAATTGGAATACACACATACATCCATAAATTGTACCAAGCTGTACTGGTATAATTTCGATCGATCTTCCAAATAAAGATATTCACAAATGTGTTGGAAAGCCCAACAGCCAAGCCAAAAAGACCGCCGATGGCCAAAAGCCACCATGCGGCGGGCTGCAATTGAAATGTCAATTTTCGAGTCCAGTTGAACACAGGCAAAACCTCCAGACAGCATACCGAATACCATTGGCACGCTGACTAGAGTACCCTTTTTTATTGAATTACATGTTTCTTCGATAACGTCCTCCCACTTCATACAAAGCCTGTGTAATTTGTCCTAAACTCGCAACGCGTACGGTTTCCATCAGCTCCGCAAAGATGTTGCCACCACTTCTCGCAACCTCTTTCAAACGCTCCAATGCCAAAACACAATCATCACGATGTTCTTCCTGAAACTGCTTCAGCCTTTCAATCTGTTCCCGTTTCTCTTCTGCTGTCGCGCGAGCCAATTCAATTTCCGGAATTTGATAAGACTCTTTCAGAGCATTCGGATTGAGGAATGTATTAACCCCAATAATCGGTAGTTTTCCAGAATGCTTGAGATGTTCGTAGTACATAGATTCTTCTTGTATTTTGCTTCTTTGATACTGTGTTTCCATAGCCCCCAAAACGCCACCGCGATCGTTCAACCGTTCAAATTCTTCTAATACTGCGGACTCCACTAAATCAGTGAGTTCTTCAACAATGAATGAACCTTGAAGTGGATTTTCATTTTTAGTAAGTCCGAACTCACGAGAAATGATCAATTGAATGGCCATGGCTCGACGAACCGATTCTTCTGTGGGAGTCGTAATGGCCTCGTCGTAAGCGTTGGTATGCAACGAATTACAATTATCGTAAATCGCCAACAATGCTTGCAACGTCGTACGAATATCATTAAAATCAATCTCTTGGGCGTGCAGAGATCGGCCTGAGGTTTGAATATGATACTTCAATTTTTGACTGCGATCGTTGGCTCCATAGCGTTCCCGCATAACAATTGACCAAATGCGCCTTGCAACACGGCCAATGACCGTATATTCCGGATCCATTCCATTCGAGAAGAAAAACGATAGGTTGGGTGCAAAATCGTCAATCTTCATACCGCGACTTAAATAATACTCCACATACGTAAAAGCATTTGAAAGTGTCAACGCTAATTGTGTAATCGGATTGGCTCCAGCTTCTGCAATGTGATAACCACTGATTGAGACAGAGTAATAGTTACGAACCTGATGCTCAATAAAATACTCCTGAATATCACCCATCATTTTTAAAGCAAATTCAGTTGAGAAAATGCAAGTATTCTGTCCCTGGTCTTCTTTTAAAATGTCAGCCTGTACCGTACCTCGGACTGTCTGCAACGTCTTTTCCCGAATCTGGCAAATTTCTTCCTGGCTAGGTTCGCGACACTCGCGATTTCTGAAAATATCTATTTGTTGATCGATCGCGGTGTTCATATACATCGCAAGTAAAATGGGAGCAGGACCATTAATGGTCATAGAGACACTCGTCATGGGATGACAGAGATCAAATCCGTCATACAATTGCTTCATATCATCCAACGTGCAGACACTTACGCCACTCTCGCCAATTTTGCCATATATATCTGGCCTTTCCGCCGGATCTTCACCATATAGCGTGACTGAATCAAAAGCTGTCGAAAGCCTTTTGGCTGCATCATTCTTAGACAAATAATGAAACCTTCGATTGGTGCGGCTGGGCGTACCTTCACCTGCAAATTGTCGTTTCGGATCTTCCTCTGTACGCTTCAATGGAAAGACGCCAGCCGTAAAAGGAAATTCTCCTGGAACATTTTCCATCAGTGACCAGCGAACAATTTCTCCCCAATCTTCATAACGCGGCAAACAAACTTTAGGAACCCGCGTACCGGAGAGAGAAACTGTCACTAAAGGTGTCCGTATTTCACGGTCTCTTATCTTGCTGACCAGCTCATCCGCTTGATATTTTTGCTTTTTCTCTTCCCACTGTTCAAGAATTTGTCTCGTCTGAGGATGCAACGAGTGATAAATACGCTGAAAAGCCACATCCAAATGGGCCACAGTCTGCTGCTCCATATCCGTTTGTGAATTTTCCATCACACGTTTAGCACCCTGTAATTGATAGGCTTTTCGAGCCAAATCCACTTGATTTTCAACAAACTTTCGGTATTCCTTAACCGTCCGCGATATTTCGAGCAAATAATGAGCTCGATCATTAGCGATCAGACTTTTCTTCTGTATCTGAGCGGGATTTTTAAAAAGCCGCGATTCCCATTGAACACCCATCTTTTTACGCAAATGATCTAAAATAGCCAGGTAGAGCCGATCCGTTCCTGGATCTCGAAATTGACTTGCAATTGTTCCGTACACAGGCATCTCATCCAGGGATTGATCAAACAGATTGCGATTCCGTTGTATTTGTTTACGAACATGTCGAAGAGCATCTTCTGATCCTCGGCGTTCAAACTTATTGATAGTAACGAGATCGGCATAATCAAGCATTTCGATTTTTTCCAGCTGTGAAGGAGCCCCAAACTCACTGGTCATAACGTAGAGTGACAGATCGGCAACATCTACAATTTGCGCGTCGCCTTGGCCAATACCGCTTGTTTCCACAATAATAAAATCGTAACCAGCAGCACGCGCAACCAAAATGGCATCTTGAATGGCCGACGACAATTCTGACTGCGAAGAACGAGTGGCTAAGGAACGCATGAAGACGCGCGGATGATCGATACTATTCATGCGAATCCGATCGCCAAGCAACGCCCCGCCAGTGCGTTGTTTGGACGGATCGATGGAGAAAATTGCAATTGTTTGATTCGGAAAGTCGGCAAGATAGCGAAGAACGAGTTCATCGGTGAGTGACGATTTTCCTGCGCCACCAGTACCCGTGATACCAAGTACAGGTGCATGATTCGAACGTTGTAGAAGACGTTCCCGAACTTCACTGGAAAAACCACTGGCAACGTCTGACTCCGCGAGTGTCACCCATTCAGCCACCACTTTCGGTTGAGAAGGATTGGGTTGACTTTCTAAAATTTTCTGCACATTCCGTACCGGTGGTTTATCACACTCACGAAGCATCAGATTGATCATGCCTTGTAAGCCCATGCGCCGACCGTCTTCGGGAGAAAAGATTTTCGCTACGCCATACGCTTCAAGAGCCTCGATTTCTTGTGGCACAATGACACCGCCACCACCGCCATACACACGAATATGACCAGCATCTTTCTCACGCAGAAGATCAATGATGTAGCGAAAAAATTCCATGTGTCCGCCTTGATATGAAGATACGGCAATTCCCTGCGCATCCTCCTGGATAGCAGCATTGACAATTTCCAAAGCAGAACGGTTATGGCCAAGATGAATGACCTCTGCTCCAGAGGATTGAAGAATTCTACGCATAATATTGATGGAAGCATCATGCCCATCAAACAGGCTTGATGCAGTAACAAATCGCACAGGATTGTGCGGCCGATAGGGCTCCGTTTCCTGTTTGGCAACAGCAGCCTGATCGATATCCTCCTGACGCATACTTTCCTTCAGTTGAGTTGAATCCATTACCACAGTCAACACCCTTTCCAAAGCGTAAGCTGTTTACTGATGCTGTCCACATTACGAAAAGAACGGAAAATGGTACCATTTGATAAACTCCCGCCTACGGAGATACACCTGCAGCACGCAATATAAGATCGACTTGCGTTGCCAACAAAGTTGGTCCTTCAAACGCTCGCAACGCCCATCGGCGAAAGGCAATCATCTCACCCATAGCAACGGCATCTTGCGCCAGAATCGAAACGCGATCAGCCGGAAGTTGAATCGAACCGTCTTCAATTCCTTCGTACAGTAACTTTTCAAAAATACCTACAACCATTTGTTCTTCAGCGAGTACTTCACGCAGATAAACCTTTGGCAAGGCTTTAGATTCTTGATAGATCAACAAGATTTCATCCTGCATAGCAACCATCACTTCACAAAAACTGTAGAGAGCTTGACGTAATTTCTCCGCACCACAACCAGGAAGACGCAAACAATCTGCTAATCTATTACGCACCTCCTGATGAATATGGCGGCAGACAAGAAAGAGAATATCTTCTTTGGTTTCCACGTATTCGTAAAGGGCTCCATTGGATAAACCGCTTGCTTTGGCAATTTCACGAGTAGTCGTACGATGAAATCCTTTTTGAATAAACAACTCTACAGCTGCATGAACAATTTGTTCACGGCGCAGCCTCACTCTTTCTGGATCTTTGACTTGTGTACCAATTTGTAAGGCCAGCGTAGTCACCTCCGACTGAGCGCTCGCTCATCAATCTAATTGTAAGCCTTTTCTTGAAGTATCGGCAACTTTTAATTCGCCTCTTCTGTTGTTCGATATGCAAAACTTTGCAACCATTCCGTTGCATCGTTCGCTAACGAATGGTTTGAGCCATGAGGAGCAGAGAGACAGAAGTATGCATCCAACAATTTTTTGGCAAGCGGTACAGCAGCATCACTGGTTCCTGCCGAACCCGGTACCATCACAGCAATCGCTACTTGTGGATGGATAGCAGGGGCGTAACCTACGAACAGTGAAATATCTGTTTTTTTTCCAAACTGACTGATTTCTGCTGTTCCTGTTTTTCCTGCAACCTTATAAGCCGAACCAACAAAGAAACGAGTAGCTGTACCTTCTTTATGGGTTGTCGCAGCCTCCATGCCTTCCTGCACAACACGCATATACGTTTTTGGGATATGCAAAGAATGTCGCTGTACTGCTACGGTTTGAACCACTTTCTTACCATCTGGCGTGAGAATTGCATCAACTATGTGAGGCGTGATAAATTCACCTCCATTTGCAATCATCATAGCGCTCACAGCTAACTGTAAGGGTGTGAACTCCTGCATTTGACCAATGGCCGCAAAAGCATTATCGTAGAGCAGACCGTGATTCGGCAAAAATTTCCCTTTGGCAATTGCCTTATCCATACCCACCACATCATAGGGTGCTATATCGTGATGAATCACATCATCTGTATAAAATCGGCCAGTTACTTCCCCAGGTAAATCTATACCCGTTTTAGGTCCGAGTCCGAACTTCCACTCCCAATCAAACAGTTTCTGGAGTCCAAGAATTCTCTCATGTGTGTACCAATAAGAAAACTTCTCTCCTGCTGGTTGATGATCATGCCATTCTGCAAGCCACATACCTAAATCGTACATAAACGTATCACAAGACACTTCGATTGCCCTTTTAGCATCAACTAAGCCATGACCATTCCACTTCCAGTCATGTGCATTATAAGTCCCCACCATTTCATGACCTTCATCAAAAATGGTGGTTGAAGGTGTAATGACGTGATTCATCAGTCCGGCTATAATATTGATAGGCTTGACGGTCGAACCTGGATAACGTGGACTCGATAGACTGTGATTAATAGCCGGTGTGAGAATAGGATTATTCAGATAATGGCTATGTTTTTTATAGAGTATTGGATTGACAAACCAATTTGGATCGATATACGGATATGAAATCATCATCTTCACAGCGCCAGTGTGAACATCTAACATCACTGCTTCAGCATCGACCAAATGCTGACCTTGTTGTTGACGAACACGCTGTACTTCCTGAGCCACCAAGTTTTGTCCTTCCGCTTGTAGACGACTGTCAAACGTCAATCGTAGAGATTGACCAGCCTGAGGTTGCGGATCTACACCCATTAAACGGGTAGGAATACCGAAAGGGTTTATTTTCCATACTTCGTATCCTACACTTCCCTGCAATAGAGCTTCATAAGATTCCTCAACACCTGTTAATCCGACACGCTGACTGGAAAGATAATGTTTTTTTTGATAATAAGCTACTTCTTCCGGTGACTGAGGATGAACATAGCCGAGCAAATGTCCTGCTAAAGGTCCATAGGGATAACAGCGACGCGTGCTTTCCACGATTCTCAAACCAGGATATTGCGACTGATGCTCTGACACGTATGCAATTTGTTTCTCATTGAGAGCTTCCAGAAGTATAGCCGGATCGTCACAAGTATGTTCAGTTTCTGCTGCAGCTTGGAGAGGTTTGGCTGCCACGCCTAATCCTTTTGCCAATTGGGAAATCTGTTTTTGAGTCAATGGCGGCATTTTGGCAACACGCATATATACCAAGTTATAAACAGGTTGATTATATGCGAGCAACCGCATGTGAGCGTCATAAAGATAGCCCCGTCTTGGTAATAATGGAATTTTTGTGTACTGAACCTGATTGGCAGCTTCCTTGTATTCCTGGCGATGGACAATTTGTAAGACGCCAAGTCGAATCACAAGCCCTAACATCGCTAGAAACACGAGCAGGTAGATGAACGGAAGTCTCTTTAGACGAAGATTGTCTTCCTGTTCCAACATCTGCTCCTCCTCCCAATGAGACACTTGCAAGCAAAGGATACCCACGCAGGACCAAGTTCATGAGTAGACTGCAGAAAAGATGTAAGACTTTTGACGCGACTCAATTTCAGCTATGCTTAGAGAAAGATAAGTTACGAGAGGAGCAGAACTTTTGGACAAGCCGATATTGCTTGGCGCCAATGTTTCCGTTGCCAAAACGGGACTACTGGCTGCTGTCAATGAAACCATTCATTACGATGCGAATACTTATATGATTTACACACGTAGCAACCGAGGAGGAAAAGCAAGACCAATCACTGATTTTCATCGCGATCAAGCCCTGGAAATCATGCGTGAGCATCATATTGTCGATCCTGTAGTCCACCTTTCATATTTGGTCAACCTAGCAAGCCCAAAGGAGGATACCTGGGAGTACGGATTGAACGTTCTCAAAGAGGAGATTGAGCGAGTTGAATATCTCGGTTTTCAATACATCGTTATGCATCCGGGATCACATGTCGGTGAGGGCGTCGATTTCGCACTCAATCGCATTGCTGAGGGACTAAACAGTATACTGAGCGGCTCGGAAAATCTATATATCTGCTTGGAGACTATGGCCGGCGACGGCTCCAAAGTAGGTAATTCACTAGAAGAAATCTCAGAAATCATTAGCCGTGTTAAACACCATGAACGGCTCGGGGTATGTATAGATACTTGTCACAACTATAGTTTTGGATATGATATTGTCAATGATTTCGATGGTTTCCTGAAAAAATTTGATCAAGTTATCGGATTGTCGCGTCTTAAAGTGGCTCACATCAATGATTCCAAAAATCCGTTTGGTTCTCACAAGGACAGACATGCTAACATTGGGGAAGGTTCGATTGGCTTGGAAGCACTTTATCGAATTGTTCATCATGAAGTCTTACGCGGTATCCCACAAATTCTTGAAACACCAAACGGACTTTACCGTACCGAAATAGATATGTTACTTGATAGACCTCGAGGACCAGAAGAATTTTATCAAGCTTCTGGTAACTTAAATTCTGGTGAAGGCGAGAATTAAATCGGATCGAGAATAAAGTTTTTTTATATAGAAATCCCCGCCTCTTGGTTGGCTAACTGAGACAAAGCCTCCCCGTTGTCTATATCATTGAACGGGGAGGCTTACGTTTGGGTTTAAGCAAGATACCCTTTACGCCGCAATTTATCGACATGCTTGTAAACCTCATCTTCCATATCGATACCGTACATATCTTCAATTACAAACATCATAGATGTTGCAGTCTGAGCAACATCTAAAAGTTCAGAAACAATGGCTCGCGCAATCTGCGCTTCTTCTAAAACTGCTCGTTCTCCAGACAGGCCGCGGAATTTCCCAATTACCTGCGCCAACTCGCCTACTTCCTCCATGATTTTTAACATTGTAGATTCAAGCGTAGGTGATAATCCATTCAGCCTGGGCAACGATACTGTCTTGGTTTCCAACGTGAGCACCTCACTGCCTCGCCAAGTGAATAATCAGGTATCTCTTGCATTGTAACATGGCTCTCTTTTCATATGTAAGCTGGACTGACTGAACCTATTAGGAGAATAGGCTGGACATATCATTTGCCAAGCGAAACAACATGACCCGTTCTCCCGTCCGCGTGCTAATATCCGTATGAAAACACACTACCTCTTGTCCCGTAATTCTTAAGATAATTTCTTTCAGTTCCTCTATGCCCGACTCCACCAAGCTGGTGCGTATACGTTTAATAGATAAAATACCTTCCTTATCGCTGCATAAAGTATATTCTGCAGGTGTGAGTATGCCACGCAAGGTCACAATGACCATATCCCTTAAGATGTCTGACTTAACCGTCAATGATCCACGACCTAGATAATCTTTTTCCCACTGTGTCAAAGCTCTACTGATTTCTGACTCCACCATACCTTTTGATTTATTCATATAGTCCTTCCTTTGCTGCAAATTCTGCGCTGGCTTCATGAATAGAATTAAACCAATTTATCCAATGTCCTTTTTCATCTATAGACGCAAGTCGAATCCATCCGTTTTCAATTTTTTGACGAAATGTAACATCTTGAATCAATAAGTTTTCAACATAGTGATAAGGTGCTTCTATGACAACCAATAGCCGCAAGGGAGCGTGATATGGATTATAATCGGATTTCATGACAGATTGCCAGGGTAAACCGGTCAATAAATCACTCGCATTACCTTGCATAACTCCAAAATTAGCTGTCACTGTTTGTGTAGCTTTATTGCCGCTCCCGTAATAATGAGGTGCGACTGTCGAGGCGTAGTATTGGAGATTGATCCATTGAGCTACAGTAGCCGGTCCGGCAATAATGTTGGACAGGATAGTTCCATCTTTATCTTGTTGCCAATCATAAGTATGCAAAAATACTCTTCCACCAAAATTACCTGCTTTAGTCAATTTTCTGGTTCCAATGATAAAAGCAGCATTTTGAGCTAGCCCCCATTCTGGCCGCACTTCACTCCAGTCTTCCGAGAAACGTTGCATCATTTTTTGGCTATTGGCAGAATAAAAATTTAGATTCGGCAAACGGGCGATCTGTTCTTTATTTACGATTTCACTAACTTTCGGAAGGACTTCCTGAATTCGATGAAATGCCCGCTCAGCTTCATCTGTCAATTCAGGAACGTACAACCAGCGTATTTCATTGAATGTAGTGATGTGTTCTGCGGCAACAAACACAGTATGCTCCGGAATGCAGATACCTTCAGTGGCCAATCTTTCCCTTACGTTGGATTGATTACAAAGCATGGCCAATACACGAGCGTTAAAACTTCCCGAAGCCCCCCCACATGCGCCACAATCTAAAGCGGAAGCATAAGGATTGTTTGTACTCCGGCTTCCATGTCCACAAATAACAATCAGTGGAGAAAAATTATCTGTCAGACTCATGAGTTGTAGGGATTGTCTGACATAATTAACCTTTTCTTTATCTGTTAATCCCATCGGCAATTTTGACTCGTCTTGCATAAAGTCCAATGAAAGTCGAGTCGAAGGTTTGGACATCCAATGATGATGAACTTTTTTCCATAAACGTCCTGCCCCGTTTGGAAAAAAACTGCGTGCTAACATATTGACACTAAGCCACGGACCACTCAATTCCGGAAGCAATAAACTAGCTAACATATTTTGTTTCATATTTTTAAAGATCCGCGCAAACAGTTGCTTTGCTTGTTTACGGCTTTTATAACGAGCCCATTCATCTGGAGAAGCCATTTCCATAATTCGATGTTTTGGTTTCAGTATGACCGGTAATGAAGCGTGGCCGTGATGACAGTCAAGTTCGTAAGTTTCAATAGGCAATCCAAAAAAGCCAGCAACACCTATCGTTTCAAATGGACCCGCTTTTTCCAAAGCTCGGCGAAACGGTTCTGAACGTGTATCGATGCAAAATGCCCATTGCGCCATACTTTTCTCCTCTATAATCGCTTCATCAGACATAGGCAAGATTTTCATTTTTAAACGTTCTTCGTATGTTTTCTCCCACGCCTGTAAGCCCATTTGTCTGCGCACTAAATCATTAAAGCAATAGGCGAGTTTCATATATTCACGTTGTTCTGAGATAGACAGTGATTTCCAGGCTTGAATAGGAAAATTCGCCCACATGTACCAAGCTGCCATACAATAAGCAAGATCAAAATATTCTTCCGTAGTTTCCAAAGATAGAGGCAGATAAGGTTGCAATAAAATTCGTTCCAGAGAAATTCGGATAGCTAAATAATCGATAAGCAGTAAGTTTGATTCAGGGAATTCCTGTGATTTCCAAAGCAACATACCCGCCCATCCTGGCAACGAAAGTAAATGAGCTTCAAGATATTCCTGTACTTGATGACTAGGAATTTTCAATGCTAGAAGAGCCTCTTGTAAAGCCTCTGTTGCTTCGTGAGGACAATTTTTAACAAGCTGTCGCTGTGAACGGGTCAGTTCAGGGTCATATGGTGCAAGACGACGCCATGCTTGATAAAACCCATATTGAGAATGCGGCATAGCCCACTTGGCTTCATCCTTGCCCAAATAAAGTTTGCACCATTTTATCATCTGGCGATTCAATTCTTCTGTAATTTGGACACCCAATTTTTCTGTAACTTGAAAACTGAGTGACTGTACTCTCCGATTCATCTTCACAGGCCAACGAAGATATGATAGATCCTCAGCCAATATCTTGATATCAGGATCGTCCAAAATATGAGGCGGTAACTCGTCGAATTCCAATGCAGAATTACAAAAATTCCTAACCAACTCATTAGGTAAGTGAAAAGATTGATGATCTAACCATTTCTCTAATGTATTTTTGAGTATTGATGCATGGATTTCTCCACGATTTTTTGCATCCTTTAATAAGGCAGCACTGGGTAATATGTCAACATGGTGGGTTTCTTTCAACCACTTGGCAACGGCTGTAAATGAATGATGTTCAAGTCCCTGCCAAGGATTGCGTGCTGCAAATTCAGTTATAGGTCCAAGCGGTGCTATAACACGGCTAGCCATTTCCACGTAGTGTTGAATCTCCTGAATTGAAGTCACGCTATATAAATTCTCACTGCACTTTTCTGTTTGCAAATTTTCTTTTTCTAACCATGCCACAGTCCCATCCATGTAACGTCACCCCCTTGATTTCAACAGATTGGTGAGATATTTGGGATGGCTTTCAACGGAATCGCGATGAGGTTCACTCCATTGAACCAGCCACAGATAAATCATTACATAAAATCTGGATTGCGGATGACGAGCCAACCATGCACCTACTCCACTGCTTAGCAATAGAACAAGCAAAATCATAAAATTCACCATGGACGGCGGTTGAATACCTTGAGGAACAACCCCATGCAGAAGTGCGAAGAAAACCGCAAAAACCAAAGCAAATACCGATAATGTTATGAACAGGAAAGTTAAACCTAATATGCGAGTTATTCGCGGACTCCCTGGCTTCGGTATTTGTGACCACGCAAAGGCGACTGACCATCCGAGCAGCAGGGCACTCATCCAATCGTAACCTCGATGATGAACGAAGAACCAAAAACCAAGTCCCGCAAGGACTCCAATGATTCCTCCAATAACACGCCATCTCCATACATTTTGATTGCTAATCTGCTCTTCTGCTTCATCTTTGTGATGAACTGCTGAACCGGCTTGCAAGAAAAGGGCTGATTTAAACAATCCATGCAGTACAGCATGAATAATGGCTGCTAAATAAGCACCCAATGCACATTGAATGAACATAAATCCCATTTGGGCAATGGTTGAACCCACGAGTTGTCGTTTGTAATCCACATGTACCAACATGGTTCCTGTTCCCATAAGCACAGATACGCTAGAAACCGCAATGAGTAGTATCGAAGACCATTCTCCCATGAAAACAGGCGAAAAACGCGTCAGAATGATTGCACCAGCATTGACTACGCCAGCATGCATCACAGCAGAAATGGGAGTAGGAGCTACTACAGAATCCAATAACCAGCGTTGAAAGGGCACTTGGGCTGCCGGAATAATAACTGCCAAAACTAACAAGAGCGCAAGCATGTTTTTTTGCCAAGCTATCAGATGGATTAAATGGTTTGAACTGAGTTGAAGTGAAATCTGCCATTCTCCAGTCAAAAACGTCAGCCAAGATAGCGCAAGCAAGAATAGAAACCAACTGCAGGCAAATAATCGACTCGTATGCAAAGCAGCGTTTTTGGCTGCAACCCATTCCTGATTAAGTCGAATGAGCCAAGTTAGACCAAGAAGAGTGATTCCCCAAAATAAGAGCAGAAGAAGAATGTCATTACTGAGCCAAGCTAAAGCGGCTGAACTAGTGATCAGAGTTAAGTACGTAAAGTACTTCCTGTAATTTCTATCTCCTAACATTTGACGAACCGAGAAACGTTGAACCACTGAGCCAATCATTAAAACAAATACAGCGATCAGCCAGGTGAGTGCATTCAATTCCCAAAATCCCCATACTCGATTCGTGGAATTAATCAGCAAATTTAACAGTGCAATAAATGGAGGAAGCACGCTTAACCCTACATGAAAACGCACAAATTTTATTGGAATACGAGGATGTAAGATGAATAGCCCGCTGCAGATTAGCAAAAGAAGAGAAACAAAAAATAAGATTGGACATATGTGTAAAATCATGGGTGTCAGTATTCTCTGCCCCTTTCGCAAATCGTTCAACCACGCGAATTTTTGATATTCAAATAAAAAACCGACAATCCAAAAGATAATGACCTTAAAAGACCATTACCTTTTGAAAATTGTCGGTTTACTATCAACTAACCTTATTGGTTTTTTGAAAAGTCTACCAAGTAGCACTCAAAACGATATTCAATTGTGCAGTATCATTCTATGCATGATCCTACTTCTCGTCAAGAGCAAAACAATTATTAAGCTAGATATTTCTCCGCATCAATGACGCGCTGAGCAATGCGGCGCTTAATATCACGCGTATTTACAGGTTGAACGCGCGTCAATTTGCGCAAAAGTGTGAGTTGCGTCCGCAGCATATCTCCCTCTTCCATAGAAGCGAGAATATTGCGTGCTGACTGTTCTACACGGGCAAATGATTCTTGGGCAAAAATGGTGGTCATATCCACTTTTTGCTCTGCCGATGCGCCTTTATCCAATTCTTTTTGAGTTCTGAGCAAAGCGCTCTCTGTAGCATAGATTTCAATAACAATATCCGCCAACCAAGCCAGTATTTCTTGTTCATCTTTCAGGGACTGCATATATTTCTGAACAGACACCCCGCCTACAAATAGGAAGATTTTCTTCATCATAGCCAACTGGTGCTGAATAGGACCTAATTCTGATACCTCGTCAGAGATAGGCATCATTCCCATCAGTTCAGACTGCAAAGCTGTAGCAGCTTGAAGAAGCGCCAATTCACCTTTCATAGCTTTGCGCAGTAAAGTGTTCGGGATAATCATGCGGTTAACTTCATTCGTTCCTTCAAAAATACGGTTGATGCGCGAATCGCGATACATACGTTCAATCGGATAGTCCTGAATAAAACCAGCTCCACCGTGAATTTGCACACCTTCATCCACAACTTTATCCAATGCTTCCGATGCAAAAACTTTATTTACCGAGCATTCAAGAGCATATTCTTCAATCGCCTGAGCAATTTGTCGACCATCTGATGTCTTCCCAAGTTTCTCTAACTGCCGATCGATATCACCAGTCGTTCGATAGGCCATACTTTCCGTGACAAAGGTCAAGATGTTCATATCGGCAAGTTTTTGCTGAATGAGCGGAAAACTCGAAATGGAGGTACCAAATTGTTTGCGTTCTTTTGCGTACTTCACAGAAACTTGAAGAGCCGATTTCATAGCTCCCACTGCACCCACAGCCAGCTTGTGACGACCAATATTCAAAATATTGAAGGCAATCACATGACCACGACCAGGTTCTCCCAATAAATTCTCTACAGGTACATGTACATCCTCTAGAATCAACTGTCTCGTCGAGGAAGCTTTGATACCCATTTTTTTCTCTTCCGGCCCTGTAGAAACTCCTGAATAATCTCGCTCTACAATAAAGGCTGAGAACTTCTCGCCATCAATTTTGGCATAGACAACAAAAACATTGGCAAAACCAGAGTTGGTAATATATTGTTTCGTACCATTCAACACATAGTGTTTGCCATCTGCAGAAAGCGTAGCTGTTGTTTTGGCGCCGAGTGCATCTGAGCCTGATCCCGGTTCTGTCAACGCATAGGCAGCAATCCATTCACCGCTCGCCAACTTAGGCAAATACCTGCGTTTCTGATCTTCATTTCCAAAGAACACAATCGGTAACGTACCAATGCCGACATGTGCCCCATGACTTAAGGCAAAAGAACCACCGCGGGTAATTTCTTCTGTTATTAAGGCTGAAGTCACTTTGTCAGCTCCAAGACCCTCATACTCTTCAGGTATATCGGCTGCCAAAAGTCCAAGTTCACCTGCTTTGTGCAACAGTTTTACGGTTAAATCCCAATCCTGGTGCTCTAACTGCTCACTGTGCGGGAGAATTTCTCCCTCTACAAACGAACGTGTCGTTTCTGCAATCATTTGATGTTCTTGAGTAAAATCTTCAGGTGTAAAAATTTTCTCCGCTTGAGTTTCTTCTATCAAAAAAGCAGCACCTTTTGCCAATTTTTCTTCCGTAGCCACGTTCCATGCCTCCTTATATTATTTCATATGGTTTTATACGCGCTCTATGACTGCAGCCGCACCCATACCGCCGCCGATACACATCGTTACCAATCCATAGCGACCCTTACGGCGCTTGAGCTCATTCAAAATAGTTACTGTCAAACGAGCTCCTGTGCAGCCCATTGGGTGACCGAGCGCTATAGCTCCTCCATTGACGTTGACACGTTCTTCGTCCATTCCCAGATGGCGAATCACCTGTATAGCTTGCGAAGCAAACGCTTCGTTAAGCTCAATCAAATCGATATCCTGCAGTGAAAGCCCCGCTTTCGCGAGCGCTTTAGGAACAGCTGCAATAGGTCCAATCCCCATGACATCAGGATCAACACCAGCGACAGCAAATGAACGGAATATACCTAAAGGCTGCAAACCGAGTTCAGCAGCACGAGTATCTGACATCATAAGGACAGCTGCTGCGCCATCACTCGTCTGCGAGGCATTACCTGCAGTAACTGTACCCCTGACACTAAACGCTGGGCGCAATTTTCCAAGAGCTTCAAGTGAAGTATCACGCCGCGGACCTTCATCGGTATTAAAAACAAATTCTTCTGTAATCAACTTATTTTCATCATTGACACGAGAAGTCTTTACTGAAATAGGCACAATTTCATCTCGAAACTTGCCGCTGTCTATAGCAGCAATGGCTCGTTGATGACTGCGCAGCGCAAAAGCGTCCTGATCTTCTCGCGATATACCAAACCGCTCCGCAACACGCTCAGCTGTATGTCCCATCGGCATATAAATTTCTGGAAATTCTTGAACCAACCGAGGGTTAGGCGAAATATTATATCCACCCATGGGCACTAAACTCATACTCTCGACGCCGCCAGCAATCACGACATCATTCATACCACTCATAATCGACTGGGCTGCCATAGCTATTGTCTGAACACCTGAAGAACAGAATCGGTTGACAGTCGCGCCTGGTACACTTGTTGGCAACCCGGCATTGATGGCAATAATGCGCGCAACGTTCATTCCTTGTTCAGCTTCTGGAATAGCACATCCTATCAACACATCATCAATTTCTTCATTGGCTACGCCTTGAGTATCTTGCAAAATCCGTTTTACGACTGCCGCACCCAAATCATCCGGACGAACATTCTTGAGTGACCCTTTAGGCGCCTTGCCAATCGCAGTTCGTGCTCCCGCTACAATGACTGCCTCTCTCATATCAATGCCTCCTCACTTTGCAAATCTCCTGCGTTTATTTCTGAGCAGCCAGGCATCTCTACACTGCATGCATAAAGCCCAACTAGCTCTATAGGTAGCAACTGCAACAATTAGTTGCGCAGCGGTTTACCCGTTTGCAACATGTGCTGCATACGAGCCTGTGTCTTCGGCTCACCAATCAAACTGAGGAATGCTTCTCGCTCCAAATCGAGTAAGTATTGTTCAGACACCAATGTACCGCGCGGCAAATCACCGCCAGTCAGAACATGAATCAATTTGTCGGCAATCTTGGCATCGTGATCAGAAATCTGCCCAGCCCATTTCATGCCATAAACTCCCGTCCGCAGCAGAGCTGCACCGGCTTGCCCCACTACAGGTATGGGCCGCTCTTGGCGAGGTTGATAGCCAGCATCCGCCATACTTCTGGCTATGACTTTGGCATCATGTAATAAATAATCACGATTGACAGAAATTCCGTCCGTCTGACGAAGGAATCCTAACTTACGCGCTTCTTTGGCACTCGTCGAAACTCTTGCTAGAGCAATGGTTTCAAAAACCGTACGCACATAATTATCCAAACGGTCTCCCAGTTGCTGTGGCACATTCTCGATTGCACGGATTAACAATTCTTTATTTCCGCCTCCGCCAGGAATCAGGCCCACACCTACCTCCACAAGTCCCATATAGGTTTCGGCTGATGCTTGAACGCGATCGGCAGGAAAACAAACTTCAGCGCCTCCGCCAAGCGCCAAAGCAAACGGAGCGGCAACAACAGGTTTGGGCAAATACTTTAACTGATAGAGCGTCTGTTGAAACTCATGAACAGCAAGATTCAAATCATCCCAATTTTCATCTTGAGCTTCCATGAGCATCATCATCAAATTGGCGCCAACACAGAAATTCGGAGCTTCGTTACCAATGACCAAACCATCCCAATTACGTTCCACTTCCTGAGTTGCAAAGCGAATCATCTGGGTGACATCTGTTCCAATAGCTTGTTTTAATGAATGGAATTCAAGACATACTATTCCATCTCCAATATCCACAAGACTGGCACCCGTATTTTTCTTAATGAGCTTACCTTGCAACTTTAATTTTTGCAGAGAAATTTGCTCAGGTTGCTCTTCAATCTGCCGATACTCACCATTTCCTACATAGAATCGGTTGTTTTGTGAAGCTTCTTGCTGATAAAAAGAGGTACATCCGCTCTTGAGTAACTGCTCAACAAACTCTGGTATGCGTTCTCCCTCACTGCGCATCCGTTCTACCGATTCTTTGAGCCCAAGAATATCCCATGTTTCATAAGGGCCTAATTCCCAATTGAAGCCCCATTTCATAGCTTCATCTACAGCCAGGATGGAATCTGCAATTTCCTCTTGTCTTTCTGCTGTATACAGTAAAACTCGTTTCAATATTTCCCAAACAAAAAGTGAAACTTGGTCTTTGCCATAAGCGAGTGCGCGGATTTTTTCCGGCAGTGTTTTGGCCGATCTCGCTACTTCAAAAGAGGAAGACTTAACCTTTTTACGAGGACGATATTCGAGAGTGTGGAGATCAAGCGCAAATATCTCTTTACCAGTCGATGTTTTCTCCCTCTTAAAAAAACCTTGTCCACTCTTCTCGCCAATCCAGCCTTTCTCAACCATGTTGAGAATATAGTCAGGTAGAGCAAATGCTGCTTTTTCTTGCTCATTGCTGACTGACTCTTGAACATTTTTTGCCACATGAACAAAAGTATCGAGCCCAACCAAATCTAAAGTACGAAATGTAGCACTTTTAGGGCGCCCTAGCACCGGACCAGTGACAGCATCTACTTCATCCACACCAAAGCCAAACTTCTCCATAGCCTGCAGAGTAGCTATCAACCCATAAGTGCCAATCCGATTGGCAATAAAGTTGGGTGTATCTTTGGCCAAAACCACGCCTTTGCCCAGAACCCGACTTCCGAATTCAGTCATATATGTTACAACTTCTGGCAACGTATCTGGACCAGGGATAATTTCAAGCAATTTCATATAGCGGGGAGGATTGAAGAAATGTGTACCAAGAAAACGCTGTCGAAAAGACAAAGGACAGTCACTTGACATAGCCGCGATGGAAATACCAGACGTATTCGTGGAAACAATCGTCTCATCCCCAACAACCTGAGCGACACTCTGCAAAACCTGCTTTTTAATCGCCAAATTTTCTATAACGGCTTCAATCACCCAGTCACACTCTTTAAGACGCTCCAAATGATCGGTTAGGTTCCCAACTTCAACCAAATGAGAGTCTTCTGTTGTATAAAAGGCTGCTGGCTTGGATTTTTTTGCAGTTTCCAATCCCTTTAAGGCAAAACGATTCCTCACTTGCCAAGATGACAGTGTCAGCCCTTTCTTTTTCTCCTCTTCTGTCAACTCCTTAGGCAGAATATCGAGCAGCAGAACAGGAATGCCTACATTGGCCAGATGAGCAGCAATTGCGGCGCCCATTACGCCAGCACCTAGAACTGCAGCTTTTTTAACTGAGAAACCCACGCTGATTGCCTCCTCACTTTACGAGCTGTATAACGCCCTCTTTTTCTGAGGACTCGGCCCTTCTTTCGATCCTACATTACGGACCGACCAGTCGGTAGATTAACTATTCTTATCTTACCACGCCTACACTCTTATGAACAGTTCTAAATGGAAAGAAGTTTGATTTGAAAAGAAAAAAATTTCTGCTTACAATTTGTTTTCTGAATGGATAGACAGAACTTTGATTGTAAGTTTTACAAGTTTTAATGGTATGCTTTATCTCAGATAAAATTACAGAAAGGATGGTACAAATGGCCGACTGCTTATTTTGCAAAATAATCACAGGCGACGTCCCTTCCGAGAAAGTCTTTGAAACAGAAAAAGTTTTAGCCTTTCGCGATATCCGGCCGCAGGCGCCCGTACATATCTTGATTATTCCAAAAGAGCATATCGCTTCTGCCCAGCAAATTAACGCCAGTAATTCTCAGGCAGTCGCTGATATTGCCGAAGTTATCCCGAAAATTGCCGAACAAGAAGGAATTTCCAAACAAGGTTACCGAATCGTAACCAATATCGGTTTCCACGGACAACAGACCGTCGAACATTTACATTATCATCTACTCGGCGGCCGACAACTCGGTTGGCCGCCAGGTTAACCCATGAAATCTGTATCATCCGCCATAGTTAGATAAATACGAAACACCTCCCGAGCTTTTAATCCGGGAGGTGTTCTTCCGCTTCAACAATATCCAGAGGAGGAATTTCACTGCCGTTCAACATCAGATGCGGCACAATCTTTGCGTTTAAGGAGGCGCTGGCAGAACAGTATTTTTCTTCACTTAAATGAATGGCACGCCAAACTTTAGCTGGTTGCAAGTCTCCTTCCAAATAGTAGGTCAAATGAATTTCCGTAAACGCCTGCGGTCTTTCTTCGCGACGATGTCCTACTGCTTCAATATGCATCTGTTTGACCGGTTGTCGCATACGCTCTAAGATTAAACTCATATCAATCCCAGTGCAGCCAACAAGCCCCATTAAAAGCAGCTCCATTGGCCGATTTCCTTGTCCGGTACCACCGTCTTCACGGCTAGCATCCATATACACCGTATTTCCAGACGGACCTTCCGCTTGAAAATGCCTTTGCCCGAGCCATTTAGCCTGCACTTTCATTTCCATTTTAATGCCCTCCTGCAGCCTATCAAACTTTTATCTTCACAACTCTCTAGCCATACGGGCATAGAAAAATTTCTCCATTCCTGCAACTACTTCTCCACCACTTGCAGCTTTCCTTTCAATGCAGGTTCAGGAATGCTGTTTTTATCTGAATAGTAATCAAATAGTCCCGTCTTTTCGGGAGAAAATGACACATCGACTGATTCTCCAGGACGAAGGTTTTGCGTAAAAATATAGAAAGCCGGGATAACAAGATTGTGAATTGACTTCCCACGATTCTCAATATGCAATTTTAATGGTTCAGATTCGACTGCACGAATGAATGAGGGACGAATTTGCTTATCCGTGATGACTACTTGAACTAAGGCAGAATTCGCCACCGCAGACATTTTAACAGCTGGATGATTGAATGCTGTAGAAAGAAAGGTAAGACAAAGTATGGAAGTGATGGTCCGTAGCAATCAACAAACACTCCTTTTATCGGCATGATTCCCGACATATCTTAGGGAATGTTGTTAGCTTGGACGAAAGTCATCAATTCCATGTCCAATCATGCAATTTTTTCCTCACTGCATGATTGTAGTACTCGGCAGCAGAGAGAGCACAAACAGGCCAATAAAAGAAAGTCCCATCCCTGTCAACGCTCCTGCCCACACATCACTGACATAGTGCAGACCACAGTAAATCCGTGAAAAAGCCAGAAGAATAGCAAGCACTAATAAAACCAATGCATATCCTGGAACAAATATAAAAGGTATGACCAGCGCAAAAGCACCCGTTGCATGATTGCTTGGAAATGATTCTCCAGGGTCGTGATCCAGCAGAGAACGCATGTACTGTTCTTCAAACGGTCGTTTGCGGCTAATCCAATGGCTAATAGGGTGATTCAACAATCTTCCTAGAACGGCACTGAGAATAGCTACCAAATCAAGCGATAACAGAGAATGATGGAACCAAGGCCGATTGGACAATCCAAACCCCATATTCAGCAAAAAAATAATGAACAGTATCAGCATTGGATTCCACTTGGCTATAACTTTCATCCATCCATCTATCCAAGCTATCCGGCCAACTTTATCAGATAGCCACTTGGCTACTGGCAAATCAATATTGAATACCGCCTGCAGCGTAATACCCTCCTAAATGAACAATCAAGAACTACAAATCAATTAAAAAATATGGTCTGGCTGTGGTGAATCGCTCCCTCGAACCATTTGATGAAGCAGATTTTCTTGAATGGACGCAGAAAACTTTGGCATATCCTCCAGCAGTACATCTACTTCATGATTTTTATTAAACGCCTGATAACTAAAGTTGCAACTGCCAATAAAAATTATCTTGCCATCATCAATATCTAAAATTTTAGCATGCATCAATTCTCCTTGATATGGACGATAGTAACGAACCGTTGCCCCCGCTTGCCGCAACTGACTGGCAGCTCGGCGCGAATATCGTTCGTTAGGATCCAATAAAATCTCAACCTGAACTCCTCGCGACAAATCACTTTCTAAAGCGCGAATGATCTCTCTACTGGACAAATCAAACGCTTCTATCTGCACAATTTGATGAGCACTAGACAGAGCCTCTAACATTGCAGGCTCAATAGAACGGTCGTAAATAAGCAAAGAATCCGTTACAGGCGCTTGTGCTGGGTAGCCACCTGCCCGTTGCCAATCAAAGAGAAAAAGTGAAAGAAAAGACTGAGAAGCATAAGGAAAATAGACAGAAGCGTCATTATTGGTCCAAGATGTTTGACCGAAATTCATTCCGCCCAAAAGTGCTTCACCATCACAGAGCAACATTTTAACATGCGAAATGCCACCAGAAATGTGTAACGATTTTACTGGTACATTGTTATTTTCCAGATAAGGGAGAGCCATTTGTTGAGAACTTTTTTCCGTGGAATCGATGACGACACGCACATCGACTCCACGGCGTTTAGCTTCCGCCAACGCCTGAAGAATCTCCGGATCGGACAATTCGTAAATGTCTAGATAAGATATGTGTTGGGCATGGTCAATCATCTGCAGAGCTACATTTCGTATGTCAGTCTTCCAGAGAAGTGTCAAATGTTTCTCAGTGACAGGAGGAATCGAAAATTCTTCATAGCGATGCGTTTCCGTACCACAGGCTACCAGAAATAACGTAAAAAACATACATAGAGTGGTTTGAACGATGCGTCTAAACTTAAATGGACCCAAACAGCCTACACCTTCACCTAGCAGGTCGACCTACTTTAAATTTGCGCTGAAGATAAGTTCGGCAATCATCGTTGATCACCTTTTCATTTTACATAATTTCACAAAATTATAAGAAGTTTTTGCATAGAAGATGGCCATTCAATTCAATGACTTGCGCTTTCACGCATATATAGCGTTGGCCATGAAAGCTACCGTATTTCATAAAGGTTACTAGAGACTTTTGGCAAATTTATTTTTTGTTCAAATAGACAGGTTCCGCATTTTCAAAAAGTAATCGGAAACGTCGCGATGTCTTGAGGAAGTCTAAAGGTGTATCAGATTTCAGATTTTCCCAAGGCACATTGTCTAAAATTTCTGCACTGCTATGTACAGAGTCACCATCTCGAATTTTCCCGTCTGGAAACTGTTCTTGCCAAAGTTTGTGCATAGCTTGATGAACACTATCCTGAAAATCCTGTACATGAAGACCGAAGAAGCGAAAAGAATCAATAGGAGACGCTTGCATTTCTTCTACAATAAACAAAAACCCTGCCAAAACATGTCTACAAAATGGATCCCCATCCTCGCATGTACAATGAGCTTTCTGCCGCCAAAGATGAACTGTCTGTTCATTAGGAACCACTGGCAAGCCCGCATGCTCAAGCCAATCCAGCCATTCCCCTCCCCACACGCCACTCAGCAATTCAGCATACCAATCAGGCCGTCGAGCAAGCCACTTGGCCATATGAGAAGCGTATGGACGCCAGTCGCCAAGCGCCGGTAGATGAAACTGTTCAATGCGCCGATAACCGCTCGCCAAAGCAACCGACCCCAGCCATTCACCACTTGAAAACCGCAATTGGACAATTTCTCCTTGCTTGAATCCTGTTTTGGCTCTGCGCAACCGGCTTTTATCGATCGCGGCAAAAAGCGGCTTCCAAAGGCGCTCGATGGTTGCTTGCCCATCCTGTCTGGCTTTCAATCTTCGTCCCCCCAAACCAGGCTGTTGTCCAGGCGAAACAGTTCTTGTAGTTCCTGATTGCCCATTTCCGTAAGCCAATGCTCTGAGCCACCGACTATTGCCTGCGACAATCCCCGCTTTTTTCTGAGCATCTCATCAATTCGCTCTTCAAGAGTACCTGCCGAAACTAATTTATGCACCTGAACATCCCGTGTTTGCCCCATCCGATGAACGCGATCGGTCGCTTGATCTTCTACGGCAGGATTCCACCATCGGTCAAAATGAAATACATGATTGGCTCGCGTTAAATTCAACCCTACACCACCAGCACGCAATGAAAGGATGAAAAAGGGAGAAACACTGCGCCCCGATTGATACTGCTCCACCATCTCACCGCGCATCCGGGCATTTAATCCACCGTGCAAGAAAAAAGGACGCTTACCAAATTGCTGTTCAATAGCTGTTGTAAGCAGTTCACCCATTTCTCTAAACTGAGTGAAAATCAGCGCTGCTTCCGACTCTTCAGCAACCTCCTGCAGGCGTTCCATCAAAAGTTTGAGCTTACCGGAACGTTTCACATCGACTGCCCCACCTAATACAAGTGCAGGATGATCACAAATTTGTTTGAGCCGAACTAAAGACGCTAAGATCTGTCCACGTCGTGACATACCTGCAGCACTTGGCAAACGACCAAATAATTGATCAATCACAGCTTGGTAAAGAGCCGCCTGCTCGGTGGTCAGCAGGGCATACTCAACACTTTCCCATTTCATCGGCAACTCTTCACGAATCGCAGGATCACTTTTGCGCCTACGCAACAGGACAGGTGATAATAAACGGCGCAAGCGCACCGCCGCTGGATGCTTCTCGTTTGCTTCATTCGCTTGGACAGAAAAATCAAATTGCTGGAGAAACCAATGCCTTGATCCGAGATATCCAGGATTAATAAAGGAGAATAGCGACCAGAGTTCTTCCAAGCGATTTTCTACAGGTGTGCCAGTAAGAGCAATGCGATGATAAGCATGCAAACGCGCCGCAGCTTGAGCTTGTTTGGTATGCAAATTTTTGATGTTTTGAGCTTCGTCCAAAATCACCGAATCCCATGAAATATTTTCAAATTCTGCTTGATCACGTACCAAAACTGTATACGTGGTAATCACCATTTGAATCCCTTGCTTTTGCAATTCACTCGCATCAAGATGTTCTCTACGCGTGGGTCCATGATGAATATAAAATTGAAATCCTGGTGCAAACCGTCTTAATTCGGATTTCCAATTTTGCAGAAGCGATGTGGGACAGACCAACAAATGGATTCCCTGAGAATCGCCACTCTCTGCAATATGTTGTAAGTAAGCAATGACCTGAATGGTTTTGCCTAGACCCATATCATCCGCAAGACAGGCTCCACAAGGAATGTTACGAAGATAGCAGAGCCAAGAAAAACCTTTTATTTGATAAGTTCGTAATCTACCTGCAAAAGATTTAGGTGTTGGAAGAAGCGGTGGATCTCCTGCTTGCACAAGCATCTTCAATATGCGACTGGCTGTGCTTGCCCCTTCTGCAAATTCAAACTCAAATTGAATCTGCTCATCTGATAAAGAATCCTGCAATAGGGCGGCTTGCGCCATTTGAAGCGTACTTGCGGTTTCTTTTCCATCTGTTTCTAAACCAGCCAAACGAATCCGTTCAAGTATCTCTTCAATCGGTATAATTTTCCACACACCCTGCAACTGCAGTAGTGATTTTTTCTCTTCTACTAAATTCATGAATTCTTTACGCGATATGACTTGATTGTCAATAACTACTGTCCAGTCAAACTCAACCAACGGAAGCGCCGGGACTACAGATTTGGTCGATCCGCCAGTTACACGGCCTGTTTTCTTTTTAACACTTGACTGTACCTGTACGCGTATTTGTATGTCCTTTGCTATCTCAGCCAACCCTTCCACACGCACAGGAAAGCCAGCGGAACGTAAAGCGGGCAGGATTTGGTCAATCCATTCCAGTAAATATTGTGAGGCAATTTCTGCACATGTAGGTACTGCTTCAGAAAGGGATTTTGCTATTGCAGGATCAATCTGAGCCGCTTGATAAAGTTGCTGCCAAACCCAAGTCTCCGGATGTTGCAAGTAGTCTTTTCCAAACAGTCCCTCACGTTTTTGTGAAGTGTATAATTCAGACATGGATACTCTTTCTTCAGGCCAAAACCGATGAACCCATTCAAATTGCAGTTGCCAAATATCCGAGGGCGCAACAGGTGGCCGCAAAGCAAATCCCAAGCGATAAAAAGCACTCCCTGAAGTATCCCCGAGCTCATCGGTTCCCCATGCGGAACCTTCAATTTCTTGGCGCAACGCTCTGCAAAGCAGCCAGCCATCTGCCGCAAACAGTTTCTGATAAGGTTGTGAAAGCGCTTCTTGCCAAGCATTCAATATCTCCTGTTCGCCTCGATAAAGCACTCGATAATTATAGGTTCGATTAGCAGCATTGGGTGTCTCTGCAACTCCAGTTGCAAATTTTTGTATAAACCAACGAATGATCTCCAAAAGCACGGTGTCCACTAACTGCATTGCATCCACAAGCGGTTGGCTAGATTCCATCAAAACAGCTACACTGCTAATAATCCTGCGACGAATACTTCTTGCCACAGGATTTCGCCATGTTGGCAACCACAGCCCCACAAACGGTTGCCCTTGCAAATAGAGATTTGGAACAGCATCGTCACGTGCTGCAATTTGTCGCGCTAATTGAAATGTATCTAAAAGCGACGCAGTCACCGGTACTGCAAAAGCACAAACTTCCTCATCCTTGAGGAGGCTTTCTGCCAATTGCAGGCACGCATCAATCCAGGAATCGTCCCTTTCCTTGGTGTTTAAATAATCGTCGAGTGTACAGGAATGTGAAATACCTGTTAACTCGTCCCTCCAGACAACGCTTCCTGGCTTCTGGATATTACTGCCGCATCGATAGGTGACAGGGTTAGCATATAATTTCCAGGACAAGCCATCCGTTGCAATTTGCGTCATCTTCTACCCTCTCGTTTCAAAGCTGATTATTCCATCTTACCACGATTTAACGATTCTATGTCCCTTTTCTCTGTCGTAAAAATAAATACATGAGCCTAAAAGAAACGGGAGTTGACCTTAGAATGAGCATTATCACCACCTGGGTCATAGACTTTTTTGTAGCCATGGGACTTGTGGTAGGAGGTAGCCTATGCGGAGGTTTAGCCACGATTCTCACCCACTCACGCCCCCCTTTGACAACCATGCTCGATCTCGCTGAACAACTAAAAATCTGGGCACTAGTTACGACACTTGGCGGAACCATGGATACGCTTCGCGTTTTGGAAGTCAGTTTGTTTGGGATGAATCTAGGGCCTCTCATGCGACAAGCCACCTATCTATTCGCAGCATTGCTTGGTTGCCAAGCAGGGTATCTTTTGATACGTTTCCTGGCTGGAAGTGATATTCTTTGAAAGTAAGAGAACGCCTCGCTTGGTTTTGTCTCGGCTTACTCATGGGGGCTCTAACACTCTTTGTTATGCAAAGTCGTGAAATCAATGACTTGTATCTGAAGGCTGCAAAGTCTAACATCATTATCAGTGAACTCAAAGAAGAAAATGCGCGGATGTATGTTCAACTGCATAATCCTTCGCAAACTCTGATACAGAGCATTCGTGTGGAATGTTCAGTTCCAGGCAACAATGAAGCCGTAGCCATGATTGGATCGCGCTACGCCAAAGAACAACTCACTTTTTTAATTGGCCGGGAATTGGACATCCTCATGCGTAGTCCCACCATTCCCGAGCGTATTCTTAATGGGCAAACTTTTATGGCCCTGGGTCGAAAATACCAAATTCGAGTGACAATGGTGGTACTTGGCGAAGTCATTTATGTGCAGTTGCGGGCTAGTCCTGCGGCATAATAGTGGAGTGAACATAGTGGCGTTATTTAGTGAAATGTCGAAAGAAGAATTGCAAAAAGAAATGAAATTGCTGCAAGAAAAAGGACAACGTGCGTTTGATGAACAAAATTGGAGTGCCTATGAAGTTTACATGACCCAATGGTATCTGGCTAAATCGTATGAGATGCTTCCAGAAAATCAAGTGGAGGTAGGTAAAACATATAAAATTGCCGAAGAAATCAATGAATGGTTTACCGTGACAGGCCTGGAAGGAGTCATGGCCTGGGGGTTTCGCGAATCGACAGGAGAAACGGAAGCTCTACCTATTGCCCGACTTGAAGAAATAGAAGAGTAAAAGAACTCGCTCACGGTTGCTTAGATGATCCGTGAGCGAGTTATTTGCTTCAAAAAATACCTGACCGCCCGCCCCGACTTAAAAATTGATCAGCATAGCTTCTAACGATTTAGAGGCTTGATTCAATACTTCTACAGCATCTTCTCTTACAGCAACCAAATCTTCGATACGAACGCCAAATTTTCCAGGTAAATAGATCCCTGGTTCTATGCTCATAACCATTCCTGGAACAATGATTTGTTCATTTCCTTGCATGACAAAAGGCGCTTCATGAATATCAATACCCACTCCATGACCCGTACGATGTGTGAAATACGCACCATATCCAGCACTTTCAATGACCTGCCGCACAGCATCATCCACTGAACCCAGACTTTTCCCAGGCTGGACCGCCTCAATACCAGCCTGCTGAGCCGCTAAAACCACTTGATAAACCTCACGCATCTCCATACTTGGTTCACCAAGTATAAAAGTGCGCGTAATATCACTGCAATAATGCTGATAAATGCCCCCGGTATCGACAATCAGTGTAGAATGTTCCAATTTGGCGGTTCCGGGCTCATGATGAGGAGCTGAACCATGATGGGCAGTAGCCACAATAGGTGGAAAAGACATACCCATGGAGCCCACTTTTGTCCATAACTCCGCTAATTTCTGTGCAATTTCTGCTTCACTTGCTTCAGGATGAAAAAAGAATCGAATTTCCTCCACCACTTTATCTGCCATACGGCTTGCTGTTCGCAGTAAATCCAGTTCATCTGAAGATTTCACCATTCGCAACGGCTCAACAAGCGGATCGACTGAAAAAAGACGCAATGAAGAGTTCTCTTTTAAAATTTGCAACAAGTGTGCCGAACGCCAGTGCCCGTCTATAGCTAAAGTATCGCCTGGCACCTGATGAAGAAGACGTGAATAAGGAGACTCTCCATCACGATAGGTTTCATATTCATGATGATCCGCAACTTCGCCTGCAAACATTTCGTGCAACAGTAAAAATGAATGTCCATCTGACGTAACAAGCAGGGCAACCACTCGTTCACCTGCTTCCACATAAAAGCCAGCAAAATAGTATAAATTGGCTGGAGAAGCTAATATAGCCGCCGAATAACCGCATTGATGTAACTGATGGGAAAGTTTTTGACGTCTGGTTTCGTAGAGAGTTGTCATTCATGCACCCCCAAATATACCAAATTTTTCATACCCAAATACTCCGCCTATTTCAAACTGGGACGCGGCAGATGAAAAATATCGGTCGTTCTCGCATAAGCATCCCCCGCCAACCTTGCTACAGGCTGTAACGCTTCTAGCAAAATATGTCGCCCATCATAGACGCTGTCATCTACATGTAAAAAAATCACTTCTCCAATGACTAATGAACCAGCGCCTTCTTCATCGCCAAAATGTAAAATATCTACTTTGCGACATTCCATATGCACCAAACTTTCTGCTACACCCGGTGGTTTTACCCGTTGGCTGGGTCTTGGTGTTAACCCCGCGACTTCAAATTCATCTACTTCAAAATCATACTCAGGAGATGTCAAATTCATTTTTTCCACCAAAGACTCAGAAACAATGTTAATAACAAATTCGCCCGTTTCCTCTATGTTCAACAAAGTATCCTTTTTCTCTAAATTCCCCATTTTTCGCATAGGAGCAAAGGAAACAATGAATGGTTTAGGACAGACGCCATTAAAAAATGAAAACGCGGCTAAATTTCGTTGACCATCTTGACTGACTGTAGAGACAAACGCAATGGGTCTTGGCACGATAGTACCAATCAAAAGTCGATAATTTTCTATGGCTGATAATTGACTAGGGTTAAAATCCATACCTTCCAATCCCTTCTCTTTTTATCTACCTTGAAAATTCGGCTTTCTCTTTTCTAAAAACGCTCGAACGCCTTCCGCCACATCTTCCGTAGCAAAACATCGTTGAATGAGTTGGTACTCTTCCCGCAACTGAGTCTGCAAATCCGCATCGACCGCATGGTGCAACAGTCGCTTGCTCAATGTCATAGCGATGGGCGCATGCTCAGCTAGATTAGTAGCGTAAGCCATCACTCTGGACATAAACTCACCATCAGCAAACACTTCATTCACCAAGCCCACTTGTTCCGCTTCCATAGAAGATATGTCTCTTCCCGACAATATCCATTCACTGGCTCTTGTCCAACCAATCAAACGTGGCAAGAAATAGCTCATCCCTGCATCCGGCGATAGTCCTCTCCGTATGTATCCCGTAGTCAATTTGGCTGAAGTAGCCATAAATCGCAAATCACAAGCAAGTGCCATCGCCATTCCCGCCCCCGCAGCTATACCATTGATGGCTGCAATCACTGGCTTGTCACATTCTCGAATCGCCAACGCTAAATGTCCAACCCACCCCAACGGATCGAGAGACTGATGACGTGTTATCCCATGCCGCATGGACTCAACGGTACTTAAATCGAGTCCACTACAAAATCCTTTGCCCGATCCGGTCAAAACGATGACACGCACTGCGTCATTGGCAGAAGCTGCCCGCAAAGCATTGATTAGATTAGAAGAAAGATCTCCATTCACTGCGTTATACGTCTCTGGACGGTTTAACGTCAAAAGACGTACACCATCCTTATCATCTTCCAGTAACACTGACTGACTGTTCAACTCTTCCATAGCCACTCCGCTCCCTCTTCATGTATCTGTTTTCACATTCCTCAGAATAAACCGAAACAAGGCAGAAAAAAAGAGCAAGGCGTATTGCATACTCGCAATATGCCTTGCCCAACATTCCCCATATCCTAAGTGCATCTAACATTTTGAAACGAATAGAATTCAATCTATTATACTTCTACAGCCAATTCACCAATTTCTTCTGCTTCTTTGTCCGTCGAGAAATCTGGAACACGCAGACGGCTAGCTACACCCCAGTAATAGAAGACAAGCGAACCGACACCAACCACGATTGAATCCCACCATGGACCCGGAATAATAGGCTTTTTCAGGGGTCCAAAAGAACCTATATACGACATGACACCAAGGAACAAATAGTAAACGATAACCCAAATGCCGGATTTCCAGTCCCTCTTTAAGCGAGTTATTGAATCTGGACCTTTATCCATGAATGCGAGATACAGCACCAAAGAGCCAATGGTCATGCTGATCAGTAATTTGTCTACAGTCCATCCTGTCCAATAGACAATCCAGCTACCTGCAATAAATGCTAGTGGTGCAATGATACTCATTCCGCCCAGTCTAAATGGACGTTTGAGTTCAGGTGCAGCACGCCGCATAGCCGCTGCCGAAACCGGACCAAATACATAAGTCAATACAGTTGCCGAAGTTACTGCGCCAACAAGTCCCTGCCAAGAGTGAAAGTTGCCCGGAAGAATCCAAACAATGGAGAGGATAAAACTTAACCAGAGAGCTGGTCTGGGCAATCCTGTCTTTTTGTTCAATTTACCAAAGATAGAATAAAAATATCCGTTACGCGACCATGCAAAGAGAACACGAGCTGTCGAAGACAAATAGATGTTGCCTGTACCTGCTGGCGAGATAACGGCGTCAATAAAGAGCAGCGAAGCCAGCCAGCCAAACCCAAGAGTCATGGCTAAATTAGCAAACGGTGAATTAAAGTTAACTGCCGCCCACCCTTTCGTCAAATCGGCAGCAGGCATTGCGCCTACAAAAGAAACTTGCAACAAAATATAAATAATAGCGCCAAGAGATATGGCCAAGATGATAGCAAGAGGAACATTGCGTTGCGGATTCTTTGCTTCGCCAGCAAAGTCTATCGCTTGACGGAATCCAAGAAATGCAAAGACAATACCTGCAGTGGAGACTGCAGAGAATATGCCTTTTACTCCTCCAGGACTTGCTCCGCCAGCCGCAAAACTCGCCGGATGCATATTGAATAACAAAATGATGAGTGTGAGTAACGGAAGAATGAATTTCAAAGCTGTCACAATAGAATTAATCTTACCAAAAACTTGCACACTCCAATAATTCAGCAAGAAGAAGAGAACAAGGAAAGCAATCTCAAGAATGAGTCCTGCTAGAGTATAGTTGTTGCTGCCTTTTACTGATAATCCAGGGAGATAATACGTGGCGTACTGACGCACAGCCTGTGCCTCGATGCCAGCCACACTGGAATACGCTAACAATGAAGCGAATCCCATAATATAGCCAACCAGTGAACCGTGCGTATATTCCGGGTAACGGATAATACCTCCGGTACGTGGCAACGCAGCACCCAACTCAGCGTATACCAAACCAATAAACATAACGGCGATGGCACCAAACACCCAAGCAATCCAAGCTTCTGAACCAGCCAATTGAGCACCAGACTGAGAAGCAAAAAGCCATCCAGAACCTATTATGGCACCAAGACCCAAAAAGGTTAAATCAGCCAAAGTAAGCGCTTTTTTTAACTTCCCTTGACTCGCCATTGAGACACCCCTTTCTCACATACCCTTTTGACAAGCGTTCATATTTTGCTAACATTCATAGCTTTTGAACCTATATTAATCTGGCTATCACCCGCCTTCGTAGTGGTTGTTTGCCAAGCGCTTGCTTGTTCCGCTTAGTGAAACAACCGAATAGGACTTGGTGATAATTCTATGCGAATTTATCAGATAAATCAAATGTTTGAGTGCATTCAATTATCAAGAAAGTTTTGGGAATCCCAATTTTTTAACTACACAGAACGAATTAACGAAACATACCTTTTAAGACAAAACCGACGTTGGCCGGCCGTTCCGCCAGACGCCGCATGAAATAACCATACCAGTCATCACCGTATGGAACATAAATGCGCAATGGATGGCCTTCATCGGATAATTGCTGCTGTAAATTGACACGAATACCGTATAGCATTTGAAATTCATACTTATCTTTAGAAATCTGGTGTCGTTCAATAAATGATTTACAGTGTTCAATTATAGCTTCATCATGGGTTGCAATCGCAGTCAGTCCTGGTGAAAGTAGATGGGCTTCCACCATTTTTATATAATTAGCATCTACATCCGCTTTCTCAGGGTAAGCCACAGACTCTGGCTCCTTATATGCCCCCTTGACAATGCGTAAAGATGCACCTTTGCTGGCCAAACGGAGCAAATCATCCATACTGCGGTAGAGATACGCCTGCAATACAGTCATGACATTAGGATACTCAGACAATAACTCTTCAAAAATATCCAGCGTTACTTGACAACGCGCGCTGTCCTCCATATCTATGTTAACAACAATACCATACAGCAACGCTTTATCCAGTATTTTCCTCATATTCTCCATACAAAGTTCACGCGATATATCTAACCCAAGTTGCGTCATTTTTAAGGAAAGCGTGGATTTTACCTGATGTTGGTGAATCGCTTCCAGCGCTTGCAGACAATCGTCAGCTGCTTTCCGCGCCTCTTTTTCGTCTGCTACAAATTCACCTAGATGATCGAGTGTTGCAGTCATATGGCGCATGTTTAATTCCCGCACAACACGAATCGCATCTGTAATTTGTTCTCCAGCCACAAACCGTTGAGCACCCAATTTATGTCCATAGCGCTGTGCCCATCGATTAGCAGATTGATTTTTAACTAATGCCTGGAAAAATGCACGCAATAATTCTTCCATTCAAAATAATCCTCCTAGAAAATAAACTTAGGCGTCTTTATCCTTACGCACCATTGGAAGAATTTTATCCAATCCAACCTTGTGCTCTGGTTGTTGCGTTTCAGGTACATGAACATCAAACCGTTCAAGAAAATCAATCACTTCTTTAGTAATTGCCGTAGGAGTGGAGGCACCTGCAGTAACCGCCACCTTCCTGGCTCCCTGTAACCATGAAAGTTGAATTTCACTGACATCAGCAATTCGATAGGCAGGCACATGGGCTATTTCTATAGCAACTTGAGCTAAACGATTGGAATTATTACTGCGCGGATCACCCACCACCAGGCAAAGATCTGCTCCTTTAGCCTGCTCTGCCACTGCCTGCTGTCTCGTTTGTGTGGCCAGACAAATCTCATTATGCACTTCTGCTTGTGGGTATCGTTGCAGTAACGCCTCAGTCAAGGCTTTTGTGTCCCACTGACTCATGGTTGTCTGGTTCGTAATCACTAATTTGTTTGCGGTTACTTGCAATCGTTCAATGTCTTGCTCGCTTTCAATAAGATGTACTTTACCTGGAGCAACTCCCATTGCACCTTCTGGTTCAGGATGACCTTTACGTCCAATATAGAGAATTTCATAGCCCTGCGTAGTTTTTTCACGAATCAGATCATGTGTGCGGGTGACATCCGGACACGTGGCGTCTAAAACTGTCAACCCACGCTCTCGAGCACGTTCCTTGACTTCTGGCGAAACGCCATGCGCTGTAAAAATCACTGTTCCTTCGGAAATTTGTTCCAGAAGCTGCATACGATTCGCACCATCTAATGTTTGAATCCCCAGTTTAGAGAATGCTTCCACGACGTGTGCGTTGTGCACAATCATTCCCAAAATGTAAATTGGCCTTGGCAAGGAAGGATTGTCTGCTGCCTGTCTGGCGAGTACCATGGCATCCACAACGCCATAGCAATAGCCGCGAGGACTGATTTTAATCACTTCCATTTTCTTCACCTCCAATGATAAGCTGATGAGCGAATTGAAAGCCTTATCAACCCATGATAGATTCATTAACCCCGCAATTCGTGCAGTAGACGCTGCTTTAAATCCCAAAGTGGCTGGGAAAGATCAACATGATATTCGTGCGGATTAAGATGTCGCAAAGTTTCTGAAGAAAAACGACACAGTCCATCCTCTACCCGTTTGCGAATTTCTGGCAATCGTGGCAGTGTATATACTAATTCTCCTTGGATAACAATAGGTTGCAATAATTCTTCTATCTCATAATGCACTATAGTTTTGCGTTTGTAAGTATGAATTGGGTGGAAAAGCGTCAACGGCTGTTCAGGATTCAGCTCTTCATCGTCCAGAGCAATTAAATCAGCAACCGCCATCCCGTCTTTTAGTAACCGTAATACTTTTTTCTTTCCGGGATTGGTAACTTTACTTGGATTTTCAGACACTTTAATGCACGGTTCCAATTTTCCATTCATCTCGTGCGCTACTAATTTATAGACGCCGCCCAGCGCTGGACAGTTATTCGAAGTAATTAAACTCGTACCAACACCGTAAGATGTAATCTGAGCACCTTGCAAAGCGAGTTCACGAATCGTCCATTCATCGAGATCGCTCGATGCTACAATACCGCAATCTGTCAATCCAGCAGCGTCGAGCATTTGCCGCGCTCGTTTGGAAAGGTAGGCCAAATCACCACTATCAATGCGAATAGCCTTCAGTGAACGGCCTTCTTTGCGCAATTCGTGACCCACTATAATAGCGTTTGGAACTCCACTATTGAGCACATCGTAGGTATCCACCAAAAGAACCGTAGCATCTGGAAATGTACGAGCATAGGCGCGAAACGCTTCCAATTCACTTGGAAAACTCTGAATCCAACTATGTCCTTGCGTTCCAGCTACTGGAATGTCAAAAGATTGTCCCGCCAAAACATTACTTGTAGAAGTGCATCCGCCAATGTAAGCTGCGCGCGATCCAAAAACTGCCGCATCAAGGTTTTGGGCACGTCTAAGACCCATTTCAATCACAGGTGCGTTTGGCGCAACCGGATTGACTTTAGCGGCATCAACAATACGCTGAGCTTTGGTTGCTATCAAACTTTGATGATTGACAAATGTAAGTACAGCTGACTCAATGAGTTGGACTTCAAAAATCGGTCCCTCAAAACGAAGCAGAGGTTCATTAGGAAAAACGATGGTTCCTTCCGGAACAGCATAAAGATCTCCTGTAAAGTGAAAATGGCGCAAAGCTTCTATAAAATCATCACCAAACAAATGCAATGAACGTAAATATTCCAGATCTTCTTCAGAAAATCGCACATGCTGTAAATACCAAACTACCTGTTCAAGTCCAGCTGCTATGACAAATCCATTGTTGCAGGGATTACTGCGATAAAACATATCAAAAACAACTCGTTGCTGATGTCGCCCAGCACAAAAATGGCCATACATCATGGTAAGCTGATAGAGATCGGTCAAAAGCGTTGTATGGCGGTTTCGATAAACAGGCAATCGAGAAATTTCCAAAATTCGCTCCGTCGCTTTTCTTGCAGCGAGTGACGAAGGTTCTTTCACCTTACACCTCTCCTCATTCATTCCATGTCATGTGAGATAGATTTTGTCAATCGAATGGTTTTTGGATAATATTGTATATTTGTTCAGCCAAGGCACTTTTCCCCGCAACAAGAATATCGCGAGTATGTAAAGAGTGCGGGTTGGCTTCCAAGCTTATCAAGGTACCCCCAGCTTCTTCTACCATTAACGTTCCGGCTGCCAAATCCCACACATTTAAATCAAACTCCCAAAACGCATCTATACGACCCACCGCGACATAAGCTAAATGCAGCGCAGCCGCACCCAAAGCCCGAAAACTTTTAGCCTCCACAGCTACTTCTGCTACCCGTTTTGTCCGCTCAAGGCGTGGCGCAATACGTACAGGCATTCCTGTCGCTACTACAGCGCGGCGCAATTCTGTAGTTGCTGATACTGTCACACGCCGTCCAGGAAACTCTTTCTGTGGCTGCTCAAGCCATGCTTCAACTGCAGTGTCTTCTGCTAAATAAACTCCTTGCCCACGAGCTGCCAAAAACATCTCATGACGATATGGATCGTAAATGCAAGCTGTTTGTACTTTACCATGAGAAGCGTAGGCAATGGAAACGACAGAAAGCGGCATACCGGAAACAAAATTGGTGGTTCCATCAAGCGGATCGACCAGCCAAAGATGCGGTTCGTCTGCTAACTCGAAGAGAGCTTTTGCTGCTGCCTCGCGACCAGGCTCTACTCCCTCCTCACCCAGAACTTGATGGTTTGGATGATGTTTTTCTATCCAAGCACGAATGGCTGCTTCTGCTGCTTTATCTACTTCTGTCACCACATCGGACAATGAAGTTTTTTCTCTAATTTCAAGCGCGGTGCCCAGTCGAACAGAGAACATCCGTCCAGCTTGCAGTGCAGCCCCAGCTGCTGTTGAAAGTAATGTATCCAAAGAAATCGAGGAATTTTGCACCCTGCATGTTCCTTTCTCATGATGATCCACACATTCGAAGGTCCTGTCCTTTTCATTCTCGCTACTGTATCCTAGCACATTGTGCCGCAGATTCGATAAAAGTTTGTTTACGAAAATCTTTTCCTTGCCATCTTCTAAATATGAAAGAAAAAAGCGGGACTCGACGAGAACATCATCTCTCAAGCTACCCGCGAAGCAGAAATACATATGATTTTTACAAGTTCTGCAGATTTCACCAGCTAACCCAACTGTGCATAAGCTACATCCAACTTAATTAGCCCATACATCTTTGACGTACTGACCTCTGTCCATGAGCTGCTGCAGCCAATTTTCAGCGTCTTTTTCCTGAACACCATACACCTTTTGATAGCTATGAATCATCTCTTGGTCTACTTCAGGTGCCATTTTCCTTCCATCTCCACAAACATATAGCCGTCCACCCTTTTCCAGAATGGATATCACTTCTTGAGCGTTCTGAGCCAGTAAATGTTGAACATATGTTTTAGGCATTCCTTCCTTACGGGAAAATGCCATGTGAAGCTTAACAAGGCCGTTCCTTTCAAACTCTTTCCATTCCTCACGATAAATAAAATCCGCTTCATTTCTGCATCCAAAGTAAAGATGGGCCGAACCTAACGATTTACCTTGTTTTTGCAGAACAGATCGAGCTTGCAAAAATCCCCGGTAAGGAGCGATGCCAGTCCCCGCTCCCACCATAAGAATAGGAGTCTCAGGGTTTTCAGGAAGTTGAAAGCCTGATTCTGGCGTGCGAATAAAGGCAACCACATGTTCTCCCGGCTGACGTTCAGCTAGATAATGAGAAGCAACTCCATAATATTCGCCTTGACCATTCCATGCTGGGCCTGCAACCACACCCACGGAAATGGAAAGTCGATGAGGATCTATCCGCGGAGAACTGGATATTGAATAATATCGTGGTTTGAGTGCCGGTAAAAGTTCTAAAAATCGTTCAAAAGGAATTTCACAAGCCTCATATTTTTCAAGCAAATCGAGCATAGTAACTCGTTTTTTGAGAATCTGTTCTTCATAAATACCCTTCTCCAACAGATTCTCCAACTCTCGTTTATGCGGTGGACATAGCGTATAAGAGGCAATTTCACGGATTTGAGCGCGTGTCGCCGCTTCTTGAAGTTCAACACTGTTCTGAAGAAGATCGACCAAAGCAACTGGCTGATTTAACGGCAAATGAGAGGCACCGGAGCCACTCGCCCTTAAAATTAATTGATCGCTCTCCGTCAAGTGAAAACGTTTTATGACTCGTTTTACGTTTTCTCTACGATTGCAAGCAAAAATGCCTAGGTGATCGCCTTCTTGATAAGAAACATCTGCAGGCAGTTCGATCTCGATATGTCTCGTACTTCTTCCGCTACCGACATGTTGGAGTTCGCGGTTGTCACGGACCACTCCATGAAACGCTTGATAAGATTCAGCCAGTGGCGTTTTTGCAAATCCACTGACAAACTGGATGTTTAAAGTGCCTTGATCCTTCTCCTCCTGTTCCCGAATCTGTAAGTTAAATGTTTTCACTGCATCCGCCAACATTTGAGCTTTCCAGTTATCCAAATCTTTTTCAAAATCACCGCTAGCATCAGCTTCACCGCGAGCCGAGAATCGGTTAGCCCCTTTTTCGGCAAGCTTTTCGTCAATCCAACGCGGAACCGCTTGATACGTACTTGACCAGTTATGGTCTCCACAACCGAGTACGGAATAGTTGACTCCCTTGAGCTGTCCTTCATCTACTTGTTCCAGCCATTGAACAAACTCCCTGGCATTGCTGGGGGGTTTGCCGTTATAAGAAGACGTAATAATCAGCAATGCGCCTTCTGTAGGCAATTTTCCTATATATTGGTTTGCAGGAGCAACTTCACTGCGAATCCCCTGGAATTGGGCCAGATCTGCAAGCTCTTTGGCAATCCGACTAGCTGTTCCCATGTCAGATCCATATAACACGAGTAGTGGTCGTTGATTGACACCTAAAATCTTAGGCACGGACGAACGAGGCTCTTCCTGTTTCTTGGTTTCCACACCTAAATTCAATTGGGATTCTGCCATATGAAGAAAGTTGGAAGTCTCTCGCAGCTGTACGCGAATGGTTAAATCGTCTGGCTTGAGGGTCAATGTTTGCTTGATTTTGAGTTGATAATTCATATGATCTATCAGTTGAAATTTTTGCAAAATCATGCCAAGCACTAAGCTTGCTTCATGAAGCGCAAATTGCATGCCAATACATGCTCGTTGACCATTACCAAACGGTTTATAGGCATGATTAGGCACTTGGTTTAAATCCGCAAATCGTTCTGGACGAAATTCTTCCGCATCTTCCCCCCATGCCTTTTTATCGCGATGAAGTTTGGGGATATGAACGAAAACGACCTCACCTTTTTGTATCTTGTATTTGCCACCAACCACAGTATCCTCTTTTGCATAAAGCGCAAACCCTGGAGCTGTTGGATAAAGGCGCAATGCCTCATTTAAAATCATGCGAATATATTTCAGTTGCAGTACCTCTTGATAAGTTGGAACTTCGCTTTTAAATACCGCATCCACTTCTTCATACGCCTTTTGAAGAACTTCAGGATGCTTTAACAAAAAATAAATAGCAAAAGACAAAAGTCCACTGGTAGTTTCATGTCCAGCAATCAAAAAAGTAATCATCTGATAGCGAATATTCGCATCATCGAGGGATTCCCCAGTTTCCGGATCAGTGGCATTCAACATTCTTGCCAGTAGATCGTTCTCCCCTTTATCTCCAGCATTTTTCCGATCCGATATCAATCTATCTACTAAAGAAAACATGGTTTGGATATCGCGATCAAACTGGCGTTTGGTAAGAACCATGAACTGATCTTGAATAGGTAACCGATTGCCTTTATGCATGGCCTCGTCTAATGCCCGAACCATGCTCAATATAAAGGGAATGGGTGTTTCTCGATAAAAGCTGTTAAATCGATAATTGAAACCACACAAGCCAATCGTATCAAGCGTTAATCTGGTCATATCTTCCGGTACACGAATACTTTCATCCGTATTCAACCGTGACCATTTCTGTACCAATTGCAACGCGATGTCCACCATTTTGGAGTGATAAGCTTTCATGGCCGGTTGACTAAATGCTGGCAAAAGTATGCGATGTGCTTTTTGCCAATTGATCTCCTCAGTCCAAGCCGTAAACAGGCCATCACCTGCGAAAGATCGCACATGGAGTAAATGGCCAATATTTTTATCAAACCGAGTCTCATCGCAAACTTCTTTTACAATTTCTGGGTCACTCGTAACAATGAATGATCGGCCTGGAAGTTCAAGCCTTATATTAGGACCCCACTCGTCCACCAAATGATCAAAAGAAGAACTGGGAGAGTCTTTATCAATCAGAGGCAAATTTCCAAGCAGCCCAAATTTCTTAGGTTGAGGAAAGGTTGAAAGTTTTTCCATGATGGAACCTCTTTTCACTGTTAAATCGGCATAGAATGACGTTCCCAATCTAAACATGAGCAATTACTCATATTTTTATTATATGAATATAAGCTCATATTTGCAAGAAGCTGCTGACCACTCAGTGAATCAAAATTAAAATTTAGATGAATCCATCGAGACTATCCAAATCAATTCTTTAAAAGAGGCATGAGATAATTTTTAAGAATATTTTTTAACTCCCGTACTCCATCCATCCGAATTTCCGATTTATCATGTGTAACCGGCAGTAAGGCTACCATGACCCGCAAACAAATATCCGCATGCAAATGACTCTCTTCCCTCGACATATGGGGTGCCCATAACGTCAATAGTCTAACCAATCTCGACATAACTTCGTTAAACAATAAATCTGTCGCCATTCCCTTGTAAGGTTGAAAAATAACACCAAGCGCTAAATGATGAACTTCGTATAAAACAATTTTTTCAATGAGATTGTCTAACTGCTCAGAAAAATTGCAGGAATGGAGTGTCCTTTCCAAAGATTCATCGAGAATATGATTTAAATCCATACGGTATTGATCAGCTAATGCCAACAATATGCTTTCTTTGTTTGGAAAAAATTGATAAACTGAGCCTATAGAGGTTTGAGCCCGTTTGGCTACAGCATTGGTTGTTAAGGTATCTAACCCCTCTTCAACAATCAGATCAGCAGCAGCATTGAGAATTTTTTGAACCCGTCGTTGTCCACGTGCTGTTTTCGGCTGCACATAATGGATATCGGCGTCATTTTCCATATCAATTATCCCTCACCGTATCGAAATCTCACCTGCAAGACGATTGCCGATCAATGCCAATTGGGCATGATGTAAATAATGATAATAGACAACCATGATTCACAACATTTCCATTCTAATCTGAAACTGATTCGACTTCACATAGAACTGGTCTAAGGCGGATAGACTAAAATAAATAATATTCCAAAATTTCACTTGTCTTTTTATCCCTGGTTCGTGGCTCTGGAGGGTATGAAATGAAAGAAAGAAGAACCGTTCATGATTCGCTCGGTCAAATGGAAATTCCCGCTGATGCCTATTATGGAGCTCAAACTGCGCGGGCTTTGCGCAATTTCCCTATTAGTGGACTCCGTTTGCCGCCTATTTTTGTAGAAGCGCAAGCACTCATCAAATGGGCCGCGGCCAAAGCTCATGCTCATCTTCACGCCCTGTCACCAGAACTGGCAGCAGCCATCTGTCAAGCTGCTGATGAAGTCATTGCAGGCCAGTGGAATCAATGGTTTCAAGTTGACATCTATCAAGCAGGCGCAGGTACTTCACAAAACATGAATGTCAATGAAGTGATTGCTACACGCGCTTCAGAAATTCTCCGCGGCACACGTGAAGAACCTTTAGCCGTCCATCCTAACGACCATGTCAACAAATCTCAGTCAACCAACGATACCATTCACGCCGCTATGAATTTATCCATGCTTTTGACACATCAACGTTTGGTCGATCCGTCTCTGGCTATTTTGGAAACCACTCTAGCTAAAGTTGCCCATCAGGCAGGTTCTGCAGTCAAAGCTGGGCGCACACATCTCCAGGATGCAGTACCTATGCGTATAGCTGACAGTTTCTTGGCATACGCCGAAAACATTCGACGCCATCGTGTATGGTTAAATGAGGCTAGTAGCGCACTGGCGGTACTTGGCTTAGGTGGAAACGCTGTAGGAACGGGTATCAATACTCCTCCAGGTTTTGCAGAACAAGCCATAACTTATCTGGCAGAAAGAACACAGCTTCCTCTCTGCCTCCCGGTTAATCCCTTCACCTTTAATCAAAATCCTGATGAAGTTGTATATTACGGGAACATCTTGCAAAGGACGGCAGAGGCCATTGGTCGTATTGCCAACGATTTACGTCTGCTAGCTTCTGGACCACGCACTGGATTGGCAGAAATTGAATTTCCTGCCGTACAACCTGGTTCCTCAATTATGCCCGGCAAAGTCAACCCAGTTATGGCAGAAATGATGAACATGGTAGTCTTCCAGGTGCAAGGTTGTCAATCGACCATTGCTCTGGCCGGATCGGCCGGACAACTGGAACTTAACGTCATGATGCCAGTCATGGCAGCAAACGCTCTGCATGCCATGACTATTTTAGCCAATGCCGTCAAACAATTTGCAGAGCAAGGAGTGGCAGGGCTGATTCTCCATACGGATGTTTCACGTCATTATGCTGAATCCAGTCTGTCTCTAGCTACTGCATTAAACGTCGCTATTGGCTACGAACGTGCAGCAGCAGTTGTTCATCAGGCACTGATAAATAATTGCAGCTTACTGGAGGCAGGGCAACAGCTCGGCTTGGATAGCCATCTGCTGCAATCAGCACTTGATATTGACAGACTGGCAGTGCCCGTTTCTCGTTATTTACCTAAATCTCGCTCAGACGTGGAGTCAAACCACCCAACCACGCCTGAGCCAAACGTTCATCAAGCAAATACAAATTGGCCAGAGAATGGAGATTAAATTCCTTCCTGGAATGACGAATGGGCCATTGGAATAGGTGTAGAAAGCAGAACTTCGGCCAACTTTTCAATTTCGGCGCTGTATGAACTGTCTGCCAGCCGAAATGGAACATGCTCGGTTACAAATTCGAGAATACGTAACGTAGCAGGTGCCATCTGTTCTTGACACCTGTTCATCAGCAGAGCGCGTGTCGCAGCAATAAGCTCTATCGCCACGACACGGGCACTGTTGTGCACCATTTGTCTTACTTGACGAGCCGCAATGGTCCCCATGGAAACATGGTCTTCCTGATTGGCAGAAGACGGAATGGAATCAACAGAAGCTGGATGAGCCAATACTTTGTTTTCTGATACAAGAGCTGCCGCAACATACTGAATGATCATGAATCCCGATTCCAAACCTGCCTCACCCGCCAAAAAAGCTGGAAGATTGCTAAGTTGAGGATTAACCAGTCGTTCAGTACGTCTTTCAGAAATATTTGCCCATTCCGCTACGGCTAATTTTAAAAAGTCAAAAGCAAGTGCCATAGGCTGCCCATGGAAATGACCGCCAGAAAGAATTCGCCCATCCGGTAAAACTATGGGATTGTCGGTTACTGCGTTCATTTCAATGGCAAGTTTGTCTTCAACATAATGAACAGCCTGCCAACTCGCGCCATGAACCTGGGGTGCGCAACGCAAGGAATACGCATCTTGCACGCGCACCTCTCCCTGATGAGTGGTGAGTCTGCTGCCACTCAATAAACCCAGAATCCTTTGAGCCACTTCAGCCTGCTCAGGATAGGGGCGTGTAGAGTGCAGTTCTGGCAAGAAAGCATCTGTAATGCCACCAAGAGCCTCCATGGTCAAAGCTAGTGCAGCATCTGCGGCTAAACCCAGGCGTCTAGCTTCCAATGTTGCCAACGCACCAACTGCTGTCATCGCTTGTGTTCCGTTAATCAGAGCCAGCCCTTCTTTGGCTGTCAATTGTACTGGTTGTAAACCCGCTTTTTGCAGAGCAGCCGCTCCGTCCATCACCACTCCCTGATATTCAGCTTGACCTTCGCCCATCAACACAAGCGCCATATGCGCCAACGGCGCCAAATCTCCTGAGGCGCCCAAGGAACCCTGACTAGGAATAACAGGATGTACACGACGGTTGATACAATCGACGAGCAGTTGCAATGTCTCCCTGCGAATACCAGAAAAACCTTTAACCAGTGCGTTCGTCCGTAATACGAGTAAGGCCCTTACCACATCCACAGGAAAGGAGTCACCGACACCCATAGCATGGGAACGGATTAAATTGACTTGTAATCTAGCCACATCTTCTTGCTGAATAGGCACATCTGCCAACTTGCCAAAACCGGTTGTCACCCCATAAACCACCTGTTTTTCAGCAATACAGCGTTCAATATGTTGTCTACTTGCTTCTACCTTTGCCCAAACCTCAGGTGATACACCAACTTGCCAAACCCCTTGGACGATCCGTTCTAATTCTTCCAAAGTCATGTCTGTTCCGTTCAACCAGTATACTTTCTGCTGTTCCATTTCTATTTGTCCCCTTTCTATTACTCTGTTGCTTTAGCATAAGAAAGGGACGACCCAGAGGGCCGCCCCAGAATGAACATCGTGGTTTTTCGAAAATCTTGCATAGCTTGCAAGGTTGTGGTGATATTGGCAGGAAACTTATTTTATGAAAACTATACTTGCTCATGATTCGCCACCCTGTTTAAAATGCCTCCAGTCTAAAGCAGAGTCTTTGAGCAACTCTTCAAAAGACTGATGATCGTCCTCTGCCGGATCAAACAACTCCGCGAAAGTGGCATCTGGATTTTCTTCTAATTTCTCTTTAGCAGAACGAGTCTGAATCTGCTTCTCTTTCTTCGACTTGTCACTTATACGAAGCGCAGTATCTTCATCTGGCTTCTCAGTCCTTTTTAGAGCGGACAGTTTCTCCGCCACTGCTGCTGAAAGAAACTCTTCCAAACGTGCGTTTTCTTCCGGTATAACGTTTTTTTTAGGTTTTGCTACCGGCTCCATTTTATCCATGGCGTAGTCAGGTTTCCATTCATCACGATGGTTTACTGTAGAAGCAGACTTCAACTTGTTTCTTTTCGCCATTGGCTCACCTTCATGTACGCAATTAACATTATTCTGCCACAACAGGCAAGTGCCTGTCGATAAATTCTAAAATCGCTTCTAATCTTTCTTTTCTTAACGAAGGTTTACCGCTACGAGACAAATCATGGTTGGCTTCAGGTATGCGCAACAGTTCCACTTCACGCCCTAATCTTTTCAAAATCGTATAAAACTGCTCAGCCTGTTCAATCGGACAGCGCATATCTAGTTCCGAATGAATCAAGAGCAGAGGCGTGCGAACCTGTGCTGCATAAGCGAGTGGAGATTGCCGCCAGAGTGTCTCCACATTGTCCGTAACGTCACCTTTTAATTCCGATTCAGTGAAAAAAGGTCCAATATCGCTTACGCCGTAAAAGGAAACAAAATTGCTAATGGAGCGTTGCGACACGGCTGCAAAAAAACGATGATCATGAGCTATCATCCAGTTGGTCATGAAACCACCGTAACTGCCACCTGTAATCGCAATTCGCTTGTCGTCAAGCACATCATGTTGTCGCAAAGCCATTTCAAGGCCGGCAAGAATATCCTGCATATCTTGACCACCGTAATCGCCCTGGACAGCATCAGCAAATTTTTGCCCGTACCCCACACTGCCGCGAGGATTGACAAAAACAAGAGCGTAACCCTGACTTACGAGATATTGAAATTCATGAAAAAAAGAATAGCTATATGCTGCCTGTGGGCCACCGTGAACTTCTAGTATAACTGGCACTTTGCCATCCACCATTTTGTCAGAATGATGAGGTAACATGACAAATCCTTGCAAACGCCAACCATCCGCAGCACTATACCAAAACGGTTGCACATCTACCCAATTCATCGAAGTTGCCCAAGCATTCGGATAATAAACCTGTTGTTCGTCATTCGGAAAACTGTTGGTTTCCCCTTCGTCCATACTGTCCGTTTCCTGACGCACTGGCCAAGCTGGCAGTCCCTGACCCAGTTGGCATTCTGCCAAATAACACGGTGTTTTCACGTCAGTATAAACATAGACAGCACGGCCTGCCTTGACATCAAAACCGTAAAGATCTCGCCGTCCACCTACCATGCGTTGCAATTCGCCGGTTTGGGCATCCACCCGCACCAACTCTGTCATAGCTTGGCGAGTGACGAGCAGATATACCCAACGCCCATCCTCCGACCATAGCGGCGGCGGAAGACTAACTCCCGCACGGAGATCACTCATGTTGTGATTGCCTGTAGCTTCTTGCCAATTTTGCATTAAACTCGTCCACTGACGAGTTTTCAGATCAAAACGATAAAGCCGTTCAAAAGTTGCATTGCCGTATTCTTTGCCATGAGCAAGTACGGCCAGTGCAGTTTCATCTGGTGATACGGAAAGACTATGAACATCCCATTCCTGGCTGAGCAGCGTCAATTTCCGTTCAGATAAAGAAAGTTCATATAGATCGCGCCAAAGACTTATTTCTGCATCAGAACGGCGATTGGATGCAAGATAGACGGCATTGTTTTTCAAGGAAAGGGCATAAGAAGAAACGTCATATGAACCTTCAGTCATAACTTCCACGGTTGAGCTCTGCAGATGAATCCGAACGAGTTGACGAAATACAGGAGATAAAATGCCTCTGCCATCCGCTTTATAGTACAATCTACGAAAACGCTTACTATGTGCCGACCAAGATTTTTGTTGTTCCAGAATCCAGTCTTTTACTTCTGTATCCTTCAACTCTTCTGGCCAAATTTCTATTTCCCCGCCTTCCGGTACATCCACCAATCCATACATCCATTCACCTTGCGCATCTAACTGAATATCGGAAATGCCTCGTAAAAAACGAGTCATCCGATAAGATTCTCCCCCATTGAGTGGCATGCACCATACTTGTGTCGATCCGTTTCGATCAGAGAGGAAATATAACTTGCTCTCATCAGGGGCAAAAACAGCTCGAGAATTAGACCGTCCTAATTGGGTCCACTGCTTGATGGTATGGGTTGAACGATGATATGCGTAAAGATGAGTTATATTCTCATCCTTGTCCACATCAGGCCGAGTTTGCTCAAAGACAATCCAATTCATTTGCGGTGAAAATATAGGCCGTTTAACAACCTGCAAGCGAAACAGATCGGAAATCTCAACACGCGTATGTTCCACCATCCCAAACCCCTCTCTCTGCGCTAAGCTAGTTCACATCCAGACTGCCTTCATCCTGAAGAAATGCAGCTAAAAATCGCTTCTCATCTTCTACTAATGATGGATGACTATCCAAATATTCGCGCAGCACCTGTTCTTCCAATGAATTGTTCACTTCACCGATTAAGATTCCTGCTGGCCAATCAGCAATTTTTCGATCATACAAAAGCTCCCACTGCTCTGCACCATCTTCCAGACAACGACGTGATACCTGCATGCGTATGCCTGGTTTTTCCTCTCCATCCCCTACATTGTCGAGATACATATACATTTCAAAATCATCCCATTGATGAGTCCAATCGAGCGGATCAAACTTAGCCATGAGTTGCCGCCTTTCTTAGCCGATATCATCATTTCATGACACTTCATTGATAGATGCATAGCACCATCTTAACATGTTAAAATAGATTTGTTGTAGAAAAGGACATACGTGATTTGTAGAGATGAAAGGGGGGGCACTGGTGCGTAGATTTTTTGAAATTCTGTTTGTCATCGCCATTATTGTTGTGGGTTATTATACTTTCCGTCCTCAGCCTGCGTTTCCATATAACGCAAGCAATGGTTACCTCTCAGTTCAATCGGTAGCCAACCAAGTGTCGTCCGCTCCTTAAAAAGATTGGACAGAGGTAACGAGAAAAATCTCAAAACAGGTCAGGGCTGTTCCAAAGTAAAACTAACTCTTATGGAACAGCCCTGATTTTATTGGGTACGGTAAACCATCTACTGAGTGAGCGTTATGCCAACAATTTTTTAACCTCTGCCGTCATCAAGGGCACTACTTCAAACAAATCACCCACAATGCCGTAGTCGGCCACTTGGAAGATGGGCGCTTCAGGGTCTTTATTGATTGCCACAATCACTTTCGACGATGACATACCGGCCAAATGTTGAATCGCACCTGAAATACCACAGGCGATATAAAGATCGGGTGTGACTACCTTACCTGTTTGACCAATTTGCATAGAGTAATCGCAATAGCCTGCATCGCAAGCACCACGAGATGCGCCAACTGCCGCTCCAAGCACCTCAGCCAGTTCACGTAAAGGAGCAAAACCTTCTTCACTTTTCACTCCTCGGCCACCGGAGACAATAATTTTCGCTTCCGTCAAATCCACACCAGTCGATGCCTTTTGAATAATCTCTTGAACTAAGGTTGCCAAATCCTGTTGTTCAAAAGACACAGAGAGAGCTTCCACGGTTCCCGCTTTACCTGCATCTTCTGCAAGCGGAGCAAGATTGTTGGGACGAATAGTAGCGACAACAGGGTTACTCTTAACAACAACTTTTGTAAATGCTTTGCCAGCATAAATGGGACGAGTAAACTGTAATTGGCCGTTGGTCAACTCGACAGCAATCGCATCTGAAACCTGTCCCACACCCAGACGTTGACTGATTACGGGAGCCAAATCCTTACCTATGGCTGAATGGGCCAATAAGATAAGTTCAGGAGAGAAAACTCGATAAATTTCCATCAAAGCCTTACGATATGCGCCAGGTGTATATTTCTCAAGTTCTGGCGCATCAACCACATAAACGCGATCGGCACCTGCCTTGCCAAGTCCTTCTGCCAAAGAACTCACTTGATGCCCCAAGAGAGCTACAGCCACTTCCCCACCTTCGGCAGCTTTTGTTGCTGCTCCGAGCATTTCCAATGTCACATTGCGCAATTTTCCATGACGTACATCAGCAACAACCAGTGCTTTTCGACTCATTCCAGTATCCTCCTTCAGAAATTTAACCAATCACTTTTTCTACAGAATGCAATGCTGTTACTAGTTCACTCACTTGTTGGGATAAATCTCCAGATAGAATCTTGCCAGCGGTTTTAGGCTGTGGCAGGAAAGTTTCAACCACTTCGCTTTTTCTGGCAATTTCCTCGGCAGTTAAACCGAGATCTGCCAAAGTCACGTGCGTAAGCGGTTTTTTCCCAGCTTTGCGAATACCTATCAGAGAAGGATATCGTGGATCGTTTAAGCCCTGTTGAGCTGTGACGAGAACTGGCAGAGTAGCCTTGACAATTTCTTCATCACCTTCTGCGTCACGATGACCAATGACTTCATTGCCGTTCACTTCAAGCTTGGTCAGCGTAGAGATATGCGGAATGCCAAGTTCTTCAGCCAATCGCACTGCTACTTGACCCGAACCGTCATCAACGGCTTGGTTGCCGGCAATAATCAGATCATATTGATCTTTACGAGCTATCGCCGCGAGAACTTTCGCAGCGGAATATTCATCACCAAACAGCTCAGAATCGTCTGCCAGTATGGCTTCATCTGCACCCATCGCCAATGCTGTACGCAGGGCCTCTTCACTGCGTGACGGGCCTACAGAAACTACCACCACTTCGGCGTCACCAGCTTCTTTGATACGGATAGCTTCTTCAATCGCATATTCATCATAAGGATTAATGACAAAACGGACACCATCTTCTTGAACTTGCCCATCTTGAAGACGAATTTTTTCTTCCGTATCGAAGGTTTGTTTAACCAAGACCAGAATTTTCAACGTTTATTCTCCTCCTGTGGACGTTATTTTCTTTTGCTCGCAATTTTGATGCAAGCCATGCAAGAGTACGTCAACCACATCGTTTGATAAATCTGCAAGCGCATATTTACTTCCAGTCAAAACCCAAGCTGTTACAGTTTCATCCATGGTTCCAAAAATCATCCGACGTGCAATTCTATGATTGAGAGCCGGACGAAACACACCTTGTTGCTTGCCTTCTTCAATCAGTCCATCCACAAGATTGTAAAAAGGCTTAACGATATCTCCTACCTGCCTGCGAATATCTGCATCAACTTGGCGCAGATATACCTGTGTAACCATGGCAAGCGCCGGATTGGCTCCGAGATGACTGAAATAGAGATGAATCAGCGTGGACAACTTGTCATCCACATGGGATTTCAGAGGCAGCTTTTGCTCGCACTCTTCGACAATCTGACCAATCGCTGTACGCAAAATGGACACTAGAATATCCTCTTTGTTTTTGAAATACAGATATACTGTGCCGTCTGCCACGCCAGCCTCCCTAGCGATGCGAGAAATCTGCGCGCCATGGTACCCATACTTAGACATGACAGCAATCGCGGCTCGCAGGATAGCACTGTGCTTGGCATCATCACGTTCCTTAGCGATGGCCCCTCCCCTCCTCTAATGAATGAACAGTCATTCACTATTTGTAGAGTACACCTCGATGAATAAGCTGTCAACTGTCCTATCTGCTTTCAAGATGCCTGAAAGGCAAGTTTCCTGTATACTAGAGAAGAACACTGAACGGTACATGAAGGGAAGGTAAACCATATGATGCCGACACACTCTTCTGAAGAGTGGACCAAAGCGCATATCCAAGTTAATGACAATTTGAACCGACTGCTTGGCGCGTTGCGGGATTACGGCTACAATCCCAATCTTCATATTTCTTACGACCGGGAAGAGCACCATCTTCAGGTCGATCCGGCCATTCTTAACAAACATCCAGATATTAAAATGCTTTTTTTGGACTATTTGTCCGCTTGTCGAGAACGTGATGCTGCACTCGATAAAATTCAACAGTTGCCGAAGATGGACTTAGGATTTCAACAGCAACCTTAAAAAGAGGAATCATCCACTTTTCAAAACACTATTTTTATTTTAACTCTCCAGTTGTCACTTCCTTTACCATGAAAAAGCCTCCATCTCCACACTATCCGTGGATTTGGAGGCTCTTTTTTGGCTTCTTTCTTTTCAAAACAACTGGAAGTTGATATCCGCATACTGCAATACTTTACTGTACCTGACAAAGAGAATGGAATGACGCATGAAGATTCGAATCAGATGGCAGGCAGCGAAATAGGTTTGTCAGAGAGAACGTCGGCAAGCGTTAAATTATCAAGAGCAGCTATCAGAGCTTCCATCACACGCAGCCAAACAGAGCGTGTATGACAAGTAGAAACGCGATCACAAAGCAGTTCAGGACTCAAATTGTCCTCACTTACGCAAGCCATAGGTGAAAGAGAGCCTTCCAGAAAACGCATCAAACTGCCAACAGAAATTTCTGATGCCGGACGACTCAACATAAAGCCTCCATTGACACCTCGAACACTCCGTAGAAAACCAGCTTTGCGCAATTGGGAAACAATCTGATCTAAAAATTGCTCTGGGATGCCTTCTTCGAGAGCAACTGTAGGCAACGCTACGGGAGTCTGCGTCCCCGCTCGCTCGGCAATCGCCACCATAGCGCGCAAACCATACTCCGTTCGCTTCGATACCTTCATTGTTCATCCCCTCGCTTTGTGCAGGTTCTCATTTGCTTCTCAGTGAAAATCCTGACTGCTTTCTGGCTGTCAATCCAAGTGAATCCATACTTCCTCGCCGCGTACTTCTGTCTGATAAGTTTGCAGTGGAATATAGCAGGGAAACGCTGTTGCTTCACCTGTTCGTACATCAAACTTACCACCATGCTTGGGACAAGAGACAATGTTTCCTTCCAACCGACCATTCGTCAACTGTTGTGCCGCATGTGTGCAAACATCCGAGGTAGCAAACAAACCGTCTTCCGTATGAAACAAACCAATATCCTCCATGCCAACTTCTACATGAAGCATTTGTCCAACCGGGATCTCAGATAATTGAGCGATTTTGACCCAACCCAAATCTCCATTCCTCCTGCTAAAAACGACTGTAAAGCACGACTTGCCAAGATATCTTGGCAAGTCTGCAGATACAGGCCGTATTAACCAATCGAACCTTCCATCTCAAATTTGATCAGTCGATTCATCTCAACTGCATACTCCATAGGCAACTCACGAGTAAACGGCTCAATAAAGCCCATGACAATCATCCGCGTTGCATCTTCCTCAGAAATGCCTCGACTCATGAGATAAAATAGCTGTTCCTCAGAAACCTTGGATACAGATGCTTCATGTTCCAAAGTGACATCGTCATTCATAATTTCATTGTATGGAATGGTATCCGACGTAGAGTCATCATCCATAATCAGTGTGTCACACTTGATATTCGCTTTGCTCCCTACAGCGTTTGGCGCAAATGATGCTAAGCCCCGATAGGTCGTTTTGCCACCATGTTTGGAAATGGATTTAGAGACGATGGTCGACGTTGTGTTAGGGGCGTTATGCACCACTTTGGCGCCAGCATCTTGATGCTGTCCACGTCCACCAACAGCAATGGAGAGTACCATCGCTTTAGCACCCTCGCCCATCATATATACAGACGGGTATTTCATGGTCAATTTGGAGCCAATGTTGCCATCCACCCATTCCATCGTTGCATCACGATAAGCCACTGCACGTTTGGTTACCAAATTATAAATATTGGGCGCCCAGTTTTGAATTGTCGTATAGCGGCAACGGCCCCTATCCTTGACAATAATTTCAACCACGGCACTGTGCAACGAATTGGTGCTGTATACAGGGGCAGTACAACCTTCCACATAATGCACAAAGGAATCTTCATCGGCAATAATCAGCGTGCGCTCGAATTGCCCCATATTTTCTGAATTGATTCGGAAATATGCCTGCAATGGAACTTCACAACGCACACCTTTGGGAACATAGATAAAACTTCCGCCACTCCACACAGCAGAATTGAGCGCTGCAAATTTATTGTCTTCCGGAGGCACGACCGTGCCAAAATACTCTTTAAAAATCTCTGGATGCTCACGCAACGCCGTATCGGTGTCGGTGAAGAGAACACCCATTTCTTCTAAATCTTTTCGCATGGAGTGATAAACAACTTCCGATTCGTACTGGGCTGATACACCTGCCAAAAACTTCTGCTCAGCTTCTGGAATTCCCAAGCGGTCAAACGTATTCTTAATTTCTTCTGGAACTTCTTCCCATGTCTTCCCTTTTCGTTCAGAAGGCTTGACATAATAGGTAATATCATCAAAATCGAGCTCGGACAAATTACCGCCCCATCGCGGCATCGACTTTTCAAAGAAAATATCCAAAGAACGGAGACGAAAATCAGTCATCCAACCCGGCTCATTCTTCATCATGGAAATCTCTTCAACTGTCTTACGTGTCAAGCCCTTTTCAAATTTGACAACCGATATATCGCGATCGCGAAAACCATATTGATACTCTTCCATATCCGGCAATGGTTTAGCCATCTCGTAGACCTCCCATTCATGTGAATTCAATGAATCCAACCTAACCATTCTGCTTATGAATTTGTCTTAGCCGCATTGTCCAACGCTTGCCAAGCTAACGTCGCACATTTAATTCGAGCTGGAAATTTTGACACTCCTTGTAAAGCTTCCAAATCTCCCAATGCTTCCGCATCAACTTCTTCACCGCGCATCATGGCACGAAATTGATGAGCCAATTCAAGAGCTTTATCGACTGATTGCCCCTTGATGGCTTCCGTCATCATGGATGCTGACGCCATAGAAATGGAACAGCCGCTACCTTCAAACCGCACATCCTCAACCTTACCGTCTTGCAAAAGTAGTTGCAGACGAATTTCATCGCCACAAGAAGGATTGCGCAGTTCCACACTGACTGCCGCTTCTTCCAACTTGCCTTGATTGCGCGGATGCTGGTAATGATCCATAATCACTTGACGGTACAATTCATCCAATTGCATGAGCGAAGAACTCCTTTGCCGATTCCAAACCAGACACCAGTGCATCAATATCGGCTTTTGTATTGTAAAGATAAAAACTCGCCCGCGCCGTGGCCGCTTGATGAAGCCATCTCATTAAGGGTTGAGCACAATGGTGACCAGCGCGAATGGCAATGCCCTCTGAATCAAGCACTGTGGAAACATCATGCGGATGCACACCCTTCAAATTGAAGGTCACCAAACCGGCACGCTGTGAACCTGGTGCTGGTCCGTAAATCTCAAGCCCTTCCATTTTCGACAATTGCTCCATAGCGTATTGGGCGAGTTGACTGTCGTGTTGATGAATGTCCTCCATGCCCACCTGTTGCAAATAATCAATAGCAGCTCCCAGACCTACCGCACCAGCAATGATAGGAGTTCCACCTTCAAACTTCCAAGGAGTTTCCTTCCAAGTGGATTGTTCCAACTCCACCAAGTCAATCATTTCTCCGCCAAAATACGTTGGCTCCATCTCGTCGAGCCATTCCTTTTTGCCATATAACACACCGATACCTGTAGGGCCACACATTTTATGACCGGAAAAAGCGAGAAAATCGCAATCCAAATCCTGAACATCCACGGGCATATGCGGTACACTTTGCGCGCCGTCTACAACCATTAGCGCTCCCACCTGGTGGGCCATAGCGCCAATTTCTTTAATGGGGTGAATCGTCCCCAAAACGTTGGAAACGTGCTGAATAGCGACTATTTTTGTGCGATCGCTCAATTTGCTGCGCACTTCATCCAAATCCAAATTTCCATCTGGCAAAAGTGTTAGGTAAACCAGCTTTGCCCCCGTTACTCGTGCCACTTGCTGCCAGGGCACCAAATTGCTATGATGCTCAGCAGGCGTCAGCACTATCTCATCACCTTGCTGTAAACGCAAACGTGCCCAACCGTATGCTACCATATTAATGGACTCTGTAGTCCCTCGCGTAAAGATGATTTCCTCTGGACGATCCGCTTGAATAAAATCGGCCACTTTTTCTCGAGCCCGCTCATAGGCTTCCGTTGCACGACTACCCAGCGTGTGTACACCTCGATGAACGTTAGCATTGTCCATCTCGTAGTAACGGCGCAACACGTGTAACACAGATTGTGGCTTTTGGGATGTCGCCGCACTATCCAAATATACGAGTGGGTGTCCATTGATGCTTTGATCTAAAATGGGAAAATCTTTGCGCAGTTGTGTGGGATTGAACATCATCAATCCAACTCCTTTTCCAAACGCGCTACAAACGCTTCACGCACTGCCTCTTCTACAGGCAAACTGAGAATCGTCTCTTCAAAATATCCCCAGATAATCATGCGTGTTGCTAATTTTTCTGAAATTCCCCGTGACATGAGATAATAGATCTGATTGGGATCGATTTTCCCAACACTGGCCGCATGGCCGCAACGCTTTACATCATTCTCATCAATCAGAAGCATGGGAATGGCATCGGCGCGTGCCGTAGAATCAACCAGAATCATCCGGTCATGCTGCTCACTACCCGCTTCCACAGCACCTTTAACAATTTCTGTGCAAGAACGAAATACCGCATTGGCTTTTTGCCGCAATACTCCATGCATGACAATGTCACTCTCCGAATATCGTCCGGCATGTGTCATTTTAGCGGTTAAATCATGGTGCATACGCCCCACCGCAGTACCTAATACACGCGTGTTGGAACGTGACCCATTGCCATCCAGCAAACTCTCTATATCGGACACAGCCAAACCGTCACCCGTGCTCGCTGCATACCAGTTAACTTCTGCATCTTTGCCCAACTTAGCACGGCGTGTATAAAACCGATACGGTCCTGCAAGAATTTCATCGATCAAGCCAATCTCTAAACGCGCGTCATTCTCAGCCACCACTTCCCACACATCCGACGTGGCAGCAGCAGAAGTAGCCGCAGGCTTCGCAAATTGCATCTCTGCCACACGAGCCTTAGCACCTGTGTCTGCAATGACCAATGTACGAGGATAGGCACTCTCTAGAGCTTCTTCTTCCGAGCGAATGATGAGAATGTCTGAAGACACTTCTACATGACGTGGAATATAGAGCAGCACACCAGCCTGAAATGCAGCCGCATTCAAAGCCGCCCACTTGGAATGTGAAGAAGGAACTACACTTCCCAGATATTTTTCAAGCAAATGACGATGTGTATGGCTTGCCTCATGCAAACTCATGAGGACGACGCCATTTTTCTTATCTTCTTCTGTCAGGCGAATCGCTTCAATTCGATTCCCTAAAATCAAAACAGCCGATCCTGTTACAGACTCAAACAGTTTTCTCGCTTCCAAGTGACTCCCAGTAGAAGGACTTTTTTCTACAACTTCAAACTGACAGCGCTTCAAATCCGTTTTCTCTAACCAAGGTTTTTCTAATGTTTGAAAAGAAGTCCATGCAGACTCACGCCAATCTGCTAGCCAATCTGCTTCCTGCAACTGATGACTGAGCGCACGCCCTACAGAGGCGCTGACGACATTTTTCTCTGTCACAACAGACCCTCCTTACACGCCAGCCTGGACAGATTCGTCTTCAATGCCCAGTTCAGCCTTGAGTTCATCATACCCGTGCGCCTCAAGATATTCGGCAAGTTCCCGGCCACCCGATTTCACAATCCTGCCTTGCATCATGACATGAACGCGATCGGGCACAATATAATTCAACAGACGTTGGTAGTGTGTAATGATGAGAAAACCTGTTTGCGGAGATTTCAAATTATTTACGCCTTCCGCAACAATCTTCAACGCATCAATATCCAAGCCAGAATCGATTTCATCCAAAATAGCGATCCGTGGTTCGAGCATGCTCATTTGCAAAATTTCGTTTCTCTTTTTTTCTCCGCCTGAGAACCCTTCGTTCAAATAGCGCTCTGCAAAGCTTGCGTCTATATTCAATTTCTTCATTTTTTCCTGTAATTGACGGTGGAACTTTAACACTGGAATTTCGTTTCCCTCGCCGGCACGAGCATTTAAGGATTGGCGAATAAAATTGGCATTAGATACACCTGGGACCTCAGCAGGATATTGCATGGCCAAAAAGAGTCCGGCACGAGCCCGTTCATCCACGGACATACTGAGTAAATCTTGGCCATCCAGAGTGACACGCCCACCTGTGACCTCGTATTTGGGATGTCCCATCAAAGCGGAAGCGAGTGTACTTTTACCCGTGCCATTCGGACCCATAATGGCATGAATCTCTCCGCCTCCAACTGTCAAATCCAATCCTTTGACAATCTCCTTGCCTTCAACCGTGACGTGTAATCCTTCAATGACCAACTGTGGAACAGACATCACCATATCCTCCTCACTCAAGCGACCCTCATCATTTTGATGAGAGCCGTTTAACACCATTCATGGCTTCATACATCCATTGGCATAATGTCTTAAAGTTGACTGTTTGAGTCATGTTTCATTCTCAATGTACCATATTGCTGATGAAAATCAAGGGTAACTGCGCATACATGTACCTTGAATTAACTTCGCATACCCTTTTGTCTACAAAATGTCTACAAATAAAGAAGGCAAAGACAGTGTAGTAAAGTTTCGCACTGTCTTAACCTTCTCCAAGAATCCAGGCAAACATACTGGGAATCCACCCACAACAGATAGTTGTGTGAAAGCCTTTAAAACAAATATTTAAAAACCAGCTTCGCTTCCTCAGACATCATTTCTTTATCCCAAGGCGGATCAAACGTCAATTCTACTTCGACTTCTTGCACACCTTCCAAAGAAAGCAACGTGTCCTCAATTTGTTGCTTTAAATCGTCGTAGGCCGGGCAACCCATAGCCGTCAATGTCATGGTTACTTTAATTTTGCGGCCTTCTTCGAGTATATCGATCCCGTAGACCATGCCCAGGTTGACAATGTCAATCTGTATTTCCGGATCGAGCACATCCATCAACATATTGCGAACGACTTCCTCCGTAACCATAAAAACCCCTCCTCTCAGGAGACAAGATTGGACAACGGAGTATACGGCAATCCTAATGAATCAGCTACCGCCTGATAGGTTACATGCCCACGGTATACATTGACACCTTTGGCCAGTGCCTCATTTGCAGCAACCGCTTTTTCCGCTCCCAAATTCGCAAGTTGTAACGCATAAGGGATGGTGACGTTGGTCAATGCAAGCGTAGAGGTACGTGGCACAGCTCCTGGCATATTGGCAACAGAGTAATGCAACACGCCATATTTTTCAAATACAGGTTGGTCATGAGTGGTGATTCGATCAATAGTTTCAATACTCCCACCCTGATCAATGGCCACATCGACAATCACGCCACCAGGATTCATACCCTGCACCATTTCAGCGGTTACCAGTTTAGGAGCACGGGACCCTGGTATCAGGACTGCACCCACCAACAAATCAGCACCTTCAATCTCCTGACGCAAATTGTAGGCATTGGACATGATGGTACGTATACGTCCCTGAAAGACATCGTCAAGGTAGCGCAAACGCGAAAGGTTCGTATCCAGTATGGTTACAGAAGCACCCAAGCCCATGGCCATACGCGCCGCGTTTGTCCCCACTATACCTCCTCCCACAATGACCACTCGAGAAGGCGGCACGCCGGGAACACCACCAAGTAATTCACCACGTCCACCATGTGCTTTCTCCAGAAAATGCGCTCCAATTTGAATCGACATGCGACCAGCCACTTCACTCATGGGCGAGAGCAACGGCAAACTCCTATCGGGCAATTGCACCGTTTCATAGGCTATCGCCGTACAACCGCTATCCATCAACGCCTTCGTCAGTTCAGGTTCTGGAGCCAGATGCAAGTATGTAAACAAGGTCAAGTCTTGACGAAAATATCCAAACTCTTCCGGAAGCGGTTCTTTGACTTTCATGACCATCCCAGCTTGTCCCCAAACATCTGCAGCTGATGGCACAATTTTCGCACCGGCTTCTTCATAGACACTGTCCGTGAAGCCACTGCCCAATCCTGCCCCAGCTTCCACCAAGACCGTATGACCATCTAACTTCAACGCGTGAACACCTGCCGGCGTAATAGCCACACGATTCTCATTATTTTTAATCTCTTTCGGAACCCCCACTATCACCTTTTCCAACCTCCTCGCTATTTGCCAATCCTCAGGCGGCGCCATCAGTGTAAATCAGACCACCCCAGAAACGCAATTGCTGATAAAATAAGCAAGAATTCAGTCCTTTTGATGGCTCTTGTTCGGAGCAGAAATGACTTTCCTGACAACTCTTCTCTGTCCGCGACCTGACTGTTTTTCGGCTAATGAATGTTGACTCAAGTGTTCTCTGTTTTCCACCAACCAGTGTGCAATATTTTTCACATCACTTGGAGCAATTCGCCAATTGCGATGACCAAATTGAAAAGATTCCCCTGTCAGTTGGCCTGCTGCAGCAAGTGAATCCACAGCTATCCGTACGTGCTCGATGTTTTCATGAAGCATTTCTGCCAGTTCAGCCATGCTAAATCTTGTTGTCATGCTCAAATACCTTCTTCGTCCATTATCTCACATCTATGCTCCTCTATTCCGCTATTGAAAGCAAGAGCAACTTTACCATCATTCCATTGCACAGGCCGAGATTGAAAAGGTCGAGATCGTTCAAGGAGAAGGTGTTGGGACTTGAGTAGGCAATTCCACAAGTTGAACATGCGGTGTCATACTGAAATAATCTGTGTTCTCTCCACCGATGACATGAAATTGCACATCAAAGGAGGCTCCTGGCGCTAATTTGTTGGGAATCGACGAAGGCAGATGTTCCAGAAAGCGTGCAGTTCCATATTCAGTAAATCCTTGGTTGGGCATGTTAGAGAACCAAACAACGGCAAGTAAATTATGAGTTACAATCGTCTGCTTGGTTGGATTGGTAAACTGGGCATCCACCGTGATGGCTTGCCCCCGCGCTAAAGTTGGACCATTTAAGACACTGATGTTGCTCAAGAGAATAGATGACTGACGCCAAACCAGCGGCGAATCATGGAGGTTGGATGGAATATCGGAAGCATTCGACCAATAAAACGCAAGTTGGGCTTGCTCCGACAGCGCACCTGCAGCATTAACCGGTGCACCCACCGGATGAAACGACCAGGTAACTGTGGCATGAGGCGCTATTTCTTTAGGGCCATTGACAAAACTTAAAAAATTGTCTCGTGATTGGACGGATTTTCCAGAAAAACTAAGAATGCCAAATATTTCAGATTTTTTTATGATCCGATTCGACTCATTGGTCAACTGCGTAAAGACCACAGAACCAGCAGGCCAACCAGGAAGCTGACCAAATCGAATATGTTGAACAGTTATCGGTGCCGGATAGAGCAAATAGGCATCCTTAGATAAGGAGGATGTGGATGTAGAAGCTAGACTACCTTGCGAAGCCGAACTAAAAGCACCCGAAGGAGCAATTGGTCCAGCCTGCGGCTTTTTTTGTGTATAGAGCCAAGCCCCTACAGCGATCACGCAAAATACTGCCGCTGCAGCAGTCAAATTGGGCAAAAGCCGAAACCAGCGCCGTTTTTTTACCCCCAAACCAGGAACGTTGACCAATTGTCGCTCAGCCTCTTCTAGAATGCGCTGTTGCAATTGTTCACGAAACGGGACTTTACCTGCTTTCTGAAGCGTTTGGCGAATTTTCTGCTCCATATCATCGTCCTCATGTTGCATCTGTGAAACCTCCTTTCTCCAACTCGGTTTTGATGAACGACCTCGCTCGATGCAAACGCGTTCGAACAGAGGCTTCGGAAATCTGCAAGATTTGTGCAATCTCTTGACCGCTTCGTTCCTGCTGATAAAACAGAACTAGAACCTCTCGATATTTTAGAGGGATACGTTGAATCATCTGCCAAATTTCATCCTTCTCCAACCGTTCTATCACTTCACGCTCTACATTTTCAGATGTACTGAACGTTTGAATAGGCTGTTCGTTGATTTCTTCGTGCTTGACTTTCCAAGACCTGATATAGTCTTTGCATCGATTGGCTGTGATAGCCATGAGCCAAGTTTTTGGCGAGCTTTCCTGCCTGAATGTATCATACTGTGTCAAAGCCTTTAGAAAGACATCCTGAGCGATATCTTCTGCTTGATGATAATCTTTGACATAGGAGTATGCGTATTGAATAACATCCTGTCCATATAACTTCATCCAGTCTTTGAGGGCGGCTAATTTTTCTTCTTGAAGCCACTGCTCTCGCTGTGAGTTCACTGATGGTTTTCACCAATCCTTCCAGCCGTCCTCTCCTTTTTGACGGCACCATCGACTACCATGTTACAAACCATTATTTAACATCGGCCGATCCGTTTCTTAGTCTACCTTGTTGGGGTGTCAGCGTAAAGGATGCTAAACTTTGACTAGATAAAAACGCATCAAGGTGCAGAGGAGAATCCATTCGATGTATTCGGTTTTGCGAAAACTGCTTTTTAGCACCGACGCTGAGACAGCTCACCACACCACGCTCTCCATGCTGAAAACAGCGCCAAATATGGGGAAATGGCTGCGTCCTAAAGCCCAACAGCCCGCCCCAAATTTAGCCACACAACTTTATCATATGGATCTTAAACATCCGATTGGACTTGCCGCGGGTCTGGATAAAGACGGTATTGCACTCACTGGCCTTGAAGCTTGTGGTTTTTCCATGCTTGAAGTGGGCACCGTCACTCTGCGGCCGCAACCCGGTAACCCGAAACCTCGTTTATTTCGAATTGTTGAAGAAGAAGCGCTGGTGAATCGTATGGGATTTAACAACGCTGGTGCCCATGCACTCAAAAAACGTCTGCAAGAAAGCCATCTCACCATTCCTGTTGGGGCGAATATTGGAAAAAATAAAATCACCCCCAATGCTCAAGCTGTTGACGACTATGTAGCCTGTACGGAAATATTGGCGGGTGTAGCTGATTATTTGGTCATTAACGTCTCTTCTCCCAATACTCCTGGACTACGCGACTTACAAAACGAACAAGAAGCCTGCCGTATTGTCGAACAAGTGATTGCCGAACGCAATCGTCAAACCTCTCACCGCTCCTATCAACCGCCCGTCTTTGTCAAGCTGTCACCCGATTTGCCGGATGAAAGTCTGGTTCCACTAGCCAGCAAACTTCTTGAAGCGGGATGTGAAGGCTGGATTGCCACCAATACTACCCTTGAACGTTATCAAATCAAACATATCCATGCCCGAGAAAGTGGCGGACTGAGCGGCAAACCTCTAAAAACGAGATCGAACCAAGTCATAGCCGCTTTGTATAAGGTTACAGAAGGAAAAGTGCCAATTATTGGATGTGGCGGTATCTATAGTGCAGACGACGTATACGAAAAGATAAAACTAGGCGCCAGTGTCGTTCAAATTTATTCTGCTTTTATTTATCGCGGGCCTGCTTTATTGGACGTATTGACACAGGAATTGGCTGAACGGCTCGATCGTGAAGGTGTCCAAAGGATTGCTGATTTGGTGGGACAAGCGGAATCGTACAAGTAACGGAAAATGCAGAAGTGGCAAAATCAGATTTGGAAAATCCCGCATAATTACGCTAAACTAAAGAAGAACAAATACTCTACAACTTTACATAGGAGGGATTTGCATGGCTTTTCAATTACCACCGCTCCCATACGCTTTTAACGCTTTGGAGCCACACATTGACGCCCTGACAATGGAAATCCACCACGACCGTCACCATGGTACGTATGTCAACAATTTGAACGCCGCTCTGGAAGGACATGCTGACCTGCAATCCAAAAGTATCGAAGAACTGCTAAGCCATTTAGACGCTGTTCCAGAAAATATTCGCACCGCTGTGCGCAACAATGGTGGCGGACATGCCAATCACAGTATGTTTTGGGAAATTCTCAGCCCCAACGGCGGCGGAGCACCTACGGGTGAAATTGCCAAGGCGATTGACGAGACCTTTGGCTCATTCGAAAAATTCCAAGAGGAGTTTACCAAAGCTGCAACAGGTAGATTTGGAAGTGGATGGGCATGGTTGGTGGTGGATGGCGGCAAACTGTCCATTATGAGCACTCCCAATCAAGACAACCCCATGATGGAGGGCAAAAAACCAGTTCTGGGACTTGATGTATGGGAACACGCTTACTATTTGAAGTATCAGAATAAACGCCCAGACTACATCAAAGCGTTTTGGAACCTCATCAACTGGGCTGAAGTGAACAAACGTTTTGAAGCTGCGAAATAATAGCAGTTGCACCATGCTCATCTTAAAGCGGGCAGCCCTACGGTTGCCCGCTTTGCTTTTTTCATACTTGCATACAAAGGATGGAAATAAAGCCTCAGTCAACGAATAACCGTTTGCAATTGCTGATTGAACGCATGTGTTTCTGTAAAATCAACCGGCACAGGCTGATTATGCTCGTCGACAATGACAATACGAGGCCGATGCTCCCGAGCTTCTTCTTGACTCATTTGCGCATAGGACATAATGATGATAATATCTCCAGGCTGTACCAAACGAGCAGCCGCGCCATTCAATTCAATCGCACCACTACCGCGATCGCCCCGAATGACGTAAGTTTCCAAGCGCTCCCCGTTATTACAATTCACAATCTGAACTCTTTCATTTTCCCATATATCTGCAGCTTCCATGAGTATTTCGTCAATCGTGATGCTGCCAACATAATGTAAATTGGCCCGCGTGACCGTGGCTCGGTGAATTTTGGATTTCAACATTGTTCGTTCCATCTTGGCAACACCCCCCACAGCATTATACACAGATTGTCCGTATCTCCATAATATCTTGCCACGTTTATTGCGGGCTATGGATGGAAAGACTTGTAGCAGCCTTTTGTTGGAGCGAGGGGATTTGCATGCCTGTACTGACTTTGATTAAAAACGCTGAAGTGTTTGCACCAAAATCACTTGGCAAGAAAGACATTCTGCTTGGTGGCAGACACATTCTGGCAATTGCTGATGACCTTTCGATGCACGGAAGTTTACCCGAACTGGAAATTGTCGAAGCTGACGGATATTACGCCTTTCCTGGATTAATTGATCAACATGTCCATATGGCTGGTGGTGGTGGCGAAGGTGGTTTTCATTACCGTACTCCAGAAATATCTTTGAGCCATATTACAACAGCTGGAGTCACCACCCTTGTAGGAGTTCTGGGAACAGATGGTGTAACGCGCAGCACCCGCGAACTGCTAGCCAAAGCGCAGGCACTCGATTTTGAGGGCGTCAGCACGTACATATACTCTGGTGCCTATCAAGTGCCCACACGTACGTTGACAGGCATGCCACGCAGCGACTTGGTTTTAATCGAAAAAGTGATCGGCATTGGCGAAATTGCCATCTCTGATACCCGTTCATCCCATCCTAGCGAGCAGGATTTAGCCGAACTAGCCAGTGAAGCGCGTGTTGGCGGGCTTTTAGCTGGCAAGGCAGGCGTGCTTCATTTGCATGTGGGTGATGACGATCAAAAGCTGTCGATTCTTTTTCATTTAATCGACAAAACAGAATTGCCTCTATCCACTTTTGTCCCAACCCATCTTAACCGCAATCCTGATTTATTAGAGGATGCTGTGCGATACGGAAAAAAAGGGGGAATCGTCGATGTTACATCTGGTATTCGCCCCGACAAGCACGACCACGTTTCTGTTAAACCATCCAAAGCGATTCGCCGCTTGTTGGATGCCCAAATTCGCCCTGCTTTGATTACCATGAGTTCTGACAGCAATGGCAGTTCTCCTATTTTTGACGATCGCGGCAAACTTTTAGCCATGGGCATTGGCTCCATTAAAACACTTTGGGAAGAAACGGTGGATGCCATCGTTCAAGAAGAGGTTCCTGTGGAAACAGCTATTAGCATAGTGACCCTGCACGTGGCACGCATATTAAAACTACAACACAAAGGCCGACTCAAAGCCGGCCTTGACGCTGATATACTATTGACGGATAAAGAATACAAAATTCAACACGTATTTGCCAAGGGCCGCAAGGTAGTGGAAAACGGAGAGGCAATTGTCTTTGGCACCTTTGAAAATGCGCATGATATTCCCGGATCTCCACAAAGCAACGACGAATCTGGAGAAAAGTCAGAAAAACGCGGCAGACCCATGCTTGAACCGTCAGACGAAGACGAAGATGACTTTCCTGATCGCGACGAGCGACAAGCGAAAAGCCGCCGTCGCCACTACTGCTGCTAACACCTCGAATGATATATTCAGCATGGTTTTGCCTTGAAGATGAATAAAAACTAGCCAAGTACCTTTAGTGCGCATAACGAATCATTTGCAAAATTTCCTCGCGGCGTTCTGGATGTTCTTGAAATTCGCCGCGAGCCGCAATGGTGAGTGTCTTGCTGCCAGGTTTCTTGATTCCGCGCATATTCATACACAAATGTTCTGCTTCAATGACAACCATGGCCCCTGCAGGTTCCATTTCTTGCATCAAAACATCGACAATCATGTTGGTCATGCGTTCTTGAACCTGCGGGCGTTTGGCCACCATATCGACAAGACGCGCAAGCTTGGAAAGGCCCGTTACGACACCGCCACTTGGCAGATAGGCTACATGCGCCACTCCAAAAAACGGGAGAAGATGGTGTTCACACATCGAATAAAACGGAATATCCTTAACAAATACCAATTCATCGTGATCAACATGAAAACGGGCGGATAATTCCTCGGACGGATTATGATGCAAACCTGCAAAAATTTCTTCATACATGCGCGCGACACGAGCAGGGGTATCCAGAAGACCTTCCCGATTAGGATTTTCTCCTACAGCTTCGAGCAACATACGTATGGCTTCTTCAACCTTTTCTCTGTCTACGGTCGGTCTGTGCCTTTTCATCTCAATCGCGGCTGTATCTTCCGCGAAAGTAGCTACCGATTGCAGCGCTTTGCTACGCTTGATTTGGGCCATGACCTCATCTCTCCCTCGGAACACTTGTAAACCATCTATACCTGTCCACTTTACCACTCCAATATACTTTATCCACATATCGATTGGATCACTATTCAGAGACGAATGACAAAATTTGCTGACCGATGACTTGGTAAGACATGGATAAGTCTAAAAAAAGTTGGGCGTTCTTAATACATCCCGCAGGTTTTGCACAAGGTAAAATGGATGCGCAGAATGCGTAGAAAAGTAAGCTTGGGCTCCCCGTCCGCCAAAGAAGAAAGTCGTATTGGCATGTTTTGCCGCAAATTGACTCAACTCATCTATGAGAGTTGGATGGATATGGACAGGCTCGAGAGTGGACATGGAAAGCGCCACACAAACAGGCTGCAACTCTACGATTGAAGTTTCAATTGCTCCTTCAGCTGGAGAAGGGCCTAAGAAAACACTGCGCCATCCTTCCAGAGCAGCTTCAATCATCAGCATGTGCAAAGGAATCTCATGCCGCTCATAAGGTACACAAGCGGCCAGCAGAAGCGGTCCACTTTCAGGTGTCCTCAATGTGCGTCTCATTTGAATCAGCACATCGCGTGTCACTCCTGAGGCAATATGCTCCTGATATTCGCTCCAAACCCCTTCTTTCCAAAAAGTGCCCACTTTTTGCAAAAAGGGAACAACGATTTCATAAAGGAATGGCCGAATTCCTAGTTCCTGCTGCATGCGTTGCATCGTCTCAATTAAACCGCTGCTGTCCGCTCGTTCTCCTAAAGCAAGCAGTTGTTGAATTTTTGAAACATCCATTCCTCTGTCTGAAACCAGAGTCTCTGAGGTTTGCTGATATTCTGGATGACTTTCTAACGCTCGCAAATGAGAATGCTGGTTTTGCACAGAGAGAACCGCGTTTTTTACGGAGAACCCACTTTGCACAAGCTTACTTACTTTTTGGAGAAGATCCACATCATGCTGTGTGTAAACCCTATAGCCATTAGGCATGCGTTCTGGTTGGATGAGACGGTAACGCTGTTCCCACTTCCGGATTAACTGCGTTGTCAGTCCCGTCATTTCCGCAACTTGGCTAATACTGTAAAACGCAGGTTTATTGCCCACAACATGGCCTTCCTTTCCCCAAATTAAAAAATCTCGCAATCACGACATCATGGTTAACCTTGATCCTTTAGAGCAATACAAAAATTTCATAATAAACCATTTGGTGATAATCCAAGTCTCGCCAACTGATTTCTCAGGCATACTTGTCTGCCTATCCAAGAGACTGAATGGATAAATAGGACAGTGGGTTCATTTGTATTGTACAACAATTGTATAATATTTGTACAATGTTATTTTTTCGATCACGTTCCATTGCTCGAGCGTCCAACGAAGCATAAGTATGAAGATTTATTCGATTGTCTGAAAAGAAAATCCTAAAACTCTAGCGGTGATATGGACAACTTCCGATGCTGCTTGCTCGGCAGTTGAAAAATAAGCAGCGCCGTTAGCCAGTTTCAAACGACCCAGTGGCAAAAGTGCTTGATAGACCTTAGCTGCCAAATAAGGATCGACATACGCTTTGGCTTGGGATTCTTGAGTTTCTTGAATTGCTTGGGCTAAGGCTGTGGCTAAACGTTCTTCCGATTCTTTCATACGCCGTAACTGTTGCCGACTTAATAACGGCTTAGCTTCTCTCATCAACGTGGAAAACTCCATGCGTGGTTCAGCAATTTTCAAATAAGCCAGTGAAATTTCATAAAGCCTGTCCAGAAAAGGCATGTCTTTGGACAAGATATCCTTAACTTGATTCTCTATTAAATTCATCAAATGAATCATTGAAGCAGTAAAAAGACTCGCCTTATTAGCAAAATGGTAGTAGATACTTGCCTTTGTCAAATTGCATTCTTCTGCCACGCGCTCTACGCTCACGCCTTCATACCCATAATTCATAAATAATTCAGCAGCCTTTTCTAGGATAGCGTGCGCAGTTGAAGTATCACCATTGACCAGCTTGGGGCGGCCCGGTTTGCGACGGACAGTTGACGTCATACAAATTTACCTCCCTAACCAACGCCTTGGGCCTTTTCCATTGATGCCAAGGTGGTCCATACGCTTTATCATACCCCATAGTGTACCTTATCCACCTTGGCATGCCAAAGAACAGCAGTTGTTTTACAGACATATCGGATGCTAAAAAAATGGAAACTATCATCTGCTGGTTTTAACTGTTGGGACCACAATCTACACCGCTGTCCGCAAATTGAACTGTATTGTACGTAGCTCCCCAGCTTTTTACCTGTTCTATATCAGAAATTACAGGACAACTTGCGGTGTAAGCAATATAGCCACGGATATTGCCGCCCGTTACTTCAGGTTGATTTCCCGAGATTGGAGATATGGCGATAAATGCCGGATCGGGCAAAGAGCTTAATTGATACTGTTGATACTGAAACTGATTACAGTAGAATCCTGGTTGCAAAGAGCTATCTACAGAGAGCAGTCCTTCCCGCCATCCACTGATAAAATCCTTCCATTCACTGGAGGTCGTTGCAGGTTGATTGTATCCTTCCGGATCAATCACAACAAAACTAGGGCGTATTGTCCCTGGATAGTTGGCCAATTGATTGGCAGCATAGACACCCGCAGCATGCCCAGCCGATTGAAAGCTATCTCCCGGTTCAGGCCAAGAAACCGTCCAAAAGGAAATCCAGAAGACCAGAGGATTGTTATTGTTGGCCAACGCGGCTGCAACATATTGATCAGAATGGTTAGAGAGCAACTCTGTATAAGGAGGCGTAGAGATACCCAATGCCGCTGTGCTGGCCAATCCTGACCAGCCGATTTGTAAAGCTGACTCGGCAGACTGTACAGAGTCAAACACCGCGTATAATCCAACCTCTGGCGAAAGAATATTGGTGCCAGCTTTTTGAACAGTGGTTATTGATCGTTGCAAAGGATCAATATGGTTAGACGAACCTTGGACACAAACAGCTTGCGGAGTTTCCTGTATCGGCAATCCAGTCCACCCATAAGGGTAGACACCATTAATTGCATAGTAAGTGAGCATTGTGGCTAATTTGAGCGAATCTAGTGCTGTATAACCTGCTGCATTCACAAAGAAGTTCTTGGTGATGGTTTGGATACCTCCACCATTGGCATAATGAGAAAATGGTGTGTGCCCCCCAGCTTCAGCAGCAGGATTCTGCCAATTGCAAGGATTGTAGTAGAGCGCATAAAGTGCAGCGCCCCCAACAGCTATAACCAGATGTTGACCATCTGCAACATAGCGCCAGGCTTCTTGGAAATCACCCGTCACTTGGGAAACTGGTATATTACAAGCTTGCGCAGCAGCCATTGCTTTCCAAAAATCACCTTCTGTTGCTGCGTATAAATAGATTTTTTGTGAAGGCACCGTCATTCTTATAGACCTCCTATGGTATGGATGGCAACTTTGTTTCACCCCGTCATTAGACCTACAAAAGAACAGGTTTGCTTGCATTCAATAAAGCGAAAGCATGCATGAAACGATTTATCATACGCAATGAAGATTTTTTCTGCGAAGACTATGATGTAAAACAAACTTTGGGCAGGTGACATCTACAAAGCTCCTCACCAAAAATACGCTTCCGACATACGCTATCTTGAATCAAATGTCGGAGGTGTTCCTGCCTTGTTTTCTCTTGCCGCTGCTGCCTTTTCCCTGCTTCATGATGTCACGTTGGTCAGCGGCTACCTCCATCAGTCATTTCCCCAACCGTTGAGCAAGGAGCAGGAGAAGATGTACTTCGAACGCTGGCAAAACGGCGATCGGGAAGCGCATGACATGTTGGTTAAACACAATTTGCGCCTAGTTGCCCACGTAGCAAAAAAATTTGACTCAGCCAATATCGATCAGGACGATCTCATTTCCATTGGCACCGTTGGACTGATCAAAGCTGTAGATACTTACCAGCCCAACAAAGGGACAAAATTTGCTACTTACGCTGCGCGCTGTATTCAAAATGAAATTCTCATGCAACTGCGAGCACAGAAAAAATCCCGTAAAGATGTATCCCTTTACAGCCCCATTGGCACTGATAAAGAAGGTAACGATATCGTCATTGCCGATGTACTTGGCTCTGAAGTAGACATGACTGAGGAAGAAGTCAGCAAACGCATGGAAATCCTATCCACACTAAAGTTGCTTGATATTTTGGATGAACGGGAAAGACGTGTCATTGAACTGCGGTTTGGACTGACGGACGGACGCGAGTGGACGCAAAACGACGTAGCAGATGCTTTAAACATATCCCGTTCCTACGTTTCACGTTTAGAAAAAAGGGCTCTGCTCAAAATGTTTCATCACTCGCAAGCAGGCAAGCGCCGACGAGCTGCTTTTCGTTATCAGCGCCGATATGCAGATTCTTAGAACGCTGCTAACCAAGATAGATATTTCTCACAAGATTGTTGATAAATAACCATATAGTTGCTGTTGATGTCGATGCTCTTTCAGAGTACGATACCAGAGGACGCGCCAAGCGACTTTTGAATCAAGGAGTCCTCTGCCCTATGTATGGCTTGCGAAGAAACCGTATTCCACGTACTGTCTGGATTGCGCCAATTCTCCTGATTGTCGCATTCCTGTCTGCATTTGTCGTTGACTATATCAATGAACATGTCACACTTCACGTATTGACGGAAAATATAGATGTGGCTAATGTTCGTTCCATTTTATTGCAGCCGTTGACTTCTGGCGCAACGGCTGCCAATACGCTGATTTCAGTCAGCGGTCACAACACGATTGTGCAAATTCTTAAATCTCTATCTGAATCGACTCCTATATCTGATAACAAAAACGTCCAAAGCGCTCAAGTATTCGATACGCTTTATGTGGAGTCCAATTCACAACAAATGCTTTCTATCCAACTGGCCGTAAACCCAACCTCATTACAATCGCCTTATGTTCTGGCCAATGGCCATGCATTTATGGCTTCCCCTTCACTCGTAAATATTTTGAAAAAATTAAACTCAAACGGCTGAAAATAAGGTAATCTTTGTTTATCAGAGTTTTGACTGAATGTCAGTTGAAACTCTTCAGAACAGTGGGCTCTGTGCAGAGGTTGAACTAGCTGCGCGATGAAGACCTTTTCAGGCCCGCGAAAGTGAGGAATCTTATTGTTAAACAGCGGAAGAGTTGCACTTGTTACCGGAGGAAGCAGTGGCATTGGCGAAGCGTTTGCGGAGCATTTTGTGAAAACGGGAGGTTCTGTTGCTCTTATTGGACGAAGTATTGAGAAATTGCAGAACGCCTCTAATTCGATTGCCACGCATTGCGGATTAACAGAAAATAAAACAGATCGTATACGTTATTATCAGGCAGATGTACGGGACTCAGAACGCGCAGAGGAAATTTGGGATGAGGTTTTTTCAGACTTTGGAAAAGTAGATGTGCTGATTAATAACGCTGCAGGGAATTTTATCTGTAAAGCAGAAGAACTGTCAGCTAACGGCTGGAATGCTGTTGTTCAAATTGTATTGAATGGAACATTTTTCTATTCCACCGCTTTTGCTCGACGTTTAATTGCCCGCCAGCAACCAGGAGCGATTGTCAATGTTGTCGCCACTTATTACGCGAATGGCGGCCCAGGTGTCTGTCATTCGGCTGCTGCTAAAGCTGGTGTAGTGGCATTCTCGAAAAGCGTAGCTGTCGAGTGGGCCAAACACCGTATTCGGGTTAATTGCATTGCTCCTGGGCCAATAGGCGACACCGGCGGCGCCGATCGCCTATGGCCAACAGAAGAAGCCTATCAACGAGTTCTTCATTCCATCCCCGCAGGAAGACTGGGCAGCAAAGAAGAAATCGCCAAAGCTATGGATTGGCTCGCTTCCGAGCAAGCCAGCTTTATCACCGGCGATGTACTCACGATGGACGGCGGTCAAAGTCTCGGGCCAATTCGATTTTAAAAAACGACTGTATGGCAATATCGACTTTTCATCCCATACGACTGGATAACCAACCGGTCAGCAAAAGACCGGTTGGTTATTGATGAAATCAACCTCCACTGGATGATGATGGCCAGTTACCAAGCGTCACAGAGATTTGTATTTTCTTACCATTCCTTAACACTGTTAACTGTATCACTTGTCCAGGCTGATCCCGATTGATATCTGCCGTCAACTGCTCAATGGTCTGAATGGGATGCCCATTGTAGCCAATAATGATATCTCCATCACCGCGCAGTTTACTGATTTGCCCCGTCTGATTGGCGGCAGCCGCACCACTATCTCCGCGTAATCCTGCTTTCGCAGCCGGACTGTCGGGTGTGACAGACTCTACGTAAATACCCTGGCTGACTGGGAGGTCAAGTTGACTTTGCAAATAACTGTCAATATCCATTCCTGCAATACCAATCCAGGCATGCTTGACCTGTTCACCGCGCAATAAAGTCGGAAGCAAGCGTTCCAAACGGTTAATAGGAATCGCAAAACCAATCCCTACAGATCCTTCAACCGGACTTTCAATGGCTGTATCTATACCAACCACCTGTCCAGCCTCGTTAAGCAAAGGACCGCCAGAATTTCCAGGATTCAGAGGTGCATCGGTTTGAATTAATCCATCCATCACATGACCCGTTTGCATAGGCATCGATCGATTCAAACCGCTGATAATGCCAAAAGTCACACTTTCCGTCAATTGAAACGGATTGCCGATGGCTATGACAAACTGACCTGGTACCAGTGTGTTGGCATTTCCAAGAGGCAACGGCGGCAGTTGATCGATACCCGCCACATGAACAATCGCCAAGTCATCCAATGTATCTGCAGAAAGCACAATTCCTGTATAATTCTTTTGTCCAAACGTAACCGTAACAGTTTTCTGTCCATTTACGACATGAGCGTTTGTAGCTATATCGCCCTGATTATTAATTAAAAAACCTGTGCCAATGTCTTCCTCGCCGGCATTTTTGCCTGTACCGCCAGAGATAGCTGTTATGGTACAAATGCTGTTTTTTACCTGATTATAGACCCGAGTAATGACATTAGCCGACTGTCCACTGGCAAGGGTATTCGCAGGAGAGTTTCCGAGCGCACCCGTACTGCTTGGAGCGCCAGAAGTTGGAGCCTGCATTGGCACTTCTACTACACGCGGCGACTGCACCAACAATCCTACTCCAAGTCCTGCAGCAAATGCAGCAAATATCCCAATACCGAGTAGAACTGTCCGCGCCCCCCCGTTGCGGCGCGATTGCCATAAATCATCATCGCGCCATTTTCTTCTCGCCATGTGCATACCCCCTTATTGCGCCCTAGATAGCCCCCACAACTTTGCCCATTCTTCTGCAACAAATTGCCAACGCGATTGATTCTCTGCTATTTCCTCTGCTCTACCTTGCTCTGTAAACTGTCGCAACTGCAACATCCATGCTTCAATCCATTCTTGCTCCATCTCTGCCCATTGCTGTTGCAAATGTTCGAGTAATTGTGTTGTCAAACGGCTAATCTCGCTTTTTACTTCCCCCATCTGCAATGGTTCCACTGCTTCAAGCATATCACGTTGGCCGCCTTCTTCAAAAAACTGCCGCGCAGAACGGAAGTAGTGGAGAGATTGCAGTAAAGGTTGATGATTCATGTGCACATCTTCTGCCTGAACCTCAGGCAACTGAATTTGTATGTCTGGAATATTGATTGCTGCTCGCAACATCTGTGGTAGTCGAGCACAAAGAGCATCTGCTGCTTGTTCAAGTAATTCCTGTCCAATTTTTTGCAAACGAAGCGAAAAAGTTCTAGTCTCTACCAAAATTTGCGTTTCCAATTGTCCGGCCAATTCTGCGGCCGCTTCCTGCAAAGCCATTTTGGTCTCCTTACTTTGAACAAAACGGCCCGGATAAAACGCCTCACGGAATAAGTTAGAAAACCTGAGACGAATGCGTTCTCCTATATGAAAAATAAGTTCCTGACAATCACTTTGCAGTTGTACTTGCACATTCCGCAAAACAGCGCCGTTTTCTTTTTCTTCCTGAAGCAAACGATGAGCAGTTTCAACGTCTGCCACGAAACGTTCCCGCTCTTCTGCTCGAGCGCGCTGGAGCAATCCCAAACGCGTGACTTCCGCTTCGATTTGATTCATAAGATGCGTCATTTCGCGTTGTAAAGTCTCTACCCGCAAACGCTCACGCACATCATCATTTGCCGTCATTAAATCTTTTTGCAAAGCTTCCAGCCCTGAAATATTCCATATCTCATCCGGAACTGGCAATGGCTCTTCAGGACCTAATTGAAGACGTACTCTTGCCATTTGTTCAAATTTCGGATCCGTTTTTATTTTTAATTGCTTGGCCGCTAAAGCCAGTTGGCTGGAAACTCCATAAATACGCGGCTCAACGATACCCAGTGATCTCAGCTCATCTCGAACGCGCTGCTCTACAGCATGGCGCTCTTCTTCGTCCACAGCAAGATCGACCGCATTCACAACCACGTACAATTTGTTTTGACCCATTACGTTTTGCACATCAGCCAATTGTTGCAAAAAGTTTTTATCTGCACGCGAAAAAGCGTGTGTATAATAAAGCACAAAAACGATTGCATCTGCTTGGCGCATATAGTTAAAAGCAACATTGGTATGACGGCGGTGAATAGAATCGACGCCCGGTGTATCCACGAGAACAAATCCTTCCGCAAAAGGCGCATTCGCCAGCGGCACCTGTACTTCTCTGACATAACAGGCCAATGACTCATCTGCAGTGAAAGAACGCAGCTCGTCCAACGTTGCGTTCCATGATTGTCCAAGACGGTGACGCATAACAGGATAACCTTTGCTGACCGCTTTGAGATAGGAAAGGGAAGTTCTCGCTGTTTTGCCATACTGAGCTGGCTGCAAACTCTCTGCTTTGGCAAGCGCAGCCTCGAGAGAATCTGCTTCTAACTGGATGCGTCGACAGGCATCAGATACGTCTTGCCAAACCTCATCTTTCGATTTAGCTTCAATCCATAATTCACCCTGACGACCAGCAAGAATTTTTGTCACTGTCGCTGTCGTAGGATTGGGAGAGACGGTTAATACAGGTTGCTCCAGCAAAGCGTTGAGCAAAGAAGACTTGCCTGCTGAAAAAGCACCAAAAACAGCCACCATGACTTGACGATTCTGAAAACGTTCCTTTGCTAAGACAAGGCTTTCCTGAAAAGGCTGCCCGTGCGGTAAATCCGCCAGTAAATTTTGAGCTGCTGCAATTTTATCTTGGATGGTATGTTCAACACCCATTACCTTGCGCCCACCTCCGAAAATACAGGAATTGCATTTAATTTCTGGCGCCATTCCCGTTCAATACTCTCATAAACCTGCAACCAAGCATTCAAGGCGCGACAGGCTTCCACATCAGGAGCAAATGTTTGTTTGATAGACTGTTCTTCTTCCTGCAGTTGAACAATGGCCAATTGTTGATAATCGTCCAGCATCATTTGCAAACGCGCCAATGTCTGGCCACGAATTGCCGCTACCACATCCCGAACGTACTGATAACCGTAATCTGCAGAAACCAGCGCACCAGATTTGATTTGTCTCTGCAGCAATTCAGAGCTTATGGGAACTGTCAAATTGTCAAGTTGCGCAGCATCCCAGGTTCCGGAACTTAGTTCCTCCTGAAGAAAGGCGCGCAACGCAGACTGAAGCGGCCAAAAAAGATTTTTTTGAGCGCGATCGGTTAAATCATTCAAGAAGTTCTGGATACGCTGTTCGCGTTCCTGCTCCGTTTTTTTCTCGCGACCAAACCAGCCTACACGAAAATCACTTCGCAAACTCTCAACATATTTTCTGCCCAGTTCCGTTGTCTCATAAGGAGAAATCTGCGCCAATTCAATGAGACGAGCCAGTTCAATACGCTCATGATTCCATTTGTCCTGTAGCTCATCCAGCCGCAATTGGTAGTCTTTTTGTACTTTTAGAATAGATTTCGATCTCGTTTCTAACCACTGCCTGGCTTCTTGAGCGTTTTCCGGGAATTGCCCAAAGATGTCCATAACATCTTCCTGTACCTTTTGCCATTCTTCTTGATGACAAATTTGTGCGAATTGACGAAGGATTTCCTGCACACGAATATAGATGGAAAACTGTTTCTCCCAAGGACTGATATGCGCTAATCCTAGAAGGAAAGATTGGAGCTCGACAATTTGTGAATAGGGTGAAGGACGCGTGGAAGTATAGAAAATCCGCTCGGGTTCCACACCAAAAGCTGAAAATGCTGTTTCCACCCGTTCTTGATATTCTTCAAACGACAATTCAAAATCGAGATGTTTGTCAACCTGGTGGACAATTAAAATGAGCCGCTTCCCCTCATCTTGTAAGCGTTTTGCCCATTCCAGATGCTCGTCAGCCTCCACGTGTTGGTAATCCATGACAAGCGCCACGAGATCTGCCAGGTAGAGGTGTGCAAGCGTTTCCGCTTCGTGACTCGCATCCGTTGAATCAATGCCCGGTGTGTCCAGTAGATCGATTTCACATCCAAGTTCTTCATTGACCATTGCCGCTGTTTCTACTTTGGCAGTTGTAGGTACGGCACCAGTCGCAAGAGAAGCACCTGTAAGCGCATTGATGAGGCTGGATTTACCAGCGGAAAACAGGCCACAAAAGGCCACCACTATCTTCCATTGACCCTCCCGTAATGGATTGACAATAGCGCGCAAGCGCTCAGACAATTCATTTTGTCCTTGCTCCTCCATCTCTGCGCACACTTGATTCAATGCCCGCTCTGACTCAGGTGTCCATGCTGTGTCAGCGACTGTTCTTTGCTGTACCATACCGTCTGCTTCCTTTCATTTATCACAATCTCCACTCAATGATCGTAATCTCCACCTACACTATGATACGCAAGTTTAAGAATCTGTGGAGATTTTGTTGTGATACAATGAGGCGGAATTCTGACAATAGAGCGACATTGCCTCATCTATCACAAAAGGGAGGATAAGAACATGCTATTTTCGCAGGAAGACTTACAGTATACTCAAGATTTTTTGTTGCGCCTGTTAAATATTCCTAGCCCTACCGGAATGACGAAGACTGCCATTGACTTTGTTGAAGCAGAAGCCAAAAAGCTCGGAATTCAGTCGACCAGAACACATAAAGGTGCGCTTTGTTTTACCATCCAAGGAAAACAATCTGAGTCTAGCCGTTTGCTGACGGCTCATGTCGATACGCTCGGTGGCATGATTAAAGAAATTTTGCCCAGTGGACAAATGCGCATACAAAAAATTGGTGGCTATGCCTGGAGTACTATCGAAGGAGAAACTTGTCGCATTTTTTCTGAGAAAAAGACATTTACAGGCACTGTTCTCCTGGAAAACACCTCTATCCACGTTAACTCCAAAGTCAACGAAACTGAACGCACTGCTGACAATATGGTGATTGTGCTTGATGAAGTCGTACACTCAGCAGAAGATGTCAAGAAACTCGGTATCTCCGTAGGAGATTTTATCGCTTGGGATCCACGCGCTGTTTTGACTGAAAGTGGATATATCAAGAGTCGGCACTTGGATGATAAAGCGAGTGTGGCCATACTCTTTGGTGTGGTTCACGCATTGCAAAGAAACAACCGCGAATTAGCTGTAGATTGTACTTTTCTCATCTCAAACAACGAAGAGATTGGCTATGGCGGTAATTCCAACATTCCGCAACAAACTGTAGAATATGTCGCTGTAGATATGGGGGCTATTGGCAAGGGTCAGACAACAGATGAGCACTGTGTTTCCATATGTGCTATGGATGGCTCAGGACCTTACCATTTCGGATTACGTCAGCACCTTGTACATATAGCTCAACAACACCAGCTTCACTATGCAGTTGATATTTATCCACATTACAGTTCTGACGCTTCTGCAGCAGTCCGATCCGGTGCAGACATCAAGCATGGTCTGGTGGGACCCGGCGTTGCCAATTCTCATACTTATGAACGCCTGCACTCAGACGCTTTAATCCACACGTCCGAATTGCTCATTCACTACTTGCAATCACCGCTTTGCGAAGTTTAAGCATAAAGGCACGTGGATTCCGCTTAGCATGACTGAGAAATACAGAACATGCATAGAATGTTAGACACAGAGCAGTGAATGAAAGCACATCAGGAATGAGGCGGTTGTCCGCTACTCGCACACATCAGTTGCATATGGTAAAGCAGAAGCCAATGAAGAATTACCCTAATGCGAGGTGTATGAGCATGCAATTGAACACCATGCTAAAATTTGGGGGAATGGCTTTTGATGTGGCGCGCGATGAGCGAATTCAAGAATTAGTCAAAATGGTTCATCAGGGCGCAAAAAGGCGCGGACTTTACGGACAAATTCATGGACATGCGTCTGTGCCGAAACCGGCTATCCCCTTTGCTCCCAAAACTCAACAACCCATTCCGTCTCAGGCAGGTTTACCTAGTTGGCTAAATGCCGAGAATGCCAAAAAGATGTTAAGTGTGGCAAGTGATGTAGGTCAATTGCTGTTAAAGTAAAAACAGTTGTAGCCACTGTGTTCAACGAAGAGAGGAGGCTGCTGTGACGAAACGATTGTCTGTAATAGCTCCACCACAGTTCCTCTATCGTTTGTTTCATGATGTGATGCCAACGGCGCGCGCCGAATTAATGTATTGGCGCCGCCGGGCTGAAAACATTCCGGATACAGAATTGCGTGTTCAAGCACTTGCCAGTTTGACTGACAAGCGTTTTCACGCTGATGGAGGGTGTGTTTACGCAGCCGCCAAGCCTGAATCGAGAATCTTGCTCGTCAAGATTATTGTTGCATTACAAACCATCAGCGATTATTTGGACAACCTCTGTGACCGATGTCAACGCACAGATGCCAATGATTTCCGCGCATTGCACGACGCTATGCGCGATGCCGTACGTCCAGGACAAGCTCATCAAGAATACTACCGATTTCGCAAATCTTGTGATGATGGCAATTATCTGGACGATTTAGTCAGTACATGTCAAAATGCTCTGGAAAAATTGCCTGGTTATGCAGCAGTCCAACCTGATGTAGAGTGGCTTGTAGAACGATACTGCGAATTGCAAGAAACTAAGCATATTGAACCTCACTTGAGGGAAGCAGCTCTGATTGCATGGAGCCGCCCCTATCTGCGCGAATTTCCGGAAATTGAATGGTGGGAGTTTGCTGCAGCCACTGGGTCTACCTTAGGTATGTTCGCTTTATTTTTAGCCGCTACAGAGCCATTGGAATCAGATTTGGCCAACCAGGTACGGGCTGGTTATTTTCCCTGGCTTTGCGGCTTGCATATCCTACTGGATTATCTGATCGACGTAGAAGAAGATATTCGTGAAGGTGACTTTAATTTCGTGCTTTGTTACCCTTCCCCCCGCGCTGCTCGCAAAAGGTTGCGCCGTTTTATGAAAACAAGTCTATGGGTTTCTCGACGGAAGCCCTTAGAAAATAAAATTCACCAGTTTGTTGTCAAAGGTTTATTGGGGATGTATCTTTCAGATCGGAAAGCATTGCGACAAAAAGGTATTCGCAAAGCGCAATGGCTGCTGTTGCAAGCTGGCCCAACCGCCTGGATGTTCTACTGGGCTTGCCTTTTGTATCGGATCATCCGGTGATCAAGAATTTACCACTGAATCAATGTGTTTTTAGTTTGTTCGGGGATCTTCCGGCCGTTTGGTCAATGAGTTACACTGGCATAGAAGGAGTTGCTTAAGCGACAGAATCGTTTGAGTAGGGAGAGATCGTGCGTGCCTGCGATTTTTATGCCAGTACTGGTTGTCCATCTTATAGCTGTTTGTTCGAAACTTACCATTTTCTTCGCCATTCCTAGATTGCGTTCGGTAGCTGGTGTGACACGTTTCATCCAACGCTACCGCCCTTTTGAAACCACCGCCAATATTTTGTTGTGGATTACGGGCGGCTTACTCGTTCTTTTTTCCAGTCTAAAAATGCTTGAACAAGCATGGATGATTATTTCATTACTCCTCTATCTTCTGGTATTTGTCGCTATTCGTTACGGCCTATTTCGAGAGTTACAAAAAATATCTGACAGCCGCAAGATTTTGGCTGAAGCCGAATTAAAACGCTTGCGAGTCAGCAACTGGTGTATTGGTATTCTTGCTGTCGCCCTGCTTGCCATTATCGCCTATTTAATGAGTGTCCAGCCCTAATGCACAACCTCAAGCATCCCAGCATCATAGCATTCAACTCAATGGGTTTAATGACGGCGTCGCGTCATAAGCACACTCACCGTTTCAAAAATACCGGGGATAGGCGCCCCCGGTTTTTCAAGTTCCACCGTGACTTCTTCCACCAGCAGAAATCTTTCCAAAAGCACTTTCGCAACATCTTCTGCTACAGCCTCAATCAGTCGACGAGGAACTCCAGTAACAACTTCCTTTACAGTGCGATAAACAGCTGCGTAATCAACGGTATGTTTAATAGAGTCGGTAAGACCTGCCTGTTTTAAATCAATTTTTAAATTCAGATGAACGATAAACCGTTGACCTGTAACTGTCTCCTCTGGCATCACACCATGATAACCAAAAAACTGCAGACCACGTAGACGAATTTCATCCACTTGCTCATTCTCCCTTTCCTTGTCACATTGCCCTCATTCATACATCTGCTGGATGCGGCCAACTCTATGGTTCAATGCCAACCTTGCCAAATCTCTAGCGAACCATCCCAAAAAACTTCTGGCGAGTCACGGTATTTTGCCAACTCAGCCACTTCCGTCATTCTCCAGAAATTACTGCTTGGCAAATCTGGCAAGTGATGTTTTTCAATAAGACGTTCTAAAGAGGAGCGCATACTTTCAGGTCGGCTTGATTGGTTATGCCCAGCGAGCGATATTTGATAGAGCACACTGCAACCTGGTATGCGAACAGGAGATATTAGACGAGCCAAACGCAGCCATAAATCCCAGTCCCAATAATGTTCCATATTCACATCCAATCCACCAGCTCGCTCGAGAAGTGAAGAATGGACGGCAACAGCCGTAGCAAGCAAAGTATTGTAGTGTAAAAGCAGCCTTTCTCCATGCTGAAATGCAAACGTCCGACGTTCACGAACAACACCAGAAGCATCTCTAGCTACCATTTCCGCGTCTGTATAGACAAAGTTCATACCGTTTAGCAGGGCTTGGGCAAGCCGTTCTGCATGCTGAGGCAACCACCGGTCGTCATCATCACAAAAGGCAATCCATTCGCCATTGGCCCGCTCTATAGCGAGCTGACGAGCCTTTACTTGTCCAACCGGATCGCGCAACTCTAAAGCATTCACACGAAGGTTACGAGGTTTATCCAGCACCGACTGAATAGACTCGCCGCCATCGTTCACTACGCAAGCTTCAATCAGACCTTCATAAGTTTGATGAGCCAGAGCATCTAGACAAGCTGACAAGTCTGGAAGTCGATTTTTTGTAGGAATAATGACTGAGAAAGTTGATTTCTCCAACCTTAGCGTCCCCCCTTGATTTTATCCAATGAAAATGTTGGGTCGTTCACGATTCAAACTGAAGCATCCATTGATGAGATACTGCGGCACCAAACAAAGCGAGCGTGCTTGCCACATACATCCACAAAACAATAATCATTAAAATCGCCAGAGTGCCATATACCATCTCATACCGTACAAAACTCTCTGCATACCAGACAAACATCTGGCGAGCGATATCGAGAAGTACCGTTGCCACAAAGGCGCCAATCAATAACGGACGCAGTGGTGCATTATGGGTAGGTAGCATCCGATACAGAAGCACACAGGTAACAAACAGAACAAACGGAAACAGAAAATTAGTAATCGAAGGATAAGGGAGATGATGAAAGATAGAAATTCCCCAGAAAGCTGAATGGGAAAACGCCGCAGGAAACATGGCAAGCGCAATAGAAGTGACCATCATGACCAAAAGCAATAACGCAAACATGGCAAACCCTACCATACGCCGAGAAAAATAAGAGCGCGGTATCTTCACTTCAAAGATGACGTCAAGTGCCTGTTGAAGTGCAATAAAAGCGCTTGTGGCGCTCCACAGCAGCGAAATCAAGGAAAACAGCGTCACTTTAGCCCCAAGTCCAGCCAAACGTGTAATGTTGTCAGCAATAAATTTTTTCGCATCAGGAAGAGCAGGAAAAAAAGGCCTAACGGATTGAACCAAGGCGTGTTCCACCAAGTCGTTAGGAGCTAGAAAAGAGAGCGAATATAGAATTAACAACAAGAGAGGAAACATGGAGAAAAGTCCATAAAAACAAATCACTGCTGCAAGTGAGGCAATGTCTTTACGCGTCACATCCAACAACAAAGCCCAACAAAATCGTATGGTAACCTGAACTCTTTGTATCATGCCTGTACCTCTGCCCCATTCAGTTCTTTGTAAAGATGATGCAATTTTCTATCGAGTCGATGGTCTCCCACAAGTTCAAGCACAGGTTGCCAAGCTTGCGGCCAATGAGCAGTCAATAAATGAGCCTTCCCAGTATAAGGATGGACAAAGGATAAAGCGTGAGCATGCAAAAAAAATGCTTCTTTGGTTGACTCTATTGCAGAATGATGATTCACTTGTCTAGCGGAGGACAACCTAGGCTGCAGAGCACCATACAAGACATCTCCCACAACAGGACAACCCCGCGAAGAAAGATGAACCCTTATCTGATGAGTGCGTCCGGTTTTTAACTGACAAGCAAGCAATGATACTTTCTGCTGACCATAAAAGAGTGGCGAGAAGAGCGTATGATACTCTGTAACTGCTGGCTGACCGCCTTTAGATACTCGATATCGTCCCGCATGGTGGCGATCCTTTCCTATAGAATCATTCAAGGTTCCATTCAAAGGCGACAGATTTCCTTCCACCAGAGCTACATAAAGCCGACGAATTTTATGTTTTGCCAACTGATGGTCAAGCGATCGCAACATCAGCGCATGCTTGGCGTATAGTACGATGCCACTCGTACCGCGATCGAGCCTATGCACATGATAGACAAATGGACTGCCCAGTTGTATAGAAACTCGTCTATCCAATGTGTCCTCTTCTGGCCGTTCACTATGTATCAGAATACCAGCTGGTTTTTGTACGGCCAGCAAATGAGGATCTTCAAAAAGAATCTCCGCACCAGGTGACTGAGTGGATACACGCTTCAAGTCGAGTTGTTGCAGAGTCGTAGGTGGTGCAAAAGCAGATAAATCTATAACGATTCGGTCGTCTGGATATATTTTGCTTTCAGCATGCAAACGATTGGCGTCACGTGAAACGAGTCCTTGAGCATGCAGTCTACCAACGAAACCAGGAGGCAAAAACAACGCTTGTTCGAGCCATGCGCGGCTTGTACAAGGCTCATGCAAATCTCGTGCCAAGATTTCTAATTTCTGACCCTTGAGTTCCACCTTCAAGCGTTGCACCTCCTTCCTATCCATAAGATTAAAACGTAACCCATCCGTCAGCAACAGAAAGGCGCGTCGATTCACTGAACGACACGCCCCTGATGCCTGTTATGGTAAAATCTATGTCCAAGCAGTCTTCAACATGCCTCCACATGCTCAACTTCGGGTATTTGCTGGCGGATGGAGCGCTCAACTCCCATTTTCAAGGTCATCATACTGGCCGGGCATCCTACACACGCGCCAAGCAGGGAAACATAGACCGTTTTGGTCAAACTATCATAGGAAACAAACTCCACATCACCGCCATCTTGTTGAATGGCTTCCTTGATGGGAACCAACACTTCCCGAATCCGATTTTCCACATCCATATGCGCTCAACCCTCCTCACTTCGAGGCTCTACAATCTTTTCCCTAGTAGCATACCCCGAATGGCAAAAGGCTGCAACTGCTCCTGCTGATAGCTTTCTGCAGATCAGAACCACGATATGCGAAACTGGCACAGGAAAATTTCCGGTTTTTGCTCAAAAACTGGACACATGGAAAAGTCTCGCGGAGCGCATACTCTTTGTCGAAGGGGGTGGAGTTCCCATGAACAAGACAGCATTAGTTCTAGTTATCATTGGGGCACTCAACTGGCTGCTCGTTGGATTGTTCAAATTCGATCTTGTAGCAGCCCTGTTTGGTGGCACTACCGGACTTATCAGTCGTGTGGTTTATGTCATCATTGGGCTGGCTGGCCTCTATTGCATTTCCCTGCTCTTCTCTGATAGGGAAACCGTCTAGACACTCCAGCACTTATCCCCGCTAGCTGCATGCCTTCTGGCAGGCAGCTTTTTTGTTATGAGTCTTTTGTTGCGGGGACTGGCCATACGCATTGGCGCCACTCGTGCTGAACATGATGGGGAAAATCATCGACGATAAAAATTGTGCCTGGGTAAACGAGATCGGCAGATACTTGGCAACCATCCTCTTGACGAAGATGGATACGAGTTATTGACTCGGCGTGTGAACCAATAATTTTGGCAAAGACAGCCAAACCTGCTTCAATGTTGGAACCCAGAATGACGCCCGGCTTACCGAGTGCTTTTACAGTACCGCCAGCCCACACGCGACATTGGTAAACTCCCTGATGTGTAATATCCACATCCCCCGCAGCACGCAAATCAGATGACTGCGCATAAGCGCACTGTATGGCGGCCAGTTCAGCTGACACTTCCCAGTTTTCTATCACACTCAACCACTTTTCCACTTCAGTACGATGAAGTACCCAACGCTGTATTGTAGTTGATTCCAAATACGCTTGGCGCATCCATTCTCCAGCCCGGCGCAATCTCCCCAGCCAGGGACCGAGATCGAGCGTAGGGTGCGACTCTATAAATTCTTGAAATCGCGTTGGCCAAACCAGTATCTCACGATATTTATCTGCCAAAAGAGAGGCAACAATGCGCGCATGGGAAATTTCTGAACCACGCGTCTTAACTGCTTCTTGCAAGCGTTCAACGGCCGATTGAAAAATTTGCCATTCTTGTAAGAAATCCTGAAGAAAATGGTATAGTTCTTGCAGGCAATGATAGCGCAGACCCGCATACAACTCTGACTGAAAAACTCCACCCGATATGATAATTCCCGCATCTCCAACAATTTTAGCCCGTGATACAATCCCTTGGACAAAAACTTGTCCTGAAGCAGCTATTTCTACACCTTGCTCCACATTGCCACGTACCAAAACATCGCCGTCAAACTGCACATGACCCTGCTTCGCCGTAAGAGATTCATTAAATTCCAACGTGGGAGCCACATCAAGCAAATCAGGACGGTGAATTACACGTCCTCCTCGCACAGAAATGAAAACTCCTTCATCGTTTTCTGCCAGCCCATCTCCAATACGTGGCAATTTGGCAGGAGGCGTATAAGGAGGGATGGCCGTACCATAAACACTGACACCTGCCTCACCGCTTTCTTCCGGCAGACGTTTGGCTACGGAAATACCTTTTTGTACAGAAAGAATGGGACGCACTGGAACAATTCCATAGAGAGGTTCATGAACGGGCTGAACCAGAATGGTTACTCGCTCCGGCAAACCATCCACCGGCGGAGTACCGGAAGCGCAAACACAACTACCAGATTCACCGGAAGCGAGCAAACTATCAATAGCTTCCCAATCCACACCTTCAACAATTCTCTGTTCAGCAAGCAATTGTCTCACGTCGCTTCGCGTATAGGGCTGCGGCAAAACAGCTTCTTGAATGACATGCAATAGACAGACTGCAGTTGGAGGAGAATCGCCCAAGCGAAAGTGTTGCCCTTTTTGATATTCAATTTCGAGTGTAGCGTGAAGCGTATCTGGAGAGACTTGTATGCGTATCTCCCGATAAGGTTCCACATCAATGACACTGACCTGAATTTCCTGAAAGGCGTGCACCTGTACACGACCCACAACCTCCACACCGTCCACAAGCACATGCAAAGAAGGGTGACGAGCAACAATCAATGTCGGCGGCAAATCTTGTGGCTCGGCGAGTACCCGGATTTGATTATGCTCCACCTGTATGCGCCCTTGTGACAGTGTTTCTGACATCTGTGACGACTCCCTTTTATGTCCCGATCACGCTATTTTCTTTCTCCTCTCTATCAAATTCGACAAAATCCGCACGAATCCTTGCTTAAAGAATGCGTTTTTGGAAAGCAATTGAATGCGGTTCTAAACGAAATACTTCTTGAAAGCCAAGTTGCCTTGTAAAGTTGAGACTCTTTTCGTTATTCTCTTGCACAAAAACCTCAAGTACTTGAATTCCCTGTTCCTTTGCTCTCTTTTCAATACGCGCCATAACCTCGCGACCAATGCCGGATGACTGATACCGAGGCTCTAGCACCATTGCAGAGATATGCATTTTTTCTGCTGGCCCTACCAGATAGGAATAGTAGCCAATCCTTTTTCCGTCCTTTTCAATAATGACTGTTGGCGCCCCAGATTGCAGATAGTGCAGAAAAGTTGATTCTGGAAAAGGTTCACCAAATGCGTTCTGATGAATTCCTCCTAATTGTTCACTGGTCAATTTCACAATATATTCATCATCTTCTGGACGGCGCAGACGATAGGTTAACGCTGTTGGTAAACTGACGGAAGGCGTTTGACCTGTCGTTTGAGCTGTTTTTCTACCCTGCGGACGCTTTTTTTTGCGCACACTCTGTAATCCGGTAGACGTACGGCGTTTCTGTTGCATGCTAGTTCCTCCTCGCTTCGCGGGCTTCATCCAATCTCCAGTGGAGACCACTGCCCCTCGCTTCACGGGTCTCCATACAATCTGAATCGAAGACCCAGCCCAACTCACAACAGCCTATGCAAAAACATAGGCGTTGGTCCGTAGAAGAAACATTCAGCATGCAAATCCATGTAAAAAGCTGTTCTCCTGTCCATCCTGCGGATGACTTTGAGAACAGCTTTGAATTTACGATTTCACGTTTGATTTCTTATTGTTTTTGCCTTTGCTCTCCGATTTTCCTCCAGTCGTTTTGGACGACGACTTTTTTTGTTTAGAAGGCGTCGGTGCTATCACATTACCAATATAATTTCCCGCAATGTCCATTTTGTATTTATGGTTGATCTCGATTTTATCGTATTCCTGTTTGGTGGTCCGAAATGTGACTGTCTGCATCTTACTCATCTGCATTCCACGCATAGCTTGAGAGACAGTAACTCGGCCTACCACTTGATAAGATTTCATTTTCATAAATCGCGCCCAACCCTGTTGAGGTCTTTCTTTAGTAATTTTCTTATTGAGAACGAAAACTTCATGTCTTTCTTTCATAGATAGGTATTGCTCATCAAACGCTTTTTGTTTTTTCCTCGTGTAGAGAAATACACCCAGATAAACTGCGACAAAAACCACAAAAAGGATGCCAATGATTATCCAGTAACGCACACTGATTTGCCTCCTGACCGCAAGCCTGTCGGTTCTTCATTATTGTATAAACTTGCGATGGAAATGTATCCGTATTGTACCACGCTCACTGAACAACGGAAACGAGATCGGCCTATTACGCTTTTTTTCGTTCCACAGCAGGCTTGGCGTAACGTTTGGGAAACGTCTTCATCCCAATGCGCGGATGACACATTACAGTTAACTGTTCTTCACCCGTTTTGACATCTTTGCCAATTTCCAAAACAATACCTTCTCCAAACTGTGGGTGAATCACTTTATCTCCCGCTGAATAAGAGTAAATGACATCATTGGTTAATCTTTCACGCTCCACAAGTTGGGCAGGTAACTCGGCCAAAAAACGCGAAGGCTCACGCATGCTGGTCTGTCCAAAAAGAGTACGCTCGCTGCAATACGTTAAATATAACTTGTCTTTAGCTCGCGTTAACCCAACATAACAAAGGTTGCGCTCCTCTTCTATGCCCTGTTCATCATCTAGAGAACGCGCATGAGGAAACAGCGTCTCTTCCATGCCAACCAGGAAAACGACAGGAAACTCCAAGCCTTTACTCGCATGCAAAGTCATCAGTCGAACACTGTCCCGCTCCTTGCCTTTATCTTTATCCACATCACTCAGCAGAGAGACTTCCGCCAAAAACTCAGCCACTGAACCACCCCGACGCCGATCAAATGATTGGCTGACGGTCAGAAGTTCATCAATATTTTCAAGGCGCTGCTGGTCTTCTGTTTTGTTGCTCTCCGCATACATCTTGCGATAGCCTGTCCCATGAAGAACTTCGGCCAGAAATTCTGTCACACTCATGCCTTCCATCCATAGTCTAAGCTCTTCGAGTGTCTGATAGAACTGTTCAGCGGCTAATGCCGCTTTTTCTGTCAAACCTGCTTCCCGTCCAGAGGCAAGTGCCTCATACAAAGTTTTATTTTCAGCATGCGCATAGTCTAACAGTTTTCCCAGCGTACCATCACCGAGTCCACGTCTTGGTACATTGGCAATTCGCAACAAGGAAATTTCATCTTTGGGATTGACAAGAACACGTAGATAGGCAAAGACATCTTTAATTTCTCGACGATCGTAAAAAGTCAATCCTCCTACTATGGTATAAGGTATGGCTTGACTCATCAAAGCTTCTTCAATAGCCCGTGACTGAGCATTGGCACGATATAGTACAGCACAATCTCCAGGGCGTCCGCCGGATTGCAGGTGCGCTTGAATGGTGTCAGCCACATATCGCGCTTCTGCTTCGCTGTCTGTTAACTCGGCCACACGGATGGGCCAACCTCCTTCACGAACGGCTCGCAGGTTTTTTTCCTTCCGGCGTTTGTTCTGAGCAATCAAGGCATTGGCCGCATGGAGAATGGTTTCAGTAGAACGATAATTGCGTTCTAATAAGATAACCTTCGCTTCTGGAAAATCCTTCTCAAAACGCAGCATGTTTTCGATATCTGCTCCACGCCACGCATAAATCGCTTGGTCAGAATCACCAACAGCACAAAGATTACGATATTGATCAGCCAACATCCGGACAAGAAGATATTGGGCACGGTTGGTGTCCTGGTATTCATCAATATGCAGATAGCGGAATTTTTCTTGATAGTATTGGAGAACATCCGAATGATCGCGAAAAAGTTTGACCGTCAAGCCTATTAAATCATCAAAATCCATACTTGAAGCGGCAAAAAGACGATCTTGATAAACGGGATAAATTTGTGATGCTACCGCCTCTGTCAAATTTTTGGCCGATCTCGATTTGGACAATTGTGCTTCTGTCACCAATTCATTCTTCCAACGCGAGATGACAAAATGGACTGCGGCTGGATCGAATTTTTTCGGATCGTAATGTGCATCCAGTAACGACTGAGCAATTAATGCTCGTTGGTCATCACTGTCGAGAATTGTAAAATTCAAATCATAGCCCAGTCTGTCAGCATGGCGGCGAAGAATTTTTACACATATTGAATGGAAAGTCCCCATCCACAGATCGCGCGCAGCATCTCCAACCAGTTTCTGCACGCGTGTTTGCATTTCGCGAGCCGCTTTATTGGTAAACGTGATCGCCAAAATTTGATGAGGGTTAGCCAAGTGTTGGGCAAGCAAATACGCTATGCGGCGGGTAAGCACACTCGTCTTGCCACTACCTGCCCCAGCCACCACAAGCACTGGTCCCTCTGTTGTCTGAACGGCTGTACGCTGCTCATCATTGAGTCCGCCAAGCAGTTCCTCAACGCGCACGGGTATTGATGTTTTGTCTTTCATAGAGAAACAGCAACTCCTGCATGACTTTTTTTCCTGCTGCGTGTACGATGCAGATGAAGAAGAAAGCGAGGTGTACACAAATGAAAGCAGCATTGTTGGCATTTGAAGGTTGTTCTCTCTGGCAGATGGGTCAAGTCAACCAGAGTTTAACAGACGCGGGCATCGTCATTCGCACCCTAACTCCGGGAGGAAATAAAATTCGTCTGGATGGGCAGCAATGGTTGCTTGCTGATAGCGCACTGGAACCATCAGCCGCATTTGATTATACCATCGTTCTAGTACCAGGCGGGCGATATACGCCAACAGTTGCTGAAAATCCTCACGCCATCCGTTTTTTGCGCCAAGCAGACAGTCATCACGCCTGGATATTAGCTACAGGCCAAGGCGTTGGTTTATTGGCTACGGCTGGTTTGCTTGGCGGTCTGCAAGTGGCTATTGACGACGAATGTGAACAACTCTATTCCTATCGACTGCAAAATGTGCAAAAATCAAATCAAGTACTGGCTGTCCACGGAAATATTTTGAGCGCGCACGCGCATGCCGGAGCCAGTATGGCCAGTTGGTTTTACAGGCACGTTCTTTTAAACGACTATTTAAAGAAAGGATGAGAAGGCTGGCAAGAAAAAATTGGATTTGGATTATTTTATTGGCAGGTTTTCTAATCATCTATAAGTTGCATAGCACTCCGAGTGCAGAAATACCTGCACATTATAGCGACGGTTCATCTATTCGCATTCCCGTCAAAACGCAAAACGTGACAACCCAAAATGAAACTTGGACATTGACGCGAAACAGCGCTGGAGCTGCTTTTGTCAGCGTGTATAACCATCAGCGACTGGTACAGATTTTCCCAAGCTCTGGGCATCCCGAGCACCGACATCAGGATCTGGTATTTGCCACGCATGGAAATATCACCTTGAGTGGTGTTCTGTATCAAGCAGAACAGATTGTTGTCGATCCGGCAAATCAATCAGGATTTATCATTCTCAAAAAGGTTAATTAGGGTCTGCTGAACGGGTCGTGCATCAACTGGATTGGGCGGCGTGACAGTCTGGAACAACAATGCAAGAAATAGAGTCAAGAAACCGTTCAGCAGATTCTAATAAAAAGCAGAACCTAAGAACTAGGTCCTGCTCCAAGAGGAATTTTTTTGTTCTTTGTTGCGCAATTCGACACGCCGGATTTTCCCACTGGTTGTCTTCGGCAAATCTCTAACAAATTCAATTTTTCGGGGATACTTGTAAGGTGCTGTTAGTTGCTTTACATGATTTTGTAATTCCTCGACTAACCTCTCACCCAGAAATTCATCTTCCGGATTGCGCAAAACAACAAAAGCCTTGACAATATGGCCACGCTCTTCATCTGGACTGGCAACTACTGCACATTCTGCTACTTTGGGATGCTTGACTAAAGCGTCTTCAACTTCAAAGGGCCCTATTGTATATCCCGCAGATATGATGATGTCATCTGAACGACCTTCAAACCAAAGATAGCCCTCTGAGTCTTGACGACCTTTATCCCCGGTAATGTACCATTCTCCTCGAAATGCCGCCTGGGTTCGTTCTGGATCATTTAAATAGCCACGGAAAAGTGCTGGAAATGACTTATGCACAGCAATATGCCCTACTTCTCCTACCGGTAGCGGCTGACCTTCCTCATTGACTATGGCAATACGCATTCCAGGAAAAGGTTTGCCCATGGAGCCGGCACGAACTTCCATATCTTTGAGCGTACCCACCAAAAGACTATTCTCCGTTTGACCGTAACCATCTCGAACTAAAACTGAAAATTCTCTCTGAAATGTATCAATAACCTCACGATTTAGAGGTTCTCCGGCAGAACAGGCTGATCTTAACTTTAACTGGAACCTTTGCAAACCATTCACTTTGGCCATCAAACGATATTCTGTAGGTGTCGCACAAAGTAAAGTGATTCCGTAATCATTCAGCAATTGCAAATAAGTTTCGGGTTGAAAACGTCCGGTATAAACAAACCCTGTGGCGCCATTGCCAAGCACCGAAACAAATGGACTCCACACCCATTTAGCCCATCCAGGACCAGCTGTAGCCCAAGCTAAATCTTCAGGTTTCGCATCAAACCAGTATGTTCCTGCTACTTTTAAATGTTCTCGAGGCCAACTGTATACGTGCTGAACTCCTTTAGGACCACCCGTCGTACCACTGGTATAGGAAAGAAAAGCCAATGCTTCATCATCCATAGGTTGAACCAGTGGATGATGAGAAACTCCTTGCACAATGTCATCTAACGATTTCCAACCTTCATGCGCCACTCCAGCCACAAAGCGATATTTGACCGGTTGTTGCTCAAGCGCCTTTTCAGCCTCAGAAAGCAGTCCTTCATCCGCAATGACAGCTTCTACACCAGCATGTTGGAGTCGATAGACTATATCATGAGAACGCAACATTTCCGAGCCTGGCAATATTGTGGCACCGATTCGCAATAAGGCCAAATAGACAGTGTATGGCAAAATACCACGCGGCAATAGTACAAGTACTCGTGAACCCATATGCAAACCCTGCAGTTGTAACGCTCTAGCTAGTTGAGAACTGTGCGCAGTCAACTCAGCATATGTAAGGTGGCTTTCCTTTCTATTTTCGTCCACACAAATCAAGGCTAGCTTATTTCCAGCTAATTGGGCAATTTCATCAATTTTCTCGGCAAAATTATATGTCACATAACCATCTCCAAAGGAATGATTTTCTATGACTATGTATTCAATCTACCTTATTTAACGCTACACGGAAAAGAAAATTTGGTCAATATTGAATAGTAGAAAATTTTTATGGGAGCATTTATGTATGAGACGTTGAAGGAAAAACAAACTAATTCAGTAACATGTGCAGATTCGATGCGATTTGCGACAATTTCAAATGAATGGCAGGAGGTCTTCATGAAAAACTATCGATACGTTTATCGCTCTATTCAAACTGGCGCTTTTTTTTCTGTCGTCTTAGGATTGATGTTGCCAAACATCGCTTCCGCTAAGGATAGCCCATCAACTTCCTCCTACCGGCTTGAAGTTTCTCTTTCTTCACAACATGTGCTCGTCTATCAGGGAGATCGGCTGCTGGCCGACATGTTAGCGTCAACAGGCAGTCCGCATGAAAAAACACCTCTTGGCCACTTTCACATTCAAGCAGAACGCGGGGTATGGTTTTACTCACCTTTATACAATGAGGGAGCAAAATACTGGATTTCCTTTAAAAATCACGGAGAATTTCTGTTTCACAGTATTCCCATGGATATCCACCAGCACATTTTAAAATCAGAGGCGCAAAAATTAGGTCAACCAGCTTCACACGGCTGCGTGCGTCTCTCCCTGAAAGACGCTCAATGGCTGTATACACATATTCCTAATGGAACAGACGTATACATTCACCCCTAGCTTTCGTCTATATCGACATGCCTTTTTGACCCATCTGATCACACTTAGAATAAGGGTAATCTTGAATCACTGTTGCGAGTTTTCTGTATTTCGTTGACAGCTGCTTCGGAAAGCATACGCAAAACCACATCATCCATAGGCGGATTATGCAATCCCGCGCGCACGTCACGATAAAACCGTTCTAAAGGATAAGAACGGGAAAGACTTTGTGCCCCCACTACACGCATAGCGAGATCGACCACATCCATCGCAGCTTGGACAGCAATTGTCTTGACCGTACCAAGAGCAGGCCTCAATGTAGGACGATCCGATTTACTCGCTCTATCCCATCGTCTCGCCATGTCGTACATCAACGTTCGAGCGCTTAACAATTTCATTTCCATCTGTCCCAATTTTTCTTGGATATGCGGGACATGCGAAATGGGTTGGGCTAGACTATTAGGCCGATACTCCGCAGCATAGCGGACAGCAAAATCTCTGGCAGCCATTGCAATACCAAGATAACAAGCCGGAATATGCAACATCCAACCGCCACCATCACGATTGCGCGGTGATTTTTCTCCCGGCTTTAAGCGTGCAACTAAATAACGATGGGGCACAAAAATATTTTCCATGACAATATCATGACTTCCTGTTGCTCTCATACCCATCATATTCCATGTTTCTACAATTTGGACTTGATTGCCGGTAATGAGAAATTCGCCGACATCTTCAGAATCTTCAATACCAGCTGTAATTAGAATCCAGTGTAATTCAGGAGAAAGTGTGCTAAACGTTTTTCGACCAGTCAATAGAAATCCATCTTCCACTTGCCTGGCAGTTGTTTGCGGTCGTCCGCCGCGACTTGGACTTCCTGTGGCAGGTTCCGTTGCGCAAGAGTTCATGAGCCAGCCGTTTTGAACAGCGGTTGTAGCAACTTCCGCAAACACTTCTTCTGGTAATGCGTCGGTGGCTGATAAATTCAGGAACAAGCCCATATGCCAACCAATCGCAAGCGCGGTAGACCCATCGCCCTGAGCTAATTCTTCTTGATGAGCCAGCAATTCATATAATGATAAACCGAGACCACCATACATTTCTGGAACTGTCCAACTCACATAACCCGCCTGTCGCAGTGCTGCAATATTTTCGTGGGGAAATGATGAATCTGTATCGTGAAGTGCTGCCCGATTTGAGAACTGCTGCGACAATTCACGAATGATTTTGAAACGCTTTAACGCCTTTTCATCATCCAAAAACCAATGAAGTTGACTCATACTCCCACCTCATTTTGGAATGCTTGCCTTCTTTCTCGAATAAACAGACTGCCTATCACGCCGAGCAAGGTAAAACCTGTGGGTACCAAAAAGGCAACCGCATATGCCGTATGGATACCTTGGCGAAGGTGAGCATCATACAGTGCGCCAAACAGTACAGGTAAAAGAACTGCTGATAAAAAGCCGCCCGTATTGGCAAATCCAGAAGTCACACCAGCACGCTCTGCAGGAGTCTGATCTCGAATCACGGCAAACGTCAGCAAACTACCTCCCGATCCCAATCCGAGTACAAACATAAGCATATAGGCAATCAGTACGGGTGGTTGCCCAGCAAAAAGCGGAACAGACAGCCAAGAGAGACAAATGAACACTTGCAGGACAATATAGGTACCACGGCGCGAACCGATACGGTCAGTCAGCGTACCCGCAAGCGGGCCACCGATCAAGGCACCTACAAAGGCTGTCAAAGTAAACGTTGTGGCTAAAGAACGGTTGACTGCATACGTATGTTCAAAATAAGGAACAGCCCAAAGCCCCACAAAACCGATATACGTTCCAACCGCTGAAAAATGGCAAAAAAACGTAGCCCAAGCATTTCTGTCTTGAATCACAGTAGATAAAATGCTTCGAATGGGAACAGGTTTAATTTTAAACTGCTCTGGTTGATCCGATAGGACAGACACCCTATCCAAGGTTGGCCTTTTTTTCCGAATCACTGCAAAATCAAATACGGCCGTGATGACGAGCAAAATTCCAAGAAGAGCAAAAGGTTCACGCCAACCAGCAACTGTCGTCCAGGCGGCAAACGGAATCGTGGTCAACAATGCCCCCACATTTCCTGCTGTGGACACAATACCAAGTAAAGCGCCAAATTGAGACGGGAGAAAGTAGCCTCCGATGATCAATACAATATTCACCCAAATGAGCGCATCACCTAAGCCAACGACAGCTCTACCGACTAGAAGCATGGCAAACTGGTGGCTATCCGCAAAACAAAGCGTTCCTATGCCGTCTAAACAAACGCCGGCTGCCAGAAGCTTCTCAGGGCCAAGTTTGTCTCCAGAAAGCCCAACTGGAATCTGCAAAATCATATAAAGCAAATATTGCACGCTGGTCATTGTGCCTAATACAGCGCCACTTACATGGAAAGTATGCTGCAAAGTGGTCGACACAACACCCGGTCCTGTCCGTTGCATAAAAGCCAATAGATAAGACATACAGAGAAGTAGCCCTATCCAAAATCTTTTCCCCAACATAGTCTGAATTCGAGCTTGCCAGGGCATGTTCTTTCACCTCTCTCGGCAAGTCAAACGGCGCCCCGGAATATTTTCCGGATCGCCGTCGCCTGCTCTCCCAGCTCTTTTTCTTTTCTTACACTTGATATATATCGCTCATTTTTTGTTGCAAGTAACGAATGAGATAATCTGCAGACAGCGGTTTCCCTGTAGCCTGCTCGATCAATTCGCTTGGTAAAAGCACTTTTCCGTGGCTATGCACTCGAGTTGAAAACCATTCCAAGACTTGCGAGAAATCCCCTTCTGACCACTGTTCTTCAATATCGGGAATTTCTTTGTAAAGCGTCTCTCGAAACTGAGCTGCGTATAGATTGCCAAGCGAATAAGTGGGAAAATATCCAAAATCCCCCCCCGACCAGTGTACATCCTGCAAAACGCCCAGCGCGTCGTTTGGCGTCTCAAGTCCTAGATAATCGCGAACCTTTTCATTCCAGAGTCGAGGCAAATCACCAACTTCACACGTTTCTTCAAAAAGTGCACGTTCAATTTCATAACGAATCATAATGTGTAAATTATAAGTCAATTCATCTGCCTCAATACGAATGAGTGATGGCTCAACATGGTTTGCTGCTTGATATAGAGTCTCAAGATGGACATCAGCAAACAATCCAGGAAATGCTGCTTGAAAGTCTCCATAAATCGCCTGCAGAAAAGACCGGGATCGACCCAACATGTTTTCCCAGAAACGAGATTGAGATTCATGAATACCCATAGAAGCTCCATGACAAAGCGGTGTACCAATCAGTTCAGCACTGACGTGCTGTTCGTAAAGAGCGTGGCCGCCCTCGTGTAAGGTGCTGTACATAGCGTTCAATACGTCATCGAGAACAAACTTGGTGGTTACGCGCACATCATAATGATTGAGGGATTCCTCAAAAGGGTGAGCGGTCTCATCCAAACGTCCAGCCTGAAAATCATATCCAATTCGTTCCAAAAGTTTTTCACTAAAATGACGTTGCTGATGAATCGGCGCTTCCCGACGCAACGAAACAGGGAATTTAGGAAAACCTTTCTCGCCGATCCGTTGTACCAAATCAACGGTAGCCTCCCGCAGTTGTTTAAAAATCGGATCTATTTTGGCTACTGTCAGTCCTGGCTCATATAAATTGAGCAAAGTGTCGTAAGGGTGATTTTGAATCCCCCAATATTGAATAAATTCTCGCTTAAAAGCGATGATTTTTTCCAAATAAGGCTTTAAAAGACTAAAATTAGCCTGTTTTTTAGCCTCTTCCCATACAGATTGCGATTTAGCAACAAGCATGACATACGCTTGGTGCCGTTCGGGAGGGATTTTTTTGCTGCGCTCATACGTTTCACGCACCACGCGAAGCAGAGCGCGATCGACCTGAGACAGTTCCGCTTCCGCACTAGTCAGTTCATTCAGATAACGGCCCATATTTTCACTGGTTAACATGGCGAAAATCTTTGCCGACAGTGTTCCGAGCGCTTCCGCACGCAATTCATGTCCTTTTTTGGGTGCTCCAGTACGTAAATCCCATTCCATCAGCCGTGTAGCTTCCTCGTAATGTCCAATTTCTCGCAGTTCACTTCGAAACTTTTGCAGTAAACTCTGCAAGTCCTGATTCATATAGAAAATTCCTCCTCACCTGGTTTGTAGAGCATTTTCCCTATGAGATATCACTGTCAAAAGTCACGGCAAGATGTACTTGTTTTCATCCTTTTCTCCTGTGGCTATCAGAGCATTGTAATGACTGATGTAATCGCTCCAACTTCCCGGATAGAGACGAATCTGGCGAAGCCCAGCCCGACGCAAAGCAAAAATCAACGAGCAAGCCGTTACTCCAGACCCGCAATAAGCAATAACTGGCGTATCTTCAGACAGTTGCAAAGAGGCAACAATTTCTTTTGCTTCTTGCGGCGACTTCCATGTCCCATCGCTATGAAGGAAATGCGTCCAAGGTAAATTTTTGGCCGTTGGTATATGACCAGCCACGGCATCAATAGGCTCGGATTCACCACGAAAACGAACCGCGTCACGAGCATCCAGCAACTGAAACAACCCATTGCCTGCTTCTGCAAGGGAAGCAACTTCCTCATAATCGACAGTCCAACCTTGCATCGGCATAGCTGTAAAAGTTTGACGCGTCTTCTGCTCTTCTCCTTGTCGAAGCGGGTACCCAGCCCTCAACCAAGCACCTATTCCGCCATCTAGCAAAAACACATGCTGATGTCCAAGATAAGTCAATAACCACCATGCACGAGCCGCCATACCCTGATTATCATCGTAAACCACAATAAGGCAGTCCTGATGAATTCCCTTCTCTGCAAAACAGGCAACTAAATCGTCTATTTCAGGCAAGGGGTGACGTCCACCCGGACGAGCTGCTGGCTTCGACAATTCCTTTTCCAAATCAATATATACTGCGCCAGGAATATGACCCTTTTGATACATTTCCAAACCCGCTTCTGGTTTCCCAAGTCGAAACCGCGCATCAAGCACAACGATATCTTCTTGTTGCTGCATAGCAGCATGCAATTGTTCTACAGAAATGAGCAATCCTAGTCACATCCTTTGCAGACCGAGACTATTCCTGAACGGGATGTCTTGCTACCTTCCCTGCCCCCGCTTGATCGGTCGGTTTGACCACAATCATGTCAATATTGACATGTTGTGGCCGAGTAGCGGTATAAACCACACAATCGGCAATATCAGAGGCCGTCAGAGGCTGCATACCTGCATAGACCGCATCTGCCTTGCTTTTATCACCGTGATAGCGAACAACAGAAAATTCCGTTTCAACCATGCCTGGATCAATCGTACTGACACGAATCGGTTGACCCAGCAATTCTTGACGCAAAGCGTCTGTTATAGCTCGAACAGCAAATTTGCTGCCGCAGTACACAGAGCCTCCTGCATATGCCTCATGTCCAGCAATTGAGCCAATATTGATGATATGTCCACTACTGCTTGTCTGGATATGCGGTAAAAACAATCTTGTCATTCGCAATACACCCATAACATTGGTTTCCAACATCTCTTGCCAATCCGTTTCATCTGTCACTTCAGCCACATGCGCAGTGCCTCGAGCCAAACCAGCATTGTTGACCAATATATTTACTTGTTGGAAATGTCCAACGACACCCTTGACAAACGCCTCAGCACTCTCCCGCCTTGTCACATCCAATTCAGCTATGTATACTTCAGTCTTCCATCGCTCTGCGATTTGCTGAGCCACTTGCTCAAGACGTTCTTTGCGTCGCGCACCTAACGCCAAACGAAAGCCAGCTTCCGCCATACCATAGGCAATAGCTTCACCGATTCCTGAACTTGCTCCAGTAATGACAGCAACGCGATTTTGTCCCTGAAATCCCATAAACAAAACCTCCCCTCTCTATTGTAAACCAAACTCAGCCCCTGCCAAGTGTTCAAGAATTCACCGTTTTCTTTCATACTGGTATACTCATATCATGAGACCTTGGACTGATTACAGCACCCTTATTTTTGATCTTGACGGAACATTATTGTCGTCTGCTTCCTTCATCCTGCCAATTTACAAAAAAATCATTGCCCAATATGGCGGCAAAGCGCCGGATGACCTAACCATGACGCGCACATTCGGGTTGCCCGATGAGCAAATCTGGGAAATATTGATGCCCAACTCAACTGGGCAAATTCGTAGGCAGGCTGAGACAGACTGCGGAAAAGAGGTAGCTTTTACCCTGTCTCATTGCGATATTCTTTTTCCTGAAACAAGGTTTACTTTAGAAGCCCTAAAACAAGCAGGTTATACTTTGACCACAGCTAGTAATTGCGGTTGTAATTACTTAGACGCTGTTCTGTCAACCCAACACCTTGATACGTTATTTACGCTTCCACTTTGCCTGGAAAGCGTTCACGGTAAACGAAAAGCGGATATTTTGCGTGCACACTGCAAAGTATTCGATATAGAGAGTATGGTGATGATAGGTGATCGACAGAGCGACGTTGAGGCTGCGAAAGAAATTGGAATTCCTTGTATAGGTTGCGCATTTGGATTTGGACATGATGACGAATTGACAAACGCAGACGTAATTATCACGAATTTGTCACAATTGCTCACCTTATTCAAGGTTCAGAATGAACGGCCCTAACGTAACTTAGATGACGCGACTTTGTAACATTTCGCAAAGTCAAAACGTCTAACAGAGTAGAGAAATAAATATGAGAAAAACCGCCTTGACCATAACGAAGCCATCGGGCTTGAGCGGGGATCCAACTGAGCTATGAGCAGTTTGGAGAGGGGTGTCTGTATGACCAACAAAATCCTTCACTGGTATCGAATGATTGGGCAGGAACGTCCTGTCGATTCGTCACAAGAAAAAAATCGTTCCATTATTACTTATGTAGAAGCTTCTTCGCCAAAGCGAGTGATTCGAGAATATGGTGGTCTTCATCGTATTTTAAGTTATGCGGGTGAGATGATTGTTGTCGATTATCCGCAACATCCAAATCACTTGGAGATCCTAGAAAAAAACTGGCATCCCCCCACTTTAAAATCAATGATTCGGCAAGTCGATCCGATGACACTAGAAAGATATATCCCCGCCATTCGTTATCTATGCACTTGTGGACGGATGCATATATCTGAACATCCGTACCCTTCTGTATGGTGTACTTGCGGACAGCGGGCTTATCCAGTGGAACCTAAATCTCCAGAAAACATTTTACCTAGCCAGGACAGCCATTTGACTCATTAATCAGCTATTGAAAATTGCGAAGGGACGGGCAGAGGTTCAATCTCTGCCCGGACTGTATCCCTCTGCATACCATACGCAGGCACAGCACCACTCTGCCACTCAATAATTGCCAAAGCGGAGTCTTCATTCATCTATTTGAAACACTTTTTGCTTTTTCTGCTTACTCTATCATCTAACGCTGTTTCTCCCACATCGATGGCGGCAACTTGCCCACCGACTCCAACAGGAGAGAATATAAATCTTTTTGTAGAGCTTCTTCCAAAGAGATACTCAACAATTTACATATATCTTCCAATCGATAAGATTCTTTTCGTAATGTACGCATGGCTTTTTCCCACTGTTGTAAATGAGGCCCATGATAGTCAACCAGAACTTCCCATTTCTGAGGATCGATTTGCATGCAACATTCCATCATGTCACTGACCACTTCAACAGTCGCCCCTTGCGCTCCCCTTTCAAAGAGTCGCTGACGAAAAACATGTTTGATGAGCGCTTCTTCAGAGAATTCAAAGAGAAAGGGCGGCATGATATAGCCCACAGGCAATTTGGCACGCGCCGCCTGCATTTGTTCAACCCGATCCGTTTTAGCCAATTGAATAACACGACGAATGCGGTCCAGTTCTTCCGCATACTCTTCTTCATTCCTCGCCTCTACAGGCAATTCAAACCCCCAGGGCACATTAGCTCGCTGCCCACCAGCAATCCGAGTGGGTCGACCGACCGTATAAGTTACCAGATGATCGTAAACCGGTTTGCCAATACCAATAAACAGAAAGAGTATGGTTTCCCCTCGAATCGGTTCGTAGGAATGTCCAGCAGATACCATGCTTTTCAAAAACCGTTCTGTATTCGCCATATCTTTATATTTGCCAAGATATAGGCTTGCCTTGAAAGCTGATGAAAGTCGTTGTTCATCAGTAGCCCTTAGAGCTATCACTCGTCCATGTTGAACCACATTCCAACCTTCGTCGACATAACACAGGTTAATAAATTTTTCGATCCCGTCCATATGTTCATCAATAGGTACTACATCTTGTAAAAATTTTAATCTTGGATGTTCCAAGATAACTTGGCGATTGATTTGAAACATTTGATTCTCTCCAATCCTGTTTGAACACTCGCTGCAGCGGAAATTACCAGTATAATCATCTTGAGTTTCGACAAAAAGAACGCGTATCCTCCAGTCACCCTATGGAGGAAAAGTTCATATCGAAAACAGTTTACCTCTTCTTGACCGCATAGATAAAATTGCGCAAACTACTAAGGTACGAGCGCTTGCATGGCAAAAACCGTAAGATGGTTATGCATATGAAAAGCCCAAGCCAAGAAATAAGGAGGGAACAACATGCACAAGGCTTCCTCTCCAAAAAGAATTGTTGTAGGCATGTCAGGCGGAGTGGATTCTTCAGTGGCTGCATGGCTTCTGAAACAAGCAGGACATGAAGTGATTGGAGTCTTTATGAAAAATTGGGACGATACAGACGCGGAAGGACGCTGTACTGCCACAGAAGACTTTGAAGATGTGGCCAAAGTTTGCGAAATCATTGGCATCCCTTATTACGGTGTCAATTTTGAAAAAGAATATGAACAACGCGTCTTTCAATATTTTCTTCAAGAGTATCAACAGGGAAGAACGCCTAACCCAGACGTTCTTTGTAATCGTGAAATTAAATTCAAAGAATTGTTGGATGTTGCCCTCCAACTTGGGGCAGATGGACTCGCGACTGGTCACTATGCCCGTATGGAACAACAAGATCAAGAAGCCATCCTGTTGCGAGCGGCGGATGACCAAAAAGACCAAACCTATTTTTTGCACTTACTCAGTCAGGAAGCTTTACAAAAAGCTGTTTTCCCAATTGGTCATTTGCCTAAACCAGAAGTGCGTAAAATTGCCGCAGAAGCAAAATTGCCGACAGCAAAGAAAAAAGACAGTACGGGCATTTGCTTCATTGGCGAAAAAAACTTTAAACAATTTCTACAACAGTATTTACCAGCTAAGCCTGGAGAAATTATAGATGCAGACGGACATGTATTAGGAACACACGATGGCTTGATGTACTATACTCTCGGCCAACGTCATGGATTAAACATCGGTGGTAAACGTGAAGGTAATGGTGAACCGTGGTTTGTGGTGGACAAAATATTATCTACCAACCAGCTTGTGGTTGCTCAAGGATTGAACAACCCCTTGCTCTACAGTACTTCATTACAAACCCGTGAAATTCATTTTATTGCTGGTCATTCACCTGCTGAGACTTTTCGCTGTACAGCCAAATTTCGCTATCGCCAGCCTGATCAACAAGTTACTGTCTATATGCACGCTAAAGGTGCGCACGTCCTCTTTGATACACCCCAAAGAGCTATTACTCCCGGACAATCGGTTGTACTCTACAATGGAGAAGTTTGCCTCGGTGGTGGTATCATTGAGTCGTTCGAACCATACGTCAAGTCATTCTCTCCGCACGTCGTCCGCCCGTTAGCTGCTGATATGGCTCTATAATCTGTTGATATTGTCAAACAAAAAAGGTTGCCCTTAGGGACAAGCCAAGCTCTGCCATCTGTGACTAATTGTAAATGCACAGAGCGATTTGACTTTTTCCGTGAGGAACAACCTTTTTTGCTGACTTCTTACTACCAAGTTGCATCAGCATCCCTTTCCCATTTGTCGAGACAAGAAGAACATACTTGGCGATAATTTACTTCCCGCTCTTCTTGCTCCATTTCCGACCCGCAAAATGCGCATTGTGAATGATTGTATTCCATCTGAATTCCTCTCTTCCCCAGGCTTGTATTCATCGCAATCCGCAAATATTTCAAAATTCACAGACATTGAATGCGAACGCGATTTTAGCCTTTTTTCTCGATTCTCTAAGGAATCGTTTCTTAACATTATATTAGAAATTTTCAATTAATTCAATCTTCTTTTGCTCAAAAGTTACCCATTTCTTCATAGGCAGCCTCTTATAGAATAGAAAGTCGCAGAAACCTGCTCATATGCAGGCTTCTGCAGCCTTCCTAATAAGACAGATTAGGGCATAACACCCTTTTCTGGTTGTTGAGCAGCAAAAGTTGAGCTCCAATTGGCCGGAAATTGGGGATTAATCCATTGACTTTTAGGGAAAAACTCGTGATGCAATTGAAAATACGCATTAAATAAACGATGAGCTATATGTGAAGCAGTGGTTGTACTCGCTCCACCACCTGGCACCATGACAGCAATAGCAATTTGTGGATGGTTATAAGGCGCAAAAGCAATGGTCACGGAGTCGTCCACATTGCGCCCGTTTTCAGAGATCTGAGCAGTTCCTGTCTTACCAGCAGCGTGATATGGAGATCCAGCAAATCCACCCTGGTAAAGTAATCCCATAGGATTATTGGCCATCAAATACATACCTTGCAACGCAGCCTGCATATACGTTGGATTAATGTTAAGCCGTGCCTCCACTTTAGGCTTAAAAGTGTATATCGGTTTACTGCCAGGACTGCCAGGCGCTTCGTCCGCTGGATAAATGGCTTGAAGAACATGCGGCTGAAGTTTTACTCCGCGATCGGCCAAAGTCATCACATATTGGGCCATTTCGATAGGCGTAAATTCTTGTGACTGGCCTATGGCTGCAAACGCCAAATCAGGTACTGCCCCCCAGTTATCATAATAGCCTTTCTTCTTTAAAGAAGCTTCTGCTTGCTTTAAGTCATAAGGAACTTCCAGATAGTTCTGCTGCGTGTCTTCTTCCCAGAACATACCAGGTACTTCTCCCGGCAAATCAATGCCGGTCATGGCGCCAAGACCAAACCGATATTCCCAGCCAAACAGTGTATTCAGGGCTTTGACAAAACGAGTTTTTACCCACTGATTGTAGGATTCTCCATTGGGGTAACCGGTATTGTTATTCCATCCCCCCAGCCATAATCCAAGCTGGTAGAAAAACGTGTCATCGGAAAGTTCAATAGCCTGCGTCACATTAACCGGTCCAAATCCAGGAAGATACCAGTTGTGAAAAATGCGGTTACCAATTTGCAAGAAACCGTGATCGTACACTATCGTATTCGGTGTAATTGTTCCCGACTGCATACCTGCAATCGCGTTTGCAGGTTTGACAGTAGAGCCAGGATATTCAGGGCTTTGAATCACATTGTTAATCAACGCATCAGATTTTTCTAAGTAAGTAGAGTGTTTTAAATAATTACCATTCAAAAACCAATTGGGGTTGTAATAAGGATAACTAACCATAGCTTCCACCCCGCCTGTTTTGACATTCAAAACAACAGCGGAAGCTTCTGAAATCTCATATTTAAGTGGTGAATTTTGAATATAATTGGCCACAATTTCTTGGGCCAACGCCTGATAGGTAGAATCAATTGTTAACTGCAAATTGTCTCCCGACTGTGCTGGTGGCTGCATGCCAATTGACTTTATAGGCACACCTGCACTGTTGACCAGGTCTTCCTCTTCTCCTACATGTCCCTGCAGATAGGACTCATACTGCGCTTCCACGCCCGTTTCACCAACAATTTGTGAATCAAGATACCCCAATTTGTTATAGTAAGATTCAGAACTGGAGGTAATCGGTCCGACATATCCAAGGATATGCGCTGCCAAATCGCCATACGGATAATAGCGAATTGGATCGACCTCAACACGCACTCCCGGCAGTTCGCTTCGATGCTCATAAATGTAAGATACAGCAGCTTCAGAAAGATTTCGTTTAATGAGCACTTGAGTAGCAAGCGGGCTCGTTTTCATGGCCGTCAATACTGCTTTCGGACTTTCACCCAACCAAGGCGCCAACTTGTCTGCCATATTCTGAAGATTTTCTGAAACATTGGGCAAGCGAGTTAGATAGGCATCATATACTGGCTTGTCCTCAGCGAGCACAGTTCCGTTACTGCTATATATAAATCCGCGGGGTGGTAAAACCGGGTAAGAAACCACCTGAACATTCGTTGATTCTCCGCGAAACTGCGAACCTTCCTTGACTTGCACATAGCCTAGGCGCAATAAAAGTCCCGCCAGAGCAAGAGTGGTTATACCGGATACGACCCACAGGCGATTAGCAGGATTGTGTCTTTTCACGCGTTTGCCTCGATTCTTTCGTTTCAGCATGACAATCCTCCCTGTGTAAATATCAGTTTTCTCGTATCTATCAGCCATTTTCATCGTCAACAATTGACAGGCATCGACACGAAAAAACCCACATTCTCTAGTTTACTCTGAAATTGCGAAAAGAGGATGGAGAAATCTTGGCAGCATGACGAAATTCTCATCAATATCTAATTGTTCCTTTCAAGCAGCACATGATAGAATGCAGAAAAAGGTCAGTTGGGTGATGATGTGGATACACGTGATGTAGAGCTTTTTTTGGCTATAGCAAGGCTAAAATCGATTTCCAAAACGGCCGATAGCCTATTTATGTCACAATCCACCGTCACTACACGTTTGCAGCGACTGGAACGAGACTTGGGCTATGCTTTGTTCGATCGCGTTCCGACAGGAGTTGAATTAACTGTTGCAGGACGACAGTTTTTACCCCTCGCTGAGCGTATGCAACGGCTGGTCACTGAAATGAGCAAGCCCGAAAGTTCACCTTTACCTATTTTGCGCATCATGTCCGGCCGCGCTTTTGTCTCTACTGACGTGCCTAGTTGCCTTGCCACCTTTCACCAACAAAGTCGGATTCGCCTGCAAGTACAAATGGGACTTTACGATGAAATGGTGGAAGCCTTGACCACTGGACGCGTGGATTTTTGTTTTTTAGGTGAGCCGATTTATCATCCACGTGTGCGTCTTGTAGAGTTTGTTCCAGATAAAATTGATTTGGTAGTTTCGAAAAACCATCCTTTTACACATCATTTTCCTGGTCCTCAGGCACTGGTCAATGAACCTTTCGTCGCATTCAGCCGGGAAACAGCGCCTTTTCGCAAGCGTGTCATGGAACTCCTTGCCAAATCACATGTCTATCCCAAAGTGAGTATGGAACTCGACAGTCTTGACGCTATAAAAGCCATGGTTGGACTCGGTGTTGGATATTCTCTGTTACCAAGAAGAACTCTTGCAGATGCGGCCCACAAGGGTTGTTTAGCTATTGATGTGGGACTGGAGGATTGGGTGCGGCCGACATTACTGGCTTATCCAGAAGAAATGGCCGAACATCCTATCACCCATCAGTTTTTAAAAGTCGTGCGTGATCATTATGCATCACTGACATAAAACATTCTCTACATACCGCGCGGGGGTAAATTACGTAACTATCATTTCAGCGCAGTTGAAAAAGGAGCTTCTGAAATGCGTCAATCCATGACTAAAGAGCAACGTCATCAACACATTCTGAATACTGCCAAATGGCTCTTTCAAGAATATGGCTATGACGATATTACGATTGCCGATGTCATCAAAGAAAGTAACATTGCACGCGGCACCTTCTACCTGCATTTCAATTCACTCGAAGATTTGCTCACCGCTTTATTTGACGAGATGGTGGAGCAGACCTGGTCTCGAATTTCTCCCATTCTTGACAATCTTGAAAACTCTTTTGAAGAGGCAACTGAAGCGACAGTCAGAACCGTTCTGCGCATGTTTGACCATGATAAGGCCATGGCGTCAGTTTATTATTCGGGTGGCGGCCGAGCATTTATGGAAAGAAAGCAGGAAGCTATGTATGGTTCTCTCGGTGACAAACTGCTAGAGGCTCTCAATCGTCGCCACGAGGGACGTTTTCAAAGCAAGGAAGATCGCTGGACGATTCTCATGCTTATCTCATTGGTGGGAGACATGGCTTATTATGCAGCAATGCATATTGAGGAGTCCGATAAAACAACATTTGAAAACCGTATTATTCGTTTTGTCATGGCAGGATTACAAGCTCATTTACAATCATCGGAAACTCTTTCCTGAAATTACTGAAAACAATCATGATTGTTTGAAGAGAACAAGCGATTTCTGTCCTTCGAGCATTGAACAAATGGGGCGTCCACAAGGACTGCCCCATTCTGCATAGAAATTGACGTTTAACGATTTAAAATGGCTTTTGCTTTTGCGATGACGTTTTCCACGGTAAATCCATATTCTCGCATCACAACTTCTCCAGGGCCAGAAGCGCCAAATCGTTGTATGGTCAACGTATCACCATCCAACCCCACATACTTGCCCCATGACATGGGGTGAGCCATTTCCACGGCAAGCCGCTTACGCAATCCACCGGGCAGGACGCTCTCTCGATACGCCGCATCCATTGATTCAAACAATTCAAAAGATGTGACGTTAATCACACGCACCGCGATTCCTTCAGCAGCCAAACGCTTGGCAGCTTCGAGTACAAGGTGCACCTCAGAACCAGTAGCCATGATGGCTAATTGTTGACCATCCCCATGTTGATACAAGACATAAGCACCCTTGGCAAACTCCGTTCGATGTTTTTGGATTTCAGGTAAAACCGGGAGTTTTTGTCTGGACAAGGCTAGCACAATCGGTGCCTCCCGATGCGTCAATGCATATTCCACCGCATAACCTGTTTCCTGAGCATCTGCCGGACGAAAAACCACTAATCCTGGGATAGCGCGCAGAGAAGCCAATTGTTCAATCGGTTCGTGCGTTGGTCCATCTTCACCAACAGCAATACTATCGTGTGTAAACACATATAGTGCTGGTTGTTTCATCAGTGCAGCCAAGCGAATGGATGGACGCAAGTAATCGCAAAAGACCAGGAAGGTCCCAACATAAGGGAATATACCTTGATGCAAACACAGTCCGTTGATCATGGCTCCCATGGCATGCTCACGTACTCCATAAAAAACATTCTGTCCGGCATAATTTTCTGGTCCAAAATGATCTTTTCCAGCAATTAAAGTTTTGTTGGATTCTGATAAATCGGCAGAACCGCCAAGCATTGTTGGAACGTGAGGAGCAATGGCATTGATGACTTTTGCAAAAGCATCGCGTGTCGCTACTTCACCTTCAAACTGCGGCATGACTTGCGGAAAATCAACACGAACTTTCCCAGAGCGGGCTGTATCTAGTTCTTGAGCCAGCTCAGGATATTTCTTTTGGAACTCCACGTAGACAGCGTTCCAAGCTGCTTCCCGAGATGCACAGGCTTTTTTGAGTTCTGCAAACAATTCTCGAACTTCGGAGGGAACATGAAACGGATCGTCATGACCCCACTGATAAAATGCTTTTGCTTTAGCTGCTTCCTCTTTACCCAACGGGGAACCATGAGCTTTGGATGTCCCTTGCTTGGTAGGCGCGCCATATCCAATGATGGTCTTGACTTGAATGAGTGTAGGGGCGTTAGCGTGGCGAGCTTCTTTGATAGCCTCCTCAATTTCTTCCAAATCGTTACCATCTTTCACATGCAAAACGTTCCAGCCGTAAGACTGATAACGCGCTTTTACATCTTCCGTAAACGACCAAGAAGTAGGCCCATCAAGAGAAATATCGTTAGAATCATAAAGAACAATGAGTTTGTTCAATTTGAGATGACCTGCTAGTGAAGACGCTTCACCCGAGATACCTTCCATTAAATCGCCGTCGCCGACAATCACATAAGTGTAATGATCAACCACTTGCGCATCAGGACGATTGTATTTAGCAGCCAAAAATCTTTCCGCAACAGCCATACCCACAGCTGTCGCAATTCCTTGTCCAAGCGGTCCAGTTGTAGTGTCCACTCCCGGTGTGTGTCCGTATTCTGGATGTCCTGGTGTACGTGAGCCGTATTGTCGAAAAGATTTCAAATCGTCTATGGTCACATCGTAACCAAAGAGATGGAGCAGGCTGTAGAGTAACATAGAACCATGACCAGCCGACAGCACAAATCGATCACGATTAAACCAATGGGGATTTTCAGGATTGTGTTGCAAAAAACGGGACCATAATACATAGGCCATAGGTGCAGCACCCATGGGCAATCCTGGGTGGCCTGAATTCGCCTTTTCAATGGCGTCAATAGAAAGTGTACGAATCGTTTGAACAGCTAACAAATCTTTTTCTGTGTACGGCATTTCTCCACTCCTCTGCAACAAAAGATGGGCAACGGAAAATATGAGTGCAACGTGGACAAAACGCGCTGCTTCTCCGCATATGATAACATTTACAAAGTAAAATTTGGACAACAAGGCTTACGAACTGTAGAGGTGAATCCGTCATTTTACAGGAAAAAAACAACAAACCCCAAAAACGTTTCTGGCCGATAACCTATCTTACCCGTTTTCAACATTCTAATCTCTTCTGGGTCGTCCTCATCAACATTTTGCTAAGAGGAGCCTTTCTTTTATACATGCAACCGCCACAACGCGCTGATTTTGAGTGGTATTTTATCCATGCTAGAGAAATGGCGCTTGGACAAGGTTACCATTGGCGCGGACAGGCAACCGCATACTGGCCGATTGGCTGGCCATTTATCCTGTCCATCATTTATCGTCTGACCGGTCCGGTAATGATTTCTGGGTTGATTTTTAATACGCTCCTGAGTATTGGAATGGTCATCTTGATTTACAAATTCATTGAACACTTTACCCATCATGCTCGGCTAGCTACAATTGGTGCCCTGTTTTACACTCTCTTGCCAAGTCAAATAGAATGGAACGCTGTCAACGGATCGGAAGAATCGTTTACTTTTTTACTTGTGGTTGTACTCTTTGCCTTAACCTTGCTTTCAAACAAAAAAGAACACCGTTGGTGGCCGTTTGCGCTTGTAGGTTTACTACTTGGTCTAGATATTGATATACGTCCCATCCCGCTGTTGTTTCCTATCTTTTATTTATTCTCTGAACGTTGGTTAGGACAAATTGCATGGCGAATAGCTTTTCAACGAACGGTTTCATTCGTCCTGGGCATGGTCGTCGGCATCTTTCCAGTGACGCTGCGCAATTGGCTGGCCATGCATCATTTTGTCCTGGTATCGACAAATGGAGGAGTCAATCTTTGGCAAGGAATTATGACAAATTCAGGATACTATTGGTCATACAATCCCAACATCAATCCATTACTTGCGGCTGGTAAAAACGAAGTTCTAGAAAATGCAATTGGCGAAAAAGTAGCGTTTCAATACTACTGGACTCATCCCTGGCAGACATTCCTGAATGGCTGGGCAAAAATTTATCATCTATACAATAATGACGTAAACGCTGTTCGTTATACATTCATCAATGCTGGAGCCCAACCATGGTTGGTGACAACCATGCGTAACGTGGATACAATTGCCTATTGGATTTTTATGCTCTTTGTACTACTCGGCCTGATGTATTTGGCCATCCAAGCAGAAAAACGCCCACTGCTTCGACAATGGGCCGTTATTCTCTGCTTTTTAGTTTACTATACGCTTGTTTTTTTCTTTTTCCCTGCTTGGGATCGTTTCCGTTATCCATTGATGCCTTTATACGCTCTCTTTACGCCCATGGGTTGTGCAGCGTTCCCGTGGATCTGGAATAGGACCATTCGCCACAGGTTTAAGGGTGAGCAAAAATCATAAGCAAAGCGAACACTGAAACAGGAAAAGCGAGAGCAATAAAAATATCCAAAGTTCCATAGGACACATCACGGTAAAAGCTGCGTTCCTTAGCGGACGCAGCCGCATCACCCTGCAAACCACGAGCTTCCATAGCCATGGCTACACGCTCGCTCATGCGTACAGCCTGAGCCAATAGCGGCAACGCAAAAATACCGATGCGCCATATCATCCGTTTAGGGGATAATCCTCTCACGCGACGTGCATCTTGAATTTTGTTCCACTCAGTGTGCAGCAACGGCAGTATGCGAAAACCTGCCAGAAAACCATAGGCGAACTTAGGCGGCAAGCGAAAATGTCGCGTCAGTCCAATGGTCAATTCTGTTAAATCCACGGCATCCACATAGAGCAGGCCAAGCGCCAACGTGCCAATCATTCGTGTGGCGAGCACGATACCATTGAGAAGTCCGGCTATACTTGGATGCCACCAAAGAATCGTCACGCTGGCACTTCCAGACGGTACTGCTGAATTCAATGTCAAAGAGACAAGGGAAAGAAAATAAATAAGGACAAATGGCGCAAGAATTTTTAATACACGCCAAGGAGATTGATGTCCCAAGGTCATGAGCAAAACCATAGGAAAGAGTAACATCGCCAAACCTTGTTGCCAGTTGTTTGCAAATACCATCAAGACCGCTGCCACCAGAATACCAATAAATAGCCAGACTGGGTGAATTTTACGAAACCAGGACAAACGAGCATGATTCTTAGGAACACTCTTCGTTTCCCAAGCATTCCAAATATCTTTCATGCTCAATTCCGTTCGTTGCAACTCTGCCGCAATCAATTCCTGTTCCGATAAAAGATGAGCTTTTGCTCGAATCGCTTGATGATTTTTTAAATCCTGCGGCAAACCATCCCAAATCAACCGACCATTGACCACCACCCAAACGCGCGTAGCATAACGATAGACGAGTGACAAGTCATGGCTAACCATGATCAGAGTTTTACCGCGAATGTGCAACGACTCCAAACGTTCCATAAGAAAACGGGTTGTCGCAGCATCCTGACCAAACGTTGGCTCGTCAAGCAAATACGCCTCATGTTCCTTACGTAACATAGAAGCAACAGACAAACGGCGTTTCTGGCCTTGGGAAAGCATATAAGGCGATTGTTCAGCTAAACCTGCCAGGCCAAAATCACTGAGCCAGGACTGGACATCATCAGGAATGTCACCTGACAGACGTTGATTGGCTATCTCTTCTCCCACTCGTTCATAAACAAACTGATGCTCTGGATTTTGAAAACTCACAGAAATTCGTTGATACAATTCTTCTGCCGACCAATCCTTGAGTGGACGTCCAGCATACGACAACTCTCCAGACTCAGCCGGAACCAATCCCGCGAGCGCTTCAAGTAATGTCGATTTGCCCGATCCGTTTGGACCCACAATGGCTATCCATTCGCCTTGCCGTATTTCTGCATTAACCTGCTTCAACACTTCACGCTTTCCACGCTTTACGTCCAACCCACTCAAAGTCCATAGCGAATTGCCCAAAGACAAACTGGACGCATCATTAGCGCGCCGCACCGCAGTTTGGACAAGCTCATGACTTTCTGCTACTCCTTCTGCCAGCATCCATGCCCATTCTTCAGCAACCACTTCTCCAGCAGGACCTTGGCGATGAATGCTACCATCTCGATTGAACAAGACCACCCTATCCACATAGGGCAGAAGAGGTTGAAAATGATGCTCAATTATCAGCAAGCTAGTCCCTTGTTCGCGCAATTTTTGAATGGTCGCCAATACCTGTGCACTAGCTAACGGATCGAGATTAGCTGTAGGTTCATCCAGGACACAAAGTTGAGGACGAAGTGTCAAAGCGGAAGCAATCGCCAATTTCTGCTTCATTCCGCCCGAAAACTCATGATGATGATCGTTTGGAGCAACGGGCAACAAAACATTGGCCAAAGCTTCTTTCATTCGTTCACGCATCTTGGCGCGGGGAATTTGCCGATTCTCCATGCCAAACGCCAATTCGTCATCCACTTGCAGCATGCAAAACTGTGTATCCGCATCTTGAAAAACATAGCCAATATTCCCCGGCTTGCGCAAAGAATCGCTAGAAAAGACTTCTCCTTTGACTTCTGCCTCAAGAATCCCGGGTATCAGATCAGCAAGTACCATAGCTAATGTGCTTTTTCCCGATCCGCTTGGGCCAAGCAGCAATACAGATTCACCTGGATGCAGGACAAAATCAATATGGCGCAAAATCCATGGCCCATGCTCCTCATAGCGCAAACAGAGATCCTTTACAAAGAGAAGCGGACTTGCCATCTCTTCGAGGGTACGAGGACTCTGCTTCAGTTGGCTACTCACTGTGAAATCCCCTTAGCTCGCTGAGCAATCGCGTAATTGCGAAGAAGCCCTGTACGCGCAAGAGCATCATCAATCCATTTCGGCACAAATCCAGCAAAAAATACTCCTGAAATACAGTTGATGAGAACGGCAAGAATAAAATCCAAATGAGTGAGATGATTACCGCCATACTGATAGTAATATTGCACAGCGTACCCCACACCGGCCAGCGCACCTGAGAGTGATAAGACGCCGAGATTGTAGCGACGATAAGCAAAGAACAGATAGGCCAATTCGCCGCCAAGACCTTGCAATAAGCCAGAAAGAACGCCACTAATTCCATAAGGACCAGCGAGCGCCCATTCAACGACGGCAGCAAGCACTTCTGCCAAAAGCGCAGCCCCTGGTTTACGAATGATATAAGGTACCAAGCCGACAGCAATAAACCAGACACCGTTTAAAATATTTTGACCAGGCGGCCAGACAATATTGCCGATTTGCAGAATGTTGTACAAGAAATCGAAAATACGGAAAATCAGACCACTGACAACCGCGAGAATGGCTAACAAGACAATGTCTCGCAACTTCCAACTCATAAACATTCCCCCAAATTATGATTGTTTTGCGAGAGTAGACATAAAAAAACACCTCTCCCGCTAATGGCGTGAAAAGAGGTGACTCTCCCCGAACTTGGCACTTCCTCTCGCTGGCATTATCCAGATCGAGTCTAAAGGGTTGACATAGGTCTCTCAGCCAAAGGGCACCCCTAGCGCCTCTTTTCTTTATGCTGTTTGCAAGCAGTGTAGCAAATCCGCGTCTGAGTAACAAGAGACTCGTTCACAAACCGCTTAAGCGAGTCCTGCTACTAACATTCCGAAATAGGTAGGACACTCATATTCGCATTCTGTAATTTTACGATCCGCTTTGGACACAGCACCAGCTAACATTAAAATTTGTGGGATTCCGTCGGGTTTAGCAGCTTCAACAAATGAAGAATCCCAATCCGCCATTTCTTCCCATTCACCACGCATAAGTACATCCCGAACTTTTTGATCCAACTCCACGGCTTCTTTGGCAAAACCATAAGGTCCGCCCTCATGGTGCGTATGCGCCCAGTCACAGGAGGCAATCAAGCCAACACGTTTTTTCTGACGCACTGTCCACTCTGCCAATAGCTCTCCACAGCGAATGTACGACGCTTTATCCAAATTTCGCGCTGGGGTGATAATAACAACAGGAACATCAGGCATAAACCAGAGCGGAACCATACTTCCCCAATCAAGCGGTAAAACAGAGAGCGGTCCTGCTGCCGTGGCAAACTGAACACCCAAAAGTGGTAAACCTGCAGCCTCAGCAGCCTCTACGTAACCCACTGCAAAAGACTGCGCTACAGGACATTCCATGCTGGCTTCTTCTCCGTCGTATTCCGCTAACCCGCGTACCCAAGTGCTGGTTGTTACTGTAGTGTAACGGGTCGTGCGCAGTCCATGCGGTGTCAAAACCACCAATAAATCAGGTTTAGCAGCTGTCATACGTTTCCCTTGCTTTTCCAAAGCACTCCTTAAACGCTGAATTCCCGGACGTTTGGCTGTGTCGAGCGAAGGAATCAGTTCAAATCCGTGAGGCGAAATAAGCGTGTGAACAAATGGATTCAATCCGACCGTTCTCCTCTCTGTTGTCTACCTAGAAATAGGCTAAATAGAATAACGACACTTCCGACATAAAAGGATGCTTCCGGTTGAATGTGAAGCAACCAAACGGAGAGCAACACCCCAAAAACGGGTTGCAAATAGAGAAACAACGCTGCAAAAGAGGCGTGAAAAACACGCAAAATAAGATTCCAGAGCACATAAGCGCCAGTCGTACAAAAGAGTGTCAAATAGGCTGCTGCATATATGTCTTTGGAAATCCATTCGTGCGGCAGCGGATGATGGAGCAAAAGCCAGATAGGTAAACTGCCAAGGGCACCAAATAACAATGATGCTGAAGCAGCTGGCATAGAAGGTACAGAATCGGTCAATTTTTTTGACAACGCATTGTACACAGCATAGCACAGAACGGCAGCCAACATAAACAAGTCGCCAAGCCAATAGCCTGGATTGTCTGGACGAGGAAACCCTGCAATCGCATAAGCACCTATCAGCGCTAAAAACAAAGCAAAAATCCGCCGCCATGTTAGCCGCTCTCGCAAAACCATCGCAGCAATGAAGGTTGTAAAAAGAGGTTCCATCGCTATAGAAATGGCAGCTACAGCTGGAGTCGATTGATACAGACCTTCTGTCTCGAAAAAAACTGGCAAGGAAAAACCGACTACACCCAAGAAGGCACTGAGTGCTAACACACGAGGATGGAAAAGGCGACGCGCTGATCGCAAAAAAAGCCAAGGCGACAAAAGCAGTCCGCCTACCGATAGGCGCATCAGTGTCAAAAAAACAGGAGGAAAACTATGTACGGCAAACGCAGTGGCCGGAAAACTCGCAGCCCAAATAAGATTGACAAAAAGGACGGAAAACAAACCAAATGCCTCGCGCGATGGCGAGGCAGGCGCTTCTCCAGGAGGTGGTACAACTTCTGACTGCATCTGCGCTATCTGCTCCTCAACACTGCCATTACATCCGCCGGAGAAACCCCAGAAGCACTCCAAAGAACCAGCAGGTGATAAAGTAGGTCAGCGCTTTCAGCCGCTACTTCTTCCCGCTGTCTGACAGCATCTGACGATTTGGCTGCCAGAGCAACTTCGACAGCTTCTTCTCCAACTTTTTTGGCAATTTTGTCCATGCCCTGCGTGAAGAGATAGGTGGTATAACTTCCTGCAGGCATTTCCGATTGTCGACTGATGACAGTATCCCACAAATCAGCCAGCAGTGTAAAGTCAGTTCCATTATCTAACACTTTTCTCGCAGAATCGTCCATCTGTTTTTCTATTGACCTTTCTATACTCACTTCCCCACTCAGTTTATCCGCCTGTTCAGCCATACTGTCCGATACCAAGGTTCGATAAAAACAACTACGCTCACCTGTGTGGCATGCAGGTCCAACAGCTTCTACCCAATAAATGAGGCTGTCCGCGTCACAATCGACCCAGATAGAAAGCACATTCAGCGTGTTTCCAGAAGTTGCGCCTTTGCGCCAATATTCTTGACGAGATCGGCTGAAAAACCAGGCTTGACCTGTCGCCAACGTACGTTTGAGAGCTTCGCGATTCGCATAAGCCATCATCAATACCTCACGCGTCTTAGCCTCTTGGACGATAACCGGCACCAATCCTGTTGTTGCATCGTAACGGACGCGAGCCAGTGCTACAGACTGCATGGCAGATTCGCCTGTTGCTAAATCCATCGAATAGCCACTCCTCTCTGGCGGCAATACGACTTGACTTCACGAATAGAAGTTTCAGAAAAATGGAAAATTGTAGCAGCTAGTGCCGCGGCTGCTTCTGTTTGAGTAAAGACATCGTAAAAATCTTCTACACAACCAGCCCCGCCTGAAGCTATTACGGGCACAGAAACTGCTTCTGCAACCGCCCGCGTCAATGTAATATCAAAACCACTTTTAGTTCCATCTTGCACAAACGAGGTGAGGAGTATTTCACCCGCCCCAAGGCTGACAGCACGGCGTGCCCAATGGACAACTTCAAGCCCTGTCGACTGTTTTCCGCCTTTTATCATCACTTCATAGTCGCCTGTCAGAGAATTTTTTTTAGCATCAATGGCCACAACCACACACTGCTCGCCAAAACGGCGGGCTGCTTCCTGTATGAGCTCTGGAGAACGCACGGCCCCCGTATTCATGGACACTTTATCCGCTCCAGCCATCAGCAAATCACGCACATCTTGAATACGATTGACACCCCCGCCTACGGTGAGCGGAATCTGAATACGAGAGGCCACTTCCTCTACCACTCGCAAGACGGCCAGTCTGCCTTCCAAAGAAGCCGAAATATCCAAAAGTACCAGTTCATCGGCTCCTTCTTCAGAATAACGCTCTGCTAACGCTACTGGGTCTCCTGCATCGCGGCGATTTTCTAAAAAACCTACGTGTTTCACCACACGTCCCGCATCCACATCAAAACAGGGGACAATTCGTTTGGTCAGCACGACACATCCCCCTTTTCACTTTGCCACCAAGCTGCCACTTGAGAAAGTTCTATCTGACCACTATAAAGCGCCTTTCCTACTATGACCCCAGCTAATCCGGATTTTTGCACTGCTTGCACATGGTCAAGATGGGCTACACCGCCTGAAGCTATCACGGATAAACCGGTCGCTTCAGCAATTTCCCGAGCGATTTGTAAATTGGGTCCTTGGCCGGTTCCGTCCTTACGCACATCCGTCACCACAGCAGTCCTTACCCCAGCCTGTCGTGCCCAAACAGCGACTTCTATCAGCGGTTGATTGGTTTGCTCTTCCCAACCCTGAACGGCAAGTTTTCCATCTCGTCCATCCAGTCCCACAACTACAGCTTCTGCGCCAAAACGTTCGACCGCCGTTTGCAGAAAACCCTCTTCACGAGCAGCTGTGCCCACTACACAGCGACTTGCTCCCACTTCCAGCCAAGCGGCAAGATCAGCCAAGGAACGGACGCCGCCACCTACTTGGACTTTTGCATTGCAGGTAGACGCAAGCCGACAAATGTCCCGTATAATCTCACGATTCACCGAAGTTTGCGCAATGTGCTTCGGAGAACGAGCCGCATCGAGATCGACCACATGCAAATAACGGCAGCCAGACTGCAGATAAGTTTCGGCTGTAGCCAACGGATGGGTACTGACTTCCGCCGCACTTCCATATTCTCCCTGATAGAGCCGAACACAGCGGCCACCCAGAAAGTCGAGCGCAGGGTAAATCCTAAACTCGGACATTCGGACGTACCCCCTGTTCGGACAGTTCCACAAAGTTTTCTAGTAACTTGGCCCCCACGCGACCACTCTTTTCCGGGTGAAACTGCATTCCAAAGAGTTGTCCGCGTCCAACAATTGCAGGCACTTGTACACCTGCATAATGGGTAGCAGCAAAGACAATTTCCTCTTCAAGAGGTACTGCATAGTAAGAATGAACAAAATAGACAAAATCACCAGGGTCGATCCCGTTTAAAAGCGGATGCTTGCGTAGGACGTCCAGTGTATTCCACCCCATATGCGGCACCCGATCGACAGAAGGAAATCGAACGATTTTGCCCGGCAATAGTCCCAATCCTATGGCACCTTGATGCTCTTCTGAAGTACTGAATAAGAGTTGCATGCCCAGACAAATACCGAGAATCGGAAATCCAGAGGCAGCTAGTTTTTTTAGCGGCGACAACAACTGACGGGACCGTAACTGGAACATGGCGTCACCAAAAGCACCAACACCTGGCAAAACTAAGGCTTTGACTTGTGAGGAGGGATCAAAGTTCATCTGCCAATCGTGGAGATTCGCCAAAACTACAGTCTCAGCCCCCGCCCTGGCGAGACCAGCACGTACACTCGACAAATTCCCAATACCTAAATCCAATACCGCAATCATTCGAGCACCCCTTTAGAGCTAAGCAAGCGTTGATGATGTTCGAGTGTCACAGCTTCTCGCAAGGCCGCAGCAAATGATTTAAAGAGAGCTTCTACCATATGATGATGATTGGATCCATAGAGAACCGCCATATGCAGCGCCATACGCGCTTCATTGGCGACTGACTTAAAAAATTCTTCAACCAATTCGGTAGAAAATTGACCGATTTTATCTTGACGAAATTCCGTTTGCCAAACAAAGGCGCTACGCCCAGAAAAATCGAGTACCGTGCGAGCCAACGCTTCATCCATAGGTGTATAACGTTGACCGTAACGACGAATGCCCACCTTATCTCCTAGAGATTCGTAAAGCGCTCGCCCTAGACAAATTCCGATATCTTCTACCAAATGATGATCATCGACTTCAATGTCACCGCTCGCCTGAATGGTCAAATCACATCCACTGTGAACGGCAAACAAATGGAGCATATGACTCAAAAAAGGCACCGGTATATCCAATTGCGCCTGTCCTTGACCGTCTAAACAAAGTTCCAGTTCGACTGACGTCTCACCCGTTTGACGAACAATCTTCGCTTTTCGCACAGATGGATAGCCTGTTTCATCCTCTTTCTCAAAACGATTTACATTCACGAACGCTCACCTTCCAAGCGAATTTGTACAGCTCGCGCATGGCCGTCAAGTCCTTCGGCTTCTGCCAATCGGATAATCGATTCCGCATCACGAGCTAAAGCGGTTGAATCATATGACACATAAGTAAAACGACGCAGAAAATCATGCACAGAGAGCCCAGATGCAAAACGGGCTGTACCATGTGTCGGCAATACATGGTTGGGTCCGGCCAAATAATCGCCTACAGGTTCTGGCGTATATTCACCAAGAAACACCGCGCCCACTGTTCTTAACTCAGGCAAAATTTCGTATGGATGAGCCACATGTAATTCCACATGCTCTGGTGCCATTTGATTGGTTAACTCAATCGCTTCAGTCATTGAAGCCACTTCAACCAGCGCACCCCATGTCTGTAGAGCCTGAGCAGCAATCGATCTCCTCGGCAAAATAGCCAATTGCCGTTCCAACTCGCTTGCTACTTCATCCAACAAACGGCGATCTGTACTGATACAGACAGCACCAGCAGCTTCATCATGTTCTGCTTGAGCTAACATGTCAGCAGCTACATAGGGGGCTTTAGCCGTATGATCAGCTATTACAAATACTTCACTTGGTCCAGCGATGGAATCAATTGCAACATGTGACTGAACCTGCTGTTTGGCTGTGGCAACCCATTGATTGCCTGGACCGACAATTTTCTCAACAGCGGGTACACTGGCAGTCCCATAGGCAAATGCGGCAATCGCCTGTGCTCCGCCTATGCGATACACCTCTTGCACACCAGCAATTTCAGCTGCCGCCAATATCAGAGGATGGGGCCAGCCTGTCTCAGCTTGTGGAGGAGAGGCCAAAACAATTTCTGTTACACCTGCTACTTGAGCGGGTATAGTATTCATGAAGACCGTGGATGGATAGGCAGCTTTACCACCCGGCGCATAAACACCCACTCGACGCAACGGACGCCAAACCATCCCAAGCGTCGCTCCTGCTTGTTCAAATTGACGATTATCCGGAAGCACGTCTTCGTGGAAACGGCGAATGCGCTGAGCCGCTTCTCGCAAAGCCGTCTGAAGAGACGCAGGTGTTGCCGCTAACGCTGCTTCGCGCACAGATCGCGGTACAGAAAGAGGCTCTTCAGCGTTCATAGCTCCTTGCCATCTATCGAATTCCTGTGTGTAACGACGCAAAGCAAAGTCTCCGTCTCTTCGAATAGTTTCCAATATCTCGGATACCTTGGATTGAACAGCTGTTTCTGATGTTAATGTTCGTTGCCAAATCCATTGGTCTGAACTGTAGCGACGGATGATCATATCCAACCCTCTCCATCCGTAGTAGCTTTTTGTAAAGCAACCAACAACGGTTCCAGTTTGTCTTGTTTGAGACGAAAACTGGAGCGATTCGCAATCAGGCGTGCAGAAATTTTATGACACTCATGGAGTACTTGAAGTCCATTAGCGGCAAGCGTTGCTCCAGTTTGCACCAAGTCAAAAATAGCATCTGCCAAACCGATCACAGCTGCCAGTTCAATACTCCCTCCTAGTTCTACCAATTCTACCGACAGCCCTTCGCTGCGAAAATACGCTTCCGCCAATCGCGGATATTTCGTTGCGACACGACGAATTTGGTTCATCTTTGTTTCAGGTTTGCCAGCCAGACAAAGCGTACAGCGCGCTGTCCCCAAATTGATTAATTCATAGACATCAGATTGCTGCTCAAGCAAAATATCTTTGCCAACAATACCGAGATCGGCCACACCATATTGAACGTATGTCGGCACATCCATAGGCTTGGCCAACAGATATTGAAGCTCCCCGAGGATTGGACTGTGGGCAGGGAAAACGAGAGCGCGACTGGTGAAAAAATTTTCTGCAAGCGGCCAGCCTGACTGCTCGAGTAAAGGCAACGTATCTTCTGCTGTGCGTCCTTTGGCAAGAGCAATCGTCAACAAAGTGATTCCCCTCCCCGATTTGTTGTCGACGCAACAACGTTCAAGAGACGTTCCAATTCCAGGACAAATCCGACCGCAGGAGCGTCAGCTCCATATTGCTTCAATAACTCGTCATATCTTCCTCCGAGAGCAATCGGAGCCCCAACGCCGGGAGCAAAAGTTTCAAAAAGAATACCTGTGTAATAAGCAATATTGCGCGTCAGCGTAAAATCGAAAGTATATTCTTGTTGACGGCCAAGTTCTGTAATTTGTTTTGCAATAGATACAACTGTATTCCACACTTGATACAATTCTGTGTTCTTCTGTACAGCCTGCCCACAACGCTCCAATTGTCTTTCCAGACTTTCCGAATCATATGGATTGAGTTGACGCAGACAAGTCAGTAAGGATACAGACGAATGGTAAGTCATCATAAGCTCTTGAAAACCGACATAGTCCCCTCTGACCAGTTGCTGTAAACTTTTCGCAATCACATCTTCAGAAATTCCTGCAGCATTCAAAAACAAAACTGCTAAGCGAGCATGTGAAACTACCGTCCGCGCTCCCTGGACCGATAACTGTTGTAACGCTTCATGGCAAAGCAAAAGCAAGTCAGCATCTGCCGCCTCGCTTACTCCCATCCATTCCACTCCCACTTGTGTAGATTCCACAGCGTCCACAGCAAGTTCAGACCAGGAAGAAACACTTCCAGGTTTGCGATAAACACGTTCAGCGTAACACCAGTAAAGCGGCTGAGGATGTTGTTGCAAAACAGGAGCTGCCATACGCGCAATGGAGGGTGTCATTTCCGGGCGCAATACCGCCAACTTTCCAGGAGCCATAAGTATTTGATAAGCATCATCGACGGAAAGTGACGTTTTGGCACGCCAAAATGTATCTAGTGACTCAATCGCGGAGGCACTGACTAAAGAACATCCACGTTGTTCGAAATAGTCAACCAGTTGTATTTCCAACGCTCGTCGCTTCGAGGCATAGGAAGGATAGGCATCTCTCAAGCCAGCAGGACGATCGCCATTGTTTGAACCGGAAAAAGTTGCTGGTTCTTCAAAGAAAACTCGATTCACACTCTCACTCTCCAGCAGACAAGTACCTGCGTCATTTGCTTTAGTTCGCTAATATGATAAAGCATTTGACCGTAGTCTACTGAAAATAGATTCGGTTGTCAATGAAGCGTCGTAAATCTTGCACTGAAAAGAACCCATCTAGACATCTGGATAACAGTTTCAGGAGCAAGGGACGGCTATTCCCCTGCTCCTGAAACAAAAACTCCGCGACCATACAATTATTGGTTCACTTCACGCATTCCTGGAACGCTCTCCGGAACAACATAAGCATCTGGATGTGGCTTTAAAACACGAAGCATCCAATAGGGACGGTAGAGTCCACCCGGTCCTGGCGCAGGCCGCGTCAACTCAAGCCAACGTTGAAAAACTTCGTAGGACTTTTTAGGATCGGCTACAATTTCTCCATAGTGACGTCCATTTTCTACTTTCTCTACATGAATTCTCTGATGCCAACACATCATGCCGCTAATCGGATCGGGCTGAGGAGGGAAAATAATATTTTGATGCACACCCCCATCGGTCCACCAAACTCGTCCGGAATCAGGATCTTTACTTTTCCAGGGAATCGGACCATGAATTTGTTTCATCGTCCATTGACCCGATTGATTTTTTTCAATTTTAACCAGTGACGAACTCCATCGATCACTACCTATCTCTTCATGTAATCGCCACCTGCCCAAATGATGGGAGCACGCAATCACGCCTGGTTTGATACCTTCTGTAACCCAAACCTTATCTACAATTGAGCCAACTTCCGTAGAAATACGCACTTCATCTCCTGTTTTTACACCCAGTCGAGCAGCATCTACAGGATGAATCCACACGGGATTGGTATGGGCAATCTCATGCAGCCACTTGGCACCATTGGTTCGAGTGTGAATTAACATGGGCAACCGGAACGTTGGCAATAAAATGTAATCTCCTTTGGCTGGATCTATGGATTGATGATGCACTTGACTGACAATATGAATCATGGATTGACGTTCTCGCTCATTTCTTGGATAAATCGGAATGGCGTATTCCGGCCATCCCCAATCTCTGAGCGTTGTGGAGAAATACTCCAATTTCCCTGAAGGCGTTGGCCAGCCTTTCACAGCTTGCTGGTCTACCAAAATACCCGCTCTCACTTTGCCTTCCTTATTCTTGAACGGTCCAGGCAAGGGAGCATGATTTGCGGAATGTGGCAATTTATCCACCCATACACCAGGCTCTTGACCCTGTAGGTTCCGTCCTTCAGAAGGTTCTGGAACAATAACGGCATCCTGCAAAACAGATTCTTCTACTGGTCTTTTGTAAACTCCGTACACATCTTTTGTAATTTCAAAAACGCCATATCGTTTCATGTAGGCTAACGGTGTCATATTTTCAGCCGCCGCTGCCTCTGGTAAACCTGGAACAGCATTTTCAAAAATCCATTGATAATATTCATTCACCGTAATTTTTTGTCCCGGACGATATGGAGACTCATGATACTTGCGAATACCCAAACTTCCATCAGGGTCGATTCTCCACGACAGTTCAATCCAAAATTCATTTTCTTCCCAAACCTCACCTGGATTAGCGTCTCTCGTATCACCTGTAAAATTACCTTTTCGTTCTTTTGAAACTCTCAAGACAGGTTGACGAAAACCTATCCATTGTGCAGCGTGCGTCTCATAACTATGCAAATCGTGCCGCTCTGTGGCCAGACCAACAGGCAGAATATAATCAGAAAATTGGGCGGTTTCAGACCAAACCGGAGATAAGGTCACATGGCAACCAACGCGATCGGGCTCTTGAAACATTTCAATCCATTGGAAGCCATCTGGAAAAGTCCAAACCGGATTCATAACTTTAGTAATATATACTTCCAAACGTTTCTTTCGTTTTTTGAGGATATGTGGAAGACAAAAACTCATTTCAAAATAAGAGAGCGGAAATTCGCGTGGCCAATGATTTTCATTCCAAACTCTAATAGGCTCTGGCATCGTATGACGTGTAGGAACAAACTTGACCCATGTGTTAGGAATCATACTTCCAGGTTCTCCAACTGCGCCCATCAAGACATTCAAAAACATCAGACTGCGAGTAATCATCCAACCTCCACGATGTCCTGCAGCCGCATTGCGCCAAATATTACTTGAAAACGCTGTTCCTGCGCGGGCAATTTCTTCAGCCACACTTCGAATTAAATCGGCTGAAACACCACATTCCTCTTCTGCCCATTCGGGAGTATAACTCGCATAAATCGATTTCAAAACGTTCACAAAGTCCCGAAATGTTTGTCCTGTAGGGACAGTATCCAAAAAGCCCCTCTGTTTCAAATCTTGCAAATACTGTCGATCCGCTAAAAATTCCCTCCAGTTTACCCATTGACGTACAAACTCTTGATTAAATCGCTCACTTTGAATCAACACATTCGCAAGAGTCAAAAGCAAGCCAGCTTCCGTACCCGGCCACGGTGACAACCAGTAATCAGCTTTCGAGGCCGTATTGGAGAGCCTGGTATCAATAACCGCGATTTTCGTTCCTTTTTGTTGAGCTTCTATAATACGCTGCGCATTTGGATTAAAATAGTGGCCGGACTCTAAATGCGCACTCATCATTAAGATAAACTTGGCGTTTGTGTAATCTGGCGAAGGCCGATCCATTCCCATCCAAAAAGCATAACCTGCACGTCCTCCTGAAGAACACACATTGGTGTGAGAGGACAACCCATCAATACCCCATGTTTTCAAAACTCTTTCTGTATACTCGTCTTCACCCGGTCTACCTACATGATAGGTAATTTCATCCCGCTTTCCGGCTAAGATACTTTTACGAATGCGAGCGGCAATGTCGTCTAAGGCTTCATCCCAAGTGGTTCGTTCCCATCGGCCTTCTCCACGCTTGCCCACACGTTTGAGTGGATACAGAATGCGTTCCGGATTGGTCATTTGACTTACCGTTGCTGGGCCTTTAGCACAATTTCTGCCACGACTAGCCGGATGCAGAGGATTGCCTTCCAATTTCTTGACTTCTCCTGTTTCTTTGTCTATATAGGCCAACAAACCGCAAGCTGCTTCACAATTGAAGCAAACGGTTGGAATGAGTTCATAGTGATGCTCCACTTTTTTCGGCCACGCTTTGGCATCTAATTCTTTCCAGTCATCCCATTTAGCTGGTTCAGGATGGGAGCGCAGATGACCAAAGCCCTTGGTCATTTCCAAATGTTTCTCCTGAATACCCAAATTCCACACCTCCAAACAAAATATGAAATAGAGAAAATAGCATCGATATGGTGTCAACTTAATGGTGTCAACTTAACGGTATGGATTGACCTGCTTGAACGTAAGCGTGTTCATAAGGAAAAAGTCCCAGCAGAGCAAAAATTGAACCTACTATTTCTAAAGTATGGTTGTGCATAAAGAAACCAAGCACAAAAGGAACGAGTCCCCCAGCTAACAACCCGGTCCAGAAAAACCATTTGTACCGACCGTAGATCATCTGATGAGCAGCTCGTTTAGCATCCTCAATGGTATGCGGAATCATCATTTCACTGCAGACCAAAGCTAAATGTACGCCAGCTGAGACGATGAGTGTCGTTTGTATGATAAATTCCATTTTTCCAGACATGGGGATAAAGAGTCCGACAATAGCAAACGACGCGGCTCCTGCCAACACTGCCTGAGACAAAAGATGTAACGGCAGGGCGGGATTTTGCCACAAATCGCGTCCTTTAGCCTGAGCAAATAAAAATGCAGTGTACATGGCTGTAAAAGCACCCAAAAGAAGTCCGGCAACAGCGACAAACATTTCTGGTTGCTGTTGATGGAAAAGGCTCAGTAAGAATTGCAGCAGAAGAACAATGCCGTACCCAGCAATGATGAAGGAACCGCGAACCAGCCAAGATTTCCATTGAGGGCGTGTAAAAATGCGGATAAAACGCCAGGGGTGTTCCAAATCGTAAATCAACAGGATACCTGTAATACCCAAAAATACAAGTCCAATTGCAGCAGCAACCATCTCTATAGTCGAATCTAATGAAACACCGCTGAGCGCAAAAATTGCCAGCATAATAAGAGCTCCTGCTGAAATTGATTTCGTCCATGTATACAGAGAGACTTCCCAATGCCATGGTGAATGGTGCGGAACATCATAAGCCAAACGAGCAGCGGCGACGCTATGTTTACCTTTTTGACGGTGCTCATCATGGACAGGATAACCGGTTCTCTCTTCAGCGTACATATTCATTGTTTCGTAGCGAGCTTTGGAAGGATTCAATGTGTAATCGCTTGCACCAACATAAAAAACTTTAGGATTAGTTCCTTTTTCGGGTTTCCTGACATCTGCTTTATGGCGTGAGATAAGCTGTAAAACTTCACTGTCGGGTTGATTGAGATCTCCAACCACAATCGCTTCCACAGGACATACTATGACACAAGCCGGTTCAAGCCCTTGGTCGATCCGATGCGCACAAAAATTGCACTTTTCTGCGCTGTGAACGTTAGGATTGATATAAATCGCATCGTATGGACAAGCAGCCATACACGCTTTGCAGCCAATACACACATCGCGATCGAAATCAACAATACCGTCATCACGTTTAAACATCGCTGTGACTGGACAAATGGGTACACAGGGAGCATCGTCGCATTGATTACAGCGAGTAATTTGAAATTCCCGGGAGACTTGAGGATAAACGCCGACTTCAACCTGTTTGACATACGTACGGTTGACACTGAGAGGCACATCATGTTCCATTTTGCAGGCTACAGAACAGGCATGGCAGCCGATGCAGGTTTCCTGATTGATCACTTTGCCCCAACGTATAGGTTTTTCTTCTTGTAAAGGAGAAGAGACCATGATTTGGCTCAACCTAAAGACCTCCTTTTGACAATCTGCATACTCAAAGCGTATCACTGTCAGGAGCCTCTAGGTTATGCGAAAATTGCAACCGGGTATCGAGTTCTGCATCTTTGTCCAGCACACGATTGCCATTCACCCTGCCCGTATGCAAATCTAGCACGCGGGCTGTGCATAAGGTTTTCTGGCTTTGGAATCTCCCCCCTAACCTAACAACTCCGTGAAGAATTTTTAAGCTTCCACTTCTCAACCTTCATGGGCAGCTAATTGAACGTGATCGACACCTATAAATTCGAACGACATTGGGCATCCGTCTTCCTATACTTCGTAACCGATTGACGGGCATCAGAATATCTTTAGGGTGAGTATTTCACAAATAGTTTTGTAGTTCGGTAAGCTGTCTTCATGTCAACCACACGTACTATCAGTTGAATAGCTACTGTTGCAGACGAAAACGTTCAAAATGATAGATTCGCGAATCGGTTTGGATATGAACCTCATAAAAAAATGAATAAATGATTTGTTCTTCCATATCCTCCGAAAGACATGACCAGATGTCAATTGCTTGCAGTTGCTCTCTTTTCGGCTTATATCCTTCTAAGGAAAGCAAATTCTGTTCTTTAGGAAGATCAAAATAAACTTTTCCTATTTTTAACTCCCGAATAGGAATGTGAAAATAGTATTCTTCTGTAACAAAGGGTGGAGCAATATACAAACCGTGTTCAAAAAAATGCAGTTGGACAGCTGTGTCTGATATTTTTTTGCCACCATCTTTGTATTGAAGAGCGTATCCATTAAATAACGTGGATTCTACACCCAATTCAGTAAACATACCTCGCCATTCGCGATATCCCATTGGCATTTGCAAATTAAACTCCATAAAACCTGTATTCGGCGTAACCATTCCCTCCGTCATAGATAACATAGGAATCCAGTTCATGTTTTCAACTCCCGTCCGTCTCGGTGTTTGGAAGAGGAACTTTCTTTTAATAAGAGCGATAAAAAATGGGCAACCATGTATCGCGCATAACGTTCTTGTCTTTGCACAATGTATAGTTTTCGATGAATGCGAAACTCACTGACCGGGATTTCTACCAACGTACCGTTCAAACAATCCTCACGAATCACTAGTCTTGACAGAAAAGCAATACCCAGGCCAGCAGTAATCGCAGATTTAATCGCCTGTGTACTGCCAAGTTCCATCATAAAAGATACTCGATCTAAAACTCCTGCTTTATCAAGAGCTTGCTCTGTAATTTGCCGCGTACCGGAACCTTCTTCACGACACAAAAGAGGTTCTTGTAAAACTTCTTGCAAAGTAACTTCTGATTGATGAACAAACGGGTGAAAAGGTGGACAAACTAGAACGAGATCGTCCTCCATCCATTCAGTAATTTGAAAATCGGAAGCAGATTTTACCTGCCCCTCGACAATACCAATATCAATACTGTGATGGATTAAAAGCCTCAACACTTCAGCTGTATTGGCTATACGCATGCGAATTTCGGTAAGAGGATACTGTTTTTTTAATTCACCAAGAAGTTCAGGAAGCACATATTCGCCAATCGACAAGGTTGCTCCTACGCACAATCCCCCGCCTTGACTCCGCAGACGAAATATTTCTTCTTTAGCGCGCATATGACAGCTCAACATATCTCTGCTAAAGGGATACAAGGCATGTCCGAGCGATGTCAGTGTCAATCCAGAAGCACTTCGCTCAAACAACAAGCCTCCATATTCTTCTTCTAACACCTGTAAATGACGACTTGCTGTAGACTGCGTCATATGCAATAAATGCGCTGCACGGGATAAGCTCCCATGCTCAACCACAGCACAAAACACTTCATGACTTTCTATGTGCATCAATCGTCTCTCCCGACCTTAAACCGATTCCCTGCTTTGCTCTCTGTGTTCTTCAATCCTTTCTTTCAGTGCTATTAGACAGTCTTGATGACTTTGAGGGAGCTCTTTTGTAGAAGACAATGTCAATGATTTTTGAACGAAGAGATATAATTGTGAAAGAAGAGCTTCCGATTCGGAGGCTGGCAAAAAAAGAGTGACTTCTTGCTCCGCATGCAGTGGACTTTCTCCATAACGTAATTTTACGCAGTCAGTCCTCCAAGATATAAGTAGCTCCCACACATCCACCTGCTCTTGTGGAGACGTCGGCAATTCGCGGGGAAGCAACAATTCTAACGTATCTTCACCCACAAACAGATAGAGTATCAAACACGGCTGCCTGTCTAATTCGCCAATTCCCCACTGAATTTCTGATACAACCTGTAGAGGACGCGGCAACAGAATCGCCATTTCCGGTAAATGATCCCAGAAGGTCAACAAATCATTGGATTGCCCTAAAGCTTTCGGTATAAACTGCATCATTTTCTCCCCCATCGGCAATCAGTTGAATCGGTTCGATAACTTTGTCAACGATTGTACGCCTGAAAGAAATAGAATTCACCTGGTTTATTTTTAAATAGTTTTTTCAAAATAAAAACCGCTTGCCACATTTGCTCGTATTAGACTGTGATAGACATCATTACACAGAAAGGTGAGGAATTTCTTAATGAAAAAAAATTATTGGAAAGCTGCTGCGCTTGGGGGTTCTATATTTTCTCTAGCAGTATTAAACGTACCCACCGTCTTTGCAGCCAATTCTTCCATGATGGGTGTAGGAAATATCAATCAACTCAATCAAAATTTTGTGGTTTCCTCCACTGTTGACCCAACAAATGGAGACAACAATCCCTACGCAGTTGTCGTAGATAATCGACCAGGTTCAACAACTTATGGAGAAATTTTTGTTTCTAACTTCTCCAACAAAGCAGGTACCAATGGAGCCGGTACAACGATTGAACGGATTGTAGCAGGTAAACCTGTTCCTTTTGTCACAAACGCCAATGGACCTGCTGCTATGGCCTTTTCTCCCAAAGGCCCGCTCTGGATTGCTAACTTTGGACAAAATGGAACAGACGGAAATGTACAAGTGACAAAGCCAAATGGTACATCCTTTGGTCAAGGAGGCTGGATAACCAACCCAGTATTGAAAGGCCCATGGGGACAGGCCTTTGCACCTGCTTATACAACATCGAATGGAAGTACTGTGCCAGCAGCCTTTTTTGCAACCGGTGCTCAAAATGGCACAGTGGTGGCCATGTTTGGATTTTCACCACCTGATTTTCAAACAACGACTCACTTTATCGTCCTCGGCAGTGGTTTGGCGAAAAGCGGTTGGGGTGCCAACAATATTGAAGGCCCTCAGGGAATGGCCTATGATACTATGACTCATACACTTTATGTCACAGATACAGCCGATAATTCTATACGTGCTTTTCAATGGGACGGTACAGCCAGTAAGAATCAAGGGATGGGTAAATTGGTTTATCAAAACGGACTTTTGAATAAACCAGCAGGTCTGACGATTGATCCTGTGAATGGAGATTTGTTAGTGGTGAATCAAGGAAACAACGATTTGATTCAACTGCGTATCCTGCCCAACGGTAAAGCACAGCCTGTGGCAAAAGTGGTGCTTGATAAAACTCCAGTGAACCCTAAAACTGGTGCAGGCTCAGCATTATTTGGCATTGCCGCGAGTAAAGATGCAAGCGGAAATTTGGTAGTCTATTATACGGACGACAACAGCAACACGGTAAACGAATTGGACTATCAACCTTCGCTACAAATCACAGGTAAAATGCAAATGATGATGCAAGTGAATCAGCAAACGGTTGAAACTCCTTATGTTTATCAAACGCAAGCCATGGATATGGGGAAAAGTGAATGGTATGTACCTGTTTATTACTTGCAGCAAGCTCTTCATGCCATGAATTTTTCTTCTACTTGGAACGGATCGACATTGAACATTTCTACTTCGAGTCAGATGTCATCGATGATGTCTAAAGATATTCCCAGTTCATTGGGCGATCCGTTGACAAGCGCTACTTTGATGGTGAATGGTACGTATGCAGGGATTGTTCGCAAAATGGTTGAGAACGATCCGTATACTGGAAAACCTACGACATACGTTTGTCTGTCTGACTTAACATCCGTACTGGAGAATGCGGGAATATCCCTGCAATTGTCCAATGACAGTTTAAACTTGTCAATGAGTCATTAAAATGACAAATCGTTAAGGGGCTTTTCCAACAGTCATTCTAAGTGACTGGAAGGAAAGCCCCTTTATTTTGACTTCACGAGTCTAATCTCACACGCAACAGCTTCATGGACACGTCTCATCTTTAGACATGTGACACTCCTAAAACTTTAGGGCCAACAGGATAGGTTGTATTTGGATTAGGTTCCAAAGTAATCCCAATTCCATCGATTTCATGAAAGGAAATAGGAAACGTTTGAACAAACGTTCCTTTCCCTTCTGCATTGACTGTCATCACACCTGCACTGCTTCGTGTACCATGATGCCAAAACCAGATGTGGTAAACTTGACTGCCTACGGTTGGTTTTAAATGGTTAACAACGACAATGACGCGCAGAGAATTCCCTTTCGGTATGAGAATGACCTCACCTTGTCCCTCCTTATCATACGACGTTGCATGCATGGATAACATCGCAGGAGTATCTTGCATTTGCTGTTGCAACTGTGTAAGTAGTTTGTGTTCATGATTGAGTTGCAGGCCCAAACCTCCGCAAAGAAAGAACAAAACAGCATAACCGAGCCCTATCCAAAAGGGTCGACGCCTTTGATAACCCGGATGAAAAGATTCAAGCCGTGAAAAAGGTTGCCCTTTTGCTTCTCGTTCTTGCTTGTAGTTTTCAACCTCCTCTGTACTCTCTGCTTGAATCGAAGACATCACTCGCTCTTTAAGACTACCGGGGGGTTCTATCAACTCTAGATGGATGGATAAATGGTCAAACAGTTGTTCTATATCTTTCAATTCAGCTTGACAAGCCGTACAAGAGTGAAGATGCTCCTGCATTCGAATGTGTTCTTCAGGAGACAATTGATTCGATAAATAAGCAAGCCAATCCATGGATTCACACGTTTGCCCGCTCATCATCTATGCCTCCTTCCCAACCGCGCATGTACGATCTCAAACGCCGTAAAGTTTTATGCAATCTGGTTTTTACCGTACCAATCGGTAAATGGAGTTGTTGTGAGATTTCATTCAGAGTATATCCTTGAAAGTAAGCTAATTGAATAATGGTTCGTTCTTCAGGACGCAATTCTGACAGCGCATCTTCCATATCTTTACGAAACCAGCTCTTTTCTAATTCATGAGTCGATCCGTTCCTTAACATCTCTCGATTCGTATCCGATTCCAATGAAACGGATTTTTTCTGAACCTGCTGTGACGGGCTTCTCAGTTTGTCATAACAGATATGGCGAGTCATCGTCAGTAACCAAGTAGAAAAGCGACTAAGTTCTGGTTGATAGACAGCCTTGGTTCTCCATAATCTGAGAAAAACATCCTGAGTTATCTCACTGGCTAAATCGGGGTTACCACAGCACCTGAGAGCAAACGTATATACCAATGAACTATATTGATGATATAGTCGTTCAAACGCAGTCTTATCTCCATGTTGAAGCGACTGAAATAATAAAGCATCTTCATTCAAATCCACAGTCCCGTTCACTCCCCGATGGATAGCCCAATGCGTCTATTATACGACACGATTCAGCATTCTTTTCTGCCATCCATCAGCCGGGACGGAAATCACTGTATCCTCTTGAAAACATGCATGAAATGGTTCTATGAATTATACGTTAGAAATACTGTACTGGTTTTCTGCTGAAGATTTTTTCAGAATGATCTCACCTATCAAACAAGGATTTTCATATTAACTCTACGAATTTTTGAATATATCTGAATCAAGAGGAGGGAATGGAATGGAAATACCAGTTTTTTTAGCATCTGACGAACATTATCATCCATCTGACAAATATCGTAATTCGTCTTACATACAAAACATGCAGGAATATTTGCAACTCTACCAAGAATCGATTGAACACCCCGAACAATTTTGGAATCGCATTGCAGATGAATTGCGTTTTTTGGATCGAAAGAGTACGGTATGGAGCGGAAGTATGCCCGATTTTTCCTTTTTTCCTGAAAGTCTTCTCAATGTCTGCGACAACTGTGTCGATCGTCATGCCGAAAATCCTGCATTTCGAAATAAGGTTGCACTTTTTTGGGAAGGAGAACCGGGCGACAAAGATTGTTTGACCTACGCTATGCTGCAGCAACAAGTTTCAAAATTCGCCAATGTCCTTCGCTCTCTAGGACTTCAACCCGGCGATGTTGTAAGCGTATACATGCAAAATTTGTTAGAGACTTATGTTGTCCTTCTCGCCTGTCTGCGTATAGGCGTTGTCTACAATACAGTGTTTGCAGGATTTTCAGCCGAAGCACTGCGCGAACGAATTGTCGCATCGAAGGCAAAATTGGTAATCTGCTCTAATGCCAGTTATCGACGTGGAAAAGTTCTGCCTCTCAAGGACACTGTCGATCTTGCCTTACAAGGAGTGGACAGCGTCGAGCACGTGATTGTTTTTCGCCGTATACAAAACTTAGCTACGCCAATGACCACAGGTCGAGATCTCGATTATGAAGAGTTGATGAAAGGTTCCAGTCCTGACTGCCCTGTCACACCTATGGAAGCCAATGCTCCAGGATTATTAATCTTTACCAGTGGCACAAGCGGCAAACCGAAAGGTATTGTGCACGCAGGTGGCGGTTTCTTGTTGGGAACGTATGCTTACAGCAAATATCAGTTAGACTTGCAACCACAAGATATCTACTGGAATACGGCTGACATTGGCTGGTTAACATCTCACATCTTTGTACTCGTAGGCGGCTTGGCCATGGGCGCAACGACATTGCTTTATGAAGGCGCACTGGATTATCCGTATACTGGTCGACTCTACGAAATGATAGAACGCTATCAGGTCAACAAACTTTTTTCCGCACCTACTGCTTACCGCATGCTGATGAAACACGGTGAAGATCTTGCCAAATCCTATCAGCTTGATCACGTCCAATTGCTTGCTTCCGTAGGCGAACCTCTCAATCCGGAGGCTTGGCATTTTCTGCGGCGCGTATTTGGCCAAGGTCAAGCAGTCATCAACAACACGTGGGGACAGACAGAGACAGGTGGTACGCCTCTTGCTTCGCTACCGGGTGCGGTTGCCATGCGTCCTGGATCCTGCGGTGTACCTTTCTTTGGACACCATCTGGACATTGTTGACCAAAATGGATGCTCCTTGCCGGACAATACTCCTGGTTTTTTGGTCATTCGCAGCATTTTTCCAACATTGGCGCGCGATATTTTTGGCGATCGCCATAGATACTTGCAATCTTACTTTTCACAATTGCCGGGCGCTTATTTCACTGGAGACAGCGCTATCCGTGACTCATTCGGTCACTACTGGGTACTCGGCAGAGTAGATGACGTGATTAATGTGTCAGGCCATCGAATCAGCACCATGGAAATGGAGAGCGCCTTGATTCAACATCCCGCCGTGGTGGAGGCAGCTGTGGTAGGAGAACCTGATTCACTCAAGGGCATGGTGCCTGTTGCCTTTGTGACACTCGACAAAGCCTATTCAGTATCGGAAAACATCGCAGATGAATTGAAAGAAAAGATTGTACAAGACATTGGTGCTTTTGCGCGTCCATCCCAAATATTGTTTGTCGATGTCATGCCAAAAACGAGATCGGGCAAAATTATCCGCCGCATGCTGCGTGAAATTCTCCAAACCGGTGATGTGAAAGGCGATGTTACAGGATTAGAAGACGTCGACGTGCTTGAAACTTTGCTCGAACAGATGCAACGCCCATTGTAAAATTCATCAACATAACAACCGGCATGCCAGCGAAATCGTGCTCAGCATGCCGGTTGGATCAGGTATCTAAACCCAAGATGAAAAATGAGCGGCCACTCTATGCTCAGAGTTACAATAGACAGGTTTAATCAAGCGCAATGGAGACCATTTTGACTTCCAAAAATTCATCCATAGCATGATGTCCGCCTTCTCTTCCCAAACCACTCTCTTTAAAACCGCCAAACGGTGCCTGCGTTTGTGTGAATTCTCCATCATTGACTCCCACCATGCCATACTCCAATTTCTCCGATACACGCAAAGCGCGACTGAGATTGTTAGTATAAACATAAGCCGCCAAACCGTAGTTGGTATGATTCGCACGCTCTATCGCTTCATCTTCTGTCTGAAAGCGAAGAACGGGCAAAACAGGTCCAAACGTCTCTTGCTGGCAGACGAGCATGGTCTCATCCACATCCGTCAAAAGTGTAGGTGCCATAAAATGTCCCTGGCTATAGGCTCCTTCGGTCAAACGGTGACCGCCAACAACCGCTTTGGCTCCTTTGCTCACTGCGTCGTCCACATGCTGCATCACTTTCTCTACCGCAGCAGCATTGACGAGCGGACCAATCTCTACTCCCTTTTCGCGGCCATCTCCAACTTTAGCGGCAAGAATTCGCTCTTTCAGTTTTTCTACAAAAGCATCATGTATACTGTCTTCTACGTACAGGCGATTGGCGCAAATGCACTGCTGTCCAGAGGTGCGATACTTGCTTTCAAAAACCCCATGAACCGCTTGATCGAGATTCGCATCGGCGAAGACCAGCACAGGTGCATGCCCACCTAGTTCAAGACTGACCCGTTTAACAGTGCGCGCTGCGCCAGCCATCAATAATTTGCCCACACGGGTCGATCCGGTAAAGGCAATCTTGCGCACATGCTCACTTGCCAAGAAAGCTTCTCCAATGGCTGCCGGATTGCCAATGACAAGATTAGCCACACCAGCTGGAAAACCGGCTTCTTCCATTAACTCAAACAAGCGAATCGCAGAAAGAGGCGTAGATTCAGCAGGTTTAAGGATTACTGTACAACCAGCAGCAAGCGCTGGAGCCAGTTTCCGCGCCACCATATTGACAGGAAAATTCCAAGGGGTGATAGCGGCGACAACCCCCACTGGTTGACGCAGGACAAAAAGACGTTTGCCTGGAACGGAACTTGGTATGGTTTCTCCATAAACTCGTTTCGCTTCTTCGGCATACCAAAGAAAATTGTCCGCAGCCCCGAGTACTTCCCCTTTAGCCTCACGCAACGGTTTACCCATCTCCGCCGAGATGCGTTCAGCCAAATCATCCCGATTGGCACGCACTAAATCGTGCAATTTAAGCAGATATTTGGCACGTTCTCTAGGTGTCAGACCAGACCACGCAGGAAACGCTGCATGTGCAGCAGCAATGGCCTGATTCGCTTCAACACCGCCACCAAACGCTACCTCACCCACCAATTCTCCGGTTGCTGGATTATGAACTTTCCAAGTGCCAGCGTCTACAGCCGCTACCCATTCACCATTGATATACATTTTGCCAATTTCCAAAGCCAATCGCTCCTTTATTCCGATTCATCATTCACCTTACCCGTCGATTTGCAAAGCCTCAGTCAATGCGATTCCGAGCAAATTCGCATTGCATCAATTCGCTCCAAAATTTTTTCGCGAGGTAAAATAGCTTGTACAACCGAACCGTATCCTACCTGAGCCAATTTGTGCTCTGCGCTAACCTTGCAGATGACTTTACTCTGACTACATTCCGTTACTTCGGCAAGAAGCCGTACACGCGTACCTACCGGAGCTGGCGCCGCATGACGAACTTCCACAGCCGCACCTATTCCTTCTTCATGGGGTTCCAGAAAAGGTAAGATAACTCGTCTTGCCACCCATTCCATATAATAGACAAGAGAAACGGTGGAGAGTGTAGCATGGACACGTTGACCGCCAAACTCAGGACACATGTCCTCCGTCACATCAAATTCAAGCGTTTCTTGATAGCCTACGTAGAGTCCAGACTTCATTTCGCTCCTCCTCTCCCCATGCGTGCGGCGCTTTATTTTCCTTGAAAATGCGGTTTGCGTTTTTCCAGAAATGCCGCAACTCCTTCAGCGTGATCGGTCGTAAGACCTGCCTTTCCCTGCCACTTGGCCTCTGCATCAAGCGCCTCAGCAAGCGGTAAAGAGAGTGCCTGATGCATGGCAGCTTTGGTCATGGCCAGAGCTGCTGTTGGTAAAGTAGCTATCTGATGGGCAAATTGAAAAGATTCCGCAGCAAAATTCTCATGGGTAAAGATACGCGCTACCATTCCCCATTGCTTAGCTTCTGCTGCAGTCAGACGTTCACCGAGAAAGGCGAGTTCCTTGGCTTTATGCAGACCAAATATTCTTGGCAAAAACCAGGTGCCTCCGGAATCCGGCACCAACCCAATTGCAGTAAAGGCTTGAATAAAGACAGCCGACTCTGCAGCCACCAACAAGTCACAAGCGAGAGCTAGATTCGCACCTGCACCTGCTGCAACGCCATTGACAGCAGCAATGACTGGCTTGGGACAAGCAGCAATGCCTTGCACTACCGGGTTGTATCCCTCACGAACGACTTGTTCAAAATTCACGGGCTGATTTCCCTGTACCGCAGCTAAATCTTGACCAGCAGAGAATCCACGTCCAACTCCTGTCAGTAAGACCGCGCGGACATCATCGTGTTCTGCACACTTAGCGATGAGAAGAGCGAGTTGATGCAGCATGTCCATGGTCAGAGCGTTCAATTTCTCAGGCCGGTTTAGCGTGATGGTAGCCACGCCCTGGGATATTTCAAAAAGAACATCCTGGTGTTCAGCCATCCTTCTTCCCCCATTCTCTGAATGAAGCGTGGCGAGACGGACAGACGTTAACGGTCAACGGCCTGTAAAGCGCGGCGCACGTTTCTCGCGAAAAGCTGACATTCCTTCGCGGCTATCTTCGCTGGAAAATAGTTGATAAAACAGGTTGCGTTCCATTTCCATGCCCGCCAGCAAAGGGATATCGAGACCATGCCATACAGCTTCCTTAATGGCTCGAATCGCAAGCGGCGCCCCCTGGGCCAGACGTTTAGCAAAATCTATCGTCTCGTTCAGGCATTCCCCTTCTTGTGCCACACGATCGACAAAACCGAGTTGAAAACCTTCTTCTGCTTTGACAGAATCTCCTGTCCAAAGCAGAGAAAGCGCTTTTCCAGCGCCGATTTTACGGGCTAAGCGTTGTGTTCCGCCTGCACCAGGCATAAGGCCAAGTTTGCATTCCGGAAATCCAAACGTCGCTTTAGGATCGGCAAAAATCATGTCACAGAGCAGCGCCAGCTCAAACCCGCCACCCAAAGCATAGCCACGCACGGCTGCTAAAAGTGGTTTAGGAAACCAAGCCATCCGATCCCAATCGCGAAATTGATTTTTCAATTTCATTTCCATCAAACTGAGGTTTTCCATTTCTGAAATATCAGCGCCTGCAGCCAGTGCACGTTCCCCGCCTGTCAGTACCACAACCCGGACTTCCGGCTGTTCCGACAAGCGATCTAAGCAATCCACAATTTCTTTAATACCCGCAATGGAAAGAGGATTCAGCCCATCTTCGGTGCCGATGGACAGCAGTGCTACGCCATCATGCGGGAAGGATACCTTTGTAAACGATTGCATAGTTTACACCTCGACCGTCTCGCCAATCACCATTTGAACAATTTTCCCGGCAAATCCCATCAGATCTTTGGCTGCCGCTTTTCCCTCTGGAGAGCGCATAGCAGACTGCAACTCAGCTTGACTCTTAAAATACATTTCGGCTAAAAGATAGTATTCACTTGGTTGACCCATTGCGTCACTTTCAATCCGTGTCACCTCAATCTTTTCTAACCCAGGCATTTTCATGGCAAGCGGTGCATGTATGTTTTGATAGTGATCCTCAAAAGCTTTTACATCTTCAGGTTGACGATAAATGGCAATTAATTTGGCCATGGTTTTTCCTCGCTTTCGTGGGCTTGGCCCGGTTTTCAAAATTCATAGCTTGCTAACCTATCACTGCATCATCATTCATAGATAGGTTTATGAGTGACGTTCTTCCACCAATCGTACGGCTTTCCCCTCACTGCGCGGCAATGTACCCGGAGGGCAGATTTTCACTTCGACTTTAATCCCCAGCGTATTGTAAAGCTTCTCTGCCACCTGGCGAGAGAAAGCATCTGAATTGAAGGATGCAGCCGCGGCTAATTCAACACTGGCAGCACTCGAATCAGCCACCTCTACATGAACTTCAAGTTGCTCCAAATGGCCTTGATACACACGACGGATCTGATAATGAGCGGAAAGCTCAGGGCACTGAAGAATCACTCGCTCAATTTCTGATGGATAGACGTTGACTCCGCGTACAACCAACATATCATCGCGCCGTCCAAGCAGCCTCTCCATTCGCCTGTGTGTTCGACCGCACGAACACGGCTCACTCTTCAAACGAGTGATGTCTCCTGTTCGATAGCGAATAATGGCCATCGCTTCCTTGCTCAGAGCGGTCAGTACCAGTTCCCCATATTCACCCTCAGGAACGGGATCGCCCGTATCTGGATGACAAATTTCCGCGTAAAAATGGTCTTCTGCCAAATGCAAACCGTTCTGCTCTTCAAAACATTCTATGGCTACTCCCGGTCCCATCAATTCAGACAAACCATACACATCGCAAGCTGTCAATCCATAGATATCCTCAATCTGCTTACGCATAGACTCGGACCAAGGCTCGGCGCCAAAAATACCATAGCGAATCCCAAGACTCTTGGGTTGTATGGAGTGTTGAAGCATCACATCCGCCAATGTCATGGCATACGACGGTGTACAACAAATTCCCTGTGGACGCAAATCTTGCATCAGCGTCACTTGCCTGACAGTTTGGCCGCTCGAAGCAGGCACAACGGTAGCCCCAAGATGTTCTACACCAGCATGAAAACCAAGACCGCCTGTAAAAAGCCCATAGCCATAAGCCACATGAATGGTGTCCTGCGGCGTCGCTCCAGCTGTTACGAGCGAACGCGCCAAGAGATTGGCAAAAACCTGCAAATCATGAGCCGTGTATCCCACCAGCGTAGGTTTGCCTTTGGTTCCAGAAGAAGCGTGAAAACGAGCGATTTCTTCCCGTTCAGCAGAAAAAAGTCCAAATGGATATTGTTCGCGCATGTCTGATTTTTGCAAAGTGGGTAAGTAGCGAATATCAGCAATGGAACGAATATCTTGTGGGACTAAACCGCGACTCTCCATTTTCCGACGATAAAAGGGCACTTTTTCATAAGCGCGTTGCACTAGCTGACGCAGACGTCGACTTTGCAAATCCGCTAACTCGTCCCGACTCATGCTTTCCACTTGCGGCTCAAACATGGTGACCCACTCCCCAAATAGAAATTTCGTCTTCAGTCAGAGTGTTTTAAAAACTTCAAACGGCTGCTGACAATGGTGACAGTAAGCCACCATTCGGCAAGGAGCTGGTCCAAATCGACTCGTCAATTCTGTCTCCACAGAATCGCAGTAGGGACAAACGGGTTGCGCTAAACTTGGCGGGGCAATGCCATACCGCTTCAGTGCCAGCTTTCCGCGCTCAGTTAAGCGTTCTGACGTCCAAAGGGTGTCATATACAAATTGAACATCAACAGATTCTACGCCATCCAGAGAACGAAGCTCTCTAGCGACGACATCTGCTATCACAGAAAGAGCCGGACATCCGATAAAGGTAGGCAGCAATTCAACTTTCACGCGATTCTCTTCCGTCTCCACACGATGGACGATACCAAGATCGACCAGACTGACGGCTGGCAATTCCGGATCGGCAATATTTTCTAAATGTTTCCACACAGCTTGCGAATGATTGTTACCAAGCGCTGCATCCACATCCGAAGCCTCCTTTCCGGTTGGACTGGTTACCAGGACACTTCTGGAAGCCAACGAGAAACTTCTGTCATGGTACTGAGCAACTCTTGCATATCTTCTGTATGTCGCCCCATGCGACCGCCGGATTGAGGTTCGGGCCATGCTGGACAAACCAACCGCAACGCTTCCAGCCGTTCAGCAACCTCTTTTTTCCATTCATCCCGCAATGAATGAATATCCACACCCAGTAACTCTGGTAAAACGAAGTTTGCCGATCCAAAATCAGCGAGATCGGCTAAAGCAGGGAAACTATGAGCCAAAGCGGTAGTCAGTCGGACGCGCGCTTCACCACCACTGGCTAGACGCTTCATCCAGGCTCGCGCGTGCTCAAGATGGTACTCTTCCTCACAAAGCATCTTCTTTGCACCTACAGCCAACGGTGCAAACGAGCATGATGCGAGCGCTTTCAAACGGATGGCATCCCACTCGTCATAAAGCCATACACGCAACATCGCTTCTGCAAAATCCCCTCGCACTCGTTCCAAAAATACTGCATTGCGCCAGTCTGCTGAAGGGCGTCTAAAGACAAACGCATCCACATCCGTATTTTCGAGTCGAGCAAGCCATTGATAATAAAAGCGCGCATGCCCCAATTCGTCTTGAGCAATCGAAGCAAAGGCGATATCCTCTTCAACACTCGGCGCCAAACCAAGCCACTCTGATGCCCTATGTCCAGCCGCCAATTCATCATCGGCGAGTATCAACAAAACGGTTTGCCAAGCCTCTCTCTGCTCTTTGGGCAATCGTTCAAGAGCGATTTCTGCCGTTGTAGAATCCTTCATGGTGTACGCACATCCTCTATAACTTCTTCAAGTGTCAGCGCTTTCGCTTTAAACGCTTTCCAACGCGCAGCATTATCAGCATAACCGCGAACCTCCCGATAACTGCGGTCAAATTCGCGCTTTAAAAAAGCCCCATCCCCGGAGTCTTTTACGATAAAGGCCGATCGCGGTACAACCCAGAGACTGACTGCCTTGTCACGCCGCAGAAAATTTTCTCTTGCCAGGAGCATGGCCATAGTGTCATCTGGTGCAAGTAAGCTGCCTACGTGTTGATGCGCCTCTTGATGATTGGATTGCACAAACACTTCATAGATTTGTTCGCCAGTAACGGGTGCAGACTCATTGTGTGAAGTGTGGCTCATACTGTATCACTCGCTTTCATAGGCCTAAGAAAAATCTCGTAAGAATAGGCCACTTGCTTTCGGACTGCGGAAAGCTGGGACGGCTTAGCCAATCACTCGTGCCCACGCTTGTTCTTCATGTGCTTGACGGCGCAAAGCCACTCGTTCCGCTGATTTGGGACCGTTGTTCTCGCGAACCATGCGACCAAAATATTCCCAATCGGGCGCCGTGTACGTCCACTCGCCTTTCTTCTCGTCATAGGCTAGTTGATGATCTGGAATGGTCAACCCGATGGCACGAATACGCGGTACGTAACGAGAAAGAAATTTCTGACGTAACTCTTCATTCGTGCGTTCACGAATTTTGTAACGAATCATTTTGCGAACCGGATCGGACACCTCAGTTGGGCCAAAAAAGAAAAGCAGGGACGGCCACCAACGATTGAGCGCCTCCTGGAGCATATTTCTCTGCTCCTTGGTTCCTTCTGCCAATGTGAGAATAATGGACTCTCCATGTTGCATATGAAAACTTTCTTCTGCGCAGATGCGGCGCAATACACGCGTGTACGGCGCATATGAACCGTCAAGAAGAGCCGTTTGTGTAATGATGGCCGCACCATCCACCAACCAGCCAATCACTCCTGCATCCGCCCAAGTGGGGGCTTCCATATGAAAGACATTGTGAAATTTCACTTTGCCCGTAAATACGTCAGTCATCAGTGACTCCCGCGTGCCTCCAATCGGCGCTGCCAAATCTTCAGCAACACGTAAGAGCAACTGACCATGGCCCATTTCATCTTGAACTTTTGCGAGCAATGAGAGTTTACGAGCTAAAGTAGGGGCTTTGGGAACCCACTCTTTTTCCGGATAAGCCCCCATAATTTCACTGATGCCATGCATGTGAATGAGACGCAGCAAAAGCAACCGATATTCCAGGGGCAACCAATCCGTCGACTCTATTTTCTCCCCCGCATCAATGCGAGCAAGAAAATGCTCTATTTTTTGTGCATCATCCGCAACTGATTGGGCTCTATCGAGCGATGTCGACATGCCGATTCACCTCCGTCCAAGTTTATCTTCATGGTTTGCAGCAATTCCATGCAAAATCAATGCAGAGAACTGATGGGCAATTTGCTCTGGACTATGACTGCCGTTGGGACTGTACCATTGATAGACCCAGTTGGCTACGGACAAAATCAATAAGCGGGCAAACCGCGCGCCATCTGCCGAAAATTCCCCTTGACTTATACCCTGTTGAAGAATTTCATCCCACATTGCTTCATAGCTCAGACGTTTTTCCAGTATTTCTTGACGCCGTTCCTTACCCAGTGCATGCCATTCATGGAAAAAAACGCGGGCTGCTTCCAAGCGATGAGCAATGACACCAATATGCGCCGCCAAGCCAAGACGAAGTTTTTCAGCAGCCGACACATCTTTTTCAAGCACTGGAGTCAATGCGTCTATGAAAGCGTTGGCACCTTCATCTGCAATAGCAAAAAGTAAATCTTCTTTTGAATCAATGTGGGCGTATAAACTGCCTGACAGTATGCCCCGCTCTTCTGCTATTTCGCGAATCGTCGTACCGTGATACCCTTTTTCGCTAAAGAGCTTACGGGCAGCAGCCAGAATAGATTCTCTTGCCTTCTCCTTTGTACCGCTTTCACGTAGACTGTCCTTTGCCGATGTTATCGCACCTCAATTCTTCCCAAACAAGCGCTTGCTTGTTTTTATAGTATGCTGAAGCCACCAGTCTGTAAAGTATTTTTTTATCTCAAGTTCAGCAGCCAATGCTCCGGTTCCTCCAGCAGTTGCTTGACACGATTGGTGAACCGAACTGCCGTAGCACCATCCAAAAGTCGATGATCAAATGAGAGTGACACATTCATCATCTTGCGAATGACCATCTCTCCGTCTCTTACCACTACACGCGGTTCCATGCGGTGCAAGGCAAGAATCGCCGCCTCAGGATGACGAATAATAGGAGTTGCATGTTGGCTTCCAATCCCACCCATGTTACTGATGGTAAAAGTGCCACCAGCAGTATCCCCTAATCCCAACTTGCCTGTACGAGCTTTTTCTGTGAGAGACTGAATTTGCTGAGCAATCTCGAGCACACTCAAATTCTCTACACCCTTTACCACAGGTACCAAAAGTCCCGCATCTGTATCGGTTGCAATGCCCAAATTGACATAAGACTTAAGCACAATCTCGTTTTTTTCTTCATCAATGGAACTGTTGATATAGGGGTACTCACGAATAGCCAAAGCAACTGCTTTTGCCATAAAAGCAAGCAATGTTAAACGGATTTCTTGACTTGCAGCCGCTTTTTTCGCTTTTTGCCATATATCCGATATAGCATCCATCTCAATTTCATCGGAATGCGTTACATGTGGAATGGTACGCACAGAGTGAACCATATGCTCAGCAATCTTTTTACGAATACCCGTAAATGGAATTCGATCTTCTCTGGGCACAGAAGTGGCTTGCTGTTGCAAATTAAGTTTAGATTTCTCCTGACCGGTTTGTTCGGACAATTGGCTCGTGTGAAGCACATCTGCTTCCGTAATGCGTCCCTCTTTCCCGGTAGGCACAACGGTCAACAAATCAACTCCCAGTTTGCGCGCCAATTTCCGCACATATGGAGTAGCTCGCACCATCGCCGTTTGGCCTGACATGGGACTGCCATTTACTGTATCTCGTGCCTGAGGAACGTCCCCCAACATTCGGTCAGCTTTCATGGAAGATACAGTTGCCTGCGGGGGAGTTTCTGCCGTTGAAGCTTTGCTTAGAGCGTTATCATCTGCCTTGGAGTGTGTACGAATTTTAACGAGCACTTCGCCCACTGATAAACTGGCTCCTTCTGGCGCCGCTAATTCTACTATCTCTCCGGCTACTGGCGAAGGCAGTTCAGCTGTTACTTTGTCCGTTTCAACCAGTACCAAAGGTTCATCCAAAGCCACTTTTTGCCCCTTTTCAACCAGCCAACGCGCAATAGTAGCTGTATGAACGCCTTCACCAATATCGGCCAGTCGGAATTCATAAATACCCGTCGTCTCGCCATTTTGAATCATTGTAGTGCTCATTCAGCCATCACCACTTCCTTCAGTCCTGCCAAAACGCGTTCTGTTGTTGGTAAATACGCGTCTTCCACAGAAAAAGGAGGCACGGGTACATCAAAACCCGCTACCCGTTTGATCGGCGCCCTTAAACACCAGACCGCCTCATCTGCCAAAAGTGCAGCAATTTCTGCACCCAGTCCAGCTGTTTGATGCGCTTCATGCACAATCACAGCACGACCAGTTTTCTCTACAGAAGAAAGAATGGTCTCCTTGTCAAGCGGCATCAAAGAACGCAAATCAATCACTTCTGCGCTCAATCCTTGCTCCTTCTCCAATTGTTCCGCCGCTCGCAACGCTACAGGTACCATAGCTCCCCAAGCAAACAGCGATACATCTCTACCTTCCGTCAAACGTTCAGCCTTCTCAAGCGATACACGATAGCTGCCTTCTGGAACATCACGTGTCCCTGCTCGGTAAAGCCGAGTTGGCTCAAGGAAAATGACCGGATCGTCCACTTCCATTGCGGATATCAACATGCCTTTAGCATCATAAGGATTGCTTGGCGCAACCACACGCAGACCTGGCGTATGCGCAAATAAACTCTCTAAACTTTCTGAATGTAATTCAGGCCCGCGAATACCAGCGCCATAAGGAGCACGAATGACAAGAGGAGCTGTAAAGCGCCCTCGAGTGCGATAACGCATTCTGGCTGCATGAGCAAAAACTTGTTCTAAACCTGGAAAAATGAAAGCTAAAAACTGAATTTCTGCTACAGGCCGAAATCCGTTTAAGGCCAACCCAATAGAAGAACCAATGATACCCGATTCGGCCAGCGGCGTATCAATGACCCGTTCAGGACCATATTTATCCTGCAGTCCGTCCGTGGCCCGGAAAACTCCGCCGTTGACACCCACATCTTCACCAAGCACTAATACGCGGTTGTCTTCTGCCAATTTGACGTCCAGTGCGTCACGAATAGCTTGAACCATATTCAACATCCGAGTCACGCCAGTCCACCTCCTGCTAACAACTTTTTCTGTTCCTCCAAGTGCGCAGGCATTTTACTATAGACATGGTCAAACATCTCTATGGGCTCAGAGAACGGCTTTGCCACCGCTTCTTCCCAAGCATTCACCAGTTCATTTCCCACTTTGGCAATCCATTGTTCTTCGCGATTGTCATCCCATAGACCCTTGGACGTCAAAAGCAAACGCAGACGTTGCACAGCATCGCGCTCGCGGCGCCATTCTTCGTTCATAGCTGCCTGATCGCGATAGCGAGTTGGATCATCTGCTGTCGTGTGCGCGCCAAACCGCTGCGTGACTGCCTCAATCAGAGTAGGTCCGCCACCATTGCGCGCCTTGTGAATAGCTGTCTGACAAGCGAGATACACTGCAACTGCATCATTTCCATCCACACGAATGCCATCCATACCATACGCGGACGCCCGCTTGGCAATTGTAGGAGACGCAGATTGACGAGCAAAAGGTACACTGATGGCAAAACCGTTGTTCTGGCAAAAGAATACCACTGGCAGATGAAAGACTCCGGCGAAATTAAGCGCCTCGTGAAAATCGCCTTCTGAAGTAGCACCATCACCGAAATAGCAGAAAGAGACCGTATCTTCGTCACGCAATCGAGCTGCCCAAGCTGCTCCCACACCATGCAGTAAATGGGTAGCAATCGGAACGCACGGCGGGAGAATATTCAACTCGTCCGGTACACTAAAACCGTCCATCTGTCCCATCCAGTAGCGATACACCGTCTGCATAGGCAATCCCCGAGTCATGGCTGCAGCGTGATCGCGGTAAGTAGGAAACATCCAATCTTTATTTGCCAGGCATACGGCGCTCGCCACTTGTGCAGCTTCCTGCCCTTCAAAAGGAGCGTAAGTGCCCATCTTCCCTTGGCGTTGCAGAGCGATACACTTGCGATCGAACAGACGAACGCGCAGCATCTGCTGATACATAGCTATCAATTCTTCATCAGAAACCCGAGATAAAAGTTCCTCATTCGCTTGACCATCTGGTTGGACCACACGCAAAGCGGGTAAAGCGGTCAATTCAGCGGCACTCGTAAAACCAGGATGTTGTAAGAGTTCATTTTCTGCCAACACTCACGGACCACTCCTTTCATCATTGTAAAGATAAGTTCTCAAGGTGAACTGATAAACGCTTCATCTAATCATCTTTCAAGACAATTGGAAAGTTCCATCCTGATAGAGAGAATTTATAGATTCCAGAAGAAAATCGTTTTCTTCGGGTGTGCCGATAGTGATACGTAAAGTCTGAGGATCCGCTTCCAATTGTTGACCCGCTCGTATTACGATCCCTTTACTGAGCAACGCCTGGAACCATTTCATACCATCTTCCTGTACTTTGGCCATCACAAAATTCGCTTGCGATGGATATACATCCCAACCTTTGTCAAGCAAAATCCGACTCACCCGCTCCCTCTCTTGGGCGTTCTCCAGTCGACATGCTTGAACAAAAGCTTGATCGTCTAACGCGGCAAAAGCGGCTACCTGTGCGACTCGACTCGTATTGAATGCATCTTTGACTCGCACCAAGGCTCCCGCAATATCCGGGTGCATCAAACCGTAACCTATACGCAATCCAGCAAGACCATATATTTTGGAAAAGGTTCGGAGAATAACTAGATTGGGGTGATTCTGCAATAGACGCGCGCTTTCCAGAACTTCTTCTGTCACATACTCGATATACGCTTCATCGAGTACCAGCATGATGTTCTCAGGAACCGCTTGAATAAATTCCAGAAGCTGATGATGGTCGACCACAGTCCCTGTAGGATTGTTTGGATTGCAGACAAAAACCATTTTCGTTCGTGAGCCCATACACTCCAACATTGCTGCCAAGTTATGAACACCATTTTTGAGAGGCACAGTTCGTACTGTTCCACCTTCAATACGTACGTTGGTCGGATATCGCGGGAACGTAATATCCGCCATGACCACCTCATCTCCAGGCTCAATATAAGCACGAGTAAGGAGTCGAATCAGTTCGTCTGATCCGTTTCCAATGAGTACCTGTTCTTCCGACAGTTGCTCTCGTGCTGCTATTTTTGCGCGCAATTCCGGTCCAAGCGCTTCAGGATAGAGCGAGGCACGCTGCATTTCACGCACCACAGCTTCAGTAGCTCGCGTTGAACAACCCCGCGGATTTTCATTTGAGGCTAATTTGATGATACGTGAGATCCCATAACGTCTAGCCACTTCTTCAATGGGCATTCCCGGAGCATACACACCTAAACCGTGCAGTTGTGGCCGCATGGATACAGGATGCTGAGTTGTCAAATTCATCCCCTCCATCAGGAAACAAGCGCTTGCTTGCTTTCTTTAATGTTAACGCTTTCAAAGCAAACTTCGCAAGTCTCTTCACAAAGATAAAAATATATAAAATATTGAGAATACCAGATGAATTCAGAGACAGAATATGATAGATTAAATAACACCATTCTTTCAGAAAGAATGGCCAGCTGTCCTATACAGCAAGAAAGCTAAACGCACGGTCATCCAAGTAGCGTCTAAGCTTATAAAATTTTAGAAACCATGGGGGTCAACAAATGTCAAAACGCAAGTCACACACAGCATCTTGGTACAAAAGAAAATCCACTTACACATTGGGCGCAGCTGCCATTGGTTTGATGATGACCGTGGCTGGTTGTGGTACGGCAAGTAACACCAATTCGTCAACCGGAAGCTCTTCCAACAGTCAGCCAACACCCGGAGGTACGATTACTTTTGCGGTGGCTCCACAAACCAATCTGGATTGGTTTTTCCCTATTTCTAACGCCGCTGCGGACAGCGTGGCCAACTTCCAGCTTATCTATCAAATGTATAAACCGCTCATTTGGATTGACAACAACTATAACATCAACTGGAATTCATCGATTGCCAGTAAGATAACTTACAACAAAAAAGGTACGGTATATCATGTTTTCTTAAACCCCAAATGGCACTGGTCTAACGGCCAACCTATCACTTCTAAAGATGTTCTCTTCAGTTGGAATGTGATTAAGGCAGCTAGCGCCAATAACGCACCTAACCCATGGCCGTATGTTGGAGTTGGAACTGGCGATATTCCAAACGGAGTAGCCAGTGTTGTTGCCAACAGCCCGTACGAGGTAACTTTCACTTTAGATAAGCCTGCCAACCAGCATTGGTTTATTTACAACGGTTTAATTCAAATCATTCCAATGCCAGCATCTGCATGGAATAAATATCCCAATAATATCACTGAAGAAATTAAGTATTTGGGCGCCAACGCCACCAATCCTATGTTTGATTCCGTGGTAGATGGACCATTTATGATGAAGAACGCTGTGCCAAACCAATCTTGGACACTCGTTCCTAACCCCAAATACGACGGGCACAAGAGTATTATTCATAAGCTGATTTTTGCTTATGAAGCTTCCAATGCCGCTGAGTTTTCGGCACTTGAATCTGGTACTGTCAATGTCGGATACCTAGACCTAAGCCAATACGGTTCGCGCCAAGCTCTTCTTTCAAAAGGCTATACCATTACACCTGAATACAGTTTCGGATACTACAACACACAATTAAATATGTTCCCGGGCGCAAAAACAGCCCCTATTTTTGATCAACTATACATTCGCCAGGCTATTGATATGGGTATTGATCGCAACGCTATTGATCAGTCAGTCTTCCATGGTTACGGGGCACCAGCATACGGTCCAATTCCAACCGTGCCTAAAACACAATTCCTCGACCCGACCCTGACGCACAATCCTTACCCCTACAACCCGGCGGCTGGAAAAAAACTTTTAGAAGAACATGGCTGGCATGAAGTAAACGGTGTAATGACGAAAGGTAATCAAAAGCTAAAATTCACCATGCTTTATGTGAGTGGTACCACATCAGGACAGGACGAAGCCGAACTCATGGTTCAGGGCTGGGCTCAAGAAGGCATTCAAGTCACCCTTAAACCCATGCCTTTCTCCACACTTATTTCGGTCACAAGCAATCCTAAAGATCCGAATTCTTGGCAGATGGCCACGGGTTCAGGCTGGTTCTACAATGGACCTGGTTTCTACCCAACAGGCGGTCAACTTTATGCAACCAATGCACCATCCGGGTTTGGTTACAGCAATCCAGAAGAAGATGCTTTAATCGCGGCTACCCATCAACCATATAGTACAGACGCTCAAAACATGAAAGCTTTCTTTGCTTATGAAGAGTTCACGGCCAAACAATTGCCTATTATTTGGAATAACAATGTGGCTACATTAGTAGTTTCTGCGTCCAATGTTCACAATGTGCAACAATATTACAATGGCGCAACTGATTTCCCACAAATGCAATATTGGTGGGTATCGGGTCAAAGCAACAGCAGCAATTAATGTGTCTCATTTCTATCTATTTGGTGAATTTGTCATACAAATTCAAAAAAATATTTTGCGAATCATGATGAAATATACGTGATTTTGTGATAGTTTCATATACGGCATGAAAATCAGTCTACGCCTCCAATTAGGAGGCGTGCTGTTTTGCCGGGCTGCTTGAGAATTACAGCGGCTATTCAAGGGAATCATGATTTACGACACCATAAAAAGGGGCGATATGTGTGAAGAGAAAGCTAATGGCTGTTCGCAAAAGCCGTCGAGCCATGCTCGCGGTTGGCGCACTTTCTACAGGTTTACTGCTGGCTGTCTCAGGTTGTGGAACATCCCCAACCAACAGCAGTCAGGGTGCAGGTTCGAGTTCCAACCTTACACCTCAAAAAGGTGGAACCATAACGTACGCATTGCCTGCTCAAACCAACTTAAACTGGTTTTTGCCTATCACCAATGCGGCAAACGACAGTGTTTACAACACTCAGCTAGTCGATCAATTATATAAACCGATGCTCTGGATCAACAACGACTATACAATCAATTGGAATTCTTCAATTGCACAAAAAATTGTAGCGAATAGTCAGGGTACCGTTTATCACGTGTATCTAAATCCTAAATGGAAATGGTCTGACGGCCAACCTGTCACTTCCAAAGACGTTTTGTTTACTTGGAATGTGATTAAAGCGGCAAGTGCAAGTAACGCACCAAGTCCTTGGCCTTTTGTAGGTGCAGGTACGGGTGATATTCCAAATGGTGTAAAGAGCGTTGTAGCGAATGGACCTTACGAAGTCACGTTTACTTTGAAAAAACCGGCCAACCAGCAATGGTTTGAATATAATGGCATTATTCAAATTACACCTATGCCGGCGCATGCCTGGGATAAATATCCTAACAATATGACCCAAGAGATTAAATACTTGGGAAGCAACGCAACGAACTTAATGTTTGATACTGTTGTCGATGGACCCTTTGAACCCGTCAGCGCTACTCCAAACCAAGAATGGGTCATTAAGCCCAACCCAAACTATCCTGGTCATAAGAGCTTGGTAGATAAGATTATCTTCCAGTACGAAGCTTCTAATACTGCCGAGTTTGCCGCTTTACAATCTGGCAACATCAATGTAGGCTATATTGACCCGACTCAATTGGGCGAAAAAGGCGCTTTAACTTCTAAAGGTTACACCATTACGCCAGAATATCCGTTTGGTATTTTCTGGACAGAAATGAACATGTATCCTGGCGCAAAAAATGCACCTATCTTTGACAAATTATACGTGCGTCAAGCTTTGCAGATGGCCATTGACAATGAAAGTGCGGCCAAGGATATCTACAAAGGATACGCTCAACCGCTCTTTGGTCCAATTCCGCCTGTTCCACAGACGAAATTCCTTGATCCTAACTTGCAAAATCCGTATCCATACAACCCAACGAAAGCTAAGCAATTGCTTGAGCAACACGGTTGGAAAGAAGTTAATGGTGTTATGACCAAAAATGGCCAACAGATGAAGTTTACCATGATTTACGCTAGTGGTAGTACTTCTACTGAAGACCAGGCTGAGTTGATGAAAGAAGACTGGGCTCAAATTGGTGTAGATGTCACATTGAAACCTATGCCATTCTCCACCTTCTTGACCGTTACTGCAAACAGCAAAAACCCAACAGGATGGGATTTGGCATTTGGTACGGGTTGGGACTATAACGGCCCTGGTTTCTATCCAACTGGCGGTCAGCTGTTCAAGACGGGTGCACCTTCTGGAACAGGATTTAGCGATCCGCAAGAAGACAAGTTAATTTCCGAAACTCATCAACCATATCCTACGGAACAACAGACCATGCAGAATTTCTTCCAATATGAAGACTACACAGCGCATGTGTTACCGTTCCTTTGGAACTTGAATATTGCTTCTTTAGTGGTAACTTCATCCAACGTCCATAACGTTCTGCAGTATTTGGACGCTGCAACAGCTTTCCCACAAATGCAATACTGGTGGGTTTCCAATAGCTCCAATCAGAGCTAAGGCTACCTAACCGAAATATTTTCTCAGTATCGTCAAAACCTCCCGGTATTCTGCTCAATGACAGAAAATCGGGAGGTTTTCATTCATATTGAGCGTTTAGTTTTAAGAAACTGGACATATCTTGTTTGAAATTTAGAACTTGGTTTTTCTCTCAGCGGCAGCATCTACAAGTAATCGGAAGAGGCCTAAAAAGACAGGATAATCACGCCACAAGTTTTCTGGATGCCACTGCACAGCAAACATCAGCGTTTCCTGATTGTCTGATTCCATGGCTTCCACCAATCCTTCCGGATCAAACGCAACAGCTTGAAATCCTGGGGCTAGTTTTCGAACTGCTTGATGGTGAAAAGAGTTGACACGCAATTCGGATACCTGACCGAGAGCTGAACGAATTTGAGACCCATCTTTCAAATTAACTTGATGAGATAGAAAGTTCCGTGGAGCTCGTTGTGCGTGCTGAATATTTCCTTCCCATTCAAGACGCAAATCTTGATATAGCGTTCCTCCAAGTACAGCGTTTAACATTTGCATACCCCGACATATTCCAAAAATAGGCTTGCCTTTTTGATGCATCGCTTGAATCAAGGTCATTTCTAATCTATCGCGATCGGGGGACAAGTCACCTAGCTCATGTCTCGGTTCTTCTTGATAGACTTCAGGTGCTACATCCTCTCCGCCTGTCAGTAAAAGTCCATCTGACAACTCGACCAATTCTTTTACATGATCCATATCTTCTAAATAAGGAACCAAAAGTGGTAATCCACCTGCTCGTTCTACACCTCGAGCATAATCATCTGTGACTGAGGCAGCCTGAAGTGGCATACCTGGAACGCGCGATGGCTTAGTCTCCCTCATACCTGTTAAAAGAATAAACGGCTTGGCCATTGATAGTCTCTCCTTCACAAATCATTCATCAACTGTTTTGTAAATCAAAATGCAAATGATAAATATGACTGCCCTTATCACACTACACCGAAAAGAGCCGCAATGTCGAGAGGCGCTGTAACGCTTCTTCTCCATTTGCGGCCCGATCGGGTACACAGGATTTTATGGCTGGCTTCCCCGTGTTTATCTTTCTATGCATAGCTTATTTGATGTTGTCAGCCAGGAAGTCCAGTATTCTCATCTACTGAAGCCATATACTCTTCATAGTGACTCGCTTTTTCTTGACGCATATACCAATCGGCAGATTTCACGCCAATCCAGAAGATGATAAAGCTCATGATAGCAACAACAATCGAATCCCAAGGAGCAGGAATCCAATGTTTTCCGCCAAATGTGCCAAGATTGCATATTCCGGAATCTCTTGGACAGGGATTCCGTTAAGTCTTGGACGTTAATTCCGAAAACTCTCGGCCCTCTATTCCAATAACTCTTGGACACCAATTCCGAAAAGTCTTGGACAGATAATATCCTCGTTCAAGGCCTTCCCACTTCGCTCCTCCAAATCGTCTGTGTGGGCTACCAAGTCAAGCAGGGAACTTACCCCTTTTGTCGGATTTTGTTGTATCCGCGAAAGGAGGCACTGTCTTGGCTGAATGGAGGTTGCCCATGCCAAAGCTCAAGGAAATCTTACGTCTGTACCATGAAGGAGGAATGAGTCGTCGAGCTATCGCCGCCAGTCTAGATATCTCACGTA
>NZ_FRAF01000051.1 GCF_900142255.1 Alicyclobacillus tolerans | reverse complement strand
TGTTTCTCTGGACATAGGTACGAATCCGTTTTCTTATCGTATCGGAACTTCCATTTGGGCATTAAACCCTTTGTGGGATGAAATCGGCGGTGACCCATCACTGCGAAGATACCACGTTCAGTTAATTCGTTACATATCGGATTTGTTAAGTAACCAGAGTCGAGCGCCACGGCTTCAACATTGAAACCAAAACGTTCAATTTGTCTTTCAAGCCGCCCTACGTATGGAATTGAATCATGGATATTGCCTGGCGTGATATGCACATCTGTAATCAAGTTGTACTTCGTATCAACGGTTCTGTGGTCGAGATAGTAAAATCCTTCCGGCTTGCCTTCACGGTACATATATCCACTGTCCGCATCTGTGAGGCTGACCTTTACTTCGCGCTCCTTGGACACCTCCTAGTATATTGATGTTACGTACTCCAAAGAGTTTTGAGATAAAATTCTCGTAGCGGTCGGGGTACTACGATCACCTCCTTGGGACCATTGGTTCTCGACAGAGAGAGTGTAGTCCCCGCCTTGCGAGCGTTTACGAATGAGCTGGATGTTGGAGGGGTTGCCCCCTGTCTTCGAATCTCAAACTAGGTTGTAGATCGCAAGGTTGTGCGGATCCGACCCATTTGGAGGTACGTGCTGTGTATTTTGTTGGTATTGACATTGCCAAACGCCATCATGAAGCCTGTATCATCGACTCAACTGGGCAGAGTCAAGGCAAGACACTACGTTTTCCAAACACGCAGGCTGGTGGCCAGAAGCTGATCCAGTGGATGCAGCATGTCGATCCCGATTTGTCATCCACAGAAGTCGCTCTGGAAGCTACAGGCCATTACTGGTTGGCGTTACACTCGTTTCTCCGTAAACATGGCATACGGGTGCGTGTCATCAACCCCATTCAGTCGGATGCATTTCGCAACATGTACCTTCGACAGACCAAAAATGACACGAAAGACGTATTCATCATTGCTGAGGTGTTGCGCTTTGGACGGTACACCACGACAGAACTCGGCAGTGACGAAATCGTTGCTTTACGGCAATTGAGCCGGTTTCGGTTCAGTCTGGTCGATTCTATCTCAGACCTAAAGCGGCAAGTCATCAGCGTGCTCGATATGTTGTTTCCCGAATACGAGCGACTGTTCTCCGACCTATTTGGCAAGACATCCTCCGAACTGTTGATGGAATACACAACACCGGAAGAAATCCTTGCCGTAGATACAGAAGAATTGGCGGCTTTCATGGCCAAACACAGTCGGAATCGTCTCGGACTGGACAAGGCGGAGGAACTCAAGTCTGCCGCTGCCTCGTCGTTTGGCATTGACATAGCGCTGGATGCGTATCGGCTACAATATTGCGCCTGCTTCTTCAGCAAATTCGCTTTACAGAGGAACAGTTAGAATCCCTGGAAGCCGAGATAGAAAAACGCCTCAAGAGTATGGACACCCATCTCGTGACGATTCCGGGAATTGGTCCGGTACTTGCTGCTGCGATACTCAGTGAAATTGGAGATATTTCCAGATTCCCAACTGGCGTCAAGCTCGTTGCGTTCGCTGGGATCGACCCTACGGTGCGAAGTTCAGGCGAATTTACCGGAACCCACAACCGAATGTCCAAACGAGGCTCTCCGTACTTACGAAGGGCGATTTGGCTGGCTGCAAATGTCGCCAAAATGCACAACCCAATCCTTAAGGATTTTTACGATCAGAAGCGTGCACAGGGGAAACACCACCTGGCTGCAACGGGCGCTGTCGCCCGCAAAATGACGTACATCATTCATGCCGTTCTGCGAGATAAGAAGCCATACGAACCTATGGCGTAAGGCAGCAAATCGACTGAACATTCAAATCACGTCTGTCTTTGACAGGCTTATATAGATGCGCCTCAAAATCACTTCCCTTCATGGTTCTTAGAACTCGAAAGAGTGCTTGACATTAGATAGCTGGTCTTCCTGGGGCTTAAGGACTTTTTTTTGGTGAGCGCTCCGATCTGCAGCGATGGCAAGGTCAAATTCAGCAAGATAGCTTTTTACTTTTTCCTCAACGACTTTCCGCTCGAACTTGTGCTTATTTGCATTGGCTTTAATGTGTGTGGAGTCTGTCATCAGGACTCGTCCAGAAATGAGTCGGTGCTTCATACCTTGGAGAACGATTTCGTCAAAGATGTCTTGAAAGATGCCGGTGTCTGCAAAGCGAATACACCGATTCCATGACAGGGTGGTATGGTCCGGAACCCGGTCAGTAAGTTTTAATCCCAGGAACCAACGGTACGCAACGTTCGTCTTCACTTCTTGTTCCAACTGGCGCTCAGAACGGATGCCGTAAAGATACCCCAGAAAGATCATTTTGAAGAGTACAACCGGATCCACCGCAGGTCGTCAGTTGTCTTCGGAGTAATAAGGACGGACCTTCTCTGGAATGAACGAGAAATCGATGTAACGATCAATCTTCCGAAGAAGATGGTCCTCAGGGACAAGTTCTTCAATAGATACAAACTCGAACTCCAACTGACGACCGTCTTTTGACTGGTACACGTCATCACCACCCAACATTGATTATGAATATTATAACATAAATACATATATTTAGAATAAAAGAGACATAAATCGGGTAGAAGGGGGTGACTAACCCCCGTTCTCCCACACCACCGTACGTACCGTTCGGTATACGGCGGTTCATGTCGTGGAACGAAGGGCATCGTATCGTTCAACTAGGCTAACGAGTCCTTGGTCTCGCCAGTAGGCGAGGCCAAGGGCGTAGTCCCGGATTTCGTGGAAATTTGAAAGTGGCGGTCTCCTGACCCCGTTTAATATAACGGGTTTGGGCTAACAGAAAGGAGAACGCCACTATGAAGTCAAGAGTACACGAGATTGCGCTGAAAGACCAGAAGCAGTTTACAAGATTCGATGCGTCAAAGAACCTCTCTGTCCAACTGGCTCTGCTGGATGTGATGGAAGCGACCAAGGAAGGTCTGATGGCGCTAGTGTGAGCAACAAGTGTAAACTCCCCATTATCAGCAATTGAAAATTCCCCATCTTAAACGGACAATCTCCCCTGGAGGGGAGAAATCTTGGTTCAG
>NZ_FRAF01000036.1 GCF_900142255.1 Alicyclobacillus tolerans | reverse complement strand
TAGGGGTCACACATGAGCGCATTCCGCCAAAGACGCCGAATAAGAATGCGCACATTGAATCGTTCCATTCACAGCTAGAAAGCGACCGGCTCTCTGGCGCCGAGTTTGAGAACTACCAAGCAGCATACGCAGCCGTGACAGAATACATTACGTTTTACAACCAGCGCCGAATTCACGGTAGCTTATATGATCTGTCACCGGAACAGTTCATGCGCGCAATTGCCAACAACGAAGTGCAGCCATTCGTCGTTAAGGTCTAAGCAATCCTACGAGCAAGTGAGATTAAGGGAGCAAGACTCTAATATTGAGGGGTTAAACCGGTATCTTACATTCAAGATACCTGTTGTAACGGCAATTATTTAATTTTGGCACTGGCTCTTATGAATTTTTGGGGAGACGTAACTAGAGCGTTTCGTGAAACAAATCATGATGCAGTTAGTGTAGCAAGTGGTATTGGAGCTGCCTTAAATGGTGGTGGAAAACTTTATGGATCATTTAAAACTGCGTCTGCTGATGGGGTATTTGATGCGGCTACAATTGATGGGGGAGCTAGTGCTGTTGCTGATGTAGGAGCAGGAGTTGTTGCAGCAGCAGCTCCAGAAGCTGCAATTGCAGCCGCTACTGGAGCAGTGTTTGGTTATGGAGCAGACTTTGTCGATCATCTTGGACAAAATTTAGGCTGGTGGGGTAACTAGTAAGAGTTATGTGCCCCCCATATAAGGAGGAATTATATGTTGCGTATAATTATAGTATCGATAGCTGGTCTTCTGTTTGCCTATCCTGTTATGGTTTTGGGTACGTGGATTTTGGTGAGGTTTTGGGATAGGCCAAAGAAAGAAACAAAACGGAGTTTATGGATCAGTATAATTGTTGCGTGGACCATTGTTGTTACAAAAATTGCTGGAATATGGTGAATATATCGTGATTATAACAATTCCTAAGTTCATTAGTAAAATATATTCTATCAAGGTGTGTTTTTTTATAGGACCAAATAGAAATACTATCAATGCTTTTCTAAATGAACAAACAAATAATTATGAGGTAGATCCCCCCGAAAAGTATGATTTTTATTTAATTGAAATAAACGAAAGGTTCTATATTTGTGACTTGAATTCAGACAAAACTTTGATGATAAGAAATGATGTTTATGCAACGTTATCAGTTCTCGAAAAACGTACGTATAACAATATTTTAATTCAAACAAACTTATGTACGGAAATAGATATTGATAATAGAGCTAAAAATCAAATAAGTATTGTTACACGTGAGAATCCACTTGTTATTATTGCCTTTGAAATCAATACCTTATATAACAAACCATGTAACTTTGTATTAACGGTTGAATGGGTACATGAAAACCAAGCCTATTGGATTACATCGCGACCATATGAACTAAAAGGGAAAAAATACTCATATAACGCATTAAAAATTACTCCCGATCTACCAAACGGTTTTTGGAGCTGTAATCTTTATATTCATGAAACCTTATATTCTGTTCAAAACTTTCAAATCATATCTAGCAAAGCAAGAACAAGAGCAGCTTTTTTAGATATATATGGTTAATAGTTGGTATATAATAAGTAAAGTGATAGGATTGCAATAATTATCAAAAACATGCAGACTATTTTTAGTGGAAAGCATGTTTTTTGTTTTTAACCTAATTTAGCATAAATTTATCGGGTGGTGATAAAACTGAATGATTGGATACAAACATTTAGCTCATCTCAAGTAGCTCAACAAATTGATGTTAAAACTGTGACTCTTAGAGCTTGGTGCAAATACTTAGAAAATGAGTTTGATTATAAGATAATGCGTGATGACCAAGGTAATAGAATGTTTACTGAAGTCGATATATCGGCGCTAAGAAAATTTAAAGAATATATGGAAAAGAATCTAGGTTGGGAAAAAGCAGCTGAACTTGTAGTTAGAGAATTTAGCGATCGTTTATCGGTTGTTGATAAGAATGTGGATGATGCTAATATAGATCTAATAGAGACAATAAATAGCATACAAAAGGAATTAGAAAACCAACAACTTTTTAACCAGGAATTAGTCAGACTTCTAGATGAGAGAGAAAAGTCATTTGAAGAAAAGCTAAAACGGATTATCACTCCTTTACATTTGCAATTAGAAACATCTCATGAAGAAAAACAACTCATTTTGGAGAAACATGAGAAAATTAAGATGGAACTCATTGGAAAAATTGACTTTTTACAAAAGGAATATGAAAAAAAAGATGAATTGAAACATCGCTATATTGAAGAATCTCTAAAAAGAAGGGATGAGGAACTTTTAAAAATTTTGAGGACTATTCAAGAAAACACTGAACGGGAATTAGCGGCAACAAAACGAAAAAAATTTTTGGGTTTATTTTAGCGGTTATCAAATGCGCCGTAAAACCCCTTGCTTTAGCTATGGGGATATAAGGCGCTCGCCGTGAAGCGAATTTTTTTAAACAATAGATAAAACTGTTGTATCTAATGTTTTGTGCTATACTATTTGTGGTGATTCGTCATGAGTCGAGATGTAGATTCAAACCAAAATGTCACGTTCGACTGCAAATACCATGTTGTCTTTTGTCCGAAATATCGCCGTAAAGTGCTTGTTGAACCCGTTGACGCAAGGTTAAAGGCGTTGCTTTCGGAAAAGGCAACCGACATTTCGGCGGAAATCGTTGAAATGGAAATCATGCCTGATCATGTTCATCTTCTCATTAAGTGTGATCCGCAATATGGCATTCATAAAGTCGTCAAGCAACTCAAGGGATACACCTCCAGAATCCTGCGTGATGAATTCAAATCACTAAAAAGTCGATTGCCTTCGCTATGGACGAATTCCTACTTTGTCGCTACTGTAGGCACTGTTCAACTGGACGTGATTAAGAAATACATCGAAGAGCAGAAATCAAGGTGAGACCATGAGAAAAGCGTACAAATACAGACTTTACCCCACGAAAGAGCAAGAAGAACCTTAGAACGCTGTCGCCTGCTATACAATCGCCTGCTGGACGAACGGCGGTTTGCCTATGAAACAGACAAGACCACGCTGAACTACTATGATCAGGCAAATACATTGAATGAGCGCAAAAAGTACATTCCAGCATTGAAGCAGGTTCACTCGCAGGTGTTACAGGACGTGGTAAAGCGTCTTGACAAAGCCTTTCAAGCCTTCTTTCGTCGCGTAAAGGCAGGTGAGACACCTGGGTATTCACGTTTCAAATCAGCAGGACGATATGACTCCTTCACGTACCCACAGGGCGGCTACTCCATGAGTGGCAACAAGTTAAAACTATCGAAGATTGGCGAAGTGAAAATCAAACTTCATCGCCTACCCCAAGGAAAAATCAAAACTTGCACTGTCATTGTGAAAAACGGGAAGTATTACGCTTCTTTGTCGTGTGAAGTGGAACCCAATACCTTGCCTGAGTCCAAAGAAACAGTCGGGATTGACCTTGGTGTGAAGCATCTTGCCATGACGTCCGATGGGGAATTTTACGAACACCCGAAATTTCTGCGAGAATCCGAACGGAAATTGCACAGGAAGCAACGAGCCGTATCACGCAAGAAAAAGGGGTCTGCTCGTCGCCGCAAAGCCATCAGAGAACTGGCGAGATTACATGAACATATTGCCAATCAACGTAGAGACTACGCGCACAAAATATCTCGAAAATTGGTCAACGGATATGGTCTCATTGCTTTTGAAAATTTGAACGTGCAGGGAATGGTGAAGAACCACCACCTTGCCAAGAGCATTGTTGATGCGTCTTGGAATCAACTCGTACAGTACACCACGTACAAAGCGGAAGAAGCTGGTCGGCGTGTCGTGCTGGTTGATCCCAAAAACACGAGTCAACTCTGCTCGAATTGCGGGGAAATTGTTCCTAAGAAACTGTCGGAACGTATGCACCATTGCGAACACTGCGGATACGTGCAAGACAGAGACATTAATGCCGCACAAAACATCTTGAAACGCGCGTTAGCTGGATAACGTTTCTTTTGGCTCGGACTGAGCCTTCAGAACGTAACGTAGGCGGTTGCGTCATGCGTGTTCTGAGAAGCCCCTGCCTTTATGCATGGGGAGTGGTCACCCCACAAGTGAAATCCACAAATACAACCCGGTCAGTGTCACGAACAGGGTGGGGACAGTAAGGACAACCCCTGTTTTGAAGTACCTGCCCCAAGAAATCGTGATCCCTTTCTTCCCCAACACATGCAACCACAAAAGCGTGGCCAGCGAACCAATCGGTGTGATTTTGGGACCCAGGTCACTGCCGATAACATTCGCATAAACCAGCGCCTCATGCATGACTCCCGTAGCGCTCGTGGAGTGGATGGCGAGTGCGTCAATCATCACCGTGGGCATGTTATTCATAATGCTCGACAGGATAGCGGCAATAAACCCTGTCGCCAATGTGCCAGCGTACAAACCACCGTGTGTGGAACCTTCAATAATTCGCCCAAGCACATTCGTCAGACCCACATTGCGCAGCCCATACACAACCACATACATGCCAATGGAAAAGACAACAATGGCCCAAGGTGCCTCCCGAATGATGCCCCATGGCCGAATCACTTTGGTTCTCGAACCTGCAACGAGAAATACGATCGCGATCAGGCCCGCCACAATGGACACAGGGATATGAAGGAGTTCTGTCAAAATATAGCCAACAAGCAACACGGCCAGGATAATCCAAGACATTTGAAACATCCCTTGGTGGGCAATCGCCTCGGACGGTTCGGACAAGTCCTTGGGGTTGTACACCTTGGGGATATCCTTACGGAAAAATAAGAACAGGACGCCAATACTTGCTGCCAATGAGAACAAATCCGGCACAATCATATGAGCAGCATAGGTCAAAAAGCCGACATGAAAAAAGTCTGCAGACACGATGTTCACCAAGTTACTCACGATGAGCGGTAATGATGTCGTGTCTGCGATAAAACCGCTCGCCATGATAAACGGCAACATCTTCTTCATGTCAAACTTGAGGAGTTTGACCTTCTCAAGCACAATCGGTGTTAAAATTAGTGCCGCTCCATCATTCGCGAAAAAGGCCGCGACAACCGCTCCAAGTAGAGTTACATATAAGAAAACTTTCCGTCCGTCACCTTTTGCAGCATGCGCCATCTTCAGGGCAGCCCACTCAAAGAATCCTATCTTGTCCAAGATGGTGGAGATGATGATGATGGACACAAAGGCGAGTGTAGCGTCCCAAACGATTTTGGTAACCGACCAAACATCATGAAACGTGACGACTCGAAAGACAAGCGCCAAAACTGCGCCCCCGAGTGCTGACCATCCAATTGAGAGTCCTTTCGGCTGCCAAATCACAAATACTAATGTTACGAGGAAGATGATGACTGCCAAGTACACCATACGGTCATGCCACATCCCTTTTTACAAGTTGCACTGAACTCGCAACCCCTGTGATTTCAGTCTTTCTATCTCTTCTGACACGTCTGGTAACAAGGTGATGGTTTGGTTCAGTAGGGGGAATACAGTCCCATTAATGGAATAGAAGACCCACTGTGCAGTTTTACGTTCTTTAACCAGACCCGCCTGTTTCAATTTCCGAAGGTGTTGAGAAACGCTAGGCTGTGACATATCCAAAATCGCGACGAGCTCGCAAACGCAAAGTTCATCTTTAGCAAGCAAAGCCAACATGTGCAACCGTGTCTTGTCACCAAGGGCTTTATAGATTTCTGCCATACTCTCGAAGGAGTCCATTTTGTCTTATTCACCTCCGGGTGGAACGTTCTTGTAGAGAACATCGGTTCGTTTACCCTTATTGTCATAAGGAACATCTAGCCAGTCCCATTCAATTTCACGGACAGTATAATGTTCCTCAGGTCGAGATGGGAATAGATGCGTGTTTAACCATTCATCCTGCATCTGCTTTAATTCAGATACGCCTTGCGCTTGCTCATCGCCAGAAAGCGTGGGTAACCGAGATTCCAAATCCATGATTTCCTTGGAGAAAAACCCTTCTTGTTCAGTGACTTCAACCGTCTGACCAGTGGATATACGTTGGACAATATACCACACTCCAGGACGGTTCAGTACGTCTTGCGTTCCAAAACGCACCCGTCCTCCCGTGAGATAGGCACCTACATCCCCGAGACAGGGGCTATTTCGGGACAGAAATCGCAAGTCTGTTCGGTCCACCACTCCGTCAGGGAAAATAGACTGTAAAGCGAGTGACATGGCGTACATGCCTCGGAAAAGGCCATCACAGGGATGACCATGAAACCGCACGAGGTCGATTCCGTGAATTTGCTTAATTCCCTTAGCATAGCGGCCATGGCTCGATTCTGTATCTCGCACTCGAAAAACGGGGAGATAGGGTGCGGTCTGCGCGTTTACACTCCAGTACCATAACTCATCATCCATTTGCGTCATTCCATCCACACTCTCCAGTCTCTTTGTTGGACAAAAGGCCCGACCACGATAGTCGGGACCTTATTCACCTTAGAACGTTAAGACGGTATATCCTTCCCGAGCGTACCGGGAGAAAGCATCACGAGCAAATTCCAGATTAATGCTGTACTTGGTGGCGGGATCCGTCAGTTTCCAGTTGTTCACTTGATTCGAGCAAGCGCCAACCATAAGACCCGCTTCCCTTAGTTCGGTCAAAGTCTTGTCTACTTCTGGTGGAACGGATTCGAGTAACTTTACGGCCCCCGTGAACAAGAAGACCTCCACGGCATCAATCTGATTTTCTTCCTTCGCATCAAAAATTCGTTTGGCTACGTGCAAACCTGACGTCACCTTGTCTTTTTGATCCCATCCCGAGTTGATGACAATCGCAATTTTCCCGCTCATTGTATAGTCTCCTTTGGCTTCTCAATTACGTCATCAGAGAACCTTTGCAACAATTCGAAGCCAATAATTTCGTCATCCTGAAGCGTGGCTACGGCAATCGTTCGATTCGTATTACACTCTTTCAATCTGCGAATATGCCCCATCTGTAGTTCCAAGCGCTTCCCAAACAGTCGACTCGTTGCCGCTTCCTCAGGCAACACTTGATTCACAATGATGCCCTGGGTATGAATGTGGGTACGTTCCAAATCTGAAATCGCGCGTTCCATTTCTGCAATCGGCGTCGTTTCCGGCAACGTGACGAACAGCATCCCCGTTTCCTGTTGATCCTGCAACGTACGAATCGCTGCATTCATCCGAGCCAATTGGGTATCATCCAGAGCCGCAGTTTCTGCAGTAAACGCATCCTTGTGCTCCAACTCTGCTTCATAGTCCCACGATAGCTGCAATAGACGGATGGTATGGCCTGTTGGTGCCGTATCAAATACGGTTACTTCAAACTCCTCACTCAGCACATAATCAAGAAACTCTTGAAACACAGCAACCTCTTCCGTGCAAGGTGAATTCAGTTCTTCACTGACGCGTTCGACAGTTTCCGTATCTTCAAATTGTTGCTCAAGGGATCCCAAGACTTTCTGACGATAAGCGTCAAACGCCACCTTCGGGTCAATTCGAACCAACCACAGATTCGAATCAAGAATGCAACGAGGGACCGAGGTCACCGTTTCACCGAACACATTTCCAATATGAGCCGCGGGGTCCGTTGTGACAAGTAGCGTCTTGAACCCTTGATCCGCTGCAAACAACGCAGTCGTCGAAGCAAGCGTCGTTTTTCCAACGCCTCCTTTGCCGGCTAGGAAAATTCGTCGGCGCTTCCCGCCCTGGGGCAGAACCAAGTCGGCAGGCAACTTATCATAGTTGAATGGCATATTGTAAATCCCTCCCGACTTGCTCCAACATCCCAATCCCCTTGACCTCATCCGCGTACAGAGGCATATACCCAATTGGGCCCTCAAACCGAGATTTTAGATCTTGAATATGCGGTTCTTGCTTCTGCCACCTGCGACTAGAATAGGGATGAGTACGCTCGTCTTCCGGAATAACCCCATTTACGATTGCGATTTGATTCGAAATCCCCAGTTTCTGTAATTCATTCGCTGAGCGCAACATCTCATCGATTGGCAGTCGTGCGGGTTGTGTGACAAACACAAACGTGGTTGTCTGCGGGTCTTGCAGCGCGCGTACCGCGTTGTCATATTGTTCCTTAGAAGCGGCAAGTGCATCCACACTGCCAATACAGGTTTGCCCGCTTCCTTGCGCACTTTCCTCAATGTGTAAACTCCAACTGCTTGGCAATTCCAGCAATCGTAGCGTATGCCCTGTGGGTGCGGTATCGAACACCACCCACTCATAATCAGGCTGATGCATACAAGCGATGAACTGGTCAAAGGTTGCGATTTCCTCTGTGCAAGGCCCACTCATTTTCTCTTCCGCAGCCTGAACGAATTCTTCTGGAAATAGCTCTCTAAGAGGAGCCAGGGCTCGGTCTTTATAGGTCTGAAGGGCTTGATTCGGGTCAATCTCCTGAATGAATAATTGTGGAACCCCTTGAACTGCTCGAGCTTCAAGACCAACCTCTTGCCCAAATACGTCTCCTAAGTTCGAAGCTGGGTCCGTGGTGACCAACAACGTCCTCGCACCTTGCTTGGCTAACATGACGGCGGTCGCGGAAGAGAGCGAAGTCTTACCGACTCCGCCTTTCCCAGAAAAGAAAAGATACTTAGTCATGATTAGGACTCCCTTGCTGCAAACAATTCGTCCATCTGCGGGTAGCGACCTGTGGTTCGAATCTCCCCATCCACGGTTACAATCGGTAACACTTTCATGCCTTGCTTCATCATGGTTTCATATACACGCTTGTTCGATGTGAACGCCGCCGAATCCCGGCTTAACATATGACGGGCCACAGTGTGACCGTCCACCTTGAGCTTCTCGACCATCTCACCTACACGAATCAATTCCGGGTCTGGAGAGGCACCGCACACCCCCGTCGAGCAGCACATTTCCGGATCAAAAAAGTCAATTTTCATTCCAAATTCCTCCTCCTTTAAAGTGTCGGCATTAGGAGCAGCAGCTTCCAGAGCCACATCCGCAAGATGAACCTTCCGAGACCACGTTTAATTCCGTTGTCCGGGAACGAAACATGCTCTCTGCAAATTCCTCCACCTTCATGGTCGCGGTGAGCTTGACCGGGCGAACCAGTGCAAGGACCTCTTCCAAATCTACGTCACTCGCTCCAAGTTCCCTCGCTTTCGGTACGTGGTACTCCACACAGGAAGTACATCCTACAGCTACCGCGGCCGCCACCTGAATCAGTTCCTTTGTGAGTTCATTCATCCCGGCACACCATCCTTATATTGTTATATAACTATATAACAATATAATAAACACAACAAATCACATTGTCAAGAGTTGAGCGTAGTTGAATTTTGTCCGAAAGTACGCCCCAACAACCGTCCATTACAACATGAAAAGAGAGATGATGGCTCATCTCTCCAGCGTAATTCAATTGCAGTTGTCTCCGTGCTATGCAGAAATGCCGTCTCCTGATTTCCGGAACAGTTCTTCACTTTCTTCATTAAAACCAGTGACCACTCCCCATTCCTTTAGGCATGGGGAGTGGTGTGCGGGCGGCAGCTCGCATTGGATGCTGAACACCTAGCGGTAAATCGCAGGGCAGGTCAGCGCTGCATAGTGGTCAGTGCAGCAAAGGATACGTCTAGGGCGTCTCCGTGAGGAGCGTGTCGGAGGAGAGAGGGAGTGCCGAGAGGTCCCTATCCGAAGTGTGCAGGTTGAAAGCGCAATGCTGAATGCCGAAACGGCGGGATGAGTTGGGGACGCTGCGCTCTCTGCGGAACCCAAAACCCCATCGGGGTAAGGCAGCCCTGTAGACCACGATAACGGGGTATGCGGCTCATCACGTGGAGGGTGAGACATGCACACTGTAGCCAGTACGGGTGACCCGTCGAGGTCTCTCGGTTACCGAAGTGGGCATGGACATATAAGGGTATCCGAAGTTGTCCATGTGCCGAGAGAAGTCAGAGCGCCTTCATAGTAGCGAAGTAGCTTCGAGACCATAACTGGATGTGAAGCGAAGGAAGGCGTCGTTACTGAAAAGTTGATTCAGAAGCAGACATGTCAATTGGTAAGCCTCCGCTGCGAAACACTGCCAAAATGGTTCTGCTTGCGAGGAGACACTCGAACATGAGTGTGCGTCAAATAGCGCACACCTAGCGTTAGTCCTTCTTCTGCGAGATGATCCCCTCCAGAATCCAGTCATGGAGGGATCATCGTGACAAAAGCCGAGTTAGAAGAACTTCGCGAGCTTTGGCGCGCCCGTGTGACGGACTTTCGGGCCAGCGGGTTAACCGGAGCAGCATGGTGTGCCGCGCATCAGGTCAAGGAGCACCAGCTGAGGTATTGGGTCGGCAAGTTTAAGGCGGACACCGCCCACGACAGCCAGGGGCGCGATGATGTTGAGCCGCGTTTTATCCCGGTGCGCTTGGACGAGTTTGCGACTGAAGTGACGGACAAGCCGCTGTCCGTACGCGTAGGGCCTGCTGTGATCGAGGTCTTACCTGGTTACGACTCGGATCTGCTGCGCGATGTGGTGCGCACTCTGGCATCGCTATGCTGAACATCGACACCGCACCGGAGTTGCGCGTGTATCTGGCCTGCGGCAGCACGGACCTGCGCAAGTCCATCGACGGTTTGGCGGCCCTCGTGCAGGAGTCCTTTCAGCTGGACCCGTTTTCTCCAGCGGTATTCGCGTTTTGTAACCGGGAGCGGGACAAATTGAAGTTGTTGTACTGGGAACACAACGGCTTCTGGCTGTTTTACCGCCGCTTGGAGCGGGGACGGTTTGAATGGCCGGGCGCCAGGGACTGCAAGACCCTCCTCATCACCCGTCGGGAGCTGAACTGGCTGTTGGACGGACTGCCACTCAACCAACCAAAGGCACACCCCAAAGTTACGGCGAAAAAAGTGGTGTGAGACCGATAAACACAGAAGGATCTGTCAAGGGATTTCGGCAAGTGTGTCGAAATCGTTTTGCATGATGAACACGACGACGGAGACCCCAAACCAACTGGAAGCCCTTCAACAGCGCAACGAGGCGCTGGAACAGGAAGTCGCTGAGCTGAAAAAGCAGGTCAAACTGCTGCTGGAGCAGCTTCGCCTGACCCGTCATCGGCAATTTGGGAAGTCCAGCGAACGCGTAGCGAATGACCAGATGCGCTTGGATCTGGTATTCAATGAGGCCGAGGTTGAGGCGCAGCCGGAGGCAACGGAACCCACCCTCGAGACGGTGACCTATGAGCGACGCAAGAAGCAGCCTGGCCAGCGGGATGCCATGCTGGCAGACCTTCCGGTGGAACGGGTGGAGTACCGTCTGTCGGAGGAGGAACGTCAGTGCCCGTGTTGTGGCGAGGTGATGGACGAGGCGGGTGTGGAAATCCGTCGCGAGCTCATCCACATTCCGGCACAGACAAAGGTACGTGAACACGTGCAACAACAGTACGCATGCCGGACGTGCGACAAGCATGGGACCGAAACGCCCATGGTCAAGGCACAGATGCTCAAGCCCCCGATACCGGGTAGCCTGGCATCCGCATCGATGTTGGCGTATGTGATGGACAAGAAATACGTGGACGGCTTACCGCTGTACCGGCTGGAGGAGCAGTTTGCCCGGCAGGGTCTGCAGTTGACCCGGCAGACGCTGGCGAACTGGGTGGTACTAGGCGCGACACGATGGCTCGAACGCATATACCACCAGTTGCACGAGGAATTGCGCAAGCGGCGGTATCTTCATGCGGACGAGACGACACTGCAAGTGCTGCATGAGCCAGGACGACCGGCTGAGACGACATCGTACATGTGGTTGTACCGCAGTGGTGCAGATGGACCGCCAATTGTCCTGTTCGACTATCAGGAGACCCGCTCGAAAGAGCACCCGAAGCGATTTCTCGAAGGATTCGAGGGGTACCTGCACGTGGACGGGTACAGCGGGTACAACGACCTTCCAGGGGTGAAGCTGGTCGGGTGCTGGGCACACGCCAGGCGCAAGTTTCATGAGGCACACACTGCGCTGCCAGCAGAGGAGCGAAAGAAACCGACAGCGACCAGAATAGGATTAGAATACTGTAACCGGTTGTTCAAGATTGAACGCGCTCTGAAGGACGCGAGCCCAGAAGAACGTCACACAGAGCGGCAGAGGTTAAGCCGGCCGGTGCTGGACGAGTTTTTGGCATGGCTTCAGGAGCAGAACAAACAGTTGCTGCCCAAGAGCGCCTTGGGGCAGGCGGTTTCTTATTGCCTCAACCAGTGGTCTAAACTTACCACGTTCCTGGAAGACGGGCATTTGGAGTTGGACAATAACCGGAGTGAGCGGTCGATTAAGCGGTTCGTGATCGGACGAAAAAACTTCCTGTTCGCGAACACCCCACGGGGCGCGAGAGCAAGTGCCACCACGTACAGTTTGGTGGAGACGGCCAAGGAGAACGGACTGAACCCGTACCTGTACCTGGAGTACCTTTTCGAACGGCTACCGAACATCCAGACGGACGACCAGACGGCAATGAACGAGTTGCTGCCGTGGTCGGAGCGTCTGCCTGAGCGAATCCGCAGGAGGCCGAAAAAAGCATAGCATATGAAGGTGCCCCGCTGGCTCCCCGGCGGGGTTTGCTTTCATATACGACTTTGCTACAGCATGAGGGGGGAGTGCAAGGTGGGCGGGATTTGACGTTCAC
>NZ_FRAF01000054.1 GCF_900142255.1 Alicyclobacillus tolerans | reverse complement strand
CCAATAAACACGTATTTAATTTGAGTTTTCTATACGATTTCCGCGAACTTATATAAAATTCGCTAAAAAAGAAGTAACATTTTTCTTAAGGCAGTCAATATCCTAATTACAGTCCCATTTGCGAACCCTCCGATTTTTCATGTACACCTAGAGTTCGCGGCTGTAATTAGATTGAAAGGAAACCCTCTGGATCAAACGTTTGTTTTGCTCCAACATGTTCGACCTTCCCATGCCACTTTGAGCCCAAATGGTAAAACCGTATGCTATCTGTCTCCGGATTAATAGCAATTTTAAGTGAATGCTGAAGTTGAGCGAACTGATGGGGATCCAATAAACACTCGAATACTGAGTTTTGCACGCGTTGTCCATAGTTTTCGCACAATTTTGCTACATTTCTCAGTCTGCTTTGTCCAGATTGGGATTTGGTACTAACATCATAAGTAATAAGTACCATCATTACACGTATCACCTACTACTTCCAGAAGAATGGAGGATAGTCATCTAAATCCCCACGCATATACCGTGAGAGCAGCATTGATTGAGTATACGGCAGTAATCCCACGGGTACCTTTTCATCCAAATACGGATGGCGAATCTCATCTCGCTTTCGCTGCTGCCATTCCATTAACACAGTCTTGCGTGCATCATCTTTTAAAATAAAGGCACCCGATTCTTTCTGAATAAAGTCGTCAGGTAAAATTTGCTGGCGATTGATTAATGTTAAAGCTGTACGATCAGCCAAATAAACTCGGAATTCCTCCATCAAATCAAGTGCTAGGCTATTTCTACCCGAACGATCACTATGCAAGAATCCGATCTGAGCATCTAAACCTACAGATTCGAGTGCGTGCGTTGTGTCATTTGCCAATAATGTGTATAGAAAAGATAACAATGCATTTACACGATCAGTTGGTGGCCTTTTTACTCTACCAGCAAACGGAAAACACTCTTTTTTTACTAACACTTGCTCGGGAATGCAGGAAAAATAATATCGTGCTGCAAGACCTTCCACTCCACGTAGGTAATCAAGAGATTTGCTTTTCCGCACCTCTTCTAACTGTCGATTTAACTCTGTGATTGTTGCTGTAAGATGCTCAACATTCACACGATCTGGATAATCACGTAGCGTACGTTGAATTGATGTCTTTGCATTGAAGATCTTAGCATACAGAAAACGCTGAGCTAGCAACAGTGACTTTTCCTCATTGTCGCTCCAACGATATTGAGTGCGCCGTAAATGTACATTACCTTTGGTCGCACCTGTTACACGTGCTTTAAACTGTCCAGTCGGTGTTAGGAATACAAGAGAAACATTATGTTCGATACACAGATGCATAGCGTCTGGACTTACCCCTTTATAGCCGAACACGATGACAGACTCCAAGTTTAATATTGGAACCTGCAATTCTTTGACGCCATTCGCACTTATGACGAGTGTCTCACCTTTCGCCCTCAAATATGCATCCGGCAAAGTCACATAGAGTGTATTCAGCAACCGCCTTATTCTTCATCACTTCCTATGTGTTTCATAATGTATTTAACAGCCGATTTTGCACCTACAGTGCTTAATTTAGGTTGGCATAGTTCCAAAAGTGAGCACTGCTTACAATGGGATTTATAGATAGCCTTAGGTGTTATCGCAGCATCATAATAGTGATGCATCATTTTATAGAGTGTTTCAACTCGCTGTCTGTAATCTGTAGTTAGTTCAATACGCTCTCGTTTGCGAGTCTCGGCGTAATAGAGAAATCCAATTGGAATCTCGACACTCAGCATTTCCTCTAGGCACATCGCCTCGGCACATAGTTGAACAATGTCCCTATCATCATACTTTGGCTTTCCTTTTTTGTACTCAATTGGGCAGACCGTCCAAGAACCTTCACGTCCATCCAACACAATTGTTTGAGACGTTCTTTTTTCCGCACGGCGAAATTCCACCATATCAGCTATCCCGCGTGCCCGCAGTTTCTCAGAAACTATAGGTATGGAACGCACAATTCGCAGATCACCACGCGTTTCGTCGAATCTTTCATCATGGACTCGCTCGTGTACATGTTGTCCCTGCGTAGTTAGCACATTTTCCTGCCATTGTTGTTCGATGTGGATTAATGCCCACTGTCGCTGGCAAAAGGCGAAATGTTGAATACCTGAGATCGTTAGATAGTCTTCTTCTTTCTCCATAGCCCGAACATCCTATAACTTTTCAATCAGGGTCACTCCTTCTGGTACACTTCCTACCGTCACATCATAATCGTCGAAAGATCGAGCTATGTCGACGTTTGACTTACGTTTAACACTAACTAAGTTAAACAATTTATGTGCCGGTGCATTTCCCAAAGATGACGAGTGCTCAAAAACTATCAATTTCTGCGTCGCCATTTTTCCACGCGATGCAGATCGATCGTGATCAAACATATTTAACAATGCGGTCCATAAGATTTCTAAGTCTTCCTCACTAAAATTGGTCTTTTGTGCAAGCGGTGCAGATATGAAACCATCCATTCGGTAGAGTCCATAAGGGAACATTCCCGGTTGTATCACCATGTATCCATAAGTCCAGAAAAACCTTGTTTTATCAGGGTTTTCTGGACTTTTTATGTTCAGAGGTTTTGCTC
>NZ_FRAF01000015.1 GCF_900142255.1 Alicyclobacillus tolerans | reverse complement strand
TCAGCGATGCCGTAGCATCCTTTCCCGCATCAGGCATGCGCCTCATGCGCCTATCCGGCCTTAGCACCCGTTTCCAGGCGTTATTCCGGTCTGTTAGGCAGATTCCCCACGTGTTCCTCACCCGTCCGCCGCTGGTATCTTTCGATACCCGCTCGACTTGCATGTATTAGGCACGCCGCCAGCGTTCGTCCTGAGCCAGGATCAAACTCTCAATGTCTAATTCCTTCTCCCTCGCTCTCTCGAGCTTGGGCACTTCTTCTCTGGCGTTTGGTGATTCTTGTGCGTGTTTAGTTTTCAAGGTTCTCTCACTGCCAAGGCTCTCTTTCGCGCCCCCTCTTGCAGCGACAGCGACTATCTTACCTCCCTCCAAACTTTTTTGCAACCCCTTTTTGAAAAAAATTTTTATGATTTTATTCTTTGTTACGATTCATAAGAAATCCCCGCCTGTTCACTTACTGTGATCAGACAGGGATTCATTGTTTCATCAGGATTTTCTGCATTGTTTCAGTAAAGAATTCTACACTAGCACACTTTATTTACGCGGTAATATAGCATGAAACACAAGATACGATAATCCCACAATTACCCCAAGCGCCAAAAATCCTGCAGCTTGATGTATTGCAAAAATTTCTAAAGGAGACATTTAGACCACTCCTCGTAGATATGATTTTTAGATCGAATCTTCTTCTGTTTCGGTATCGTCTGTCGTTATGACACGAGCTACTGTTGCAACTTCCTCACCATCTGGCACATTAATCAATTTAACACCCTGAGTATTTCGGCTTTGTGTAGAAATATCCGCAACGTGAATGCGTATAGCTACTCCTGCATTGGTAATAATCATTAAATCATCTTGTGAAGTTACCATTCTTAATGCAATAACTACACCATTCTTCTTTGTACAGTTTAACGTTTTAATGCCTTTTCCGCCACGAGATTGAGTACGATAGTCGTCAGCGGGTGTTTTTTTACCATAGCCTCGGCTGGTAACCACCAGCACTTCATGATCTTCCTCAATAACATCCATAGCTATAAGCTCATCATTCGGATTAAGAGCAATTCCTTTGACACCTGTTGCATTTCTACCCATAGTTCTTACATCGGATTCAGGAAAGCGGATGGAGAGCCCGCAGCGAGTCGCCATAATAATATCCTTACTACCGTTTGTTAATTTTACCGAAATAACCTCATCATCTTCTTTTAAATGAAGTGCAATTAAGCCTGTTTTTCGAATATTGGCGTATTCACTTAGAGCAGATTTCTTGACAATGCCCATTCTTGTAGCAAAGAACAAGGTTAGTTGTTCCATATCTTCTTCAGCTATGGTTCCAAGCGGAATAACTGCAGTAATTTTTTCACCCTGTTCAATGTTCAGCAAATTAATGATGGGCACACCTTTAGCCTGGCGACTAAATTCAGGAATTTCATATGCCTTAAGATTGTATACTCTTCCACGATTCGTAAAAAAGAGAACCGGGCTATGGGAAGAGCAGATGTGCAAATGCTCAACAAAATCTTCTTCTCGAGTTCCCATCATGGTCATACCACGGCCACCACGACGCTGGCTTTGGTAAGTTGACAATGGAATACGCTTGACATAACCAGCATGCGTTATGGTAATCGCAACGTCTTGTACAGGAATGAGATCCTCTTCATTGATATCTCCCTCTGCAGCTACAATCTCTGTACGTCTTTCATCACCAAATTTATCGCGAATTTGTATAATTTCTTCTCGAATGACGCCCATTAATCTCGATTCATCGGCTAGAATAGCTCGTAACTCACTGATTAATTTTTGCAATTCTGCATACTCAGCTTCAATTTTTTCTCTTTCTAAACCAGTCAAACGCTGAAGACGCATATCCAATATTGCCTGGGCTTGTTCTTGCGATAATCCAAATCGTTGAATTAATCCCTCTCTTGCTTCATCAACTGTTTGAGAAGCGCGTATTAAGGCTATAACCGCATCTAAATGATCAAGTGCAATTCTTAACCCTTCAAGAATATGGGCCCTTGCTTCAGCTTTTCTTAAATCATACTGCGTTCTTCGTGTGACTACTTCTTTTTGATGTTCCAAGTAATGATAAAGCATTTGGCGCAAATTAAGTACTTTAGGCTCACCATTAACCAACGCCAAATTGATGATGCCGAAATTTGTTTGCAAACCAGTAAATTTAAAAAGATTATTTAATACAACTTGAGGCCTTACGTCTCGGCGCAATTCTATAACCATTCTCATGCCGTTTCGGTCAGATTCGTCTCGAAGATCAGTAATACCATCTATTTTTTTGTCTCTTGCTAATTCTGCTATTTTTTCCACTAATCTGGCTTTATTTTGTTGATATGGGATTTCCGTAACTACGATTCTAGTTTTCCCACCCGACATTTCTTCAAATTCTGTTTTTGCTCTGACCGTTATACTGCCACGACCAGTTTCATAAGCACGGCGAATGCCATCTCTACCCAGAATAATGCCACCAGTAGGAAAATCGGGTCCCTTAATATAATTCATCAATTCCGATACTGTGACATCTGGATGATCAATCATGGCAACAACACCATTGATGACTTCGCGTAAATTGTGTGGAGGGATATTTGTAGCCATTCCTACTGCAATTCCGGACGATCCGTTTGCCAATAAATTTGGAAAACGGGCAGGTAATACAAGTGGCTCCTGTTCATTTTCGTCGTAGTTAGGACCAAAATTAACAGTCTCTTTCTGTATATCTCTTAATAATTCCATCGCAATAGCTGACATGCGAGACTCTGTATAACGCATGGCAGCCGCAGAATCTCCATCTACAGAACCAAAGTTTCCATGTCCATCCACTAATAGATAGCGTGTTGAAAATTCTTGGGCCAGTCTAACGAGAGCATCATAAACAGAAGCATCGCCGTGCGGATGATAACGTCCAAGTACATCACCCACAATGTGTGCTGATTTTTTATATGGTTTTTCATGTGTCATTCCAGATTCGTACATCGCATATAAAATTCGACGATGTACAGGTTTTAATCCATCCCTGACATCCGGAATCGCACGACTGATAATAACGCTCATAGCGTAATCCATAAAGGATTGACGTACTTCATCACCTAAATCAATGGGTATAACTTTGCCCATGTAATCTTGAGACAACTAAATCCCCCCTAAGATCTCTCTTCTTCCATGATGAAAGATTAAATATCCAAATTCCGAACATAACGCGCATGTTCTTCTATAAATTCACGGCGTGGTTCAACTTTGTCGCCCATTAAAATACTGAACGTTTGTTCAGCAGCCATCGCATCTTCTGTAGTTACCCTTAATAGTGTGCGCGTACTCGGATCCATCGTGGTTTCCCAAAGCTGTGTCGGATTCATTTCACCCAGACCTTTATAGCGCTGAATATTGATATTCTGTCGACCTATTTCTTGTAGAATTTGCTCAAGTTGTTGATCTGAGTATGCGTATTGAATATTTTTTCCTTTTGTAATTTTATAAAGCGGTGGTTGTGCAATATATACATAACCCGCATCAATAAGTGGTCTCATGAATCGATACAACAATGTAAGTAAAAGAATGCGGATGTGGCTTCCATCGTGATCGGCATCTGTCATAATCACAATTTTATGATATCTAGCTTTTGTAATATCAAAATCTTCTCCAATGCCCGTTCCACTCGCTGTGATAATAGATCGAACTTCTTCATTGGAGAGTACCTTATCCAAGCGCGATTTTTCTACATTGATAATTTTTCCACGAATTGGAAGTATAGCTTGAAAAGTTCTATCTCTACCCGATTTTGCCGATCCGCCTGCTGAATCACCCTCGACAATATAGAGTTCGCAAATAGATGCGTCTTTTGAAGAACAATCAGCTAATTTTCCAGGCAATGAACTGACTTCCAAAGCATTTTTACGCCTGGTTAACTCTCTTGCTTTACGCGCAGCTTCTCTTGCCCGCGCAGCCATCACTGCTTTTTCAACAATTTTTTTTGCAACAGAAGGATGTTCATCTAAAAATGTTTGTAATTTTTCACCAAATAAGCTTTCCACAATTCCACGAACTTCTGAATTGCCAAGCTTTGTTTTGGTTTGTCCTTCAAATTGCGGTTCGGGCACTTTAACACTAACAATAGCAGTTAAACCTTCCCTGACATCGTCACCTGTCAAGTTATTGTCCGATTCTTTTATCGCGTTTAACTTGCGAGCAAAATCGTTAATCACTCTTGTTAATGCACTTTTAAATCCAGATTCGTGTGTACCACCTTCATGAGTATTAATATTATTAGCAAATGAAAAAAGCGTTGCTGAATAACCGTCGTTATATTGCAGGGCGATTTCAACCGTTACATCATCTTTTTTCCCACTCACAAAAACGGGATCTTCATGAAGCACATCTTTAGATTTATTTAGAAATTCTACAAATTCCGCAACACCGCCAGAATAATGGAAATTTAATTTTTTCCCGCCATCACGTTCATCTTGAAAAATGATTTCCAATCCAGCATTTAAAAAAGCAAGTTCTCTAAGTCGATTCTGTAAAATTTCAGAATCAAAAACTATTGTTTCTGTAAAAATTTCAGGATCTGGTCTAAAAGAAACACTGGTTCCTGTATGATCTGTGCTACCAATTACTCGTAGATCGTAGAGAGGTGTACCTCTTTCATATTCCTGTTCGTAAATTTTTCCATCCCTATGAACTTCCACTCTCAGCCATGTGGAAAGGGCATTGACGACAGATGCGCCAACACCATGTAAACCTCCTGATACCTTATAACCACTTCCACCAAACTTACCGCCTGCATGAAGAACGGTTAATGCTGTTTCTACAGCTGGTCTTCCGGTTTTTGGATGAATTCCAACTGGAAAACCGGCGCCATTATCCACAACAGTCACAGAATTATCAGGATGAATCTGGACAAGAATACGGTCACAGCGACCAGCAAGCGCTTCATCCACAGCATTATCTACAATTTCCCAAACCAGATGATGAAGACCTCTTGAACTGGTTGATCCGATATACATACCAGGACGTTTTCGAACAGCTTCCAATCCTTCAAGAACCTGAATTTGCGTTTCATCATATACTTTCGCAGTCGCGTTTGTTTCGGACAATGACATTCCCTCCGAGATCATCGAATCAAATATAATCGCATGAGTCATTTTGTATAAACTCATCTGGTAATGAAACATCTTGTAGATGATCCTCTAGAATAAACATTCGTTTTTTTAGAGTCATTACAGATACGGGAGATAAATAGATTTTTTGAAAAGTCACTACTACAGATTTAATATCTTCCGCATCAATCATCTCAAGAGAATAATCGGCATAGGCATTTTTAAAAAAGCTTTCTGTATTTGCACTCTCTCCAATGCGCCAATCAAAGATACCTACCAATTGGTCTACGTGAATGGCTACATCACCGCCAATGTGCAAATACATGATATTCACTATCCTTCCGAAGTAAGTATACCAGAATCAACTTTGTAGAGTTTTGGCGCCATGCGAAAATAGTCAGCTAAAGATGACCAACTTGTTGTCGTAAGGATAGTTTGAACTTTTTCTGTCATCGAAAGAAGCAGATTTTTTTGTCGATCATCATCTAACTCTGATAGCACATCGTCCAGTAAAAGAACAGGATATTCCCTAGATAATTTATACAATAACTCAATTTCGGCAAGCCTGAGAGAAAGAGCTATCGTTCTTTGTTGTCCTTGACTGCCATATTTTTTAGCATCTTTCTCATTTAAATAAAATAACAAGTCATCTCTATGTGGTCCTATAGTGGTTATGCACTGATGGATATCTTGTTTTCTTTGTTTTTGTAAACCTGTATATAGAGCTTCTTGAAATTCATGAATGGTGAAGGAGTATAAATAAGCATCATCTATACGTAGCGAAGAATCATATTTTATATTAAGTTTTTCTTTTTGATAAGCTATTTTTTCATATAAGGATGAAGCAATATGGTTCAAATCTTTAAAAAAATCGATTCTCTTTAATAAAATATAAGATCCATGTATAGATAATTGTTCATCAAGAACATCTAACAATGATTCATCAATGTTGTGAGATTTTAAAAATCGATTTCGTTGCTGCAAAGTTTTATTATACAGTGCTAAATGATAGAGATAGGTAGGCTGGCTTTGTCCTATCTCTATATCTAAAAATCTCCTTCTTAAGGCAGGACTGCCTTTAAGAAGTTGTAAATCTTCAGGAGAAAATAAGACAACTTGCAAATGTCCGATATAGTCGGACATTTTTTTATATGGAGCATGATTAATCCAAGCTTTTTTCCCTACATTCTCTTCAATTTGAATTTCTAATTGATAATTCCTGATTTCATGTTCAACTAATGTTTTAAGTGTCGATCTCGTTTCTCCAAATTGGATAAGTTCATAATCTCTCACAGTTCTATGAGATTTACCAATACCTAAATAAAAAATGCTTTCTAACGCGTTAGTTTTTCCTTGTCCATTTTCTCCAACGAAAACATTGAGTGTAGGAGATAATTCAAAGAATACATGTCTATAATTGCGATAATTTTCGAGATCAACCCATTTAACAATCATTCTTTATCAGCCTTAAGTAAATACGACTTATTTTGAATCGTTAAGACATCATTAGAAACTAATTTTTTACCTCTTCTGGTTTCTATCATTCCGTTTACAAGAACTCGGTTTTCTTCTAAAAAGATTTTTACATCTCCTCCAGAAGAAACATAATTTAATTTCTTTAGTAATTGACCTAAAGTTATATATTCATTATAAAATATAATTTTTTCCATATGTATAATTACCTCGTTAAAACAGGAGAAATTAATTGTAATGACCCATTCTCCTGATTTTCCAATATCACAAACGGTTGATTTGATCCATTTAAGCGAATGGTTACTGTTTCAGATTCTAAATTTCTTAAAGCGTCCAAAACGTAACGTCCATTAAAAGTTATTTGTACATCTTCACCTGATTTTTCATTAATCCACAGTTGTTCTTGAACATTTCCAATCTCAGGTGAATTAGAAGACATTGACATTTCATTGTTTTGAATTTCCATTTTTACTTTGTTATTTTCTTTGTCTCTTAAGATAAGAACTGCTCGATCAACTGCAGATAAAAGTTCAGATCTGTTAATCAGCAATTCTGTTTTCCACTGACTTGGAATCAATCTGCTTGTGTCTGGATAGGCTCCGCTCAATAAGCGGGTATAAACGTGCATAGAACCGAATATGAATAGAGAGTGACCCTCCGATAATTGCAAGACAACTTCTTCATCACTATCAGGAAGTATTTTGGCTAATTCATTTAAAGATTTTCCAGGAAGAACTGCTGAAATTGTATGATTCTTTACTTCTTCGAAAGGATATTTTTTTGTAGCTAATCGGAGTCCATCTGTCGCTGTAAAACTTAAAAAGTCTCGATTTAATTCAACATGCAGGCCAGTTAAGATAGGTCGTACTTCGGATGAGGAAGTTGCAAAAACTGTTGATTCTATTAATGAACGTAATTTTTTGGATGATACCTTAAACGCGTTGGAGGATAAAAAAGAAGGTAATTTAGGAAATTCTGAAGCATCAATACCATGTAGATGAAACTCAGAGTGTCCTGAAACAATTTTTGTGATGTAGTTGGAATTGGTCTGTATTTGAACCTTTTCATCTGGTAATTTTCGAATGACATCCAAAAAATATCTTGCTGGTAAAACTATACTACCAGGCTCTGATATTTGCAGAAACGTTGGATCTTCTGTTTGAACAGATAATTCATCTTGAATACCGAGTTCTAAATCATATGCTGTTGCAATAAGTGTATTGGATGAAAGGTTGATTAGTATTCCTGAGAGAATTTGTTTGGTCGTTCTTGTAGCTACAGCTCTTGAAACATTATTTATGAGATTGAGAAGAGCATTTTTATTTACGACACAATGCATGGGAGATGAAACTCCTTTCAAAAATTTACATCTGATTTTCTATGACCAATCTAGTAGTAGATAGATAGTATATAGATCTTTTTACTAGTACAAGTAATAGTAATAACGCCTGTGTTTTTGTGGATAACTTAAAGATTCGCTGTAATCACTAGCGTTTTTCCTTGTGGATAATATGTGCATAACTTATTTTTTCTTGTGAGAAAAACTAAAAGTTGTCCACATTTCATCACAATTCATCACAAAGTACGAATTGCCTCAGATAGTCTCTCAACAATCGCTCGTATCTCATCATTTTTTGTCATTTCTTCTGTGACTCTTTCACAAGCGTGCAGAACGGTTGTATGATCTCGCCCACCAAATGCTTCTCCTATTCTTGGTAAAGATAGGTCGGTTAATTCTCTGGTTAAATACATGGCTATCTGTCTTGGAAAAGCTATATTTCTTGTTCGTTTTTTTGCCTTTAAGTCTTCTAGCTTTAAGCTGAAGTGATCACCTACAACTTTTTGGATATGGGATACATTAATGGTTTGCTTGTTTCCTCTTTGAATGAGTTCTTGCAATGCTTCTTCTGCCAGGCCGAGAGAAATATCTGAATTCACCAATGAAGAATAAGCAACGATTCGAATGAGAGCTCCTTCTAATTCTCGAATATTAGAATTTACCTGATTGGCGATGTAATATGTAACATCTTCCGGGATACTGATGCCTTCTGATTTAGCTTTTCTCTGCAGGATAGCAATACGTGTTTCTAAATCTGGTGGTTGAATATCTGTAATCAGTCCCCATTCAAAGCGCGATCTCAATCTATCTTCTAATGTAGGTATCTCCCTGGGTGGACGATCGCTGGAAATTACAATTTGCTTAGCTTCTTCATGTAAAGTATTGAATGTATGGAAAAATTCTTCTTGTGTTTGTTCTTTTTTAGCTAAAAATTGAATGTCATCAATTAACAAAACGTCAATAGAGCGATATCGATTTCGAAAATTACCGGTACTATTCTCTCGAATTGCGGTGATAAATTCATTTGTAAAACGTTCAGAAGATAAATATAAAACTTTAGAATAAGGCCTTAGCTTTTTGGAAAGTTGCCCAATGGCATGCATCAAGTGCGTTTTTCCTAGTCCAACTCCTCCATAAATAAATAGAGGATTATAGTTTTTGGCTGGTTTTTCTGCTACAGCTAAGCTTGCTGCATGTGCAAAACGATTACTAGCACCTATTACAAAATTTTCGAAAGTATAACGAGGATTAAAGTTTGTAGTTTCAAAGACTTCTTCAGATTGTTGACTCTCGCCATTCTGAATTGTCGTTTGAATTTCAATAACTGGCTGACTTTTATCTTTATGGTCAGCGAAATTTGAGGTATCTTTCTCTCGATCACGAGGATCAGTTAGCGGATCGTGAATAAATTGTAAATTGAATTCTTTATCTGTTAACGCAGTTATTGTATTTTGAATTACCGTATAGAAGTGTTTTTCTAACCAATTTCTAGTAAATAAAGTAGAAGCTTGAATAACAATTGTATTGTCTGATTCCCGATAAGCTGCAATTCGGGTGCCTGAAAACCAAGTTTCAAATGTTGGAGTCGTTGTTCTTTCCTGAATGACAGTTAAAACTTGAGACCATAAATCGTCAAAATAATCGGTTTTCAATACTGTGCTCATTGGGTGACAAAAATCCCCCTTACCATCTGTAAATAGAGAAAATGGGCATTGAAAAATTTTCATAAGAAGTCCACAAAGTTTGATTTGGAATACTTATGAATACGCTTTTGATAGATTTTCGAGTTGATTCGAGATGAATCGACAAAATTAAAGGATCAGTTATTCACTTTTCAACAAGAGGTGAATTATTTTATCCACAACCTGTGGATAAAATGGTGGATAAGTCGAACTTATTCACAGCTTTTAAAATGTGGTGATGAAGAGAATCATATCAGAATTTCTAGGTAAAGAGCAATGGACAAATTAGTTATCCACAATGTTCATATTTTGCAAAGTGAGCAATGCAATATCTGTGGATTTGTGTATAAATTTGTGGGTTTTTATGATTGATAGACTGTAGATTTTCTAAGAAATTATTTTTTGTGGATAATAATTGCGATTCTGTGTGTATAATATTCCGAATGGTAGTCTTGCTTTAATTTTTTTGATATTCCTTTTCAATGATGATTGTGTATAGGTATCATTTACATGAATTGTCTTGTGTTTTGAAAATTAATATGGTACCATTTTGAGCGGTTTTCTTGATTGTCAAGGGGGTGTAAGAGTTGAAACCTACCTATCAACCGAATACTCGTAAGCGGAAAAAGGTACACGGGTTCCGCAAGCGTATGTCAACCAAAAATGGACGCAGAGTCTTGGCGGCTCGGCGTAAAAAGGGAAGAAAAGAATTGACAGCTTAAGGCCACTCGAGGTGGCCTTTTTCTATCAATGTTTCTACTCAAAGAGTATTTTTAAACAGCGAGTATTCTTAAACAGCAATTTGCAAAGTCATGCGAGGGGTTGGGTTTATTGATATCTCGAATTCACCGTTTGCGCGAAAATCGTGATTTTCGTCGGGTGTTTCAAAGAGGTCAGTCTTTCGCAACCTCTCGGCTTGTATTATATAGTTTTCCTAATAGACTCTCTCACTATCGTGTTGGGTTTTCTGTGAGCAAGAAGATGGGCAATGCAGTAGTACGCAATCGATTAAAAAGAGTTTTGCGTGCATGTTTTTATCAACTCGAAAAAGATTTGTCGTCTGTTTCTGCGGATTTTGTGATTATTTGTCGAAAACCTGCTGTTGATGCGGAATTTGATGTTTTATTGTCAGATTTGCGGAAAATGCTCAATAAGGCGAAAATCATGCTATGATGGTGGCGGGAGTGAATAGCGATGATGAAATCTATCCTGCTTTTAGCTATTCGATTTTATCAACTTTATATATCGCCGCTTAAGAGACCAACTTGCCGCTTTTATCCTACCTGTTCTCAATATGCTTTAGAAGCTATTCAGACACATGGGGCATTGCGTGGCAGCTGGCTTTCCATAAAGCGGATTGTACGTTGCGGTCCTTGGCATCCGGGCGGTGTTGATCACGTTCCGACCAAAGTCCATTAGGAGGAATATGGATAGTGGCTGAAAGAAAACCACGCAAGTCACGTTGGCTCTGGGCTCTCTCGGCGGTTGCATTGTTGTCTGTAACTGGCTGTGGATTGTATCCAGCAAAACCTGGTGATTGGCCTCATAATGCATGGGGCGATATTTTAAAATTTGTTTCCAGTGTTCTTGACTTCTTTGCAAAGCATGCAGGGGGATATGGAATCTCTTTGCTGATTGTTACTTTTATTGTGCGTTTGATTATATTTCCTTTGATGATTAATCAATTGCGCAGTATGCGAAAGATGCAGGAGCTTCAACCGCAAATGCAAAAAATTCGCAGTCAATTTAAAGGTGACAATAAAAGAATTCAAGAAGAAACCATGAAGCTTTATCAGACAGCTGGCGTGAATCCTCTTGGAGGATGTTTCCCTTTACTTTTGCAGCTGCCTATTATTTATGCTTTATATGGAGCGATATACGGCAGTCGACAACTTCATGAAGCCGTTTTTTTGGGAGTTCATTTAGGACAACCTGACCCAAATTATATCTTTCCGATTTTAGCTGCTTTGACTCAATTGCTTTCTACTTGGTTGACTATGCGTGGACAACCGACTCAACAAAAGGCGATGTTGTTTGTAACACCCATCATGGTTCTGTTTATTGGCTTAAGGTTGCCTTCAGGACTTGCGTTATATTGGATATATACTAATATTTTTACGTCCATCCAAACATGGTTAATGAAATATATTCCTGAAAAAAATTCTGCTGCGAAAAAGTCTGATAAAAATATAGTTGAAGCTCCGGCTCCGCAAAAAGGAAAGGGTCGTTAAATTCTTCGTTATAAAAATGGGGGAACAAGCAGTGAAATCTGTCGTCACGACTGGGCGAACGGTGGAAGAAGCTGTGACCAGCGCTTTAGTAAAACTGGGTGTGACCCGTTCTCAAGCAAAAGTGCGCATTATTTCAGAACCAGTAAAAGGGATTCTGGGGTGGATAGGCGGACGCCCGGCACAGGTTGAGGTTTCTATTGAAGAAAAACCTGATGAAGTCGTTTTACGTCTAATGCGCAATTTGTTTGATAGACTTTCAATGACAGCCGTTGTTCGTTGTTCTTATCATTCTGAGTCTGATGTAAATGAATTAATGATTAATGTTGAAGCTGAAGAAGATGTTTTACCCTATCTTATTGGTCATCACGGAAATACGTTGGATGCTTTGCGAAATTGGTTGACGCTTGCATATAACAAACAAATGCGCGATACATCTTTTTCTACAGTTAAGATCAATATGGATATTGGTAATTATCGTGAAAAAAGAAAACAAAAACTTATTCATTTAGCTGATATTGCGGCTGAAAAAGCGACTCATTTGAAAAAAGTCATTTTTCTTGAACCGATGGTTGCTGTCGATCGGAAATTAATTCATGAACATTTTCAAAATCGCTCAGATATACGAACAGAAAGTGAAGGTAAGGAACCCAATAGAAGAATTAAAATTATCCCTGTCGATCATGATTAATTTTTCTTGAGTTTATTTGAGTTTGAATAGCAGCGTTATGATATTAAATTTTAGCCCTTCTCTTGGAGAAGGGTCTCTCTTATGAAATAGGACGGGTTTTCATTGTTGTGACAAGGGAGGTGTTTCTGAATGAATGTAAACGATACTATTGCTGCTGTTGCTACTGCTCCTGGTGAGTCAAGTATCGCTGTTGTACGCTCGAGTGGGCAAGGTGTGAAAGATCTGATACGTTCTGTTTTTAGAACGCCTTCCGGGAAAAAGGCTGTTTTGCCTACAAAAAGAGTGATTCGATACGGTTTTGTTGTCGATCCGGTTACTGAAGAAAAAATTGATGAATGTATATTGCTTTGGATGCCAGGAACTAAAAGTTATACTGCAGAAGATTCTTGTGAATTTCAAGTTCATGGAGGTTTCCAGTCTGTAAATTTGACACTAAACGCGTTAATGCGTTCCGGTGTAAGGATTGCGGAACCAGGTGAATTTACAAAGCGCGCATTTTTAAACGGTAGAATTGATTTATCTCAAGCAGAAGCAGTTATGGATTTAATTCAATCGAAAACTGAAGCTGCCAATAAAGCAGCATTCTCCAGTTTGCAGGGAAAACTTCACAATGAAATTATTCGATTGCGTAAACAGGTCTTGAGATTGCAAGCTCATGTAGAAGTTCATCTCGACTATCCTGAACATGATGATGAAGAAATTGCTCTTGTGCAGGTTATTCAAGAAGGAGAGCAAATTCATAACAGGATTCATTGGTTAAGAGAAGCTGCTGTCAAGGGAAGAATATTGCGTGAAGGCATTAAAGTTGCTATTGTCGGTAAACCGAACGTAGGTAAATCTTCTCTTATGAATTTATTTTTAGGTAGAGATCGTGCCATAGTGACAGATATTCCAGGAACGACAAGAGATGTTATTGAAGAATATATTTCTCTGAATGGTGTTCCTATAAAAATTGTCGATACGGCAGGTATTCGAATCACTGAAGATTTAGTAGAACGAATTGGTGTAGAAAAATCACATCAAGAGATGGAATCTGCAGATTTGATTTTGTTGCTTTTGGATGTTAGTAGACCTCTTGAGGAGGAAGATTTTCAACTTTTCTCCTATACTCAGTCCAAACGCAGGATTATCGTGATCAATAAAATTGATGAAATATTGCAGTGGGATATTGATGAGATTGGGTCATCATTTCTTAAAAAAGAAGATAGGGTTGTAAAAATATCTATAAAAGCGGAAAAAAATTTAAATGATTTAAATCATGAAATTGTGAGTAGTGCTTTAGGGAGTCAACAACAGGATTTTTGGGAAGGCGCTTTAATGGCCAACGCGCGTCAATTAGCTTGGCTAAATAAAGCTGATGAATCTTTACAAGAAGCCATAGAGGCGGCTTCTTTCAATGTAACACTGGATGTTATAGCTGTGTCACTTCAAGAGTGTTACAAAAATTTAGGCTGGGTGATTGGAGAGCAAGTGGGAGAAGATCTGCTTGATGAGATATTTTCTAATTTTTGTTTAGGAAAATAGGAGGTGAATCGATCATGAGATTTGAAGGTGGTCAGTATGAGGTTATTGTTATTGGCGCAGGTCATGCTGGTTGTGAAGCGGCGCTTGCTGCGGCAAGAATGGGTTGTAAAACTTTATTGATCACAATAAATCTAGACACAATTGCCTATATGCCATGTAATCCGTCTATTGGTGGTCCAGCTAAAGGTATTGTCGTTAGAGAGATCGATGCACTCGGTGGAGAAATGGCAGAGAATATTGATAAATCTTATATTCAAATGCGTATGTTGAATACCGGTAAGGGACCTGCTGTACAAGCTTTAAGAGCACAAGCTGACAAACCACTCTATGGACAGAATATGAAATGGACTTTAGAAAATACAACGAATCTTCAACTTTTGCAGGGGATGGTTGAAGAACTTCTGGTTGAAAACGGGAAAGTTGTGGGTGTAGCCACAAAAAGTGGCATGATTTATCGTTCAAAAGCCGTGGTTTTGACAACTGGGACCTATTTACGGGGACGAATTTTTATTGGAGAAGTGAATTATGAGAGCGGGCCAAATGGGCAAATGCCCGCTATACGATTAACCGATAGTTTACTTGAATTAGGTTTCCAATTGGTTCGTTTTAAGACGGGTACGCCACCGCGAATCAATCGAAATACAGTACGATTTGACGCATTGGTAGCGCAACCTGGTGATGAACACCCCGAGCATTTTTCATTTAATAGTCATATACCCACACGTCAACAATTGGATTGTTGGCTGACCTATACGAATGAAAATACGCACGAAATTATACAAGAAAATTTACATCGTGCACCTATGTTTTCTGGAGATATTCAAGGTACAGGGCCTAGATATTGTCCAAGTATAGAAGATAAGATTGTTCGGTTTAAAGATCGACCGAATCACCAAGTCTTTCTAGAACCTGAAGGTCCTCATACTGCTGAATGGTATGTTCAAGGTTTGTCGACTAGTCTTCCACAAGATGTTCAACTAAAGATGTTGCGAACCATTCCTGGGCTCGAACAGGTAGAAATGCTGCGTCCCGGGTATGCAATTGAGTATGATGCCATTGTTCCTACTCAGCTCTGGCCATCTTTAGAGTCTAAGCGAGTGGAAGGATTATTTACAGCTGGACAAATTAACGGTACATCCGGATATGAAGAGGCGGCAGGCCAAGGTATCATGGCCGGAATTAATGCGGCGCGTAAAGTTCAAGGGAAAGAACCTGTGATTTTACCGAGATCGGCCGCCTATATTGCGGTAATGATTGATGATTTGGTTACTAAAGGGACATTAGAACCTTATAGACTGTTAACTTCTCGGGCGGAGTATCGTTTGTTGTTGCGTCACGATAATGCTGATTTGAGATTGATGGAAATTGGAAGAGATATTGGATTGCTTTCTGAGGAAAAATATTCAAGAATGGCAAGAAAACGTGATGGCGTAGTTACAACATTAGAACGATTGAAGAGAACGAAAGTAAAACCAGCAGAAATCAATCAAGTTTTAGAGAGCCTATCTTCGCAAACTATTGATGAAGCTGTGAGTTTATCACAACTGTTAAGAAGACCAGAAGTAGGCGTAAACGATTTGTTGCCGTTCCTCGTTGATGATCATCAGGATGTTTCTTCGCTTTTCAATGAGATTTCTACAGATCAAGTATTGCTAAGTGAAATGCTAGAACAAGTGGAAATTCAGTCGAAATACGCTGGGTATATTGATAAACAGCAAAATGAAATAGAACGTCAAAAGAGATTGGAGGAAAAGAAAATTCCTCTTCAAATAGAATATGATCAAATTCGTGGACTGGCTATGGAAGCGAGAGAAAAATTAAGCAAAATAAGGCCTCAAACTATTGGTCAGGCATCCCGCATTCCTGGAGTAACACCCGCCGATATTTCTATTTTGTTGATTGCAGTGGAATCGCATTGGGGAAGACATGCCCATGGATAATCAATTATCGATGGTTTGGGACAGGCTGTCTGATCATCAAAAGTCTGCATTTGAGACTTTTTTTCAGTTGTTAGTTGAATGGAATGAGAAAATAAATTTAACCGCAATTATTGATTGGCCTGATGTACGTATCAAACATTTTATTGATAGTTTGCTTATTTATGTGTCTAATTACCGTAGTTTCTTAATGGAACCGGGTCGTAGAGTGATTGATGTGGGTACAGGAGCAGGTTTTCCTGGGATTCCATTGGCAATTGTATATCCTGAGGTTTCTTTTACTTTAGTAGATTCATTGCAAAAAAGAGTTCAATTTTTACAAACTGTGATTTCAGAATTAGGAATTGAAAATGTGGAAATTATTCATGCACGAGCAGAGGATTTAGGTAGATCTCCAGATTATCGTGAACAATTTTCTGGCGCAGTTTCCAGGGCTGTTGCTAAAGTGAATGTTTTATTAGAATATCTATCACCTTTTGTAGAAAAACATGGTTGGATTTGTATGTACAAAGGACCGCAAGTTGATGATGAATTACAATTCTCCAAAGTAGCCCAAAGCAAGTTAGCGGTACATCTGCAACATCAAGAAGATTTTAGGTTGCCTGATGAAGCAGGTACAAGGCATTTGTTGTGGTTTCAAAAAATAAGCAGTTTGTCTCGCAAGTATCCGCGTAAAGCGGGAATTCCGTCGAAGCAACCGTTATTATGATGTTTTTTGCTGGTCTTTTGCATGTCTTAGAAAGAGATGTTTTGTCGTTTCCTGAGAACCTTTGTCGCCTGGAAGGAAATGCAGATCGAAGTGTGGAAACCTAGTCATGTCGAGACGAGGATTCTGCTTATCCATTGGGGGCTCGTGATTTATGATGAAGGAAGCTTGGGGGAAATTCATGAGTCGGGATACATCGCCTCCCGCTCAAAACGTTATGGATATTGATGTTCATAGTATAGTCTCTAATCCATATCAACCACGCACCGTTTTTGATGAACGTGCTATTGAAGAATTAGCTCGGACTATTCATACGCATGGCATTATTCAACCTATTGTAGTTCGGAAAAAGTCCGGTGGATATGAATTGATCGCTGGAGAACGCAGATGGCGGGCTGTTAAACTTCTGGGTTGGACCACAATTCCGGCAATTGTAAGAGATATGAACGATGCTCAGACGGCGTCTGCTGCATTAATAGAGAATTTGCAGCGCGAAGGCCTTACTCCGATTGAAGAAGCTGTCGCTTATCAACAATTGTTAGAATTACATGGGTTGACACAGGAAAGCCTAGCCCAAAGATTAGGGAAAGGCCAATCAACGATTGCCAATAAGCTTCGTCTTCTTCATTTGCCGTCCGATGTTCAACAGGCTTTGTTATCTAGACAGATTACTGAGAGACATGCTCGTGCTTTGTTGGCTCTACCTTCTGAAGAGTTACAATTAAAATTACTTATGGAATGTATTGAGCGAAACTGGAATGTCAAGCAAATGGAAGAGCAAGTGAAACGATTATTAAACAAATTAGAAAAAGAACCCCAGCGTAAAGCCCGAAAAAAGGGTTTGTCCAGAGATGTGCGCCTAGCAGTCAACACGATTCGTCAATCTTTGCAATTGATTGAAAAAAATGGACTATCTGTTAATGTTGAAGAACAGGATGAAGATTCCTATTATCAATTTGTGATAAGAGTTCCCAAGTCTCATGTATCCTCTTGATATGATGTTGAACTCTAAATTTTCCTGTTTTTATCGTCATCTAATCTATATTCATACAAAGTTTTATATATCGGCTCCTCCCTTTTAGCTCATAGATGCAGTACAATGTATGGTACTGAATTGGGTTGAGAGGTTAGGGGGCTTCTTTGTGTCCGGTGGTCGTATCATAGCTGTTGCAAACCAAAAAGGTGGTGTAGGTAAAACTACCACAGCGGTGAATTTGGGAGCTTGTCTGGCTAATCTAGGCAGGAAAGTGCTACTGGTCGATATTGATCCCCAAGGAAATACGACGTCAGGTATAGGCATTAATAAAGCCGATGTACGTTATTGTGTATATGATGTCATTATTAATGATGTAACTATGGAAGAAGCGATTTTACCGTCTGGATTGGAAAATCTCTCTATTCTACCAGCTACCATTCAACTAGCGGGTGCTGAAATCGAATTAGTGCCAACGATTTCACGGGAAGTTCGATTGCGTCGAGCTATGAATACACTCAGGTCAAAATTTGACTATATGATTATTGACTGCCCACCTTCTCTGGGACTTTTGACTGTAAATGCACTTACGGCTGCTGATTCTGTTTTAATCCCTATTCAATGTGAGTATTATGCACTTGAAGGTTTGAGTCAGTTGTTAAATACAATCCGTTTGGTCCAAAAACATCTGAATACTTCTCTTGAAGTCGAAGGTGTGGTTTTAACCATGTTGGATGCTCGTACGAATTTAGGATTGCAGGTCATTGAAGACGTAAAAAAATTTTTTCGGGATAAGGTTTACCATACTGTCATTCCTAGAAATGTTCGCTTATCTGAAGCGCCCAGTCACGGACGTCCTATTATTCATTATGATCCGAAATCTAGAGGTGCTGAAAGCTATATGGATTTAGCGAAGGAAGTGATTGGTATTGAGTAAACGAGCACTCGGTCGAGGTTTGGACTCACTTATACCTTTACATGAAACATCAGCTGATTCTATTTCATCCATTGATATTCGCGATTTACGTCCTAACCCTTATCAACCTAGAAGAGTATTTGATGATGACAAATTGCAGGAATTGGCTAATTCTATTCGAGAACATGGTATTCTTCAACCGATTGTAGTACGTAAAAGTGCTATTCAAGGTTTTGATATTGTAGCTGGTGAAAGAAGATTTCGTGCTGCAAAATTAGTTGGTTTACATGTAGTACCTGCTATTGTAAGGGATTTAACGGATATACAGTTGATGGAGATAGCCATTATTGAAAATCTTCAACGTGCTGATTTAAATCCTCTGGAAACAGCTGAGGCTTATGTACAGTTAATTGAACGTTGTGGATATACTCAAGAGCAGTTAGCAAAAAGGATTGGACAAAGTCGAAGTCATATTGCGAATATGATGAGATTACTTCAATTATCTCCTTTGGTACGTGAGTATGTTTCACGTGGAACATTAAGTATGGGACATGCTCGTGCTCTTTTAGCTATTCAGAATAAAGAAGAGCAAGAACAAATAGCAGACTTGGCTGTTAAACAAGAGTGGAGTGTTAGAAAATTAGAGGCGATGATTTATGAGCCTAAAAAAACTAAAAATGTTTCACGTGAAACAAAAATTCATGAACGATTCAAACATTATGAAGAACAAGTACGACAATATCTTGGTACATCAGTTAGAATACAATCGGGTAAAAACAAAGGTAAAATTGAAATAGAGTATTTTTCAGAAGAGGATTTAGAACGAATTCTACAGTTATTAATGGTTACTGATGCGGATGGTGTTTAATCTTGTTTTTAATTGGAACCTTGGTAAATTCAATTGCGATTATTTTAGGCTCAGTGCTAGGTGTACTGTTACCACGAGTCCCTGAAAGCATGAAGACAACCATTATGCAGGGACTTGCTTTATGTGTAGCTTTAATAGGGCTTGGCATGGCTCTATCTGATCAAAAAGATATTCTTTATTTGATTATATCGATTGTTATAGGGGCGATTATTGGAGAATGGATCGATATTGAGAACCGTCTTTTGCGATTCGGTAACTGGATAGAACATAAAATGCATCGTCTAAATCAAGGTCCGGTTTCCGAAGCATTTGTCGCATCAACTTTGTTATTTTGTATAGGTTCCATGGCAATAGTCGGAGCTATACAAAATGGTATAAGTGGAGATCCTCAAACTTTATTTGCAAAATCGATTATAGATGGAATCACATCAGTTATATTTGCTTCAACATTAGGATTTGGCGTTGCATTTGCTGCTGTTTCGGTATTTTTGTACGAAGGTAGCATTGCCTTGTTAGCACATTGGGTAGGTAAAGGAATGGATAATCCTGCGGCAATAAGTTGTATGACAGCTACTGGTGGATTGTTACTTATTGCGATAGCTATCAATTTGTATGGATTAAAGAAGATTGCCGTGGGTAATCTGCTGCCCGCAATTTTTATAGCTGTTTTATTGAAAATTTATTATCCGTCTATTATACATGTTTTACATCATCATTGGATTTAGGGTGTTTTATAACTCATCATTTAGTTTGCTACATGGCAGAAAAATTTTCATTGTATCAGATGGATGGGAACAATGAAAAATAATGTTGGAGTACTTTTTAGGAGGAAAAATCATTGTTAAAAGAAATTGTAAGTCAATATCTTTGGATTGCTGTAGGAGTCAGCTTAGTACTCTCCATATTGAGTATTATTCTGGCTTTGGTATCAATAAGTTCGTTATCCAAAATTCGCAAGCAAAATCGTAGATGGAAATCGATTCATTCATCAGCAGATTTAGAGGCAGTTTATGAACAAACTGTTTTAGCTGTTCATAAAACAGAAGAAGAAATGAAAAAATTACAAAAACAAATGGAATTTATTGAAGAAGGGCTCCATAAAAAAATCTCTACGCCAAGAATGGTGCGTTATAATGCGTTTGGCGATCTCGGCAATGATTTAAGCTACTCAGTTGCATTTTTAGATGATGAGCAAAACGGTGTCGTGATATCTTCTATTTATGGTCGAGAAGAATCTCATACGTATGGAAAACCTATTCAAGAGGGAGAATCTCAATATACTTTGACGCAAGAAGAAAAAATGGTCATTCAGCAAGTAGCAGCAGAATTATCGAGTGATTTGAGAAAACCTGAAACCGTCTCAAGATGAGAGAGACGGTTTCAGTATTTAAAATATATTATTATTTCATTTGACTATTAGGAAGTATGTAGGGAGCTACTCATGTTTTTTCGGATTTGAAATTTCCATAGACTATTTTTTAGGGATTGCACAACGATTTCGGACATTTTCATAACGATGCCTAATCTTGTATTTTGAAGAACAAAATACTCCATAAATCCACTAACATTAACAACACCGGTTAGAGTCATATCTCCGAATTCGGGCAAATTTTTCTTAACGCCTGCACCGGGCCGCAAAGGACCAGGCTCCAAAGTGATGTGTCCAACATGGTCAAAACGTCCTAAACAAGCATCGATAGCCAATATAAATGGTGTATGTGAATATGAATTTCTTACTTCTTCAAGAGTAGAGGATAAATTTACAGCATGAACGGGATTTTCGAGTGTGCCTTTGACTTGTACATAAGGCATGGGAGCACCTTGTGTTAGTTGTGTTCCAACTATTGGTCCAAAAGCGTCACCTGTTGATCGGTCTGTTCCAACGCATATAATGAGTATGTTTTGAATGTTTGGTGCTGAAAATACTTTATCCAATGCTTGTTCTAACAGACCTACTGCCTGTTCATCATCATAAGGAATACGCCAGCTTGGCTTACTTGTTTCTATAAAACCCACGACATCATCCAGCCCCTTTGAGCCCAGTCCTTTTGCTCATGAAGTATTCACAGTATACGTACAATGGACATGTTCTATACCTTATCTCTCATACAATTTCACTGTAACAAGTTGAAATTTTATGGGGGACAATATTGTGGATATTGGGTTATCAGCGTGTTTCTTATGGGTGTATTTGATGATGAAAAGATGGTCTCCAGAGAGGATCATCAAATTTTGGGCAGGATGGATGGCATCATTTTATGTTGGCTATGCATTTTACCACCCCATAAGCCAATACATCACTCTTCGAGATCCAGGTATTTTAGTTTGGATTAGTCAACATATTGAAGACAACCAAGGTGCTATCAGTGTGTGGGCACAATTTTTTCCTCGGAACGCTATAGCAGTGTCTTTTATCACACCTTTTCATTTATGGTCTCTATATATTTTTCGATTTAGTTTATGGATGGGTGTTGTATGGATTACATTTACTTCTTTTATGATAATTTCTAAGTTAAAGCAGGCGATTTGGGATGAAGAAGACAGAATAGCTGAAGGTCCTGTAGCTAAAATTTTCTCTCAAGTACTTGCTATGGTTACGTCACTTGCTTCAGTTATTTTGGCAGCAAGTATATTGTCGATGGTTACTTGTTTTTTACCCCAACATTTTAATAGTTTCACAGATGGAGAAATAGTCAAAGCGGCTGGAGCCATTGTACATGAATGTAGTCAATATCTTTTGGGGAGAAATTTTTGACGCAATTCTTATTTCATTCTATGATTATTGGAAATTAAAAAATGCAATAGATTTGAAAATGGAGGAATAGACTTGTGCAAAATTTTTGGCATCAACTGATTCAACAATCTTTATCGGATATACCGAGTTTAACTAAGATTGCTATAGCTTTAATCAAAATCATCATTCTGTTTTTTTTAAGTCGAATTGCTATTGCTGTACTTGAACATATTAGTCATCGATTCTTTAAATCTAAAGCTGTTCGTTCGGATGAACGCCGAAAAACAACTTTACAGTCTTTGGTCGATAATGTGATTCACTATACAGTATATTTCTTGTATTTTTTAATGGTATTGCAGTCTTTTGGTTTTCATATTGAAACATTACTGGCTGGAGCAGGTATTGCTGGGCTAGCTATAGGCTTAGGTGCGCAATCTTTGATTAAAGATGTGCTCACAGGCTTCTTTATATTATTTGAAGATCAATATGGTGTGGGAGATACGGTACAAATTAACCAATTTACAGGGACTGTCGTATCCATAGGATTAAGATTGACTCGTGTGCGTGCTTGGACTGGTGAAGTGGAGATAATTCCTAATGGACAAATTACGACAGTAACAAATTATTCACGCACTAATTCCATTGCTGTGGTGGATGTTGGTATTGCTTATGAAGCGGATATAGAAGAGGCGAAAAAAATCATTTTAGAGGAAATGAATAAAATTTGTGAGGAAAATCAAGAGATTGTAGTTGGCCCTGTCAAAATGTTAGGTGTTCAATCGCTTGGAGCATCTAGTGTGAATTTGCGAATCACGGTGGAGTGTAAACCAACACAACAATATGCTATTCAAAGGTTGGCACAACAAAGAATCAAAGAAGCCTTGACTGACGCCAATATTGATATTCCATATAATCAATTGGCAGTAAGACTTATTCAATAAAGTTCATGACAGATTGGTGATGAACAATAATGCTTTCCTATTCGCTCAATAGTATTGTTGTTATGAAAAAACCTCACGCTTGTGGTACAAACCGTTGGCAGATCATCAGGTTAGGGATGGATATACGCATGAAATGTTTGCATTGTGGTCACAGTGTGCTTATACCGAGATCTCGTTTTGAAAGATTATTAAGAAAAGTTGAGACAGATCATGAAGGTGAAACGTCATGACTGAACGCACTATTATCACAGCGTGTCCTCTCGATTGTTATGATGCCTGTAGTTTTTCAGTCACTGAGGAAAATGGTCAGATAACACAATTGGAGGGGAATAAAGATCATCCAATTACCAAAGGTGTTATTTGTGGTCGAGGCAGAAGATTAAAAGAGCGTACGTATGCTTCATATCGCATTCTACATCCATTAAAAAGAGTTCAAGATAAATGGGTTCGTTTATCTTGGGAACAGGCTATTTCTGAAATTTCTAGAAATATTCGGCAAGCAATGGATTTATATGGACATCAGTCTATCTTTCATTGTTATGACTGGGGTTCTGGTGCGTTATTAAAAAGTTTGAATCAAAGATTTTTTTATGCGCTTGGTGGATGTACAGAAACTGTAGGAAGTCTTTGTTGGAATGCTGGGTTGCAAGCGCAACAGTATGACATGGGTGAAGCAAGAAGTCACGCACCAGATGATTTACTAAATAGTTCGGCTATCGTGGTCTGGGGTAGAAACGCTGCAGTTACGAATATGCATATTCTCCCCTTTTTACGGGAAGCGCAGTCATTGGGTGCGAAATTATGGATTATCAATCCGCTTCCAACAGATTTAGACGCCAGGGCAGATAAGGTAATATCGTTAAGACCAGGAACGGACGGAGTTTTAGCGCTAGCTGTATTAAAAAGATGTATACAGTTTGGGTATTTGGACTGGGAATTTATAAACCAATACAGCATAGGTTGGGAAGAGTTTGAGTCACAGCTTTCTGCTTTTGACTATGAAGATTTAGTGCGTCAAACAGGCGTATCTGCTGAAGATATTCATCAATTGGCAGAGTTATATGGCACAAAACAGCCTGTAGCTACTTTACTGGGAATAGGTTTGCAACGTTATCAAAATGGTGGGCAAAATATACGGGCTATTGATGCGTTAGTAGCAGCCACTGGACATATTGGTGTACCAGGCGGTGGCGTACAATATGCCAGTCGAGATATGGGTCAGTATTTTGATACTAAAGTACTTACAGGTGATGTACCAGAGAATATCAGAACATTTTCGAGAGGCAAAATAGCAGAATGTATGGAGACGGCTGAACCACCAATTCAGGTTATGGTGGTTACACGGACCAATCCATTAACGCAAATCCCAAATACAAAAAAACTAGAAAGTGTCTTGAAAAAAGTCCCGTGCAAAGTAGTGATAGATACATTTATGACTCGCACAGCAGAGATGGCTGATTATATTTTACCTTGTACCACAGTTTTTGAAGAGGAAGACTTCACATATACAACGATGTGGCATGCATATGGCAATTTCATTCAGCCTGTCGTATCAGCACAGGGAGAAGCAAAGGCGGACTGGGAAATATTTAAAGAATTAGCAAATTCACTGGGTTTGCATGAGTTGTATGACGGATCGCCCAAAGAATGGATAGCTAAAGCCTTACGTCCTCTAATTCAAACCGGTGTATCTTTAGATGAGGCCAAACAACGCGGATTTATCAAAGTTCCATTATCTGATATTGCTTTTGAAGACAAAAAATTTCTAACATCAAGTGGACGTTTTGAATTTGCCTCGGATAAAGCCGAAAAAGATGGTTTGCCTAGAACTGCCGTTGATGGATGGAAGGCGCTTACTCCTTTAGATGAAGGTCAATATCATCTTATTACGGCTCATCCTAGAAAAAGTGAAAACTCACAACATGCAGAGTTCCCTAAACTGCCTTCCATGCCTATTGTCCAGATTCATTTTCGAGAGGCAGAAAAAATGGGTATTGTAGCTGGGGACATCGTTCAAATCTCCACCCAAAACGGAGTATTATTAGCTGAAGTCAGATTGCTGAAAACAGGTTATCCAAAAGCTGTTTTGCTCGAGGAAGGTTGGTGGAATGGAGAGCATACCATCAATCATTTAACTGGCAATGAAATGGCTGATATGGGGGATCAAACAGCACAATACGAATGCCTTTGTACAATTTCACCTATTCAACAAGAAGGGAATGAAGACAAATGAAATGAGCCCATAAGGGCTCGTCAAAAATGTAGGTTAGGAAGCTAATTTACAATAATGGCGTTTGTTGACGGAGTGTTGGCTGTCGAGCGTTTTTACTGCCAATGCTTTGGGCGACAGTTTAGGTACCCTTAGCTTGCGCATAAGTCGCTTCAGCACATCAATCACCTCCCTGTCAATAGTCTGCCATAATTTTTGTCAAGATTCTAGCTGTATACAGCCCGGTTTTGGCTTCTTAACAGGCATATACAAAAGTTTCTGAAAATATGCTCGTAGTTTTGTACAATAAGAAGAATTTTTGTATTGTTATTTATTGTGCGAGACACAGATGATTTTTATACTAGCAGTGTTTGTTGCTGGAGATGAGGTGCGTGTATGCCATTACAAGCAGGAATTGTAGGTTTGCCGAATGTAGGGAAATCTACATTGTTTAATGCCATAACCAAGGCTGGAGCAGAAGCCGCAAACTATCCCTTTTGTACAATTGACCCTAATGTCGGTGTTGTAGAAGTTCCGGATTTACGGTTACAGCGTTTGGCGGAGATGGTCCATCCTAAAAAAATTGTTCCAACAACTTTTGAATTTGTGGATATTGCCGGGTTAGTTGCGGGGGCCAGTCGTGGAGAGGGACTGGGCAACAAGTTTTTAGGACATATCCGGGAAGTGGATGCTATTGTACATGTCGTCCGGTGTTTTCAAAATGATGATGTAACACATGTGGCAGGTTCTGTCGATCCTATTCGGGATATTGAAACCATTGAATTAGAACTCGCTTTAGCCGATTTGGAAACCGTAGAACGTCGATTGGATAAGGCAAAGAAAAATTTAAAATCTGGGGACAAGCGTTACGTAATAGAGGTTGCAGCGCTAGAAAAGTTAAAAGGTGTTTTAGAAGAAGGACAAGCGGCTCGCAGTTTGGACTTAACAGAAGAAGAGCAGGACGTATTAAAAGATTTGCATTTATTGACAATGAAACCTGTTCTATATGTGGCCAATGTGGGTGAATCAGAGATCCATGATGAATCAACCCATAATCCATATTTTAATGCTGTAAAAGAGCGTGCAGATCAAGAAGGCGCTGAAGTAATTCGTGTTTCTGCTCAAATGGAATCAGAGATAGCTGAGTTAGATGCAGAGGACAAAGTAGCTTTTCTGGCCGATCTCGGTGTTGAAGAATCCGGACTTGATCGTCTGATCAGGGCAGCTTACCATCTTTTGGGGCTCATTACTTACTTTACAGCGGGGGAGCCAGAAGTGCGGGCTTGGACCATTCGTCAAGGAACGAAGGCGCCACAAGCTGCAGGTGTTATTCACAGTGATTTTGAACGAGGATTCATTCGAGCGGAAGTTGTTTCTTATGAAGATCTTGTGAATGCTGGCAGTATGGTGGCTGCGCGAGAAGCGGGCAAATTACGTTTAGAGGGAAAAGAATATGTTGTACAAGATGGCGATATTATGCTGTTCCGATTTAATGTCTAAGAAGAAAATGTTTTATTTTGGATTTCATCGGTTCTGACGTGTTAAGGACCTGTCTGAAAATCGAGTTCTACAAGAGTGACTGGTTGCTGTTTTATCATAAATAAGATAAAATTTTATCTTGGCATGTCGCATGCCTATCCTTGCTCCAAGCATTGACTTGGGGCCATAGTCCAAAAGGAGGTGAATAGGGATGCGCCAGTACGAAACCATGTACATTCTGAAACCTGAACTGGAATCAGAACAAATTTCTTCACTGGTGGAGAAGTATCAATCCCTTGTAACCGAGCACGGAGGCCAGATTGATGAACTTCAAGAAATCGGCAAACGACGCTTGGCTTATGAGATTGATCGCCATCGTGAAGGATTTTACGTCCTGATGAAGTACTCGTCAGACACCGATGTGACCAATGAACTCGAGCGTGTGATGCGTATTGAAGATAATGTGCTTCGATACCTCACAGTACGTCTTGGGGAATAGGACGCGTCGGAGGGGATGGTACAATGTTAAACCGAATTGTGCTGATTGGCAGATTGACTCAAGATCCTGAGCTTCGCTATACCAATAGCGGAACGGCTGTAGCAACATTCAGTCTGGCGGTAGATCGTCCAAGGCTTAATCAAGCTGGAGAACGAGAGACCGATTTTATTCAGATAGTAGTCTGGCAGAAACAAGCTGAAACCGTTGCACAGTATTTGCATAAAGGACGCTTGGCAGCGGTAGACGGAAGGTTGCAAATCCGTTCTTATGAAAATAAAGACGGTCAAAAAGTTCGTGTAGCAGAAGTTGTAGCTGAAACGGTGCGATTCCTCGACCGAGGCGAAAATTCTGCACGCGATACACACAGCAACGCAGGTATGCAGAGAAACAGCTCAGGAATGAATTCAAATCGCCGCCAAGAAGTTCCCAGACCCTCATTTGATGATGATCCATTTGCGGATGATGGACCGATGATAGATATTTCTGATGATGATTTACCTTTCTGAGATTTGTCGTTGAGAGAAGAATAGGATGAAGGGGGGAAGAATGTTATGCCGCGCAAAGGTCGTGGAGGTAAGCGCCGTAAGGTGTGTCAGTTTTGTGTGGACAAGATTGACTATGCTGACTACAAAGATATTGGTCGTTTAAATAAATTTCTTACTGAACGTGGCAAAATTTTACCACGCCGAATTTCGGGAAATTGTGCAAGACATCAACGTCAAGTGACGATTGCCATAAAGCGTGCTCGTCAAATTGCTTTGATGCCATATACTACTGAATAAATGTTGTCCCGAGATGGAAACGTCTGGAGCCGCATCGCTCATGGTGCGGCTTTTCTCTTAGCAGGAAACAGAGATTAGGTTGTGGAATAGAAGCGGCAATACAGCGCGCGGATTACTCGCGATGCAATAGGTTAGAGGCGGAGCACTGGTGCGCATTGAGGGGGAAATCGAGGTGTCGCACACGGATCCTCAGATACAAATTGCCCGGCGCTTGCGTGTATTAGAATCTTTGCGCATTGGGCTCATCACAGATGTAGCGGAAACTTTTAAAAGTATACATCTCGGAGAAGAACGGGAGCTTACGCGTTCACTTGGAGCGTTGATAGCTTCCGCATATCTGTTAGGTCGCCAGATGGGTATTGCGCCGGCAGTGATTGAACAGGAAGTTCTGGAGGCTTTATCCGTATATTCATTGGATGATGAAGCTTTGCAGGAGGATTCGGCAACTGTTCGAAGATATCTAGACCATCGGGCTTAGCTCAAAAGGAGAGTTGATGGATGAAGGTTATTTTCTTGCAGGATGTGAAAGGACAAGGTAAACAAGGCGAAATTAAAGAGGTATCAGAGGGATATGCTAGAAACTTTTTATTTCCTCGGCAGTTGGCAGTAGAAGCCAATCAGGGCACCTTACATCAATTAAAGGAAAAACAAGCGAGCAAGGAACGCAGGGCAGCACAGGAATTGGCAGACGCTAAAGCGCTAGCTCAAAAAATAGAAGGCAGAGAAATTTTGCTCAAGGTGCAGGTAGGTGAAGGTAGTCGTCTGTTTGGAGCTATTACCACCAAGCATATTGCAGATGCCTTACATCAAGCTGGCTATCCTGTTGATAAAAAGAAAATTGTTTTGCATGAACCGATTAAGTCGCTTGGATATCATGAAGTGCATGTGAAATTGCATCCAGAAGTAGGGGCAAACGTCAGAGTACACGTAATTGCCGAAGGCGAATAAAACTGTTTTGAGTTTGGAGAGGAGAAGTCAGGAGTGGAAGAAGCCGTATCTCCATCTGTGCGGCAAAGAGAAGTTGAGATGAACGGGTTACGCTTGCCTCCTCAACAAATTGAGGCAGAACAAGCGGTTCTTGGTGCTATGCTCATTTCCAATGATGCAGTCGTGGAAGCTATTGAGATTCTTGAAGCAGATGATTTTTATCGTACTCCCCACCGTATCATCTATGGAGTCATGCAACGATTGTTTCAAGAAGCAGAACCGATTGACGTGATTACTGTTACCGCTTCTTTAGCTTCAGAAGAAGCTGCTTTGGAAAGCGTAGGCGGCGTTGAATACATCGCTCAATTGGCCGCCGCCTTGCCAACAGCCTTGCATACCTATCATTATGCACGAATCATTAAGGAAAAAGCTTTAATGCGCCGCATTATCCAGGTTTCTACGAAAATTGCTGAACAAGGTTACGATACAGAAAAAACAGCTGCAGAAGTCCTTGCTGATGCAGAAAGAATGATATTAGAACTCTCGCAGTATCAAAAAACTCGCGATTTTACCCATATTTCTGATGTATTGCAATCGACCTTCGATCGTATTGAGCAGTTGTACGCAAGTGAGGGCCAGTTAACAGGTATTCCAACAGGCTACAGTGAACTGGACAGAATGACCAGCGGATTTCAAAAGTCAGATTTAATTATTGTTGCAGCTCGTCCTTCTGTGGGCAAAACAGCGTTTGCACTCAATATTGCCCAAAATGTTGCTGTGCGAGCAGGTCTACCTGTTGCGATATTTTCTTTAGAAATGTCTAAAGATCAACTTGTTCAGCGTATGCTTTGCGCTGAAGCGTATATTGACGGACACAAACTTCGCAATGGTACATTAGATGACGAGGATTGGCCAAAGCTTTCTATGGGTGTCAGCACACTATCCAACTCCCCACTCTATATTGATGACAGTCCTGGTATTACAGTGCCTGAAATGCGCAGTAAACTTCGTCGTCTCAAATTAGAAAAAGGTTTAGGTTTTGTGGTGATTGACTATTTGCAATTGATTCAGGGTCGCCGTGCTTCGGGAGAAAATAGGCAGCAGGAAATTTCCGAAATATCGAGATCGCTCAAAGGGTTGGCTCGTGAACTGGAAGTTCCTGTGGTAGCACTTGCACAGTTAAGCCGTTCTGTTGAACAGCGCCAGGACAAACGTCCAATGCTTTCCGACATTCGTGAATCCGGAAGTATTGAGCAGGATGCCGATATTGTAGCGTTTCTTTATCGGGATGATTATTACGATCCAGAGTCCGAAAAGAAAAACATCATTGAGATTATTATTGCCAAGCAGAGAAATGGGCCAACCGGAAAGGTCGAGCTTGTCTTTTTAAAGAATTACAATAAATTTGTTAATCTGGAGAGGGCGCATGCTGCACCATGATAGAGTCAGGATCGCTCGAGACGCTTGGTCGCAAAGAATATCAGCGTCAGCTTAATAAGAAAAGGCAGCGTCGACGTAAACAACGTCGAGCACGTATGCGAAGAATTCGTGCTTTGCGCGCTTTGCGTTCGCTGCGATTTTGGACACGTGCGATTACATGGCTGGCGATTGGTTTGTCAGTTGCTTTTTGGTCCCGATTCGCGTTTGTTTATAATATTCCATCCTTTGCTCAAATCGGCTCCTTACAAGGTGTCGAGTCGTATGTTACTGTGAAACCGTGGTGGTTTGGTCCTCCTGTATTTGATATCGAAAGTTATGTAGAGTCTGAAAATTTGCCAGAACAGACGAATTTATCTCCCTATCCGTTGTTGCTGATGCAATTGGGGAGATACCAAGCCGTATTGACACATCCTCACTTCGTTTGGGTAGCTTTAGATCAACATTCTTGATGTTGGATTCTCCATAAAGAGAGGAAACTCTATGCCGAAAATTTTAGTAGTAGAAGATGAGGAGCCAATTCAAAAAATATTGCGATTTGCTATGGAACGAGAAGGCTATCAAGTGATTTCTGCTGAAGATGGTGTACGTGCAGTGCAATTGGCTCGCGAAGAAAAACCGGATTTAGTATTACTGGATTTAATGATACCTGAGAAAGACGGTTTTGAAGTATGTCGAGAGTTAAGAGAATTTACAGCTGTACCCATCATCATGTTGACTGCACGGGATGCGGAAGTTGACAAAATTTTAGGTCTTGAACTGGGTGCAGATGATTATGTAACCAAGCCGTTTTCTACTCGTGAATTGTTGGCTCGTGTAAAGGCAACGTTACGACGTGTTGAACTTGAGAGGGATATGCATGAAAAAGAAGACGGTCATTTACTTTATTTACATGATATTGTCATTGATTTGGCCCACTATGAGGTGCGTAAGAATGGTACTTTAATACCTCTCACACATAGAGAATTTCAGTTGTTAGCGTATCTCGCTTCAAGGCCAGGTCTGGTCTATACCCGAGAGCAATTGCTGACTGAGGTGTGGGGTATGGACTATGTGGGGGATGAGCGTACGGTTGATGTGACCATCCGGCGTTTGCGTGAAAAATTAGAAGAGGATGCAAGTGCTCCTGAATATGTGCTGACTCGGCGCGGTGTTGGCTATTATGCGCGAAGATAGGCGTTTTTGGCGAAGTATTCGTTTTAAGTTAGTGACGGTCTCTTTATTGCTCGTACTCTTTTCTTTAGAGCTCATCGGAGCTTATTTTGTGCGTACGCTTACGACATCTCTCGTTCAGAGTGAGACACAAACTGTAGAAAATCAGGCTCATCTTATGTCCATATTGGTAGCTCCGCAACTGGAAATAAGTAATTCGTCACATAACAAACATCCACTTGATACATTGACTTCCATGTTATCGTCTCTGCCACAATTTATGGGTGGTTCGGTCTATATTCTTAATCGTGACGGATTTGTGGTAGATACTTCTGCAGGAACAGCATTGATTGGTCAGCAGCGCACAGATTCAGTTTCCACAGAGGCTCTTTTGCAGCACAAAACGGTAGCCGCCATTCGGTTTGATCCTCTTTCAAACCAGCATTTATTAACCGTTGCTGTACCTATTTTGTATAACAACCGATTTCTTGGCGTGGTGGAATATGTTGTCCCCATCCAGTCTGTATATAACACTGTCCATGAGGTTACAAAGATTTTTTATACCGGATCGGCCATAGGTTTAATGTTAGCAGCTCTGCTTGGTATTTTACTGGCGCGAACCATTACTCGTCCTATTCTAGATGCGACACGTCAAGCCCGTGTCTTGGCCAGTGGAGATTTCAGTCGTCGAGTGCATGTGGGTGGCGATGATGAATTTGGTGATTTGGCGACAGCGATTAATGATTTGACGACTAAATTGGAAGATGCTTTGCAAACAAACCAGCGGGAACAGGAACGTTTGCGAGCCATTATTACTTCGATGGGTGACGGCGTGGTTGCTTTTAATCCAGAATGGCAACCGCTTTTCTTAAACGAAGCGGCACGGCGTATGTTGCAATTGCGCACAAACGATAGCAATGCTGCGATACGGCTTGGCTTGACAGAAATGAAAGAAGATATACGGGAGAAGATTTGGGTTCGAGAAATTGGTCAGAGTATTCTTCATGTTCACGTGACAGCGCTTCAACAGCATCAAGAACGCCAAGGCTATGTCGCGGTGATTCGAGATGTGACAGAACAAGAGAAACTCATACAAGCGCAACGAGATTTTGTAGCCAACGTTTCGCACGAATTGCGAACACCGCTAACCTCGGTTAAGTCTTATATTGAAGCTCTTCGCGATTTAACACCAGATGAAGAAGATGTCCGACAAGATTTTCTACAAGTTGTCAGTGATGAAACAGATAGAATGGTCCGTTTGACGCGAGATCTATTGCTTTTATCCGGTTTATCCAAGGATTCGCAGCGTCCAAGGGCAGTTACATACATTACCATGGAACGTTTGTTTGCTTTTGCCGAGCAGCGGTTCCGTATACAGGCAAATGCGCGCGAGTTAACTTTTATAGTTGATCCCGCTCCACCCGCTACCTTGTTGGGTGACGAAGATATGTTGCATCGCGTCTTGGACAACCTTCTCTCTAATGCTTTTAAATATACCCCTGCAGGAGGAATTGTTTGCCTGTCAGCTCATATAGAAAATGCGGATGAAGTAGAAATTATAGTTTCTGATACAGGTATAGGCATTCCACCAGAAGACTTACCGCATGTTTTTGAACGTTTTTATCGAGTGGACAAAGGGCGTAGTCGTCGATCGGGTGGTACTGGTCTCGGGTTGGCGCTGGCCAGGGAAATTGTTGAGCGCCACGGTGGTACCATTGATATGGAAAGCGAAGTCAATCGAGGCACAAAGGTTCATTTGCGATTGCCGATGGTCAAAGATAAAGGGGTTGGCCAATATGAATAAAAATTGGCTCGCACACATTCGTACCCTTATTTTAGTTGTTTTAGTTGGGCTTTCACTGTTGTTAAGCTATTGGCTGTGGGTAGGAGATTTTCAAAACGCAACGGAAGTTGGTATTGGTGAACCTTTGCCATTGGCAGCAACCGAGTATCCCATCGCGAGCCAATTAGGTCGTCCGTATCGAATTATTCTCAGTCAACATTCGGCAGCAAGTTTAAGTGTCGCTTTACCGGAAACTCATAGTTACAATCAATGGCTTACATTATTGCAATCAGTGCGTGTGACTGCTTTGCAGGAAATCCCAGCTTTCCCCAAGAGAACCTTGGACGAGGTGGAATATGATTTTGGCGTGCCTCTGTCTGCAGCACTTTTACAACAATGGGTACCGAATATTGAACCGACAGGGTATGTGCAATACTCAGGGTTAATTTTATTGTATCAGACAAGCTCCAATGGGCCTGTATGGCTTGGATTAACCAGCGGCGGAGTAGACTACGAAGCGCAAACCAACTTATCGACTGTTTCACTTTACAATCAAATTACGGAAGCCGTCAGGGCACAACCGTGGTCCATTTGGACTACCGTACAAAGTAATAATGACTTGCCAGGCTCCTATACCCAATTGAGTACGAGCACTTGGACCACCAATGCGATTTCGCTTCTGCCTGTTGTTCATTCATTTTTTGTCAATCCTTTAGTCGTAACGCGAATTCAGGAAGATAATAACACTACCCTTTGGACGGATGGCAGTCGAGCCGTGCAATGGACGAAGCATCCAGATGAAATTACTTATCAAGATCCAAATGCAAGCGGCAAACGAATTGAAAATCTGGATACCTTGGAACTAGCCGCACGTTTTGTGCGCGATCACGGTGGAGGACCTAATAATCTGATTGCGACACAGGTGCAGTCCAATGCTTCAGGAGAAACCATCACTCTAGTGCCTTATGTTGATGGTTTGCCCATTTTAAACGGATCGAACGACTATCAAGTAGTCATTCGAGCGGGCAGAGTCGTGTCCTTCAGTCGTCCTTTGTACAATTTGGCCAGTGAAATAGATTCAACCCGAGGAAATGCTTTAAATGGTTGGCAGTTGTTGAATGTCTTAAAAACGATTTTAAGTGTTCAACAAATCAAACAGATACAACAAATTCAACTCGGCCTTGATGAGCAAGATGAAGGTTCAATCGTATCTTTAATTCCAGCGTATTTTGTACAATTGCCGAAAGGGCAGCAGCTTATCATTGACGCTATAGATGGTCATGTTTTAGGAGGGGATCTGCCGTGAATTGGGAGGTCGCAAAGAATTGGCTGATTGCTGCCTTTTTGATTTTAGATCTTATTCTTGGCTGGCAATTATATGAAAGTCATATTCAAACGTATGGCTATGTCGAGTCCTACAGCGATCTTCTTGCCAATACGAAAACGGTATTGGCTGATCACGGTTTTACTCTCCAAGCGCATGTTCCAGAGTCACAACCAGAGATGGTTACTTTTAAAGCCAATTGGATTACGCCCAAGTTAGATGAATTAGCCAAAGCAGTTTTTCCAAATGGAAAAATTCTCTATACGTCTACTACACAGATTCAAGATTCCGAGGGTCAAATCAAAGTGCGAGGTGAAACTTGCCAGATTCAATTTCAGCCTCCATTGCAAGGGATACAGCCTGTGGATCTGTTGAAGACAGCTTTTCATGGACAGTTGTATACATTTGATAAATATTCATCGACGCAAAATATATCCGATTATCTGGAAAACTACAATAATTTTCCGGTTTTTGATGTCCATATTCAAATTCGAACAGGTTCACATGGTGAAATTTTAGGTTATAGTCAACAGGCCATTCACCATATCCAGCCGATTGGCCGACCCAAACCTGTCATATCAGCGATTGATGCGCTCAATAGTCTGGCAGAATCGGTAGACAAGACCTACAGTGCCACAGATAATGTGATTTTAGGTATACAATTAGGATATGCCAGAAAAGTTGGAGTAGGAAAAATTTCTAGTGGACACCTGGGACAACAACTCTGGTTTCCGGTTTGGCGCATTATTACACCCAGCCAGTCTTATGACGTCAACGCTTTAACAGGTGAAGTAGATAATGCATCGAGTGCGTCAGCTTGACGCAGGATGGAGGATTCACTCTTTGTTGTCTGTTAGTGTTTTAGCGAGTGGTAGCAGTGGAAATGCAATTTACATATCTACAGAACAGACTCGTTTGTTGCTTGATGCGGGTATTAGCGGTAAACAGATTTCCCAACGATTAGCTACCGCTTGCCAAGTGGATGGTTCGCAAATAACGGCTGTACTGGTTACCCATGAGCATGTCGATCACGTTCGCGGCTTAAAACAGATACTCAAGCTCTCTCAAGCACCACTCTATACGACGGAAGGTACATATGCGGAAATTGTGTCAGGAATAAGCGGAAATCACATTCATAAGGTTGTACGCGCAGGAGAAGTTTTTAGTATTGGCGATATTCGAATTACGCCTTTTGCTGTTTCACATGACGCAGAAGAACCGGTAGCATATCGGTTTGATGCAGGAGACGAAAGTCTGGCTGTAGTCACGGATCTCGGTTTTGTCAGTGACTCGATTAAAGATGTGATTGCTGGCTGCGACACCTATGTTTTTGAAAGCAACCATGATGTAGAGATGTTGCGAGCTGGTCCGTATCCTTGGTCTATCAAACGGCGCATCCTTGGCGATAAGGGTCATCTGTCCAATACGGATGCTGCAGAGGCATTGATTGATATTATCGGTCAACAAGAAGTAAAAGTTTATTTGGCTCATTTAAGTGAAGAGAACAATCAGCCCGATTTAGCTGATTTAACAGTTTCGAGTATTTTACAGGAAGCGCGATCGACCTATCAAGAACAGGTCTCACTGTTACGGACAAGTCGCTATGAACCGACGATACTGACTCCTGTGTCCGCTAAATGCAACGCATAGGAAGTGTCGGTCTGAGACACGCTAGAGGGAGAATTCGAAGAGGCAATCATTGCCGAATTCTCCATCTGGAGGGTGTCTATGATGAGTCAGCGCCATGTTCAAAGAATGAAAAAATGCTTCTTGGCTTTAAGCAGCGTATCTACATTTCTTTGCTTGAGCCCGGTGGTTTTTCATGCAGAAGCTAGTGCCCAATCCATAGCGATTTCTGGCGGCTACACAAACAATATCACTGACGCGGTGAAACGTGTAAAACCAGCCGTAATGGGAATTGTCAATTATGCGCAAATCTCGAACAACATTACTCAGCAGACCAAAATTGAGCCCGCTGGTGTGGGAACAGGGGTACTTTTTTACAAAGACAGCGAGTACGGTTACGCCGTAACGAACAACCATGTGGTAGAAGGTTCTGTTAAAGTGAGCGCAGTCTTAGAGTCGGGAAAACATATTCAAGCGTCTGTGGTAGGTACCGATCCATATACAGATTTGGCGGTTATTCGACTCCCAGTTACAGAAGTACGAGGAATTCAGCCTGTGACTTTCTGCAATTCAAATGATCTGATTGTGGGTGAACCTGCGATTGCTATTGGAACGCCAATGGGGTTAGATTTTGCTGATTCGGTGACAGCAGGTATTGTGAGCGCTGCCAAGCGTATTATGCCAGTTTCCGAACCTGAGACGGATCAGGTGCTCGATTATCAAGCGGTGATACAGACAGATGCTGCTATCAATCCAGGTAACAGTGGAGGGCCTTTGGTCAATATTCGCGGACAGGTCATGGGTATTAACAGCAGTAAAATTGTAGCGCCTGAGTTTGAAGGAATGGGTTTTGCCATCCCCTCCAATGAGGTTGTGACCATTGCCAATCAATTGTTAAAGACAGGCCATGCTATTCATCCCGCGCTAGGCATTGAAGGATATTCGTTGGCTACTCTGCCAGAGCAGTGGTGGCCGGATGTGCCTGTTGATTATGGAGTATGGGTGAAGGCTGCTATTTCTCCTGAAGCTCGTGCTTCCGGATTGCAGGAGAATGATGTGATTGTGGCTATGGATAATCATCCGGTAAAAACCATGGCTGATTTGCGTACGCATCTTTTTCAGGAGCATCCAGGCGATGTAGCTCAACTGCGAGTATATCGGGGTAGCCGCGAACTGAATCTTAAGTTGAAAATAGGTAAAATGGATACGAAATTGACAACAGCCAGCCCCAATTCCATCATTCCAAGTTCTTCATCGGATGATGATGTCGATCCGTTTTTGCAGGGAGCCCCCGAATATGGTCCAAATTTCTGGAGCACTCGCTGATTTTAGTTTCTTTGGTATACAGGAAACATGTTGGACTGGTTTAGGCTGCTGTCATAGAAAGAGAATTTTATGAGGTGGCCTGACATGCAAATTTGTATTCTTTCTGTGGGGAAGATCAAAGAGAAATTTTATCAGGAGGCGCTTGCAGAATATGCAAAGCGCCTTAACGCTTATGTGCAATTGGAAATATTGGAAGTCGATGATGAGCCATGTCCAGAACATTATTCTGCGGCGGATAAAGAACGGGTGCTGCAATTAGAAGCAAAGCGTTTATCTCGACATCTCCGGCAAAGAGACGGCTTAGTCTTGTTGGACATCTTAGGGAAAGAGCTGACCTCTGAGAAGTGGAGTCAACAATATCAAGAACTTTGCGGGCGTGGATTTGGGCGCCTGGTCTTTATCGTGGGGGGCTCACTAGGCGTTCATTCGGAAATACGTGCGCGGTCTGATTTTCGATGGTCTTTTGGACCATTAACTTTGCCACATGCGCTGGCCCGTGTTGTACTTCTAGAGCAGCTATATCGGGGTATTCGTATTCAACGGGGTGAACCGTATCATAAGTAACGGTATACTCACTTAAGCGTTTCATCGGTGAATTCATGTCATCCTCCACAGCTTAAATGATCGATAGCTGCCGTTTTACGCTGTCACTTCTTTGGGGCGATCGCGATCGGGCAAAATCCAATGAATAATCAGTCCTGCAATGGTGGCATAGGCAATGCCGTTATTGGGCTCTCCCACGCCTATAATAGAAATGACTGCGACGATGATTAAATTTTTGGTTCTTGTTAAATCGACTTTCTCCTCAATCATATGCCGAATACCCATGGCAGCAATCATTCCATAAAGCAAAATGCCAATTCCACCCATGACAGCAGCAGGTATGGTTTCAATTAAGCCGCCAAATTTGCCAAGCAGTCCTAATATGATGGCAATTACTGCAGCGCCTTCTATTAATCGGCTGGAGAATTGGCGAGTCATGGCAAGTACACCGAGATTCTCGGCATATGTCGTTTCGGCGGGGCCTCCAATGAGCGCTGAGACAAGAGTGGCGACACCGTTTCCCAAGAGAATAGATGAAAAGCCTGGATCTTTCGTCACATCGCGTCCAATAATTTCATTTAATACAAACATATGACCAATATCTTCAATCATGGTTACTAGTGCGATGGGAGCCATGGAAAGTACCACAGTCCAAGTAAAATCTGGCATGTGAAAAGTTGGTGTTTGTATCCAGGGAGAAGCGTGGAGTTTTTGAAATGATACATATCCTCGCAATACGGCATAAAGGTAACCAACGACAATTCCTACTAATATAGGTAAAAGGCGTAATTGTCGAGTTCCTACAATTGCCGACAAGATGGCGGCTACAAGACTGACAATGGCCACATCCCAATGTGTATTGGCTTCGCTTGTAATCGCAGTTTGCGCTAAAGAGAGACCAATTATTGCAACTACTGGACCTACAACGACTGGTGGAATCGCTTTGCGGATTTTGTCAAAACCAATCGTAGCTACCAGAATCGTAAAAATAAAATAAACAATGGAGACACTGATAAGTCCGGCTGCTGCTTGATTAGGAGCATGATGTTGACTGACAAATAGCGCCAATGGAGCAATAAAAGCGAATGAAGAGCCTAGATAAGCTGGCACTTTGCCCCTTGTAATCAGATGAAATAACAGAGTTCCTACGCCACTTGCAACAAGAGTCGCTCCAGGATTTAAACCGGTAAGCAAGGGGACTAGGACTGTTGCGCCAAACATTGCAAAGACATGTTGGAATGAGAGCGGTAAGCCGCGGAAAAACGATCGCATCCTAATTACCTCCAAAGTACACAAATTGCCACAAGTATACGGTTTGGACAAGTATTCTGCAAGATGAATTAGAAAATCTTTTGTAAACCGTCCTTTGGTAAAAAACTACTGTATGCTTGTTCGTATCTTTTCGCATGATATTTCTGCTCTTCTGAATTGATTTTAGTCAGAGAGAATGATAGTATAAAAAATGCGTAGCAAACAAAAAATAAGTAGTGGAGGTAAATGAAGTATGAATACACAAACTCAGCAACCATTTGATTTCTATACGGCACTTCGTAACCGTCGTTCCATCTATGCCTTAAGCAAAAATTCTCCTGTTTCTGATGCTCGGATTCAGGAAATCATAGAAGAAGCCATTAAACATACACCTTCCGCCTTTAATTCACAAAGTACTCGCATAGTACTTTTGCTGGGTAAACAGCATGACGAATTGTGGGATTTGACGACGGACGTATTGCGTGGAGTTGTTCCTGCTGATCAATTTGCTTCTACTCAGCAAAAAATGGATAGTTTTAAATCAGCATATGGAACTGTGCTCTATTTTGAAGATTGGTCAGTAATCGAAAGTTTGCAAAAACAATTTCCCTTATATCAAGATAATTTTCCTGTCTGGGCTCAGCATACGAGCGCAATGCATCAGCTTGTGATTTGGATGGCGCTTGAGGCAGAAGGATTGGGAGCAAGTTTACAGCATTACAATCCTCTTATTGATGAGAAAGTAAAAGCAGAATGGAAGTTGCCAGAGTCTTGGCGATTGATTGCACAGATGCCATTCGGTAAGCCAGAGCAACCTGCTGGTGAAAAACAGTTCAATCCTATTTCTGAGCGAGTAAAAGTTTTTAAGTAAGTTTTATATTCAACACTGTTATGTTTTTATTGAGGATGTCACGATTGTTTCAAAGTTTGTTCTGAATTTTAATTGGAGAACAGCCTCCTTTTCACTCTTAGAGTTTCAGAGTTGATGAGGAGGCCCTTTTATCGATAATTTTTGATTGGATGTATTAGCTTGGAGTTTTTTAGATCATCCTATATGAACCAACTCAATGAATGGGTAATTCTTAATCGTGTAGAGTGCGTGAGCCCTTGGCAGTGTCTTCTTGTTCGAGATTTTGTGTTTGGTGGGGTTCAGGTTTGCGTTTTTGAACTCGAGAACTATGTCCGGCTTGAGAACTGGTACTGACGGAATTTGCTTTTGGATAATTATACGTTTTACTGTTACCCATTTATATCGTCTCCTTTGTTGATTGATCGTTGGCACACTTTCACTTTGTCTCCGTACAAGTTTTTCTATACAGACTAAACAGACTTGTTTCTACCAGTGTTGGATGGTTTCCATTCGTCTCTCATAATCGATACCAGTCATGTAATTTTGATACAATGTTGATAAGCAATCGTTTTGTTTTGAAAGCAGATGGATTTGCTTGAATAGGATTGGAGTCATTTTTGGCAATATGTTTTTTGAAGTTTGGGTCATGCGTGACCATGAGAGGGCTGCATAGGCATGATGCTCATTCATCTTCTTTATATTGTAACATTTTCCATTGATTTGGTGACTGCGGGGGTCATTATATTCCTTGAACGACGAGATGCTGCAGTAACTTGGGCATGGTTAATGGTTCTTTTGTTTGTTCCTATTGGTGGTTTTTTGTTGTACTTATTACTTGGAAAGAAATTAAATGGAGTAAAAATGTATCGGATTCGTCGTATGCAGAGAGAGTTTGTAAATGCGATTGTTGAAGCTCAAAAGACGAATCTCCGTGAAGGAAATATTGAATTTTACGATCCGTTTGTTCAGCGATACCAAGACCTTATTTATATGAATTTAGTCAGTAGTTATGCTGTTTTTACCCAAGATAATCGGGTGGAAGTGTTTTACGATGGACAGAGTAAATTTATTTCTTTATTAGATACTATTCGACAAGCGAAACATCATATTCATTTAGAATACTATATTTTTCGCCCTGATCGACTAGGTAGGCAACTTGTGTCCGCCTTGATTCAAAAAGCGAATGAGGGTGTTGAAGTCAGAGTTTTATATGATGCTGTTGGTAGTAAAGGATTGCATATGGATTTTTTTGGCGATTTGATTCAAGCAGGAGGATATGTTGCCCGCTTTTTTCCTTCTATTTTTCCTTTTTTCAATCCGCGTATGAATCATCGAAATCATCGTAAATTGGCGATTATTGATGGCAGAGTGGGTTATATTGGGGGATTTAATATTGGTGATGAATATCTTGGCCGTGATGTACGATTTGGAGCTTGGCGTGATACACATTTGAAAATTGAAGGGACGTCTGTGTTGGAAATGCAGGCTCTCTTTTTGATGGACTGGAATTTTGCCTCAAAAAAACGTCTTCGTGTAACGGATGACTATTTTCCTCTTCAACCTGATACAGGTGACGTAGGAGTTCAAATTGTTTCTAGTGGACCAAACAGTCGTTCAGAAACGATTCGAAATGCTTATGTAAAAATGATTTATTTAGCCAAACGGCAAATTTTAATTCAAAGTCCTTATTTTATTCCTGACGAAAGTTTGTTGACTGCACTAAAGACAGCGGCTCTTTCTGGTGTTGATGTAAGAATTATGCTACCTGATAAACCTGATCATTACTTGGTCTATTTTGCTTCGCGCTTTTATTTGGCGGAGCTTTTGGAGGTAGGCGTAAAGTTTTATTTGTATAAAAACGGTTTTTTACATGCCAAAACGGTTGTTATCGATAGTGAATTAGCATCCGTTGGCACTGCAAATCTTGATATTCGCAGTTTTAAATTAAACTTTGAAGTTAACGCTGTTTTGTATGACAGTCGAATCGCATGCCGGTTGGCGGAACTGTTTTATACGGATATTGAAAAAAGCTCTGAGTTGACTCGTGAGTTATATCAAAAACGTCCACATGCAGTTCGAATTGCTGAATCATGTGCCCGCTTGCTATCCCCCATTCTTTAATATGCCTTAACTAATGATTTGTACGGGTGTTCCATAATGGATGATGGAATAGACTGTCTTTGCGTTAATAATGGGTAGCTCTACGCAACCGAGACTTTGTGGGAAGCCGTAGGATGCGCGAATGAATCCATGGACAGCGTCACTATGATAGAAGTAATTGATAAAGGGTACTCCCGGATCGTCATAAGGAGTTCCGTTGGGATTGGTCCCACGCATGGTTTGTTCTTTTAATCGTAGATAGACTGGCCAGATACCGTTGGGCGTTGGACTTGCTGCTATTCCCGTATTAGCTAAACTTTTAAAAATGGGTTGACCGCTCTCCCACACTTGTAAGGTTTCAGGCTTTGTTTTTTGTACTTCAATATAAGTGTATGGTTGGCTGTTCTGTTGATGATGTAACAATGCTTGGTAGAGTGCTTGATTCACTTCTGGTCCGGCTATTCCATCCACAGCAAGTTGGTGTTGGTGTTCAAAACTCATGATTGCCCCTTGTGTAATGGCTGTCGCTTTGTAAGGATTCCAATCGTTTTGTAGGGCTTCGGGATAGTTCCCTTTCCAAGACCACTGCACTGATAGTATGGGTTCTAACTGATGATGGACGAGTTGCGTTGCAAACTGACTTTCGATCATTTCATCATTTTCTGTATCGTTTGTTGGTGTTGTGTATGTGGCCGCTGTTGTGCTTTGAAGGTCGGAAGTTTGTGGGTCGTTCCATGTCACAGGTAAATAACCTAATAAGGCTAACGCTTCGTTATACCATAGTGCTTCATTGCCAGTCATTCCTCTCGTCAGGAGGGGAATCGTTTTTGGTTTTATAACGTCTACCTTGACTTTAACATGGGTATCGATGGGTTGGGTTTTTGCGTTGCCAGATATATCGGTTGTTGTGTGTGCAGATTTTAACGTTTCCCATGTGGAGCATCCGCTTACTGCACATATCGTAAGTGTTGTCAGAAGTAATGTAATGATTTGCGCCAATTTTATTTTCATACAAGGCACCATCCTAATTTCGATGTAAATATATGTATGATGACAATGTGGAAAGTGTAACAAAGACAGGACGTCAAATACTGTCGAAATTAAGTTTGCGTAGTGTAAAATTATGCAGAATGCTTGTCTGTCTTTCTTATTTCTTTCTGTCTAGGGTTGAGGTTTATAGAGGTGGTGAATATTTGTTATTGCGTGAAAGAGATTCTCGCTGCAGATTAAGAGTGATTTGTAAAGACCAACCAGGCATTATCAAATCTATTTCTGAATTCCTGTTCCTGCATGACGCTAATATTGTGGAATCTAATCAGTACACGAGTGAAGATGACAACTTGTTTTTTATGAGGATTGAATTTGAGATACCTTCAGTTGGAAGTTTAATTTATTGTTTACGTTCTGAGTTTGCTGAGATTGCGGATAGATTTGTTATGGATTATCACTTTGAACTCTCCAATCGTCGCAAACAACTTGTTATTTTTGTTTCTCGAGAGGAACATTGTTTACGAGAATTATTATGGCAATGGGAAATAGGTCACTTGCATGCGGATATTCGCATGGTGATCAGCAATCATGATGATGCTCGTTTTTTGGTTGAATCTTTAGGGATACCTTTTCATTATTTGCCTGTTCGTCCAGACACGAAAGCAATGATTGAAGAAAAACAACTTAACCTCATTGGAAAGCAAGTTGATTTTATTGTCTTGGCTAGATATATGCAGATTCTTTCCCCACATTTTTAGCGGCTTTTCCTAACCGTATCATTAATATTCATCATTCTTTTTTGCCGGCATTTGTAGGTTGTAATCCGTATGAACAGGCTTATCATCGTGGTGTAAAGTTAATTGGTGCGACTGCCCATTATGTGACTGAAGAATTGGATGATGGACCTATTATTGAACAACAGGTTTTGCGGGTTAGCCATAGAGATTCAGTAAATGATCTGAAACGAATTGGTCAAAATGTGGAACGTTCCACATTATTTCAAGCTGTGAAGTGGCATGTGGAGGATCGGATTCTTGTGCATCGTAATAAAACTATTGTACTAGTATGATGATGATGCAGTATGTTCTTAAAAAGGGGTGTATAAAATGTCGTCTTTGCAGGATATGGTTGGTGTTTCTTCGCAACCTGTAAAAAATGAGGTTGAAAAGGGAGCTATTCGAAAATTCGCTGAAGCGATAGGAGATGACGATCCCGTTTACCGGGATGAGGAAGCGGCAAAAAAAGCAGGTTTTCCTGCCATTCCGGTTCCTCCTACTTTTTCTCGTACATTTGATTACGGAGAGATACCTGGTCTTGAGATGCCTAAAGCTGGGTTAATACATGGTGAGCAGAGATTTACATACCACAAACCTATCTATGCTGGAGATGTAGTTTTTTGCAGTCGTAAATTGTTAAAAGTGCGCGAGAGCTCAGGTCGACTAGGTAGCATGACATTTTACATGTTTGAAGCTGAAGTTAGGAACAGTGCTGGAGAACTCTTGTTGGTTGAAAATTCAACAGTTATTCGTACGGGAGGTGCTAAGTGATGAATCCTTTATTCACGATTGGGCAGGAGTTACCTCGTTTGATCAAGCCGCCCATAACGAAAACACAACTGGTTATGTATTCTGGTGCATCAGGTGATTTTAATCCCATTCATACGGTGGACGAGTTTGCAATTGAAGCGGGCCTTGGTGGAGTTATCGCGCATGGTATGCTGACCATGGCTTTTGTGGGACAAATGATTAAGGATACGGTTAAGCCTTATCAAGGCCGAATTTTACAGTTTGGGGTTCGATTTCAGGAAATGGTTCGGCCTGGGGATGTTGTTACTTGTAGTGGTAAAGTAACAAAAATAGAAGAGCAAGGTACGGAATATTACGTTGAGTGTGATATTGAAGCTCATACTCAGAATGGAGCTCGTGTTGTAGCAGGTTCGGCTACTTTTATGGTTCCTCAGCAGTAATAATTTTCTTTTTTCTAACCTTAATGAATGTTCTTCATTCATTAAGGTTTTTTATTTTGATTTCACTTTTTTTCGATAACGGGTTTAGGGGTTAATTAATATATGAATTTAGTAGTTAACTAGTATATTCATTTATTTATTAACCCATAAATTCATAAATGCATTGATGTTTGACGATAATCTAGCACAATCTCTATAATGAGTGGTAGGTAGGATAGTGATTACAGAATGACAGTTTTGCTGGACAGAGGAAAGAATGATTAAAAGGAGAGCAGCCCATGGCCAAGGAATCCAATATGAAAGAAACACAACTCGTTATCGCTGTCGACAATGGCAATAGTTTTGTTAAGGCAGCATATGAAAATATTGATCAAACTTTCATGTTTCCCAATGTAATTTTCCAATCGGATATCAAACGAAAAGTGATTCTAAACCAAGGCTCTCCCATAGAAAATTTAGATGTCGAAATTGTCTCCCCAGCGATTCCGGAAGGGGCAGGAAGAAATTATCACGTGGGTGTCTTAGCATCTCGAAATGCTCGCGCCCAATCCATTGTTGGTTATCGGGCAGCCCAGATGAAATCGCAACGAGTAGAGACGCTCATTACAACGTTAACCGCCATCGCTTATGCAGCTGCGCAAAAACATGCGCAAGATATCCAGAACGGAGTTAAAAAATTACGAGTCGATGTACAGCTTGGTATCGGATTACCTATAGCAGAAGTGGGAGAAGCAGCACTATTTGAAGAAAAACTGACAGCCGGAATTCATACCGTACAATTTAAATCAACACCCGAGTATGCTGGAGTTGTAGTTGAACTGGATATTGCGCTGCCTGATGGAGTAAATGTTGATAACGTGGCTGGTATTATTGATATTGCCAGTGAAAAAGGGAATTCACTCGCCAACAAAGCTTTTGGAGTGGCTGATCTCGGTGGAATTGACCTGGATATTGCATTTTTTCGACCAGGTTTGCAACTTGACGACTATACTTCCACAGGATTTCGAATTAATTTAAACGACATTGTCACTAAAATTCGCAAAGATTTTAATACTGCTATGGGACAAGAGTATTTAAGCAGTGATGTCAATGTAGTAGAAAGATTGGTTCATAAAGATTATGAAGTACGATGGCAGGGTTTGGTTAAAGGAAGTATTGCTGATATTGCAAATTTGCACTTAAGCGAGTTGGCCCGAGAAGTACTGGATAGAGTACTTGATGCGTGGGCAGCTGCACCAGAAGCGGAAGAATTTTTATTTATCGGTGGCGGATCGGCCATACTCAGCCCCTATATAAAAGAGTTAGACCGACAAGGACATCCACTTCGTTTTGATACACCAGAATTAGCACAAATGCGTAATTTGCGTGGAACTTTCCGCTCTTTAGCGACCGCTTTGTCGCCAGCTCAAATGGAAATAGCTTCAGCAGAGGCTGATAAAGCGTGAATGAGCGGCGAGAGCGGCGTCGCAGGGAAAAGACAGTTCGTCATGGAGATTTGATTCATATTTATATTGCGTCTGACACGCCGCAAGAAGTTGTAAATTTTATTAATCAACTAAAGAGCGAAGGCGATTTTAGCTACGAGATATTGAGAATTGTGGAGCAACATCTAAAACAATCGAGAATCATGACAAGTGATACAACGGTAGACAAAGTGAAAGAAAACATAGCCATGGAGGCTTTAGAATCGATACCCGTTAGAACAGATGAAAAGCAAACAAATGTAACTCAACCATCAGTGGAGAATAAAACGCTAAATCAAGTCACAGGGGGAGAATCCATTACAGCTTCGACAGATGAACAATCAGTTAGCCAATCGCACACGGCAGAAACTCCTGCAAGTTTACCCATGAAGGCAATAGAAGCGCTTCGTCGCCAGCGTATGGCACTCGTTCAACAGGCACCACGTCAACAAGAAAATTAATTCAGTCATCATCCCTGAGTTTCAGTATACTTTGAATAGAAGAAGAGGAAACGAGGGGAGATGACGATTGATATGAGATTTACAGAAATGTTGTATGAGAAACCGGATATACAGGAGATGGCGGGAAAGTTTTCCCTATTAATAGAAAAGTTTGAGGGTAGTACATCTGCGGAAAAACAAGATGAAGTTTTGGAAGAAATACAACGATTGAGAATGGACTACAATTCTCGGCAGTCGTTGGTCTACATAAGGCATAGTATGAACACCGAAGATGAATTTTACAAAGAACAGCAGGCATATTTTGATCAGAATGGCCCCATTATGGAGGGGATGATTAATAAATATTATCAGAAACTCATCAATACACCATTTCGTCGTGAACTAGAGCTCAAATGGGGAAAACAGCTTTTCCGAATCGCAGAAAATAGTGTAAAAACATTTGATGAATCCATCATCCCGTATTTACAAAAAGAAAATCAGCTTATAACAAGTTATCAACAATTGATGGCAGCAGCCAATATAGAGTTTCAAGGCCAAATACTCAATCTCTCGCAGCTAGGTCCCTACGTTCAGTCAACGAATCGCGAAACAAGGAAAGACGCACAAGAAAGCTTGTGGAATTATTTTTTAGAAAGAGAAGAAGATTTAGATAATATTTATGACGAATTAGTCCATGTTCGACATGAAATGGCCAGAAAACTTGGCTATCCAAGTTTTGTGGAACTCGCCTATGCAAGACTGAATCGAACAGATTATGATGCCGCAATGGTAGCCCGCTTTAGGCGTCAGGTTAAACAGGAAATAGTACCCATAGCAAGCAGACTCCGTGAGGAGCAAAGAAACAGACTGCAACTGGAGAACCTTCGATACTATGATGAGTCGTTGACTTTTGCTAATGGAAATCCCCATCCACACGGAAACGCAGATTGGATTATAGCTCAAGCAGCTCAAATGTATGAAGAACTTTCTCCTGAAACGGGGCAGTTTTTCCGCAATATGCAGGAGAACGAATTAATGGATTTGCTGGCTCAGAAGGGAAAAGCGGTAGGTGGGTACTGCACGGTAATTCCTAAATACGAAGCCCCCTTTATTTTTGCTAATTTTAATGGCACTTATCATGATGTGACTGTACTGACTCATGAAGCTGGGCATGCTTTTCAGAGTTATATGAGCCGAAAATTGCCGGTACCTGAATATTTATTTCCAACTTTAGAAGCATGTGAAATCCATTCTATGAGTATGGAATTTATCACATGGCCCTGGATGGATAACTTCTTTGCAGAAGATGCGGATAAATTTCGCTATAAACATCTATCAGAAGCGCTAACTTTTATTCCATATGGCGTGGCAGTAGATGAATTTCAACATCAAATCTATAGCGAACCCAATCTATCACCAAGGGAACGCAAAGAAATATGGTTGAACATAGAGAAAGAATATTTACCGCATCGAGATTATGAAAATAATCCATTTCTTGAGGCGGGTGGATATTGGCAGCACCAAACGCACATCTACACAAGTCCTTTTTTTTATATTTATTACACCTTGGCTCAAGTGTGTGCGTTTCAATTTTGGAAAAAAAGGCAAGAAAATCCCGAAGAAGCCTGGAAAGATTATTTGCGCATATGCAGGGTAGGGGGAAGTCGTTCCTTTCTCGATATTGTTCGAGAAGGAAGGCTGATGTCACCTTTTCAAGAAGGGGCAGTAGCATCCGTCACAGCACCTATAACTCGTTGGTTAGATAGTGTGGACGCTAGTCGATTTTAGATTGACTAAGGTTTGACAATCTGCGCGTTGGAACAAGAATACTCCTGATGTTATCCATGTTGAATAGGACTGCCCCATGGAAGAACGAGTGGGACAGTCCTATGCTGATGATAAAAGTCGTATTCGTCTTTACAGGTTTATTGGCGATGTTTTCCTACAAGCTGTTCGATTTCAGAAACCGTTTTGGGAATAGCTTGTGACAAGACTTCGTGTCCGTTTTCAGTTACCCAAATATCATCTTCAATTCTTATACCAATCTTCTCCTTGGCAATATACAATCCAGGTTCTATGGTAATCACCATACCAGGCGCCAGGGGAACATCGCGATCGCCCACATCATGTGTATCCAATCCCAACGGGTGACCGACGCTATGGTAATAATATTCGTCAATCTCATCCTTCGATTTTGCGATTCCCAAACGAACAAGAGATTCGGCTAAAGAATCTTTAGCCACTTGATTCAGCACAGACCAAGTGACGCCGGGACGCACAGCGGCAATCACTTTTTCCTCCGCTTCAAGAACCGCTTCATATATAGCCTTTTGGCGTTCAAAAAATTTACCGTTGACCGGAAAAGTCCGCGAAATATCAGCCGCATAGTATCCGCTTGAGGCTCCTAGATCGAGCAAAACGAGTTCGCCATCTTCGGCAGTTAAGTCGTTACTGACATAATGAAGGATGGTAGCGCGCTCACCAGAAGCAACAATGGGCGGGAAAGCGTGTTCTGAAACGCCGTGGCTACGAAGTGTAAAATCAAAGTAAGCCTCCAGTTGATATTCTTTCATTCCAGGTTGGCTGTGCGCCCAAAGATTTTGAATAGCCTCGTTAGTAACAGCAATGGCTTTACGAATTTCTTCAATTTCAGCAGATGATTTAATCAAGCGCATTTGACTCAATGTATAGTGTAAATTGCGAATCGTCAGTCCAGGATAGTTACGTTGTATGGTGTTTGCAAAGCGGTGTGAAAGGCTGATGGGCTCCTGTTGTAATTGGTTTTGATCAAAATCCAGGTAGCAATATTGGAGATTTTGCCAACTCAACATACGTCCGAGGATATTTTCGAATGATTCCCTAGGCTGGACATCATCGATATGACTGAGTGATTTCACGGTTTCAGGAGTCATATAGAAACCGACCCATTTTTCTAAATCAGGATTAGTTTTAGGTGTAAACAGGGTCTCAGAGATTTTTCCATTTCTTTTGCTGATCAGCAAAATCTGATTTTCTCTGTTGCAGCCCGTCAAATAATAGAAGTTGCGATTGACACTAAAAGGATAATCATGATCTTCCGATTGAGGAATACGGGTTCCAGAAAATAGCAAAGCAAAAGAATTGTCCTCCATTGCAGCAGCTACTGCTGCACGGCGTATTTTTCTGTCTTCCAAATGACCCACGAAGTTTGCCTCCTTAGTATATTCTAGAAATCAAAACGGTAGGGAAAATCGGTTCAGGTAAAGTTGGGTGGAGAGAATAAAGGCTTGTTAGAAGAACCGAGCAAATTTTGAGCAGCAGCTCGAATGAGAGCTTCTGCAGTTGCCAAGTTGGTTGCCACAGGAACATTATGTACATCACAAATGCGCAAAAGTGCAGAAATATCAGGCTCATGCGGTTGAGCAGTTAACGGATCGCGCAAAAAAATGACCATATCCATTTGATCTGTAGCAATCAATGCACCAATTTGTTGATCGCCACCAATTGGGCCGGACTGCAGTCGTTCGACCTGCAGGGATGTAGCTTCCATGATTCGTAAACCTGTTGTGCCTGTAGCGAAAAGTTGATGTTGAAGGAGAAAAGGTTCATAGGCAACTGCAAAGTTGACCATCCAGTCTTTTAGATTATCATGGGCAATCAATGCAATTTTCATCATGGCATCACCGTCCTTTTTGGTAGAATGAAAGTAACCAACTTGTCTCTTTATATGAATTCCACATGTGAGTCATTCAAACCTTTCAAACAAATCTAACGTACAGCTACTCGGGAGATTTCATCGTCTTGCCATATCTTATTGGCATTTTCAATGAGTTGTATAACCGCTTTCTCTCCAAACCGTTCTTCAATGCCTTGGTATGCAGCGACCAGTGCAGGAGGGCGGGCGTTGGTGTTATGGCTGTCAGACGCAATGACGCTGGCATATCCGGTCTCCAGCAAAGTCCATGCCAGACGATTCACAGGTCGATCCGCTTTGGCGGAAGGTATAAAACAGCTGGCAGTTAATTGGAAACTAGCGCCAGTAGCTAACAGTTGATCGACTAAGTCAAATGACTTTTGCAATTCAACAAGTCTTTCAGGATGGGCAATAATGGGGTGCAATCCTGCGGATGTAACACGTTTCACAAATTGCAGAGTAGTTTGAGCGAGTCCAAGGTTGGGAAGTTCCAGAAGAATGTAATGCGTGTCTCCGAGGCGGGGCCAATCACTATCTTTTAGCCGTTCCAATTGTTGCAGATGGACGCGCATTTCAGCACCCAGTTGAAGTGCGGGCCATGCTGATTTTTGAGGAGTGGACTGCAGAAGATCATAGGCTGAAGTCATTTGCTGAAGAGAGACTTCAAAAGAGGGAGAAAGATAGTGGGATGTGCAGAAAATTCGATCGACCCCTACTGCATGCATGGCTGTCAGTAGATGTTCGGTTTCTTCCATATTTTCTGGACCATCGTCAAGATTCGGTAAAACGTGTGTATGAATATCTGTTATCGTATAATGCTTGTACATAATTTAATTTCGTTCCTTTCTATGGATGATCTGTCCAGCAGAACGGTTCCAATCGGGGATATGTCTTTTCGACAGACCTCGACATATTTCTTGGGAAATGATTAAATTCTATCTACGCTCGTGAAACGAGGAGATAAACATGGACCAACCGATCCAACCTATTGTGGACGCACTGAGTCGGCCATTGAAAGATTTGCGGATTTCAGTCACTGACAGGTGTAATTTTCGCTGTACCTATTGTATGCCAAAAGAGATTTTCGGATCGAATTATTCTTTTCTTCCCCACGAGAAAATCTTGACATTTGAAGAAATTGAGCGGTTGGTAAGGATTTTTTCGCAGCTTGGTGTAGAAAAAATTCGCATTACCGGGGGAGAGCCCTTATTACGTAAAGATCTTGAAGAGTTAATCCATAAAATTGCGCTTGTAGATACCATTCGCGATATTGCCTTAACTACCAATGCGTCCATGCTTACGCTTCAACGCGCACAACGTTTGCGAGAAGCAGGTTTAAAACGTTTGACAGTTTCGCTGGACTCTTTGCAAGATAACATTTTTGGCAGCATGAACGGAGTAAGGTTTCCGGTTCAGCGTGTGCTACAGGGCATTCAAGCAGCAAAAGAAGCCGGTTTTACGTCAGTTAAAGTAAATATGGTTGTTCAAAAAGGGAAAAATGACAACGCAATCATAGAGATGGCTGAATATTTCCGGGGTACGGGCCATGTTTTGCGCCTTATTGAGTACATGGATGTAGGTACCACCAATGGCTGGAGTCTGCAAGATGTGGTTTCCGCAAATGAGATACTGTTGAAAATTTCTAGTCGTTGGCCACTTGAACCGATACCAGCGAGATCGCCTAATGATGTAGCCAAACGTTACCGTTATCTGGATGGGGAAGGTGAAATCGGCCTGATTACCTCAGTCACTAACCCCTTCTGTCATGGTTGTTCGCGAGCGCGACTTTCTTCAGATGGAAAAGTTTACACTTGTTTGTTTGCGGCTGATGGATTAGATATCAAAACACCCATGCGCGAAGGTGCTAGTGACAAGGAAATTAAAGAAATATTGTGTTCGCTGTGGCAACACAGGCGAGATCGATACTCAGAGATCCGTACGGACGCTACTGTCGCTTTGCCCAAGGTCGAGATGTCCCGTATCGGGGGATAATTGTTGTTCTAGCTCTTGCATCCGCGCAGTACGTTCTGACAATTCATTTTCCAGTTGGCTACATTTGCGACGCAGACGCAGTTGTGAAACGAGTCCAAAACTGCCTACAATTATGCCGCCTGCAGCAGCGGAACCGAGAATAATCAGAACAAGTGGAACATAAGCAGTAGCAAAGAGAAAGTTAATAGGTTCTTGATGGACATTGATCACCGCAAAAATAGCTACAATGACAGCAAAAAGTAGAGCTAATATCAATCGACCTTGAATTTTCATGATAGAATCACCAGCCTTTCTTCTAATTTTTTCAGAAGGAAGTCATATTTAACTTAGATGAGATATGAACTATTGTACCGAAAAGAGGCACAGACATGTGCTGAAGTTGAAAAAATATTGGCACGTCTGGAGCGGTTTTCTGCATACGGTATGGAGAGTCATACCTCAGCATGAAACGTTCAGAGGAGGAAAATCACGTGCCAAACCGAGCAGGTCGCAGTGTATCCGGGAAGAAAAACCGCACGGTGACTGCCAGAAAAAAGGGGCGGGTGCAAGAACAACCAATCCAATCCATAGAACAGCCCGCTGTTGAAGCACAAACCAGTTCCAACCGTGCCGACGGAACGCCCCTCAATACATTGAAAAATAATTTGAGTGGCAAGCGTAAGGCTATTTTTGAAATCCTTGACGATGTCAAGAAGGTTAAACCAGAACAATGGAAAGATCCTCAACAAGTTGAAAATTTAGCTAAATCTTTTGCCAACAAATTAGGATTACCTGTTCCTGAACAGCGTATTAAACAGTTCATGAATGCTTATACAGACGCTACCAAAAATGGACCAAATGCCAATGTGGATGAATTGGTGAAAAAATACGGAAAAAATGTGGATGATAAAACTTTAAAAGAGATTAAAAAATTTGTACCCAAAACAAAAGATTGAAAGCCATGTTTGATAGGAGGTGTCCTGCCAGCTGTATAACGGCTGACAGGACACCTTTTTTCCTTCAGCATATATGGGAATTTAAAATGGCCTGCCTTTCTATAGGAGAGGCAGGCCCTATGTCAAGAAAATCTATTTTACATCATTCCTGGCGGGGGAAGAGTAGGATTTCGTGCTGCCGGTTGTTGACCAGAGCCGTTTTGTCCAGATGAATTTTGATTGGTTGCAGCAGATGCGGTCGGTTCAGGTGTTGCAGGAGTTTCTTCCGAACTCGTTTCGCCACCACCTAAACCTTGGAGCATCCGTCCGCCTAAGGGTGTGTTAAGAATGGTAGCAAAGATGGTTGTAAAATCTTCTGTGGTCAGTTTGCCTTTCTTTTTGGAAGTTAGCTTCTCAAGGATCCCCGCCTCTTTTAAAGAAGTCGTTGTTCCATAGATGCTATCCAGCCAAACATCTGCCTGTTGGAGATAGGAAAGCCAATTTTTGACCGTCGAGCGCAGATTGTCTACTGCTTTAAAAGAATTCTGTATATTTTTGGGTGTCAACAGTTGAGATAATGTTTGCGACTGCTTTTTTTTGTTTGTTGACGAACCGTTACTTTGGTTTGGATTTGGAAGTGAAGTGGTAGACTTTGGTGTTGCGGCCTTTCCAGCCGTCTTACGTCTTTTGGTTGCGCTTGGCAATGCTTTTTTTGGAACAGGAGTTTTTGTAGCCACGCTTGTCACCTCCTCGCTTCATGGGCGCAAATACGACAAGCAACCTAGATTTGCGCCCATTGTTTGGCGAGACCGAACGGTCTTTGAGGGACCGAACTATTTTCGCATTCCACTCCTATCGTATTGAATTTGGCCATGGAGTGTGCACATTGCGAGGAGATGAAATAAGTTAGCAATTTAATTCAGCATGTTATGAAAAGCAGCTATACGTCTGACAGCTTCCTCCACGTCTTGCATTGAGACCGCATAAGAAAGGCGGATATTATTCGGGGCTCCAAAGGCTTCCCCTGGAACAGCTGCAACCAACTGTTTTTCCAGCAACAGTTCAGCATAGTCAACCGCTGTTTCAATGATCCGGTTTTCATACCGTTTGCCAAAAACTGCAGAGACGTTTGGGAAAACGTAAAATGCACCCTCCGGATTAAGGCAACTGAGTCCAGAGATCTGATTGAGCCCCTTTACTAAACAGTCACGGCGAGCATGGAACGCTTGAATCATAGTTGTGTCTAAGGATTGAAGTGCAGCGACTCCAGCCGCCTGAGACATGGTGGAGGGCGATCCAGTTCCATGGCTTTGCAGTGATGCAACAGCTTTAGCGAGATCGGGCGGGGCAGCTAAATATCCCAGCCTCCATCCAGTCATAGCGAAAGCTTTGGAAAAACCATTGACAAGCAGGGTACGATCGATGAGTTGTGGACAAGCTTCGGCAAAAGAAGTGAAAGCTACGTTGTAAACTAATTTTTCGTAAATTTCGTCTGAAACTATCCATGCAGTGTGGTTCTCCAAAATTTCTCCAAGCAACGCTAATTCATTGCGGCTGTATACAGATCCAGTTGGATTGCAGGGAGAATTTAGCAAAACAGCTTTTGTTTTTTCGTTAAGCGCTGCCTGCAATTGCTGGGGTGTCATCTTAAAACCGCTCGATTCGTCTGTTTTTACAAAGACTGGGATACCACCAGCTAAGCGAATTTGCTCAGGATAAGAAACCCAGTAGGGAGTCGGAACTATCACTTCATCACCAGGATTGAGAATGGCCAAGAAGATGTTAAATAACGTATGTTTGGCGCCATTGGAAACAACAATTTGTTCGGGCGTATAGGTGAGATGGTTTTCTGTCTGTAATTTTTTGGCGATTGCTTGGCGTAATTCCGGCGTTCCAGCAGCAGCCGTATAGCGTGTTTTGCCATTAGCAATGGCACGAATGCCAGCTAAGGAAGCCGCGGTGGGTGTGTCAAAATCAGGTTCACCGACGCTCATATTGATAACAGGTTGGCCGGCTTGCAGCAAAGATTTTGTTTTAGCGTCGACACTCATGGTGGCGGATGGGGTTAATTGGCTAACGCGAAGGGATAGTCTATTCACCTCGGGCGGACTCCTCTCTATGAATTAGCGACATTTTAGCATAGAGAGGCGTCCTCGGGGTGAAAAGTGGTGGCTTGTATCTGAAAAGTAGAGAAAGTTCAGCCGCCGAACCAATGGCGCAGCCAGGGCAGCAGTCCTCTGGTTAGTTTTTGCACAGGTGTTTGCGGATGAGGATGCAATGGGCAAGATTCAACAGGCTCTGTGCCAGGCTGGAAATAATCCGTTTCTGTGCGACCACATTTATCCGTAGCTAATTTCCCCGAGAGGGGATCAATTTGGCGTGTAATAAGACCACTCGGCGGTGAGTACCAGGAGTAGGGCATATGCAATTGAGCCGTACTCATAAACTTGGCCCAGATCGGCGAGGCCAAGTGCGATTCCATCAGATTGAGCGGACGGTTGTCGTCGTATCCTACCCATACAGCACAGACTAAATTGGGGGTAAAGCCGACCATCCATGCGTCAGTGTCGGTTGTTCCTGTTTTTGCAGCAACTGGACCATTCAGATAATGGCTTACACTATAGCCAGTGCCGCCAGGCTGCATGACACTTCGCATCAAATCCGCCATTTGAAAAGCGACCTGTGGCGAGATGACTTGTTTGGCTGTCGGATTGGCGTGAATGTCTTCATTTTGCGTGGCTGAACGCACTTCTTCCACTGCGTAAGGTTCCACCCGTTTACCCCCGTTGGCAAGTGTAGCGTATGCAGTCGCCATTTGTAACGGACTGGTAGGGTATACACCGAGTGCAAGTGATGGCACGGAGCCCAAATGAGTGGTTATGCCCATACGGTGCGCTGTAGCCACAACTTGGCTGGGATTTACGGCAAGGTTGGTGCTGACAGCATAGATATTATCGCTTCGCGCTAAAGCCTCACGCAAAGTTAACGGCCGTCCAGCGTAAAAATCACCATAATCATGCACAGTATACAGGGCGTTTGCGCCTATCCCAGCAACAAAGGTAGTCAGTTCACTGTTGATTTGCCGGGCAGGTGACCAGTGCTGTTCAAGAGCCGTTGTGTAAAGCAATGGTTTAAAGGTCGATCCCGGTTGACGTTCGGCAAATACACGATTATACGGACTTGTCATGTACGATCTTCCACCAACCATGGCTCGAATCGCGCCAGTTTGCGGATCGAGAGCGACCAATGCGGCTTGTAAAGAGCTGTTTGCCGGCAAAGTGCTGCGAATGGCACGTTCAGCCGCCTGTTGCAGCAACGGATCGAGCGTCGTCATGACTTTGGTGCCGCCACGGTAGAGTTCATCGCTGGACAGGTGGTAGCGATGCGCCAACTCCTCCATGACGGTTGTTGTGAAGTAGGGAGCCTGATGCAGCGGTATATGGTGGGTGGCATAGTGCAATGGCTGGTTAAAAGCAGCGTTTGCTTGTTGCCAAGTGATGTAGTGACAGGCCACCATCCGGTCGAGTACAATTCGCTGCCGTTCCTTGGCTGCTGCAGGATGTTCGATGGGAGAGAAGATGGCAGGTCCTCTTGGCAATCCTGCAATCATAGCAGATTCGGCAAGATTCAATTCTTCTACAGGTTTACCAAAATAGGTTTCAGCAGCTGCATCTACTCCGTAAGCCCCGTGACCGTAGTAAATGACGTTGAGATATTGGTTGAGGATGGTATCTTTCGATTCATGCATTTCTAGCTGAATTGCATACAACGCCTCACGAATTTTTCTGGAAAGGGTTCGCTGTTGTGATAAAAAAAGATTTTTAGCCAATTGCTGGGTTATGGTCGATCCGCCCTCAACGACATGTCCACTTTTAATATCAACAAGCAGGGCTCGTCCCAAGGAGGGCAAACTGAAGGCTCGGTGATGATAGAAATGAGCATCTTCTACGGCAAGTGTGGCTTCCTGAAGTGCTTTAGGTATTTCTGAAAGCGGCACATGTCTTTCAGTATTGGCAGTCCAACTCCAACTAGCGATGCGGGTACCGTCTGCCGCTTCAATTTCTGTCGGATCGGACAAACTGTCTTCTGGCAGGGGTGTGGCACGCAGTCCAAACAACAACAATGCGGTACCTGTAAAACCAGCCAGTAGTGGCCAAGCGACCATGAGAATTAGAGTTTTACGGTTTGGTTTACGCATTTTCGGCAGGCTGAATGAGTGCAACAACATGGATTGAGAAGCTCCTCTCTTCAAAAGCTGCAGTCAGCCGCAATGAATGGCGTGTAAGATTTACTAAATCTTCAACGGTATTATTTCCGCTTCAGGAAAAACTATGTAAGTTCTCTCGAGTGCCTCGGCAGGCGTATAGACAGCGCAGATGTTGGGTATCTTAAGAATCGTTCCCCCAAACTATCGAAGCGGGGTGGAGCAGTTGGCAGCTCGTCGGGCTCATAACCCGAAGGTCGCAGGTTCGAGTCCTGCCTCCGCAACCAAAGGGGTAAGAAAGCAAAAAACCGTCGACATTTGCTTAGAGTCGCAAAGTGTCGGCGGTTTTTTTGTGCGAAAATAGTCGCTTTTTCGCATAGGACATGCGGTTGATGAATACCGTCCAAATGTCGAATGGTGTAACATATCGTCATGTGGCTTCGTCTATATGGCAGCGACTGGTGAATGAGGAGAGATGTACAGTGCCACAACCCATAGAAGGAAAAAACCGCTATATGCCAGGACTGGATGGCCTGCGCGCCATATCGGTTCTCGCTGTTATGGCCTATCATTTGGGGATAGGTTTTGTTCCGGGCGGATTGTTGGGAGTAGGCGTTTTTTTTGTGCTCTCCGGCTATCTCATTACTGACTTGCTAATTGCAGAATGGGCCAGAAATGGGAAAATTGTCATGCGCCAGTTTTGGCTGCGGCGTGCCAAACGACTTTTACCTGCGCTTTTTACCCTGCTGGCTGCAGTATGGTTGTGGGAAATTTTTGTTACCCCTTCACAATTGTCATCTTTAGGTCAGGACACACTGGCCGCTCTCTTTTATGTCAGTAACTGGTGGTATATTTTTCACCATGTATCCTATTTTGCTAAATTTGGATCTCCTTCTCCTCTCACTCATCTATGGTCATTGGCTGTTGAAGAACAGTTTTATCTGATTTGGCCACTTTTGTTAGTGTTTGGATTGCGCAAAAAAAACCGGCGCAGTTGGCTCGTCTGGCTGACTGTGGTTTTGGCTACCGCTTCCGCGTTAGCTATGGCTCTTCTCTATCAACCAGGTTCTGATCCAAACCGGGTCTACTATGGAACGGATACCCGTGCTTTCTCTTTATTGATTGGAGCGTTGCTGGCTGTTATCTGGCCAAGTCGCAAACTCTCTTCAAAACTACCAAGTGCTTCCCGTTGGTTGCTGGATATTATAGGAGTTCTGGGATTAGCCGTGGTCATTTGGATGATGGTTGGCACGAATGAATATGAAACTTTTCTTTATCGCGGGGGTATGGTGCTTCTTTCGGTAGCTGCTGCTCTCGCTATTGCCGCCTTGGCTCATCCAGCGACGTTGCTCCATCGCCTGTTGGGAAGCAAACCATTGCGTTGGCTTGGCGTCCGTTCCTATGCTATCTACCTTTGGCATTATCCGATTATTGTCTTGACCACACCGAGTGTACAGACAGGCGGTTTTTATTATTTGCGAGCGGCTTTTCAGGTTACAGCGAGCATCCTATTAGCGGCGCTCTCATGGCGGTTTATTGAAGATCCGATTCGCCATGGGGCACTTGAACGAATGTGGAAGTCGTTCTTTGGCAAAGGAGGAGTCCATCGACGTGCTCATCCACATCCCCTGCGTCGCATTCTGACCGTGAGTAGCGTGGCACTCTTGTTGCTTGTCGGTGGCGTGTTTACTTCCTATCGACTGCGTGTGCATGCTGCTACTGCTCAGACAGAACTTCGCGATAGTCGACCCGTTCCAGTCAAAGTGACATCAAACCAAACCAAAGTGAAATCAAATCTCACAACCGCCGACGCGAATACTCAGAAGAAGAGTCTATCAGCAACCGACCGAACGAATTCAAAGACAGCTACCACAGCGTCCACAACATACAATCAAGGCGGTTCGTGGGTCATCGGATCGGGCGCTGGCGTCATTGCCGTTGGTGACTCGGTTATGGTAGACGCAAAACCTTATTTGGAAAAAATGTTGCCAGGCATTGTGGTTAACGGCAAAGTGGGTCGCCAGTTAATTGAAGCTGGACCTGTTGTGGATAAAATGCGAGCTGCAGGTGAAATTCAGAAAGCAGCTATTATTGAACTTGGTACCAATGGGCCATTCACCATGGGTCAGCTACAGGCCCTTTTGGCCGATCTCGGTCCTGTGTCCCACATTTTACTGGTCAACACTCGTGTACCTCGTCCCTGGCAGAACGTTGTCAATCAGATGCTGGCCTCGGAAGCTGCTGCCAATCCACGTGTCACACTGGTAAACTGGTATGCTGCAAGCCGTGGTGAAAACCAGTGGTTTTATCCGGATGGCGTGCACCTCAATCCGGTTGGAGCGTCCCATTATGCTGCTTTGATTGCCCACACTTTGCTCCATGTTGAACAGAGCGGCCATTGAAAGGTGTCCACTTCTCTTGCTTTTGGTATAATACGAGCGCATGAGAGGAGTGGGCATTATTGGCCAATTCAATGGAGCTTTGGTTTACAGAACTGCAAAACAGCAATCTGTCAATTGGTTTGCGTGTAAATCGGACTTTGCATAGCGAGCAGACAGAATTTCAGAGTCTCGACGTAGTAGAAACGGTACAGTACGGACGTATGTTGGTACTTGACGGTTGTGTCATGACAACTGACAAAGATGAGTTTGTCTATCATGAAATGCTTGCTCATGTCGGCCTGCATACGCATCCTGAGCCGAAAAATGTGCTAGTAGTGGGGGGAGGAGACGGTGGCGTCATTCGTGAAATCGTCAAGCATCCGGCTGTCGAACGAGCAGTGCTTGCAGAAATCGATGGACGAGTGATTGACATCTCTCGCGAGTACTTTCCACAGATTGCCCAAGGTTTAAACGATCCGCGTGTAGACGTTCAAGTTTGTGATGGCATCAAACATGTTCAAGAACACAAAGGAGAATATGATGTCATTTATGTGGACTCAACCGATCCCATTGGACCGGCTGTGGGTCTTTTTGCCAAGGATTTCTACCAGGCTGTCTATGACGCTCTTAAACCTGATGGATTGTTTGTAGCACAGACCGAATCACCTTTTGCCAATCAGGATCTCATTCGTCATGTTCACCGTGACGTACGAGATATTTTTCCCCACACCTATTTGTATCTAGCTCATATACCCACATATCCAACCGGAATGTGGAGTTTTACCATGGGCAGTAAGCAGTACAATCCGCTTGAGCCAGTGGCTTCGCGAGTGCGTGATACGAAATATTACACAACGGAAGTTCACAAAGCTGCGTTTGCCTTGCCGCCGTTTGTTCAGGAGTTGGTGCAAAAATGAGTGAATGGAATGTGCGTCAACCTTTGGATGCCGCGTACAGCGGCAATGTTTTTATCCAATCGTCTCCAGATTACAAAGCGGCTAAAGCAGTTCTCTATGGCATGCCTATGGATTGGACCGTATCATTTCGCGGCGGTACTCGCTTAGGGCCTGCTCGTATTCGTGAAGTTTCTGTGGGTCTTGAGGAATACAGTCCTTATCTCGATCGCGATTTGCGCGACATTACTTACTACGATGCGGGAGATTTGCCGTTACCCTTTGGCAATCCGCAGATGAGTGTGGAAATGATTTATGAGTACGTCTCGCGTCTATACGAGGATGGCAAATTTCCGCTTGGTCTTGGCGGGGAGCACTTAGTTTCTTGGGGTGCGATGCGTGCTGCCTGGGAAAAATATCCCGATTTGCGCGTCATCCATCTCGATGCCCATACGGATTTAAGAGATACTTATGAAGGCCAACCCTATTCGCATGCCACGGTGATTAAAAAAGTATGCGACGCGATTGGTCCAGAACGTGTGTATCAGTTTGGCATTCGCTCTGGCACGCGTGAAGAATTTCAGTATGCACGGCAACATACGCGTTTCTTTCCCTTTGAAGTAGCTGATCCGTTAGAATCTGTTTTGTCGGAGCTGATGGGTCATCCGGTCTATGTGACTTGGGATATTGACGTTTTTGATCCGGCTCATGCTCCCGGTACGGGAACTGCAGAGCATGGTGGTATTCATCCGCGCGAAGCATTTCGTATATTTCCTATGCTTTCTCAGTTGCGTGTCGTTGGCTTTGATTTGGTGGAGGTTTCTCCGGTCCTGGATACGAGTGAACAGACGCAAATTTTAGCTGCCAAATTGGTTCGTGAGGCTCTCTTGGCCTGTGTTTCACCATGAGCAGTTTTTATCTCGGCAGTCCATTAAAGAATGTTGTCCCATTGGTTTGGAGTCGCGGCGATGGCCAAAATTTAGAATCCTCTCCCGTACTGTCCGCTACTTGGGATTTTCGTTCCAATGCGCATTATTTGCGTTACTTTGAAGAAGCTCAAACGGAAGAGAGGAGCACTTTCGTGATACGTCAAGACGCCGTGACGGTGATTCGTCGCGGCGCTTATCTATGGAATTGCACTTTTGTGTCCGGACAAAAACAGTCTTCTACACTTTATCTCGGTGGCGAACCGTATTCGGTCGAAGTCAGGACTCGTCAATTGCTGGTAGATGTGAATGCTACTGGCGGGCAAGTTCAACTGTACTATTCCTGGGGTTTTTTGGGAGAGGACAGCGAGATTTATCTACAGATATGTTTTGGGTCATGTGTGGTAAGGAGGAAGCAGCATGGATCAACATCGTGATCAGCAAGAATGGTTTAACGCAGTTCTTGATACGATGGATGAAGGCATCCATGTAGTGGACGCGCGAGGAGTGACGGTGGTATACAATCGGGCGGCCAGTCAATTAGATGGAGTGTCTGTAGGAGACGTGCTTGGTCGACATGTGCTCGATTCCTTTCCTTCTCTTGGTGAGGAAGGAAGTACGCTTTTACAGGTATTGAAAACGGGTCAAGCTCTGTTTCATCGAGCACAGACGTTTACAAATATTCGCGGTGTTCAAGTACATACGGTCAATACCACATTGCCGATCCGAAGAGAAGGTAAAATTGTAGGCGCCTTAGAAATCAGTAAAGATTTTACTTATGTTAAACATTTGACAGACCAACTTTCTGCTTTACAAGAGAAGATGATTGGACGAAAACCTAAAAAACAGCAAACGGTAGGAGCACAATATCGTTTTTCAGATATAGTCACGACGGATGGACAAATGTTGCAAACGATTCGCCGGGCAGAACGGGCAGCGCGTAGCCAGTCCCCAATTCTTGTGTATGGTGAGACGGGCACGGGTAAAGAATTGTTGGTTCAATCCATTCATAATGCCAGCCGCCAAACAGGGGCGTTTTTAGCCGTCAATTGTGCAGCTTTGCCGCCATCCTTGTTAGAGTCTTTGCTTTTTGGAACGATACGAGGTTCGTTTACAGGTGCCGAAAATCGGGCAGGGTGGTTTGAACTGGCAGATAACGGTACTCTGTTTCTTGATGAGGTGCAATCATTGCCGCTTGATGTACAGGCAAAACTGTTGCGTGTTTTACAATCAGGAGAGTTCTCTAGGGTAGGAGATGCGCGACTTTTGCATACCAACGCACGAATTGTCGCTGCTATGAATGAATCGCCGGAAGGAGAGTTGGCAAAAGGTTCGCTGCGCAAAGATCTGTATTATCGATTGAATGTAGTGCGGCTTGATTTGCCTCCCTTACGCGAACGCGGTGAGGATATTCTGTTACTGGCTAGGCATTTTCTTGAAAAATGGAATCAACAGTTAGGGACCCGGGTGAAACGTTTATCAGAAGATACACTTGCTTTCTTTCAAACCTATCCATGGCCTGGCAATGTTCGCGAGCTTGAACACGTCATAGAGGCTGCGTTGAATTTGATGGATGGTGAAGTGCTGACACTCGCCGATTTGCCGCTTCAAATGCAGGAATCAGCTAGACAGTATGGATTTAGCATTCGAAAGGCCGAACGTCAGAAAGAAGAGTTAGCTGAATTTTCTTCTGCCGAAAAATCAGCAATAGACAAAGGAAGGCGTCTTTCGTCGTTTTCTTTTGCCGAAAAATCGGCAAGCCATGTAGAGCCGAGAACGACAGGGATAGAAAATGTATGGTCGCAATCAGGGTTTGAACAACTGTGGACTGCTTTGAACGAATCGGTGGTATTAGATGACGCACCTTCTCCTGCACTTCCAGAAGTTTTGCAATCGATTGAAAAAATCGTCCTCGAACGCGCGCTAGCCAGTTGCAACGGCAACGTTTTATCCACGGCTAAAAAACTTGGCCTTCCACGACAAACGCTTCAATATAAATTGCAAAAATTAGGGCTTTCACACTGAGCGTAAACAGTTTTCAAGACTTTATCCCTATGTGATGTTAATGTTGGCACAGAAATTGCTTAATCATTCTATTGAGAAATTCGATAGCGCTTTCATATCTTGTCCATTCTGAAGGTTTAAGGAAGCGTGACGCGGGACCGTCTCCAGCGAGATGGTATAGGCCCGCAAGAGGAGGTGTTTGCCGTGGCTGATTCTCATCCCTTTGGATTGCATCGAGTGCTTGAGCCACAAGGAGTTATGCCTCAAGCAGCTTGGAAACTGGATAATCGAATGGAATGTGGGGTCAATGAGTTGCTGATTGATGTAGAGCGACTCAATATTGATTCCGCATCTTTCCGACAAATCTATGAGGAAGTTGGAAAAAATGAGCAAGCGATAGCTGCCAAGATGAAAGAAATTGTGGCCGAACGCGGCAAGCATCACAATCCCGTAACCGGATCGGGCGGAATGTTGATTGGCAGGGTGCGGGAAATAGGTTCCATGCATCCAGCGCGTCAGGAGCTTTCAGTAGGTGACAGGATTGCGACTTTGGTGTCATTGACATTAACCCCGCTTGCGCTGGAGGAAATTCTACAAATTGATGTGGCGAATGCTCAGGTCACCATTCGCGGTCAAGCGATTCTGTTTGCGACAGGTCTCTACGCCAAAATGCCGGACGATATTGAAGAACAGTTGGCCCTGGCACTTTTTGACGTTTGCGGGGCGCCAGCCCAAACAGCTCGCCTTGTACAGCCTGGTCAGACGGTTGTTGTTCTGGGAGCTGGCGGAAAATCTGGATTAACTGTCCTTGCGGCGGCCCGGCGAAGTGTACGAGACGGTATCGTTGTGGCAATGGATTATGGTCAACTCGCTTGCGAGCGAATACAGTCTCTTGGTAAAGCAGATATCGTGTTGGATGTGAGTGCGCAGGATGCGGTAGCTTGTTTAGCCAGTTTGGAGCAGGCCTGGAATCAGCGATTTGGGCAAGCATTTAGCGGAGCTGATGTGGTTATCAACTGTGTCAATGTTCCTGGCACAGAAATGGCCTCTATTCTACCCTGCAAGGATGGCGGAACAGTCTACTTTTTCTCCATGGCCACGTCCTTTACAGCCGCTGCACTAGGTGCAGAGGGAATAGGCAAAGACATTCAGATGATGATTGGCAATGGGTATTGCAAAAATCATGCTGATTACGCTTTGAATTTGCTGCGTGCTGAACCTGTATTGCAACAAATTTTTCGTCAGAAGTTTGCGGTACACAGTCATTAATCGTTTCTCTCAACAAAAGTTCCAGTCGGATTGACTGCAAAATTTAAAATAGGGAGTGTTTTGAATGAGTGTTCTCGAACCCGTCAGTGCATATCGATATGGCAAGAAACAGCGTCATTATAAAGAGATTGAATTGTGGAAAGATGTGACGGAAGAACAATGGAATGATTGGAAGTGGCAATTGACACATACGGTCAATACCATGGAAGACCTGGCGAAAGTGATTCATTTGACCGAAGAAGAGATGGAGGGCGTGCGCCATGTCAAAGAGACAATCCCTCTGCGCATTACGCCGTACTATGCAATGATGATGGATCCGGATGATCCTAATTGTCCCATTCGTCTTCAAGCTGTGCCGCTTTCCAACGAAATGCAGCGTTCTCCATGGGATATGGAAGATCCCCTCGATGAGGATACGGACGCACCTGTGCTTGGATTGACGCATCGTTATCCCGATCGCGTTCTGTTCCTCATTACCAATCAGTGCTCGATGTATTGCCGTCATTGTACGCGTCGTCGTTTTTCAGGCGCTGTGGGTCATGCAGTGCCCAAACCACAATTGGATGCAGCCATCAATTATATTCGTAACCATCCGGAAGTGCGCGATGTTCTGCTCTCCGGCGGCGATGGCCTGCTTGTGAATGACCGTATCCTGGAATACATTATCTCCAGCTTGCGCGATATTCCGCATGTGGAAATTATCCGAATTGGCACGCGGGCTCCAGTTGTATTCCCGCAACGGATTACAGACAACCTTTGTAATATTCTAAAAAAATACCACCCAGTGTGGTTGAATACACATTTCAACCACCCGGACGAAATTACACCAGAGGCGGCCGAAGCCTGTAAAAAGCTAGCCGATGCAGGAGTGCCAGTAGGTAATCAGACAGTCCTCATGCGCGGAGTTAATGATTGTGTGCACATTATGAAAAAGTTGCTCCACGATTTGGTAAAAATTCGCGTTCGTCCCTATTATCTCTATCAATGTGATTTGTCAGAGGGCATTTCGCATTTTCGCACTACCGTTTCTAAAGGCATTGAAATTATGGAACAGTTGCGCGGACACACTTCTGGTTACGCGATTCCTACTTATGTGGTAGATGCTCCGGGAGGCGGCGGTAAGATACCTGTTCAACCGCAGTACATTATTTCACAAGGACATGGAAAAGTGATTCTGCGCAATTTTGAAGGAGTCATTACCACTTATCACGAACCGGTTTATGAAGATCAAGGCTGTCCGCCTACTTGTACGCACGATCACGCTAAAGACAATGATGAGTTGATTGGTGTGGCTCGCTTGCTCAATGATGTGCAACTCGCACTTGAACCTAAAGGACTCAAACGAGCGGAACGAAATCAGCACGGACATTGAGGGATGGCCAGTGGAAATCTACGACCGTGCTGTAGCTCACGGCTGGAATCGGATTGCTTTCATGGGAGCCAGTAAACATGCTGGTAAGACGACTGCCTTCAATGCTTTTTTGCAACAGGCAGCAGTCGCTGGCCGGGTTGTCGGACTTTGTAGTATCGGTGTGGATGGAGAACGCCAGGATGCGCTGATGGGTATAGATAAACCGCCTATTTTTGCCCCGCAGGGGGCGCTCCTGGCTACTGCTGAACGCGCACTTTTTGAAACTCAGTCGCTCGAATGGTTGGAGTCTACGGGCATTCGTTCTCCGCTGGGTGAGGTCGTCATAGTTCGAGCAGCAGAGACCACACAGGTGCTTTTGGCGGGAGTCCGTTCCCGGCAGCATATCAGCCGTGTGCTAGAGGGGTTTGCACGCTACCAGGTTGACATGGTACTGGTGGATGGTGCGCTGAATCGAATAGCGGCAGCATCGCCAGAACTGGTGGATGCTGTGGTATTAGCAGTCAGTCCCGTATCGGGATCGACACCTGATGCAGTTGCACAGGTGGCACTTGAACTTTCACACCGGTTTTTCTTGCCAGAAGTGCCTTTGGCATGGCGCAACGTATTGGATTCCGCTCATCAGCGAAGACAAGTGGCGCTCTATTTTACCACGGGAGAGTATCGAGAGTTTTCCGCAGATGCTGCAACTTTACACCCGGAACAGCTTTTGGCTGATGCGAGGCTGGTTGCGCCTCTTCAGGCGCTTTATGTGCCTGGCGCTGTGCAGGATAAATTAATGGAAACCATTTTGCTTCAAAGACAAGAACCGATGACACTAATTGCTGCTCATCCTGCGCAGGTTTGGGTAAGTCGGCAAGTCTTATTGCCGTTTTATCGGGCAGGTCATCAACTCATGGTGATGCGAAAGCTGCCTCTTTTAGGCGTAGCCGTGAATCCTCACCATGTTTCCGGAGCAGACCTGCCGTTGGATGAGATGTTGCAGGCTGTATCTGCTGCATTGCCGGAAGTGCCTGTGTATCATGCCGCCTTGTCCATGGAGAGGAATGCGTGATGAATGAAAATATAACCTGGCGTTCTGTATCTCGTTCCTTTTTGGACGAGAAAACAGCTGAGAAAATCGGTTGGAAAGAAGTGTTTGCGGCGTGGCAGCCAGTGACAGCTGGCGGGGTGCGGTTTAAAGAAAATTTGCGGCCTTATTTACCGGGGAATGAAGTTGATCTACTCCATGTTCATGAGCTTTTGGCACTGGATTTGCAACGCATTTCGCCAGAAGAGTTGAGACGATGGAGAGAATGGCTCCGCCAGTTGCCCGATATTCAGCCACTGCTTGCTTCGCTTGCCTTAGATACGCTCGAATTGACGCCGAAAACGGCGCTTTGGTTGAAGCAAACTGTACAGTCAACGCTTCACCTGTTAAAAGAGTCGCAAATTCCGCCAGGATTGGACTATCTGACCATAAGCGACATGGAATCCTTGCTCAAACCATTTGGTCACCCGGAATTAAGTCATTTTGCTGTACAGCACTTGGCGGACTCCTTTTATCTGGAAGCGCAACACGAAGAGCGAGAGATTAAAAAAAAGTTGACCCAGTATCAAACGGAATGGTTGAAAACTCTTCAAAAACAAGGCTGGCCACTCTACCAACGACCGGATAGCACGCTGATGCTCAGCTTGCCAGTTCATCGTGATCTGCTCGAACTCGTCAAATCTACTCCAAACTTGCGTGTATTGCGTGAAACACCGTTTGAAATCATCTTGCAAAGAGTGCCTGATGACGTGGAGTCAGAGTTGCTTGTCGCTTGGGAGAATGCTTTCGCCAAGCTTCAACAAGAGACTGATCGACTGTTGGCCCAACTGACCGAACAGGTACAGAGGCAACTGCAAAGCTGGAACAGGTTAGCAGATGCCCTTCAGGAGATGGATATTCGTCTATCAAAAGTTGCTTTGGCTCGAGTATGGCAGGGAGTCGTACCTAGTGTCAGCGAAAGATGGTCGCTTCGGGAAGCTCGCCATCCTCTTCTGGCTGAGCAACTTCAACAACAGGGACGTTCTTTTGTAGCTATTGATTTACCGAATGTTGGAACTCTTAATGTGATAACGGGATCGAATATGGGCGGTAAGTCAGTAACGCTATGTGTCATTGCACTGATGCAGTGTCTGTTGCAGTATGGATTGCCAGTTCCGGCCGTATCCTTCACAGCTCCTCTACTGACGGGTGTGCGTTTGCTCTTTGCGGCTGGAACGCAGATGGAGCATGGCCTTTCAGCGTTTGGGCAGGAAGTTGTAGGATGGGGAAGTGTACTGGAAGAAGCGGAACATCAAGCGCTTTTGTTACTTTTTGACGAGCCCGGGTGTACCACAAATCCCCAGGAGGGGGAAGCGCTGGTGCACGGGTTACTTCATAAACTTTCCGGACTGCAGGACAGCATCGTTTTTCTGGCTTCACACTACGCTTCCGTGGCAGCTTATCAAGGAGCTGCGCATTGGCGTGTACGGGGGTTATCCTCGGTGCTGCACCAAGATATGCAAAATGCTACCTTAGCAGAGCGATTGCGATTTCTTGCCGCCGCAATGGATTACCGTTTGGAGCGGCGCCAGCCTGGCCAAGGCGTACAGGAAGCGCTGGAAGTGGCTAAATGGCTGGGGTTGCCTGATTCTCTGTTACAGGTGGCCCGGCGATATCAAGAAACTGAAGGACGGATGAACATATGACAGGAAAACTTCATTTGAATGAAGCCGTAATTCAAAGGGCCCGGCAGGCAGCCAGTCAAATAGCTGATGATGTTACCGCTCAAGTCATGGAGCGTACCACGGTTGCTATTGAAAGAACAGTTCTGCGGCTGTTTGGTGTAGATGGAGTGGACGCCGAAGGCGTACCACTTGCCAATGTAGTGGTCGATCACGCTCTATCCCGAGATCTCCTGGCGGGGGGTATTGCCTACCCGTTTGTCGGTGCAATGATGGTGCATGGGATGACGGCGCAAGAACTTGCTGAAGCGATAGGCGCAGGAATGGTTCAATTAGGAACGGAAGATTTGCCCAATCGAGTTGATATTCAGGTCAAAGCAAGAGAGATGGCGCAATACGCATTGGATGGTATTGCTGCTAACCGTGAGAAACGCAATCAGTATCTTGGCCGTTTGGGAGAAGGGAAACAGCCATACATCTATGTCATTGTTGCTACAGGAAATATTTATGAGGATGTAGTTCAAGCCAAGTCTGCTGCCCGTCAGGGAGCGGACATCATTGCTGTCATTCGCAGTACAGGGCAGAGTCTGATTGACTATGTACCGTATGGGCCGACAACGGAAGGTTTTGGGGGAACTTATGCCACGCAGGCTAACTTTCGCATCATGCGGCAGGCACTTGATGAAGTGAGTGAGGAAGTAGGCCGTTATATACGGCTGTGTAACTATTGTTCAGGACTTTGTATGCCTGAAATAGCCGCTATGGGTGCTTTGGAACGCTTGGATGTTATGCTGAATGACGCTTTGTACGGAATTCTTTTTCGAGATATTAACATGCAACGAACGTTGTGTGATCAGGCTTTTTCTCGAATGATTAATGCTTATGCTGGAGTGATTATTAATACAGGCGAAGACAATTATCTGACCACTGCAGATGCAGTAGAGTCAGCTCATACTGTACTTGCTTCGCAATTTATCAATGAACAGTTAGCTCTACGGAGTGGCCTTCCCGAAGCGCAGATGGGGCTTGGGCATGCTTTTGAGATGAATCCCATGTTAGAGGACGGATTTTTGTACGAATTGGCACAGGCGCAGATGGCTAGAGAAATTTTCCCTAATGCCCCGCTCAAATACATGCCGCCTACCAAACATATGACAGGAAACATCTTTCGTGGTCATGTCCAAGACGCTCTTTTCAATATGGTTGGTATTATGACACAGCAAGGAATTCAATTGTTGGGCATGATGACGGAACAGATTCATACTCCGCTTATCTACGATCGGCATCTGGCGATTGAGAGTGCAAAATATATTTTTAATAATGCAAGACATTTAGGAGAAGAAATCAATTTTAAAGAAGATGGAATCATTGTCCGGCGGGCTCATCAGGTTTTAGCAGAAGCGGTACAGCTACTGGAAAACATTGTGGATGTGGGACTTTATCAAGCATTGGCTTCGGGCATGTTTGCTGATGTCAAACGGACTGCCACTGGTGGTAAAGGATTATCCGGCGTACTGATGAAATCTGCAGACTATTTCAATCCATTTGCTGATGAATTGCGCGTGCGCTTAGGGATTACTGGGACTGTACAGCAAGAGGAGGTTCGGCGCGGATGATGGAGCAACTCGACTATCGAACGCAGATTGCGAAGCCAGACTATACGGCAATTCGTCCTTACGGGGACACAATGAATGACGGCAAAGTCCAGTTGAGTTTCTCTTTGCCCGTTCCGGACGGTCCTGAAGCTGTTGAAGCAGCCCGCCTGCTTGCTCTTAAAATGGGAATTGTCAATCCGAGTGTGGTTCATCACGAAGATATCGGAGAGAACTTTACTTTTATCGTTCTATATGGGAACTGTGTACACAGTGTCGACTATGCCCACATACAAGTTCCCAAAGTCGAGACGGAAGTGATGAATTTTTATGAAATTAATGAGTTTATCCGAACAAAAATTGGTCGTAAAATCACCATACTTGGAGCGTGTACAGGAACAGACGCACATACAGTGGGAATAGACGCGATTATGAATATGAAAGGTTACAACGGTGAGTACGGGCTCGAACGCTATCCGGAAATCCAAGCTTACAATCTTGGCAGTCAAGTAGAAAATGAGGAACTGGTTCGTAAAGCGATTGAACTGAAAGCAGATGCGCTGCTTGTTTCGCAAGTTGTCACGCAGAAGGATGTGCATCTTCACAATTTGAGCGCTTTAGTTGACCTTCTTGAAGCTGAAGGATTACGAGATAAACTGATTTTGGTTGCCGGTGGTCCGCGAATTACTCATGAATTGGCACTTGAATTGGGCTATGATGCTGGATTTGGTCCTGGTACTTTAGCGCCTGATGTGGCTTCTTTTGTAGTTCAGGAAATGGTTGCTCGTCATTTGCAGTAAAGTTTTTGTTCAGTCATGCATGCTGGGGTGGGAAATCGCTCATACTTTGAGTGCTGTTGAGTTGTTGGTCAGGCCAACACGCCGTCCGATTCAGTAGAGGGAAGAAGGCTATGTTATAGCGTTCAATTCTCAAAACTTGCAGAGGCGTCATCAAGAAGAGAGGTTCCTGAGTTGACCCATTCCCAGCTGATCTTATGGACCATGTTTATTTCCTCATGGTTGACAGTTTTGCTTTTTATGGATCGCGCGTCTTTAAAACGCTATATGCCAGTGACTCTATTCACCTGCTTTGTGATGAGCAATATTTTCATTATTGCTTTTCATTATCATTGGTGGAGTATACAACAATCGATTGTCCCCTGGGGATATGTTATCAATGTCAGTTTTGCTTATGGATTATTCCCGGTGACGGTCTTGTGGATTTATTATTTTACTTCGCACCGATTTTGGCAATATGTCGGTGTCAACCTAGTGATAGATTGGATTTATGTATATCTTATTTTTGATCGCGTTTTACCGTGGTTAAAAATTGCTAAATTTCGCTTGATGCAACCTTGGCAGTATTATCTCATTGTATTTGGATTATCGCTTCTCATTTATCTCTATGACGCATGGCAAAAACAAATTATGTTGTCTCCTCATCAAACGGTTTCCAAAGATTCTCGGATGCACAAGCCTGTTTTCCCCATTTTCATAGGGTTCAAGAGCAAATCACCTATAGAATAATGTTTTTAAGACAGCGTATCAAAAAAGTATTGTGATCGACAAAATTAGATATTGAAGCCGCTTTCATTAATTGATAGGATAAATATTAAGAAATTGTGCAATCGTTTGCATAAACATTGAGCATATTCTGCAAACGTTGCACTTAAACATGATGAACCATTTGTGGTTAGGGCGAGGGTAAAATGAGGATGAGGGAGAGAGAGTCACATTGAAATGGAAAAATTCCATGAGTTTGGCAGCTACGGTTGTCATGACGGCTGCTTTACCGCTCGTTGCTTCTGCCGGTACAGTCTATGCTAGTACAAGTAGCAATTCTGCGAGTGGCGGAGGTCAAACAACGCAATCCTCTAGCAGTGGAACTAGCTATGCCAGTAATCTTTCGAATAGTGGCACAAGTACACAGGCTACTACGTATGGAAGTACATACAGTACGAGTGCAACGGTACAAATTGTGTCAGGAAACGATTTTACTGCTGGTAAGGCAGCCACTGTCCAGCTTGATGTCTCTGGTATAGACTTGAGTGCTTCGAATGTTCAGGTCACACTCGAGAATAGTGTCAATGGTACAATCAACGTGACGAATGACGCTACCGTAACTGGCCCCAATAGCATACTTTTACAACTTCCTGAAGGAGACGCAGGTGTAGGTGCGGGAACTTACACGATTACTGTGCAAAGCGGCAGTAGTGTTGCAAGCACAACTCCAGGAAATGGTTTGCAAGTGTTGCCATATACGGATGCAAGTACTGTACAGTGGGACGGTATCTATACATCCGACAGTTCTACTTATGTATCTAATCCCAATCCTGCTGCGGGTCAGTCGGTGACCATCAGTATGCGAGCATATAGTGGAAACCTCAGCAAAGTGGTTCTCAATTGCTGGGACACAGCCGCCAACAAAGGTTTTCAAGTGGATATGACACCTGGAAAAACGTTTGGACCCTATCAACTGTGGTCTGCCACCATTCCTGCTTCCAATGGTGGAACCATCTACTATCGATTCGATATTTATGACGGAAGCAGTTTTGCCTGCCTTTCAGGTGACGGATTGCACACCTATGACGATACGAATCAAAACTTTCCTCTGCCGGTTGGTTCAGTTTCACTGTCTGAAATGGATGCCAACCCTGGAGACACATTGACAGCGAACGATCCGGTAGGCGATTTTTCAGGGAGTTCCAGTCAACCGAATCAAACGATGGTCAGTTTTATCAATGCAGATGGTCAGACAGTTGCAACCAGTCAAGGTTTTAATGCCGGATGGAGCAGTGTGCAATTTACTGTCCCGCAGAATTTACCAGATGGATTATATACGGTAGATTTAGATACAGTAGCGCAAGATGCGGATAGAGTTGTGAATGTTTCCTTAAACCGTTCAGCTACACTGCTTGTGGGACCACTTCCAGCTTGGATGAAGGCGTATTACCATGATTCGTTTAACACGTTTTATCGGTCGCCATTCGGTGCTGTTGCGGCTGGTACACCGATTACGCTTCGATTGCGCGGACCTGTCGATTTAAAAAGTGCTACACTCCGCCTTTGGGGTGCGACGGGCCAATCGGGTGAATTAGATCTGCCTATGCAACCTTTGCAAATGCCTGCTAGTCAAATTGAGCAGGAAGCTGGAGTCAGCCAAGCTACAGATTATAGCTGGTGGACGGTGACCATCCCTGCTTCCGACGTTCAAACACCAGGAACCATGTGGTATCAATTTGTTACTCAAACATCTAGTGGACAGACCCTATATTATGATGATAACGGATCGCAATTAGAGGGGCCCGGTGCGGTTGGTTTTTCATCGAATGGTCCAAGTTACCAAATTAGCGTGTTTGAAAAGGGATTTGAAACACCTGATTGGTTGAAGCACGCAGTCATTTATGAAATCATGCCTGATCGGTTCTATAACGGAAATATTGCTACAGATGAAAATCCCAAGACTCAAAAAGGGATTTATGTGAATGCAAATGGACAGGAGTCTTTAGGACCCATTGAGTTTCATCAACATTGGAGCAGTCCTCCTGATGATCCCAATATTCCGCCCTCCTCTAATCCAAGTATTGAGAAATTACGTGGTAACGGGCAGTGGAATATTGACTTCTTTGGCGGAGATCTTCAAGGTATTCAAGATAAGCTGGATTACCTGAAGAGCCTCGGTGTCAATACGCTCTATTTGATGCCTGTTTTTGAGGCTGAATCCAACCATAAATATGATACGGCAGATTTTATGAAGATTGATCCCGGTTTTGGTACACAGCAGGATTGGCTGAATTTGGTCAAAGCCGCTCATGCGAAAGGTTTTCATATCATTTTGGATGGCGTCTTTGAAGACACAGGTAGCGACAGCATTTATTTCAATAAATTTGGCAATTTTAAAACAACAGGAGCATGGCAGGCGTATCAAAGCAACCAACCCTCGTCGTCTCCCTACTATTCTTGGTATGAATGGACAGGTAATCCACAAAATCCGTACAACGGATGGTTTAATATTGATACGTTGCCAGAAACGAATACTTCTAACCCTGCATATCAGAAATTTATATACAGCGGGAAGAATTCAGTGGCAAAATACTGGATTGAGCAAGGTGCTAGTGGTTGGAGATTAGATTCAGCGGACAACAGTAACTTCAACACAGCTTGGTGGAGCGGTTTTCGCGATGCCGTCAAGTCTATCGATCCTAATGCTGCTATTATAGGTGAGATTTGGAATAACGCGACCAATGATAATGGCACAGACTGGCTGACCGGATCGACCTTTGACAGTGTCATGAATTATCAGTTCCGAAATGCAGTGATAGACTTTTTCCGCGGTAATTACAACGATGGCAATGAACAGCATCATGCAGTTGACGCAGCAGGGTTTAATCAACGTCTGATGCGCCTGTATAGCGAATATCCCAAGCAATCTTTCTATGCCATGATGAATCTGGTGGATTCGCAAGATACGATGCGTATTTTGACGATTCTTGAAAATGCACCACAACCAAGCGATATTTCCGCTTTGCAACAGGATTTGTATCAACCATCCGCTGCAGATGAACAAATCGGCATAGAGAAGCTAAAACTGGTTTCCGATCTTCAATTTGGTTTCCCAGGTGATCCGACCATCTGGTATGGAGATGAGGCTGGCCTGACTGGATACAAAGATCCACTTAGCCGTCGAACCTATCCGTGGAATCATCAAAACCTCACTCTTCTCAACCACTATCGCAAATTAGGTGCGATTCGCAAGGCAAACCCTGTGTTGCAGACAGGTGACTTCCAGCCACTCTATACGCAGGGCATGGTCTATGCTTTTGCGCGTACCATACGTGATGGACATGATGTGTTTGGCGATCCGGCTAATGACGCTTCTGCCATTGTAGCGCTAAATAATCAAAATCAATCTACCACAGTCAGCCTTCCTACCAAAGGTACGGTCGCTGATGGTACTCGCTTGCTCGACGAGCTGAATAACCAGTGGTATACAGTGGAGAATGGTCAAGTCACGTTGACCTTACAACCTTATCAGGGAGCTATTTTAGTAACACCTACACGTGTTCCGGTCGCTTATTTACAAGAGTCAGGTAATCAGAATCAAATTGCCTGGACACCTGTAGAAGGTGCAACAGGCTATCGGGTCTTTCGTAAAAATAGAGCGGGTCAGTGGCAACCCGTTGGTGGGCCGTTGTCTGCTAGCACACTCTATTTACCTGTAGAACGAGGGGCATATGCTCAAACATTCGCTGTAGAAGCGTTGTTTGGCCCTGGCCCTGTTCTTGGCCCTGGCCCATTAGTGGGACCACCAGTAGCACCGCCGGCTGGACCCAATGTTTCGGCAAGCATGCTTTCGTCTACAGTTGATTTGCCAGCTTTGCGCTTAACTGCGCCAGTAGTAAAGGGTACCCTGTTACGAGGGCAAGCGATTCTGAACATCAACTCGGTTCCCGGAGCTACTCAGTATGTGGTTTATGAAGAACAAGCAGATGGCTCATATATTCCTGTGCAAACTGTATCTGTGCCGGGGATTTCTCAGCAGCCGGGTCAACCGCCAATTCATCCGGGTGGTCCCTTGCAACCGGTTCAACCATCTATGAGTCCGGGTAATCCTATCTATCCGCCTGGCATTATGCCCAATCAACCACCCATCCGAGTGAATTTGGAAGTTCCTTCTGGGACTACTTCGGTCACTTATCGTGTGGCAGCTCAAAACGAAGATGGCCAGGCAGTAACGCAGCCATTTACCTTGACAAACCAATGATTTGGCAGATGCCTTGATGGATATTCCTTACGTGGCGCGGATTGATAGGCTTTCATCCATAGTTTGAGGGATTGAAAAGTCACGAATCTCTCCTTTACCAAAAGATATTACTTGGCAGTCAAAAGTCGATTTTATTCTTCCACGGCCTCTCGTTGCATCGTGTCGGTCACATGTGCATACGCATCTGCAGTCATCATGATGGAGGCGTGGCCCAGGTGTTCAGATACAACTTTCAGGGGCACCTTTTCCATCAGCAAAAGCATTGCATAGGTGTGACGGAGGCCGTGGAAGGCAACAGGTGGTAAATTCCTCTTCAGCGCCGTTATATCATGTGTCCATCGTTGCTTGCAAACATGAGATTTGCGCGATTGTGGTGAACCGGTGGGCAAGCCTCCTCTACAAGAATGGTGGGTTTTTGACTGGGAAAACAGGAACCGGATCGACGAATATCATGACTGAAGAATATCCACTGGAGTCATTTCACCGAGTGCTAAAGGATAACAGACTATCCACATAGGAGTTTGCGACATACGCAAAGGCGTGCAAGACTGTGGACACGTACATGACAAAAGAGATAATCCAAATTCCCTCATAAAAAATCTTTAAGGTTTATTATTGTTTTGACAAAGAAGATACCTCACCGGACATAAAATTTACAACCTCATCTACTTTTTGAATCGGAGAAATAAAAAGAAGCACTTCGTCATCTTTTTGAAACACTGTTTTTCCATGAGGTACAAGCAGATTATTTTGTCGTTTAATTGAAACGATGACGGCTTCAGAAGGAAATCGCACATCTGCTAAGGATAGCCCAATCACTGGACTATTTTCTTTTAATCTGAGATTTGTGAATTGGCCTGAATTTTGATGAAGATCTTGAAGTTGTCTAATTTTCGCGTTCGATTCGGTTGAATAAATGGTATAAGCGTTATAAGCACGCACCACATCGCGTTCTGTGAGTATGCCAATGACTGAATGGTTGGTTTCGTCCATAACAGGTAAGAGTGGGAGATCGTAAAGTGAGAATAACCTCATAGCCTCTTCAAGACTTTGATGTTTTTGAATTGTGGGAGTTTGGTGGGTACTTAAATCATGTAAGGTAGCATTGGGTTTGTGTTGCTCAATGAGCGG
>NZ_FRAF01000009.1 GCF_900142255.1 Alicyclobacillus tolerans | reverse complement strand
CATCAGGCATGCGCCTCATGCGCCTATCCGGCCTTAGCACCCGTTTCCAGGCGTTATTCCGGTCTGTTAGGCAGATTCCCCACGTGTTCCTCACCCGTCCGCCGCTGGTATCTTTCGATACCCGCTCGACTTGCATGTATTAGGCACGCCGCCAGCGTTCGTCCTGAGCCAGGATCAAACTCTCAATGTCTAATTCCTTCTCCCTCGCTCTCTCGAGCTCGGGCACTTCTTCTCTGGCGTTTGGTGATTCTTGTGCGTGTTTAGTTTTCAAGGTTCTCTCGCTGCCAAGGCTCTCTTTCGCGTCCCCTCTTGCAGCGACAGCGACTATCTTACCTCCTTTTTGTCGAAAAAGCAATAGCTTCTGTCGAAAAAAATCGGTTTTTTTCATTGCCTGCGAAATAATTTCCTAACAGATGGTCAAATCGTGTGATTTTCAACCATCAAGCCCACTCCAATCTCCTTTTTCAAATCGTTGAATGACAACGCGATCGGCCTCAGATAAATTTGCATGAAGTAACATATCGGGTCTTCGCTTCCAAGTACGATATAACGACTGCATTCGTCGCCATTCAGCAATTTTCCCATGGTGTCCGGAAAGCAACACTGGCGGCACGGATATTCCACGAAATACAGCAGGCCGAGTGTATTGTGGATACTCCAAAAGTCCATGGCTATGCGATTCTTCCGCTAACGATTCTTGATTACCGAGCACACTTGGAAGAAGTCGTACAACTGAATCAATAACTGCCATAGCCGCTATTTCTCCGCCTGTCATGACGAAATCTCCCAGCGAAATTTCGTCAGTTACCCAAGTTTGGCGAACGCGATCGTCCATTCCTTCATAATGTCCGCAGAGAATAACCAAAGATTTCTTTTGTGAAAATTCCTGAGCCATACTTTGCCGATAAGGCTTTCCTTGGGGAGTCATGAGGAGAATTGCATCTGGTGTCTCACGCTCTTGTAAAGCTTCAAGGGCACGGAAAATGGGTTCTGGTTTAAGAAGCATACCTGCACCGCCACCAAACGGATAATCATCCACAGTGCGATGCCGGTCAGTTGCATAATCCCGAAAATTTATACACTGAAGCTGAGTGGCTCCCGAATCTTGTGCACGTTTGATGATACTTGTCTCGAAAAAGGGAGTAAATAGTTCCGGAAACAATGTCAAGACGTGAAATTTAAGCATTTTGACCTTCTCCTGTCTCTTCCTCAAGCAATCCCGGGAGAAGATGCACTGTCATCCGCTTCTCATCTAAAGAAATATTTAATACGCATGAAGGAATGGCAGGAATCAAAAGTTCTCTTGTTTGATCTGACTTTTTCACAACATACACATCATTCGCACCCGGTTGCAGCACTTCCATTAATTCTCCTAAATACTCGCCAGAGTCTCGATATACCTGAAGACCAATTAATTGGTGAATGTAGTAAGTCCCTTCCGGCAATGGCTCCAGCATTGATTCAGGAATACACAATTCTGTTTTACGCCAATCTTCCACCTGAGAAATGGACTGGATTTGTTCAAAAGTGAGAATCCAAAATTTTTGATGTTTCTTGGCTGATTCTACAAAAACTTCTTGAAAGGGATCTTGATTAGGACGACGAATCCATAATTGAGAACCTTTCGAAAATCGAACTTCCGGGAAGTCAGTACGAGGATATACCTTAACCGCCCCTCGCAAAGCATGCGGCGATACTATCACACCCACAGTAAAAAATTTTTCTCTCATGTAGATCCTCCTTTCTCCTTATTGGAGGCTTGTCCATTCTATTTATCTTTATAATATTTGAATGCTAGATCACCCTATAGGAATATCACAACGCAAAGAATGGGCAAAAGCGCAACGCCCGCCCATCCATTCTATGATGCTTGGCGAAAAATCCGTCCCAAATCAAATAAGTTTATTCTTGGAAGGATTGACCTCCACGACGGATATCGACAACCACACCATCTTTCACAACAATTTCCGAGCCCATTAAAATTTTACTCCAGTCATCTCCTACTCGAACATCAACCACTGTTTCCACATTCATATTTTGAATCTCCGTCCCCAACTCTAACTGTTGAATTTGTTGCATTTGTTGGAGAAGTTGTTCGCGTTGCATGAGACGATTATTTTTTTCCGTCTCCACTTGCTCGCGAACCTGTTTAGCTATTTCGCCACCTTGACTCATAGCTTGTTCGATTGCTTGCTTACCTTGTTCCTCAATCTGTTCTAACTCATGCCCAAGTTGCTCAATTTGTTTGCGATGTTCCTGGATAATTTGCTGCTTTGCCATCTCTGTCAAAATAAATTTCACCGCTACTGGTTGACGAATTTGCACAATATTCGCTCCTTTAAATTTCGAACTGCGCTCTACTTCTATTTTAACGCTGATCGCTGTTTTAACGTTTTGCTTCAATTTCTAATTGTACTCGAAGTCCTTGACGATGTGCAGAAGCTGCTAGTATTTGACGCAACGATTTTACAATACGTCCTTGGCGTCCTATAACTTTGCCAACATCGTCCGGATGCACATAGAGTCGATACGTGACAGAACCCCCATCGATTGTATGAGCATCTATTTGAATGTCCTGTGGATAATCGACAATAGCTTCTACCAGAAAGCGAATCAATTTTTCCATCAAACCCGCTCCTGACACCCGCAGATAAAATCAATGACTGGAAAATTCGATGATAAATACAAGCAGCCAAAGCCGGCAAAATGCCGGCCTGGCTTACTGATGAATTTATTTTGCTTGCCGAGCCTCATGAAATTTCTTCAATACCCCCTGCTTACTTAACAGATGACGCACGGTGTCAGAAGGTTGGGCTCCCGTTGAAAGCCAATGCAGGGCACGTTCTTCATTAATGCTAATTTCCGCAGGATCCTTGAGCGGATTATAAGTACCAATCTCTTCAATAAAACGTCCATCACGAGGCGAACGAGATTCCGCAACAACCAAACGATAAAAAGGAGCTTTTTTAGCACCCATTCTTTTCAAACGAATTTTGACTGCCATCAATTATCATCCTTTGCATTCATTATTTTTTCTTTTTCTTATGATGTCGACGAGATTTTGGAAAATTGGAACCCTCTGCTGAGAGAGGCAATTTGCCCAATTCATCTTGTAAATTAGGAATTCCACCATCCATCCCGAGCGACTTCAGCGCACTAAGCGCATTTCGGCGTCCCATTTTTTTGCCAATTCCTGAAAATTTTTTCATCATCTGACGCGTCTGCTCAAATTGATTGAGAACTTGGTTTACCTCACGAACGGTGGTCCCACTTCCCATTGCCACTCGCCTACGCCGACTTGCATTCATGACATCAGGATTGGCACGTTCCTCTTTTGTCATGGAAGTAATGATAGCATCCATGCGCAAAAAACGCTTATCACCGAGATCGACATTCTCCAAACCCTTCATTTTGTTCATCCCGGGAATCATTTTCATGATTTGATCGAGTGGGCCCAAATTGCGAACTTGTTGGAACATCTCGCGAAAATCATCCAGCGTAAAAGATGCGTTGCGCATCTTTTGCTCCATTTCCCGCGCCTTTTCCATATCCACTGTTTGTTCGGCTCGTTCAATCAGGCTAAGAACATCTCCCATGCCTAAAATGCGCGAAGCCATACGATCGGGATGGAAAGGTTGCAACGGTTCAATCTTCTCACCGAGACCAACATACTTGATGGGACAGCCCGTGGCAGAACGAATCGTTAATGCCGCTCCTCCACGCGCATCGCCGTCTAATTTGGTGAGAATGACACCCGTGAGACTGAGCCTTTGATGAAAAGTTTCTGCCACATGTACCGCGTCCTGCCCAGTCATGGCATCAACCACAAGCAAAACTTCATCCGGCTCAGCGAGAGACTGGATATCTTCCAGTTCTTTCATTAAATCCTCATCAATGTGCAGGCGTCCTGCGGTATCGACAAGTACAATGTCAGCCCCTTGAGCTTGTGCAGCGCGCAATCCTTGCCGAACAATCTCTTTGGGAAGTTGGGACTGACCCAGTTGAAAAACTGGGACATCAATCTGAGTACCTAGAACCTCCAACTGTTGAATGGCTGCTGGACGATAGACGTCTGCAGCAATCAGGAGCGGACGGTGCTCATGCTGTTTGAAGCTAAGGGCAAGCTTGGCAATGGTGGTGGTCTTACCAGCACCTTGCAGACCGACCAGCATGATAACCGTGGGCGGCTTGGCTGCCATCTTGATTTTCGCTTGCTCGCCACCCATCAACTCGGTCAACTCTTCATAAACAATCTTGACGACCTGTTGTCCAGGCGTCAAACTGTTTTGCACATCTACGCCTACTGCACGTTCCCGAACGCGATCGACAAACTGTTTAATCACTTTTACGTTGACGTCCGCAGCAAGCAGTGCAAGACGAACTTCCCTCATGGCGAGAGCAACGTCTTCTTCTGTAAGTTTGCCTTTACTGCGCAGCTTGCTGAGCGCTTTTTGCAAACTGCTTGACAATGCTTCAAACACGCAGATCCCCCCTCTCCTCGCCAAACAGGAATTGCTTCCACTCTTCCAATATCCTGTTTATTGGCTCCATTTCTTCGTCTGACAGGTCAGGATGATTTTGAGTTACACGATGCCAAGCCGCCTGCAAGCACTTCAACCATTCCTGTTGACGCTGATGGTGCGCCAGCAAACCAAGTTGTGACTCATACCGTTCCAGCACTTCTTCTGCACGCGTGAGATTGTCATGAACAGCTTGTCTGGATACTCCATGCTGGGCGGCAATCTCTCCATACGACCAGTCATCGAAATAATGAAGTTCAAACATTTGTTGCTGGCGTGATGTGAGAAGCTGACCATAAAAGTCATACAACGCATTGACACGTGCGACCTTTTCTATCATATTCGGCTCCCGCCCCACTGTCAACCTCCTCACCTTGACAACATTATTCTTCCTCGCAAAGACTCTCCGCAAATGCGCGCGCTGAAAAAGGTTGAAGATCTTCCTTGCTCTCACCAAGCCCAACCCATTTCACAGGAATGCCTAGTTCCTGTACAATCGGCAAAACCACACCGCCTTTGGCTGTGCCGTCCAACTTGGTTAACACAATGCCACTGACTTGAACCACTTCGCGAAATACTTTTGCTTGCGAGATGGCATTTTGCCCGGTCGTTCCATCCAACACTAACAAAACTTCATGAGGCGATCCCGGTAGTTCCCGGGAAGCAACTTTGTAGATTTTAGCCAATTCTTTCATAAGGTGATCTTTATTCTGCAAACGACCTGCCGTATCACAAAGAATAAAGTCCACTTTGCGCGACTTGGCCGCCTGAATGGCATCATAAACGACTGCAGCCGGGTCGGCTCCTGCCACGTGACGCACTACATCGCAACCAACACGCTCGCCCCAAGCGACCAACTGTTCCGTTGCGGCGGCTCGGAATGTGTCTCCTGCAGCCAATAATACTTTTTTCCCTTGCGATTTATAATAGTGAGCCAACTTGCCAATCGAAGTTGTTTTACCAGCACCGTTGACACCGACAACCAAAACAAGTGTAGGTCCGTCCGCTGCTACAGATGGTGTTGGATCAACTTTCTCCAATGCTTCAGTGAGCGCTTGCGCCATTAAAGGCGGAAGTTCAGATGGTTGTTGAATTTTATTTTCTCGAGCTAATCGACGAACGCGTTCGACTACTTGAAGCGAGGTTTCCATACCCATATCGGCAGCCAAAAAAGCTTCTTCCATCTCTTCATAGACAGAATCGTCCAATCTGTTGGAAGAAAACAAGTGGCCTAATCTGCCAAACAACGCTCCTCGACTTTTCTTTAACCCCTGCTTAAATCGTTCAAAAATACCCACATTATCCCTCATTTCTCTGGCCCATGAGCTTGACTATTCAAGAAAGTTTAGGCTGGTTCATCTTCCCAGTCTTCCGCTATGCGCACACTCACCATGGAGGATACGCCTAATTCTTGCATGGTCACACCATATAGCACATCAGCGGCTTCCATAGTACCGCGACGATGCGTGATAACAATAAATTGTGTTGCTGCGGCGAAAGCTTGCAGTTGTTGAGCAAAACGACCTACATTGCCTTCGTCGAGAGCAGCCTCCACCTCATCAAGAACACAAAATGGCACAGGTCGAACACGCAAAATGGCAAAAAGTAACGCCATGGCTGTCAAAGCGCGTTCACCACCAGAAAGCAAATTGAGACTCTGCAATTTTTTCCCTGGTGGTTCAGCGATAACCTCAATACCTGTTGTCAACAGATGCTCTGGATCTGTCAACTGCAAATCTGCTCGTCCACCTTGAAACAATTGACGAAATACAATCTGAAATTCAGAGCGAATCTGATCAAAAGTTGCTTGAAACCGTTCTTGCATCTGCTCATCAAGATTTTGTATGACATCTAATAATTGCGCTTTTGCTGCAAGAACATCATCTCTTTCCGATTGCAAAAATTGCAGACGCTCTGTTAACCGATTCCACTCTTCCCAGGCACTCACTCGCACATGACCCATGGATTGCAGTTTTAAACGAAGGTTGCGTACCGTTTCCCTGGCTTTCTCCACATTCTCCAGACGTTCAAGTTTAGAGATAGCCCACTCGTAAGTCATCTCATACTGTTGACCCAACTTTTCGAGGGCATGGCGCAATTCTGCATCTGTGCGCTCTTCAAGCACTGCCAAGCGATGAGTCCGCTCTTCCACAGCTGCTAAAGCAGCTCTCGCTTCATGGACTGCTTTGTCCTTGACGCGCAAAGAAGACTCTAAAACTTGACGTTCCTGGCGCAACCAGAGCATGCGATGCTCTATCTCTTCTTTTTCTTGAAATGAATTTTTCAGACGCTCCTGCAATTCTTGTTCCCGCTCGGCAAGTTGGGCAAGTAAGGCAGCAAACTCGCTTAAATCCTTGTCTGCCGTCTGCAAGCGCTGTTCTAATTTTGCCTTTTCTCCTGACAATTCCTGAAGACGCTGCTGATTGGCGCTCTTCTCCTGTTCAAGAGTAGCCATTTGGACTCGCAAAGCAGTCAATTGCTCCTGCGTTTGTTGAGCATTTTGATCCCAATCTTGAATTTTTTTGCGAATTTCTGTTAATTGCTGTTCACCTTGTTCAATACGTGCTTCCGTCTCTTCGACTTTCTCAGCTGCCTGTTGCAGACGAGTACGGCGCAATTCGTCTGATTCCTTACTTTCTTTTATTTCAAATTGCACAGCTTGCCATTTTTCTTCCGCATTGACCAAACGCAGTTCTGCATCACGAATGGATGCTTCGGCCACCGTCAAACGTTCGGCTATTTCCGTACGTTCCTTGGTCAGCGTCTGTCCCAATCGTTCTATTTCACGCATGCGATTCTCTACAAGGGCTAGTTCTGCTCCTGCCTGTTGTTCTTTTTCCTGCAACTCTGCAAGTCGTTCTTCGGTTTCCTGTTTTTCACGAGTACGTCCCAGCAATCCAGGACCTTTTCGTGCATGGCTACCACCTGACATCAAGCCACCTGGAGCTACCACATCACCTTCAAGCGTCACCAACCGTACCCGATAGCGCAGCTTACGCGCCAAACGATTGGCGTCTACCAAAGTTTTCGCCACTACAACATTGCCAAGAAGATGAGCAATCGCCTGTTCGTAATTTGAGTGATATTGAAGCAACTGGCCGGCCACACCAAGCGCGCCCTCATCTTGCTTAACAATGGCCGCTTCTTCCTCAGAAAGGTAACGACCTCGAATCACAGAAAGCGGCATAAACGTAGCTCGACCCGCATGGCGTTGCTTCAAATACTCAATTGCCCGTCGCGCATCTTCTTCTGAAGCCACCAGCAAATTTTGAACTGCTCCACCCAGTGCGGTTTCAATGGCTAACTCCAACTCTTTGGGAACCCTGATGAGGTTGGCTATACTACCATAAATATGTTCTAAACGCCCGGCATCTTTCGCCTGAAGCACCGTTTTTACCCCGAGCGCGTAACCATCATAGCCAGATTCCAAATCACTCAATAATTCAACACGTGATTGTAAGGCCGCCAGTTCCTGACGCAAACGCTGGCGTTCTTCTTTCCATCGGCTATCTTCTTTACCTAGCTCGCGAAATTGTTGCGAAACTTCCGATAAACGCTGATCCATGGAAGCGAGCCCTTCACGCTCTTTTGCCGCCATAACCTTGTTAGCTTCTAATATCTCTTTTGCCTCTTGGCGAAGCTTGTCCAAACGCTCTGCCTCGGCCACCAGCCAAGCTCGCTGTTTGCTATCGGCGGCATCCCGTTCTTGTAAAGAACGATAGATATTGCGCGCCGTAGCAGCTTCTTGATGCCATGTAATATAAAGGTTATTCAGTTCTTCCAGCTCTCGCTCTAGCTTTGTCCTGTTTTCCGTCAATACCAAGGCTGAAAGCGTCCGCTCTTCTTGACGCATTTGCGCCCAATCTGCCGCGATTTCACTCTGGCGCAAGTCTATATGCTTTTGACGCTCCGCCAGTTGATTTAATTCACGACGCGCCTCTTCTACTTGATTTTGCCGATCCGCTTGAGCTGCGAGCAGATGAACGCGTCGTTCTTGATAGACCGCTGCCTCGCGAGTCCATTCCTCACGTTGCGCTGTGAGTCTTGCAAGCTGCTCTTGAACCATTTCCATTTCTTCTTGCTTTTGTTCCAGTTGAAGATTTTCATGCTTCAGTTGCTCTTCTGATTCACGAAGCCGATCTTTGGCGGCAGAACGTTGGGACACCAAAGAACTCGATTCGGCAGCCAACTGCTTTCGTTGCTCAGAAAGACTATCGATGTCGTGCATGAGAATTTGAGCTTCAGTTGTCTTCAATTCAGCCTCAATATCCAGATATTCGCGCGCACGTTTAGCTTCGACAGCAAGCGGCCGCTCCTCCCGTTCCAACTCAGCAATGATATCGTCAATACGGGTAAGATTGGCATCTGTCTCCCCCAGTTTTCGCTCCGCTTCCTTGCGGCGATGTTTAAATTTAACAATCCCTGCCGCATCTTCAAAAGGGCCACGCCGATCTTCGGGGTGCGTCGAGAGCATTTCTTCAATACGTCCCTGACCAATGATGGAATAAGACTCTCTGCCAAGCCCAGAATCCATAAAAAGTTCTAAAATATCTTTTAAACGGCAAGGCTGTCGATTTAATAAATATTCACTTTCCCCTGAACGATAGACACGGCGTGTGATATTAACTTCTTTGTATGAAACAGGCAAGTGCCCATCTTCGTTATCCAGCGTAAGTGAAACTTCACAAAAATTCACGGCACGTCGCGTTTCACTGCCAGCAAAAATAACATCTTCCATACGATTGCCGCGTAAAGATTTGGCACTTTGTTCACCAAGCACCCATCGAATAGCGTCTGCCACATTGCTTTTGCCACTGCCATTGGGCCCTACAACCGCCGTCAGTCCAGGGGAAAACTCCAACGTCGTCTTATCGGCAAACGATTTAAATCCTATCAAATCAATCCGTTTGAGAAACATTTTCTCGCACACCGCCTGATGAACGGACCAGATGATCGTAAGCTACATGAGCCGCTTGCTGCTCCGCTTCTTTTTTGGAACGCCCAGTCCCCATACCAAACTGTTCGCCTCGAATCAAAATTTCCACCACAAATTCGCGCGCATGCGCTGGTCCGCGTTCTTCAATTGTTACGTAGCGCACCATCTCGCCTTGCATATGCTGCTGTACCCACTCTTGAAGCAATGTTTTGTAATCTGTACCCAATGTGGCTTGATCCAAATGAGCTAACATATGTTGCTGAACAAAGTTCCAACAAGCTTCTATTCCTTGATCGAGATAGAGTGCGCCGATAAAAGCTTCAAAAACATCGGCAAGTAAAGCAGGACGCATGCGTCCGCCTGAACGTTCCTCTCCACGGCCAAGCCGCACATGTCTTTCAAATTCAAGTATTTTCGCAAAACGAACTAAGGAAGGCTCGCAAACTAAACTAGCTCGCATACGCGTCAGTTGTCCTTCAAGCAAATCAGGGTACTGTCGATATAAGTAGTCACTGATCAGCAATTCCAAAACTGCATCACCCAGAAACTCTAACCGTTCATTGTCACCTAAACGAGATTTTCGATGTTCATTGCGATAAGAAGCGTGCGTAAAAGCCTGAAGCAATAATTGCGTGTCTCGAAACTCTACACCACATTTTTTTTGCAGTTCTCCTAAAGATTGATCACGAGTGGAACGATCTCGTTGTAAAGTATCGCCTGTATGTTTTTTCATCTTGGTGACCTTCCCCTACTGGATGTTGAGGGACAGGCGCTCACAAATAGAGCAAGTGACTGTCCCTCAACATCCCGTCCTTTTTCTTGTTCGGTTATTGAGTGGCCTGGAAAGGTAAATGAACCTCTCCAGGCATTATAAACTTAGTTTTCCATAAAACGGCGGATAATAATCGAGGCATTATGGCCACCAAATCCAAACGAATTGGACATGACCGTATCCACCGCCTGCTCACGTGCCTTGTTGGGCACATAATCTAAATCGCATTCTGGATCAGGGGTTTCATAGTTCATAGTAGGTGGAATCATTCCGGTTAAGATGGTCATGACACTGGCCACAGCTTCAACGCCGCCAGCGGCGCCAAGCAAGTGTCCTGTCATAGATTTAATGGAGCTCATACTTAATTTGTAAGCGTATTCTCCGAATGTTGCTTTTACAGCTATGGTTTCTAATTTGTCGTTCAGATCGGTAGATGTACCATGAGCATTAATATAGTCTACATCTTCTGGACGCAACCCAGCATCATCGAGGGCTGCTTGCATCGCCAAAGACGCTCCAAATCCAACCGGATCGGGGGCAGTAATATGATGGGCATCTGCAGACATACCATAGCCAACGACTTCTGCCAGAATTTTTGCACCGCGGGCCTTAGCTGATTCTAAGGATTCCAGAACCAAAACACCAGCACCCTCCCCCATCACAAATCCATCACGATGAGCATCAAAAGGTCGACTCGCTTGCTCAGGACTGTCATTTCGTGTAGATAGTGCCTTCATATTGGCAAAACCGGCCAGCGCTAAATCACAGATTGTAGCTTCTGCACCGCCGCATATCATTGCATCGGCAGCACCGCGAGCAATAATCTTGTAGGCGTCGCCCACAGCATGTGTACCTGTCGCACAGGCGGAAACAGGGGCCAAATTGGGACCTTTAGCCCCAAACATAATTGATATTTGGCCACTTGCAGAGTTAATCATCATCATAGGTACAAGAAATGGAGATACTCGTTTAGGACCGCGATCGCGCAGAACGTTGTAATTTTCAAGCATGGTCTGCAAACCGCCAATACCGGAACCAATGTAAACACCTACGCGGGCCGCGTTCTCTTCCGTAATCTGCAAACCAGACTGGCGGAGAGCCTGTACAGCAGCACCGACCGCAAACTGTGCATACATATCAAAGCGACGAATTTCTTTTTTCTCAATGTAATCTTCCGCCTGAAAGCCTTTGACCTGTCCAGCAATTCTTACTGGATACTCACTCACGTCAAAACGATCGATCAAACCGATTCCCGATTTGCCCGCAAGCAAATTCTGCCAAAAAGATTCCACGGTTGAACCGACTGGGGTAACTGCACCAAGACCTGTTACAACTACACGTTTTTGCACAGCTTCACCTCCTCTGTATATAACAGAAAGCCCCGGCAATTGCGCGGGACTCCGTATCACACCACTTCACTCCATAATTATTGGTGGGAGGAGATGTAGTTTACAACGTCGCCAACTGTTGTAATTTTCTCAGCATCTTCATCTGAGATTTCCATATCAAATTCATCTTCCAATTCCATAATAAGTTCTACAACATCCAAAGAATCCGCGCCAAGATCTTCTTTAAAAGTAGCTTCCGGAGTCACTTTGGCCCCGTCAACACTCAGACGGTCAACAATGATGGTCTTTACTCGTTCGAAAACGTCAGACATGCTATCACCTCCCGCGAAAGAGTATACTACATGACCATTCCGCCGTCGACATGCAGAACCTGCCCTGTCATATAAGCGGCGGCCTCAGAGGCAAGAAAGGCTACCACTCCAGCCACATCCTCCGGTTTTCCCGCGCGCCCGAGTGGAATGGACGCACTCAATTTCTCCAGTGTTGCTTGGCCTAACACATGGGTCATATCAGTTTCAATCAGACCTGGCGCAACCGCATTGACAGTAATATTGCGAGGAGCCAACTCTCGCGCCAGCGATTTGGTAAAACCAATGAGCCCTGCTTTAGAGGCCGCATAATTTATTTGTCCAGCATTACCCGAAATTCCTGCTACGGAAACAATAGAAATGATTCTTCCACTGCGTGCTTTCATCATAGGACGGGCAACTTCTTTCGCCAGATAGAACGCACTGCTTAAATTCGTGTCCAGAACCTCCTGCCAATCCTTGTCCTTCATGCGCAAGAGAAGATTGTCGCGTGTAATACCAGCATTATGAACAAAGATATCTAATTTCCCAAACTTTTCTATTGCTGTTTGCACTAGTTTTGTACATTCTTCCGGACGGCTGACATCAGCCTGCACAAGATAAGATTCCCCACCTGCCGCTTGTACGAGATGTGCAGTTTCCTCAGCTTTTTCAAGGTGACCCGCGTAATTTATGACAACTTGCGCACCTTGCTTGGCAAATTCCAAAGCAATCGCTCTTCCAATTCCACGCGAGGCTCCTGTGATTAAAGCAACTTTAGACATAGCTCACCTGCTCCTACATAGCCAAAAACGGCTCAAGTTAAACTAGATGTTATTTCCTACGAGACAGCATCACTCTGTTAATGCCTGCAATGTCTCATGCAAAGAAGGCTCATCCTCTACGCGCAGCGTGCGAACATTTTTGTCAATCTTTTTAATAAGTCCGCTCAGCACGCTTCCCACACCAAACTCCACAAACGTCTGTACACCTAAATTCACCATGGTATGAATATCATCCACAAAACGCACAGGAGAGTATAATTGACGCGACAGCGCTTTCCTCGCAGCATCAGGAGTTTGATATGGCTCAGCATCTACATTGGCAATGACGGGGACGTCACCATCTCTAAAGGGGGCTTCTTGTAGCAAGCTATCAAACGCTGCAGCAGCAGGGCGCATCAACGAACTGTGAAAAGGTCCACTAACAACCAACGGAATAACTCGGCGCGCTTTATGCTGTTTTGCCAGTTCAGATGCATTGCTGACTGCTTTTTGGGTTCCGGAAATAACAATCTGGCCAGGGCAATTTAAATTAGCTAACTCCACTACGTCCGATCCGTTAGACGCTTCTGCACAAATGGCCGCCAGTTCCTCTTCTTCCAGGCCCATCACCGCTGACATAGCCCCCTGTCCAGCGGGTACAGCTTCGTTCATCAATTGTCCACGATGATAAACCAGTTTCACAGCATCAGCAAACGGCAGCATGTTTGCCGCTACCAAAGCGGTATATTCACCAAGACTATGTCCTGCAACTGCAACTGGCCGAATAGAGGATTGAGACTGAAAAACTCTCCAAGCAGCTACACCTGCTGTAAGCAATGCCGGTTGAGCATGATAGGTCAGGCGCAATTCTTCTTCAGGTCCTTCCAGACAAAGCTTGGTCAGCGAAAATCCGAGCGCTTCATCCGCCTCAATAAACGTCTGGCGAGCTAAAGGATAGTTTTCTATCAGTGATTTACCCATGCCCACTGTCTGGGCACCCTGTCCTGGGAAGACAAATCCAACCGTCATCCTTCTGCACTCCTTACCTTTCTTAAAATAAAAACTACACAACCTGTTTATCTAGGTCATACAACTGTTTTAGAGACGAATGGCTACTGATCCCCAAGTCAATCCGCCACCAAATCCAACACAAACAACCAAATCCCCAGTCTTTGCACGACCTTCGCGAACAGCCTCATCTAAAGCTATGGCTATGGAAGAAGCGGAAGTGTTGCCGTATTTGTCAATAGTGACCATCACCTTGTCTTCCGGCAATCCGAATCTGCGCCGCGCCGCGTCAATAATCCGAATATTGGCTTGATGAGGGACAAGTAGTGAAATATCTTCTTTCTGATATCCAACTTTTTCTAGCACTTCTTCTGTAGAACTGACCATCGCATTGACAGCAAACTTAAATGTCTCCTGTCCTTGCATTTTCAGATAATGCAAGCGCGCTGCCACAGATTCTGCTGAAGCAGGAATTCGCGAACCACCTGCAGGCATGTTTAAAAGATGCCCGCCCGACCCATCTGAGCCAAGCGAAAAACCAAGTATACCAGCCTCTTCACTCTCTTCGGCGCGTCCAAGCAGCACAGCACCCGCTCCATCACCGAAGAGCACACAAGTAGAACGATCTTCGTAATCAGTAATTCTTGACAACAAATCCCCCGCAGCTACAAGCACATAAGAAAAGTGGCCACTTTCGATAAAAGAAGCACCAAGCGACAATCCATAAAGAAAACCGCTACAAGCAGCAGACAAATCAAACGAAGCTGCTTTTTTAGCTCCAATAGCATTTTGAACGAGATTAGCTGTAGCAGGAAACATCATGTCAGGAGTGACCGTGCCGCACACAATCAAATCCACTTCCGACGCATCAACCCCAGCTGCAGTAAGCGCCCTTTCGCATGCTTTGGCCACATAATCGGAAGTGGCTTCGTTTGCTTCTGCAATGCGACGTTCTCGAATACCTGTTCTTGTTACAATCCACTCATCGGATGTATCAACCATCTTTTCCAAATCCGCATTAGAAAGCACTCGCTGAGGCACCGCTGAACCAGTGCCTAAAATTTTTGCACGCACTCCCACGTTATACCATCCTCCTAAAATGACTTCATCTCGTTCAAACTTCCTCTAAATTCAGAAATGCCTCCGATAATTTCCCTAGCAAGTTCTTTTCCACAAATGCCTGTGCCTGCCCAAGTGCCACGTACCAAGCGCGTACATTGCTGCTGCCGTGGGCTTTGAAACATCCTCCATTAACACCAAGAAACGGGGCGCCACCATATTCTGAATACTCAAATCGATGAAAAAAATGTTTTAATTGAGGTTTTACAAGCAAAGCGCCCAATTTGGTCTGAAAAGAAGAAACTAACGTAGAGCGAATCCCGGAAGCTAATCCAAGCCCTAGACCTTCAGCCAATTTTAATACCACATTGCCGGCAAACCCGTCGCATACCAGTACATCACAAATACCAGAGAGCACATCGCGAGCTTCTACATTGCCGACAAAATGCAAATTCGATTTTTCCAGCAACGGAAAGGTTGCCTTCGTCAAAGCATTTCCCTTCCCTGCCTCTGTTCCTACGTTCAATAGTCCAACTCGCGGTCGACTTGTGCCAAGAATCATTTCTGAATAATAGCTGCCCATAAAAGCAAACTGGCGCAAATTTTCTTCATTGGCATCCATTGTGGCGCCTGCATCTAAAAGCAATACCCCTCGACCATCAAAGGTCGGCATGACAGGAGCTAAAGCAGGGCGTAAAATTCCCGGTACGCGTCCAATAATCAGTAACCCAGCAGCAACAATAGCTCCTGTATTGCCTGCCGACAGTAATGCGTCTGCTTTGCCTTCGGCCACCATTTCAGCAGCTATAACTAATGAGGCATTTTTTTTTCGCCTTACAGCACGCACTGGCTCATCAGTACCGTCTATTTGCTCCGTGGTGTGAACGATTGTTACATTGACTGGAAAAGAATGAGAAACTGCACGAATTTTCTTTTCATCTCCAACCAGGATATACTCCGTATGCAGTTCCTTTGCGGCAGCATCTAAAACAGCTTGTACAGGCGCCTGCGGTGCCAAGTCTCCCCCCATCACATCGACAACAAGCTTTGCCAAACATCTCCCTCACTTTCACAAGCCAAGCCATACTTTCAACAGTCATTGATAATTTAGAAATGGACTTTCAGGCATTCCATACCGGACCAGCAATCATCCAAATTTGACCTTTCAAAATAATTTTCTTTTCTACATGCGCAACGGCAAAACATCGCAATACATGCTTTCGTCTCGCCACAACTTCTACCCGCGCATGCACAGTTTCCCCTAGATAAGCTGGATTGGCAAATCTCAACTCGCTTTTGGCGGTCACTGCAATATCCGCATCCACCATGGCTGTCGCAAGAGAATTGACCTGAGCAAACAAAACATGGCCGCGAGCAATCTGATAGCGATGAAAGACGTGCTGCGCTTCAATCGTCAATTCTGACACCGCGTATTCATTGAGACGAAGCTCTTTTAATTCCCCAGTGATTTCTTGTTGATCAAGCGAGCGCAACGCATCATGGGATGTCTCTGCCAGACGGCGAATACGCTCGCGCGCTTCAGGAATCGCTAATTTTTGCCGATCCAATCGAATGGTGGCCACACTTACGCCAAAATGTTCAGCCAATTGCTCATCCGTGGCAAAGGGATGTTTTTGAATATACATCCTCAAGAGTCCGTGGCGCTCAACCCTTTTCAGTTTACCATCCATCCTTTAACACGTGGTCGGCAAAGAGTTGCAGAACTCAGTCGATATTGTAGAACTCAAGTTCATCTGTACCGGACACACTCTATGTTGATAATGACAACAATCTTAACTGATATTGATTTTTTTAATAACTGGTACTAATGCTAACTGCCTGTAGACCTACTGACAAGTATAAAGTTTCACCAAAAACAGACGTTTGTTGACAAAATGACGTCGCAAGTGAAAGAGAGTTGATAGGTCATCATTGCAAAACCGAAATATTTTGACCTTATCATCTTCCGATAAATGAAAAAAGCCAGCCTGTCGGCTAGCTGTGTTTTTACACTTTACTTAACGGACAACACTGTTCTGCCCTTATAAGTGCCGCAATTTTTACAAACATGATGAGTCAGTCGATATTCGCCACATTGCGGACACGGCTGAATTTCCGGAGCCGTCAGTTTAAAGTGAGTGCGACGCAGACGTTTGCGCGTCTTGGACGTTCTATGTTGCGGTACAGCCACGTACAACACCTCCCTTGCCACTACCGTTCAACATCTTACTCTGATTCAGGGGAAGAAAGCAAGTCTTTTAAAATTTCTAATCTCGGGTCCACTTTTCGCTTTTCACAAGAACAGTCGGCCATATTCAAATTTTGCCCACACTCCTGGCACAATCCGCGACAATCAGCCCGACAAAGAGGCACCGATGGGAGGGCGAGCAATAATGATTCTTCCACCAAGTCATCCAATATAACTTTATCATCAGGCGCATAAACAGCATCGATTCGTTTGGCTTCCTGCTCATTCCAGCTATAGCGTTCTTCCACTGGAGCATGCAAACTAGCCGTAAAAGGCTCAAGACATCGCGCACAGCGGTACTCAACTTCAGTATCGGCAGCACCAGCCACATTCGCAAAGTTATCCACCATCGAAACAGAGAGATGGACATCAGCCACTTTGGCTTCCAATACATCTTCAGAAGCCGCCACCATCTGGTTTGTAGAAAAGCTCTCATCCATCAGAAGACTTTTTTGGTCTATCAATGTTTTTCTAGAAAACTCCAAAGTCATGACCATCACCCCAGCACTGACTCCAATCCATTTGAGCCGAAGTACAAGCATTAGAAATTATGACGCACCATCATACGTTTCACAATGATTATCCTTTTCCAGTTCTCGTAAAACTTCTTCCATTTGCGCTTTTGCTGACTGATAACCAATATCAATCGCAAGTGCTGCTTTCGAAAACTGCGAAATCCCTATACTGGTCAGTTGCGGCGTAATCGCTATATCCGCTGCACTGCGTACCGATTGATAGACCTGTTCCTGCATGATATCAAGAGATTGAAAAAAAACATCAATCATGGATTGAGGTAAAGTGGTCTGGGAATTTACAGAAACATCCACAGCGATGACTTTCGAAGCGCCCAGATTGCGAACCGCTTCAATCGGAACGCGATCGAGCACCCCTCCGTCTACAAGCACAGCGTTTTCCGTAAACACGGGAACAAAAACGCCAGGAATGGCAATGCTGGCACGCACCGCCTCGGCAATGTTGCCATGGGTAAAGACAACACGCTGTCGGCTTAATAAGTCGGTTGCAACAATCGCTAAAGGAATTTTCGCCTGTTCAATATTTTGACCTTTGGTGAGCATATGGACCATCTGCTTCACCTTTTCACCATTTACCATTCCCATTTTAGGAACAGTAAAATCTACCCAGTGACGCCAACGAAGCGTGGTGGCAAGCTGCTCCATAAACACAGTGCGCATGCCTGTCGCATAAAATGCTGCAATCAGGGCTCCCATGCTCGATCCGCTGATGTAATCAATGGTGATTCCTGCTTCTTCAAGCGCTTTGATAACACCTACATGAGCAAATCCTTTTGCACCACCAGAGCCTAAGGCTAGCCCAATGCCCACCCTATCGTCACCCCACAGACATTTATGATTGAGAACGATGCAATCTGGCGGCAACGGCAGCAGGAACAAACGCATCTACCCTACCACCATGTTTCACGATATCCTTTATCAAAGAGGAGGCTACATGCCCTGTTTCCGGAGTCGCATAGAGAAAAAGTGTAGGGATGCCGGACAATGCCTCATTCATGTGTGCCATCCGGCGTTCTGCGTCAGTATCCAAACTGTCACGCAAACCGCGTATGATTGCCACTGCCTGCTCTTCGCCTGCCAAGTCAGCAACCAATCCACAATACGAACGCACCCGAATTTTCCCCTTCACTTCTGCGGGCACCGACTGCTCTAGTAGCCACTTCCTGTCTTCTGCAGTGAACATCGGTTGTTTATCAGGGTTTTCCATAATAGCCACTACAATTTCGTCAAAGACAGGTAAAGCACGCATCAAAACACTAAGGTGTCCATTGGTGGGCGGATCAAAACTGCCTGGATAAATTGCACGTTTCACCTGAATTCACTCCATGTTTATCCTATTTCATTTCATCTTGTCTCTTGCTCAACCCATCTCTTCAATAGCTACAGGTTCATATACGGTTACAGCGATATCGCCATAGACGCGGTTTTTTTTCATTTCAATTCGACCGATTTGTTCAGGGAGTTGCACCTGCTTGGGACTTTCCAAAATCATTTTGGCAAAGTGCAAAGGATGGCTGGCGACCCATTCCAATATGGGCAGCCATAAGCCTTTTGCGTAAGGCGGATCGACAAAAATCCAAGACAATTTCCGTTCTTCTTGAAGCACACGACAGAGTGTCTTCTGCCAATCCGATTTCCATACCTGCACGCTCTGTTCTGCACGCAGTCTTGCCAAGTTCGTTCGAACGATAGACAGACTCACCGGATGCACATCCGCAAAAATAGCTTCAGGAGCCCCTCGACTCAAAGCCTCAATGCCAAGTGCTCCCGATCCGGCAAACAAATCCAGTACTGTATCCCGAGGAGAACTCGGACCCAACAAATGGAACATTGATTCTTTGACGCGATCGGTCGTAGGACGCGCAAAATCACCGGGAGGCGATTGCAAAGGATGTCCGCGCCACAACCCGGCAATGACACGCATAGCGCCTCCTCCCCCCTCCAGCAAATCACGTTTTTCTCACAAACCCATCCTTACATACTTCTCCACTCTACCACAAGCAGCCAAGTGTAAAAAATCTCCTATTTGCCGTTTAATTTATCATTCATCTGTCTAGGATGAGAGTATCAGCCGATGATGGCTGTTGAAAACCTGAGTTGCGCGAGGTTTCCCCATCCTCACGAACTTGTGGTTTCTCCTCTCCCAGAGAAACGTGCCCAAGGCCGATCGCTTTGGGTACGCAAAAAATCCGCGCTTACCCGGGCGCGGGTTTTTTGTTGTCTCTGTCAGCATAACGAGTCAAGAAGTCTGAGAAGCTTTCATTTAATTCTTCTGAAAAATGGATGCTAGAAATGGAACGCCCATAGTATAATTCTGAAAAGCACATAAGGAGGAGAAGCCTCTGTTTATCCGCAATTGTTTAACCAACGCTTCCGAATTGACCATCGTTCATCCCAACAGTACGATTCAATCTGCACTGCATCACTTGCAGACCCATCTTTCCTTACCCTGTGCAGATGAAAACATGCAGTTTCACGGACTGATTAGCAAGCGTTCTATTTTTGACGGATTTTTGGCTGCCCATGAAAATCATATCAGTTTTTCAGAGTTTTGCGAGCAACCGGCAACGCATTGTATTCTTAGAAATGTCAAAACATTGACCTTGGAAGATCCATTTGAAAGCACCATTGAGATTATTACCGAACAGCCTTTTGTTCCCATTGTGGAAAATGATTTGTTCCTCGGAATTGTCAAACGTTCTTCCATACAAAAAGCGCTATCCGTGGCTTTCGCCACTCACATCCCTGCCGATCGCCTGCTGTTAGGTGTTGCTGAAACAGAAGGTGCATTAGAACGTTTGTTTAATATTACGCATCGCTTATCCTTGAATGTGGTAACCTGCGTGGCTCTCGATGCTGAAGAGTCGGCACTCAACCGTAGAGTGATACTCAAAGTAGAAAAAACACCCAAATTGCCTTTGCTAGTTCAACAATTAGAGAAGGCTGGTTACTTGATTATCAAAGTCAATTAAAATCTTGTTTTTCTATGAATACTATATCCAGGCCCCCAGAGAGCAATCTGGGAAAACAAGGAAATGAACTGACCTGAAGAATTGATTTGAAATGAGGTTTTTTCATTGACAGGCGAATATTGGACGCTTACCAAGGCACATCAAGCACTCGCGCGGCGACAGTTGTCGGCGCGCGAATTGGCTGAAGCGCATCTTCAACAGATTCATGCGCACAACAGTCAACTACGTGCTTTTTTGTATATCAATGAAGATATTTTACAATTAGCGCAAGAGCAGGACAAAAAACGAGCGCAAGGAAGTTTTCTGCCTCCCTTGGCCGGACTCCCTATCGCGATTAAAGATCTGTTTCACACAAAGGATATGCCCACCACTTATGGCAGTCGTTACTTTGCCCATCATCAGCCACTCGCCGACGCTCCAAGCGTAGCCCGTTTACGAGAACTTGGCGCCTTATTGATAGGCAAAACACATTTGCACGAATTTGCATTCGGCACGACAAGCGAGAATATCCACTATGGACATGTCCGCAATCCATGGAATCGTTCTAAAATTGCTGGTGGTTCCAGTGGCGGATCGGCCGTGGCGTTGGCAAGTGGTATGAGTTTAGCCGCCCTTGGCACAGACACGGGTGGTTCCGTGCGTATCCCCGCCGCTTTAACAGGCACCGTCGGTCTGAAACCCAGCTTTGGCCTCATTTCAAAAGAAGGCGTCTTCCCACTTGCTCCATCGCTCGATCACGTTGGACCAATGACACTTTCTGTAGACGATGCTGCCTGGATGCTGAGTTTACTCACTGCTTCGTCCCATGAACAGGCTATGCGCATGTCGCCAGACGATCACCCCTATCTCCCTTACTCACTTCCTGAACCGATTCGCGCCGGTGTGATACGTCCTTATTTTTTTGATCGCTGTCATCCTGGGGTGGTAGACAAAATCACATCCTTGTTGCGTGTGTTGGAAACCCGATGGCTAAAACGCATTGATTTATCTTTGTCCGGTCTAGAAAGAGTACAAGAATATCAGCGGGTATTGATTACTACAGAAGCCTATGCTCTTCATCGACAACGACTTCAAGAAAACGACAGCCTGTTTGGAGATGATGTGCGTGATCGCTTGAACAGCGCTAAATCGCTAAGTGCGATTGAATTTTTAGATGCACTGCATTTTCAAAAAGAATTTACAGCCGAAATGACGGAGAAATTCGCAATAGTGGATGTCCTTGTTATGCCAACGGTTCCTATTCCTGCTACGGATATTGGTCAATCAAAAGTTTTTGTGGGTTCCCATGAAATGCCCGTGCGAAGCCTGCTCAACCGCAATACGCAACCGTTCAACTTCACCGGTTTGCCAGCACTCAGTATTCCTGTCGGGCTTTTGGATGGCCTGCCAGTGGGCTTGCAGTTGGTAGGACCGCTTGGTTCAGAGAGAAAGTTGCTTTCCATTGGAAAGTTTATAGAAGAAGCGGTGCAATGGAACCCTCTGGCCCCTATGCACCGCGCTTGAAGAGAGAAAATAGAATGATGTGACGAATCAAATCAGTATAGTGCAACTAAGATCGACTGAGCGGCATGGCACGCACCGGAGCCGTCCGAATACCAAGTACAGACTGGTAATGTTCTATCAACTGACGAGTTGGGCGTTGCCAGTCCAACTCGGATGCAATCTGTGCAGCGTGGGAGCAGATATGGTCTCTCCACTCACGATCTGCAAACAGTTGATTGACTTTCTGCAAAAGATCCCCTGCCTGCTGGCTGTTGTATATAACGCCAGCTTTTCCATATTCCAATACTTCCCGCGTAGGTGGACTGTCTGCTGCAATAATCGGCAAACCGCTTGCCATGGCTTCAAAAAGTACCAATCCTAGCGTCTCCGTCGTGGACGGGAAGACAAAAGCATCAGACGATTTATAAGCTTGCGCCAGTTCACGACCATGCAAATAGCCGACAAACGTGGTTCGTGTACCTGCAAAATAACGTTCCAGTTCAGCACGATGCGGTCCATCACCGACGATGGCCAAATGATACGGCTTGTCCTCTTGCACGCACTCCAGTAACTGTTCGATCCGTTTTTCAGAAGCCAATCTGCCCACATACAAAAGCAATTTATCCGTATCTTTCGCGTTTGGCGCTAAACGATGCCTCATTTCAGGAGAAGGAGAGGTTTCTTGATAGAGCTTCAAATCAACTCCGCGTTCCCACAGACCTACATTTTTAAAGCGTTGAGCCAACAATATTTCCTGTGTAGCTTTAGATGTGCACAAATTAAGAACAGCCCGATTATGCAAAGTACGAAAATACCACCATAAAGCCGGTTCGAGAAAATCCAAATGATAATGACGAGCGTAAGCTGGTACATTCGTATGGTAAGAAGCGACTAACGGCAAGCGCAATTTCCATGCGTAATAGATAGCCGACAAACCGACGAATGCGGGATTGACGGTATGAATTAAATCAGCTTGAAACTCTTGGAGAGGTGCACCGATTTTCCTGGACGGCATGGGAAACTTTTTTTCAGGATAGAGAAAAAAGCGCATTGACGGCAAGGAAACAATTTTTGCTCCGGCATATTCTTTTGGCGCACCTTCAGGCGCAAACAGCAAAACCTCGTGGCCTTCTGCATGCAACTTTTCCAACGTTGCACAAAGACGCGTGACAATGCCGTCCGTCCCCGGCAAAAAAGTTTCCGTAAACATCGCAATGCGCATTCGTTCCTACCTCCAGGTCGCAGTTGGCGCAATCACATTTGTTTGAATTCGATCGCGATAGCGCTCTGCTGTCTCAATCAAGTCGCGAATCAACTCGTCCGAGAGCAGATGAGGTTGCAGCCCCAAATCAAGCAGTTTTGTATGAATGGCGTTGTAATAATGTTCTTCTTTTTCTACACGAGGATTCTCCAAATGATCAATACTCACTGTCAATCCCATCTCAGCAGCCACACGTTGTACACGCTCTGCCAATTGAAGGACTGAAAATTGTTCGGTAAATTGATTGAAAACACGGAACTCACCGCGATCGGCCGGATGAAGCGCTGCTAATTCAACACACTGCAAGGTATCGCGAATATCGAGAAAAGCCCGTGTCTGTCCGCCTTTTCCATAAACCGTCAAGTTATAGCCAATGGCAGCCTGGATACAGAAGCGATTAAGCGCCGTACCAAATACTCCATCATAGTCGATTCGGTTGTAAAGACGTTCATCCCGTTTTGTCTCCTCGGTCCACAGTCCATATACGACTCCCTGATTTAAATCAGTGGCTCGAATCCCCCACGATTTGCAGGCGAACATAATATTGTGACTGTCATGAACTTTAGAGAGATGATAGAAAGAAAATGGCTGTTTGGGATAAGGGAGAACATCCACTCGCCCCTTATGTTCAATACGGATATAGCCTTCTTCAATATCAATATTCGGCGTGCCATATTCACCCATTGTACCCAATTTGATGAGATGGCAGTCAGGAACGAGTTCTTTCATAGCAAAAAGCACGTTTAAATTGCCAACTACATTGTTCACCTGGGTGAAAACAGCATGTTCCCGATCGATCATGGAATAGGGTGCAGAGCGCTGCTCACCATAATGAACGATTGCCTCAGGTTCAAACGCTTTAAAGGATTCGTGGACAAATTCGTAATCTTGCAAATCTCCGCGGAAAAGCGTAATCGTTTTTCCTGTGATCTCTTTCCAAGCAGAAATACGCTCTTCAATAGATGCAATCGGCGTCAGTGACTGTGTGCCAAGTTCTACATCCCATTCTCTGCGTACCATATTGTCTAGAATGGCTACTTCATGACCTCGCTCTGAAAAATAAAGCGCTGTGGGCCAGCCACAAAACCCGTCTCCACCAGCAATCAAAATTTTCACTGAATACATTCACCCCGTAGATGAAGTTCGGCAACATACACCGACATCCGCTGACTGTCCCATTTGGACAAGCCCTCAGTTCATCTACACTCTACAATGTTTGTCCGTTCTCGGCAAGCGCAGTCTCTTCCAATTGAGCTCCGTGAATTGGAAAACCTTTCGGAAATTCTATATTCACATGGTCGCCAACTTATCGATTTCCTATTCCTACATTGGCCAAAACGCTTCCCATTTTTACTCGCTGTCCGACAGTTTGGAGATTGTTCACCACAAAACCAGGAGAAGTCAGCAAAATAACCGTAGAACCAAGTTCAAATCGACCAAACTCTTCTCCTTTCAATTCTTCAACAGCTCCTTGAAACAAAGATTCGCTATGGTGAAGAAAACGATGACGGAATGGATGCATGCGCGGCATATGACGCAAACGTACGGAACCGACACCAAACGCACCAATCGAAACAAGCACATAAAAATGTTGGTCATTGACACGAAATTCTGTTACAACTCGTTCATTTTTCGCAAAAAGTAACGATGTCATCTTTTCGCCCAGCGAATTGACTGGATAAAGATGGCCTGGAATATGACGATGGGATACCCAAAGCCCTGAATAAGGAATATGAATTCGATGATAGTCGCGAGGACTTAGATAAATCACCCAAAACTGACCTCCGGTCAATCGATGAGCCAAATCTTCATCATGGAGCAAATTAAAAAGAGAATAAATTTGACCTTTAGCTTCAAACTGTTGTTGATCGTCAATTAGACCTGTACTGGTAACCAATCCGTCTACAGGTGAAACCAGTCCCTCTTTTGCCAGTGGTCGGGCAAAGCTGTGCAGCGATCGACAAAAAAAACTGTGCAAAGTAGGGTAATCTTCTACTTTTCGGTCGAGCTCCCAAACATTGATTTGGTACTTGCGAACATACCAGGGAATCACTTTTCGACTCAGGCGCATCCTTGAAAATTTACCCAAAAAATACGTTGTTGTACTTCTTGGAATAAGCTGCATAGCAATTCTTTGCAGACGCTGCATGGGTCACCTCTAGTTTGGATACTCATCCAGCCAAGGATGAATTCCATATGGTTGTATGATCAAGCATACGGTCTGGAGATGTTCTTCACAAGATAAACAAAGAGGAGCCACCCTCCAGTCACTTTGACATGACCTTCGTGGTAGCTCCTCTGTTCTTCAACAGGACCCTTTTTGTCTGGTATCCTGATTAGAAGTTCTGACGACCCGACAATTGCTGTTCAGCGTAGGCCACCAGACGTTTGGTGATTTCTCCACCAACTGAACCGTTCTGACGAGAAGTCGTTTCAGCGCCGAGCTGAACGCCAAACTCAGAAGCGATTTCGTATTTCATTTGATCGAGGGCGCGAGAAGCACCGGAGACAACTAGGTTATTGCTACTTCCGTTTGCCATTTCCTTTCACCTCCCCTGCTCTTGGTACACCTATTATGAGAAGAGAACACTAGAAATATGTTTGCCACATTAAGCCAATACAAAAGTTGTACGGCCCCCGCTAAAACCCGTCCCAAAACTGTACAATTTTTAATATTTTAGCCCTGCCGAATCTGCTTCAAACAGATGTTTACGCAAACCTTCGTAAACCGGGAGCAGCCAAAATTCGTTTTCCTGCAATAGTTTCTCTGCCTCATCGCGAGCGACTTGCATGATATTTAAATCGCGAGCCAAATCCCCTACAGTAAATTCCGGCAATCCGCTTTGCCTTACGCCAAGAAACTCTCCTGGACCGCGCAACTCCAAGTCCTTTTCCGCAATCAAAAAACCGTCATCTGTACCAACCATGGTTTCAAGACGTTGCTTGGCCACATCTCCAGGCGGATCACCAAGAAGAATACAAAAACTTGCATTCGCACCACGACCAACGCGTCCGCGCAGTTGGTGCAACTGGGCAAGGCCAAAACGCTGGGCATGGTAAATCAACATGATGGTGGCATTGGGAACGTCAATACCGACTTCGATGACGGTTGTAGAAACAAGCGCTTGAATTTCACCTGCTATAAAGGAACGCATGATGGCGTCCTTTTCTTTCGCCGACTGACGCCCATGCAACATACTGACTCGATAGCCGGCCAAATGCGACTGCATCTGCTCGTACAGCGACACAGCCGATGTCGCCTCCAGTTTTTCCGAATCCTCCACAAGTGGAGCGACTATATAAGCCTGCCGACCTTTAGCCAGTTCACGACGAACCATGCGAACTGCTTTGTCTTCTTCACTGCTTCGCAACCAATATGTACGTACAGGCTGCCTGCCTTTTGGACGTTCGCGAATCACGGAAACATCTAAATCTCCATAGATGGCAAGCGCCAATGTACGCGGTATGGGCGTGGCAGACAGATAGAGAATGTCGGTGCGCTCCCCTTTTTCTTGCAACGTACCACGCTGTGCAACGCCAAAGCGATGCTGCTCATCGGTAATGACCAGCCCTAAACGAGCAAACTCCACATCTTCTGTCAGCAAGGCGTGTGTGCCTAAAAGGAGATCGACCTGATGGGCCGCCAGAAGAGCCAGAATCTCTCTGCGTTCGCGAATACCTGTGGAACCTGTGAGCAAAGCTACACGTACACCCAGTGGCTCAAGCCGCTTGCGAGCTTCAAGAAGATGCTGCTCGGCGAGAATTTCTGTAGGAGCCATCATAGCCACTTGCCAGCCAGCACGTACCATAGCATAGGCGGCAAAGAAGGCAACCCATGTTTTGCCCGATCCGACATCCCCCTGAAGCAGTCTCGTCATGGCACGTGGACTATGGAGATCATGATAAATCTCTTGCATAGCATCGTATTGACCATCCGTTAGCGTAAATCCTTCCAGCGCATCAGCAAACTTTTCGAATACATCAGAAGGTACATGACGGACGACTCCGTCTGACTGCAATTTGGCTTGAACACGATATCGCTGCAGTTGCAACTGGAATAAAAAAAATTCTTCAAAAGCAAGTCGCCGGTGGGCTTGTCGCAACTCCTCCCGGGTTCGGGGCCGATGCATGGCCAGTAACGCTTCATAACGATTTACCAGTTTATAACGCTGCCGCAATTCAAGCGGCAATAAATCAACAATTTGATCTTGAAATTGCGCCAGTGCTTGTTGTATAAAAGCAGCTATTTGCGGCGAAGAGATTTGTTTGCTTGAACGGTAGACAGGGTACATGGCCGCTTCTTCTGAACGTAGTCGCTGGTTGCCAAACTCTGTATGAGAAACGGCGATACGACGGTAACGTTCACTCCATTTTCCTTGCAGAATGACAACTTCGCCTTCGCGCAGACGTTTTTGTAAATAATGTTGGTTAAACCACATAGCGTACGCAGGGGTTTGAAAATCAACCAGAACGGGTGCCTGGAGAATAGATTTTCCATTTTGCCAACGCAGTTTAGGCGACCCATTAATGGTCACCTGAACGCGCACCCTGTCACCATCCGCATAAGACAGCAGTGGACGAATACGCAAATCGTCATAACGGTAAGGAAAATGCGTGAGCAATGCAGCAACATCATGAATGCCAAGTTCGGCCAATGCCTTGGTTTTGGCCGGTCCTATACCAGCCACATGTGTGACAGGCACCTTTTCAAGCAAAACCGTTCACTCCACCGTGATAAAATAATCAAACACCGATTGACCGCCCTCTTGAAACTCCACTTCTATTTCCGTAAGCGCCACAATTTGCTGTCGAAGCAAGGACAAATCCGAAGTGGAAGCCGCCGATCCTGTATAAACGGTAATGAGTTCTGAATCTGGCTGAAGAAGCTCTTTTAGCAAATAGACAAGGGCATCATTTGCATCTGGCAGAACGTTCAACAGTTCATCTTCAAGAAGTGCTAGAAACTGTCCTGCACGGACTTCACGATTTTGATAGACAGAATCACGGCTTGCTTTGGCAACCATTCCCACTCGACATTGAGAAACCGCTCGTTGCATGGCCAGATTATTTTCATCAAATCCAAGATGAGGAGAGAATGCAAGCAATGCAGCGATACCATGTACCGGAGTGCGCGTTGGAACCACAGAAACCCGTTTGTTTGCTTTTGTCATCAGTTGAGCAGCCTGCTCAGCAGAAAGAAGGACATTTTTATGGTTGGGTAAAAGAATCACTTGCTCTGCGCCACTCGCCTCAATCGCTTTGGACCAGTCTTCAATGCTTGGATTGGCCAATGGTTCTTGCCCTACCAAGACTGTCACACCAAGCGATTCATAGACTCTACGAAAACCTTCTCCATTGATAGCAGCAACAATCGCCATCTGGTCAATGTTTTGCACTTCCTCCGTAGAATCTTGAGCCGCTGGATACGGCCTTGAGTCTTGTTCAACTTGATGCAAATGGGCATTTTGCTCTGTCATGTTCTCTATCTTAATCTGCACAAGGGGACCGAACTGCAATGCCACTTCCAACGCTTGACCAGGATGCAGCGTGTGAACATGCATACGCAAATATGGAGGTGACGTTACCAATACCAAAGAGTCGCCACCTTCAGCCAGTAACTGATGACGCAAAGATTCGCCAGCTCTATCCACATCTCCAGCTTCTATCCGAATTAGAGCTTCTGTACAGTAACCGTAATGTCCGTGAGATTCAACCAGCTCATGAATAGTATCGCTGCTGATATTTTCAACATTCTCGACAGGATAAAAGCTCTTCTGCTCTAATTTTGATGGATTAAAAGTATCCGTTTCCGTGTACTGGGGAGATGCCTGATCCTTATTCCATCTCGACACTGCATCCGCCATGCCTGCGAGAATATAGACGAGGCCCTGCGCACCAGAGTCTACCACTCCCGCTTGTTTTAAGACAGGCAACTGTTGCGGTGTAGCAGCCAAACTCTGTTTTGCACTCTCTACGATGACGGCAAACAAGGATGTCCAATCAGCATTCTCTTGGCGCGCTTCTTTCTGAGCGGCTTGTGCAACATCTCTTGCCACAGAGAGAATCGTCCCCTCAACTGGCTTCGAAACAGCTCGATAGGCAATTTGCACTCCTTCAAAGAAAGCTTTGGCAAACTGGTTTACACTAAAAGCGGTTACATCCACTTGACTGAAACCACGGAAAAGTTGTGAGAGAATAACCCCCGAGTTACCTCTAGCTCCCATTAAAAGGCCTTCCGCAAATATTTTACTGACTTCTGCACAGGTCTGAAACGATTTTCCGCGCAACGCTTTAATGCCTGCCGTAAAAGTGAGATTCATGTTGGTTCCTGTGTCACCATCTGGGACAGGAAATACATTCAAAGCGTTAATTTCCTCTTCATGCAGAGAAAGCTCAGCGTGCGCAGCGCCGAGCAGGATTTGCCATTGATGAGATGAGAGAAGAAAAGATGGATTGGCCATGCAGTCCTCCTATGAGTTGCTGGAAACGCGAACACCCTGAACGTAAATATTTACCCGACTGACTTCCGAACCAACACTTTCCTGCAGCATATATCGAACCTTCTCGCGCAGATTTTGAGCAACTTCATAGATGTTTGTACCATAGGAAACAATGATGTACAAATCTACTTCCACATCGCCATTTTCATCAATGCGAACTTCCACACCACGTCCTGGATTGTCCCTGCCTAACAGTTCTGTCAGGCTATCCTTGACCTGTCGTCGAGAAGCCATGCCTACCAAGCCATAACAATCCATTGCGGCATAACCTGCAACAGTAGCAATTACCTCTTCCATCACGGTCACTTGACCCAATTCCGTTTCAAAAGTCTTCGGCATGGGCAACCTCCCTATCTCCAACCAGCTATTTACTGCCCATTGTACTATATCAGGATATTGAGGAAAAGCGACGCGCAAAATGATTGCAGTCCAGTGACCCATATGCTAAGATGTCTGGGGTTAACGATCGACTGCAAATTCTGCCTTTGGGCAGCATTCGTAGCCAAGGAGGTGCTCCATCATGGCGAGACGCTGTGAAGTGTGCGGCAAGGGTCCGCAGGTTGGCCACAAAGTCAGCCACTCCCATATTCTCACCAAGCGCCGTTGGCTCCCTAACCTTCAGCCCGTTCGCGTCAACGTGAACGGAACCGTGAAGCGGATGCGGGTTTGCACAACATGCCTAAAATCCGGCAGGGTGACCAGAGCGGTTTGAATTTGGGTTTAACCATTACTGATGAAGAGGATTATTTCATTCAGCGAAAAAAGCACTCGTTTGCACGGGTGCTTTTTTTGTTCCCACTGACCTGCTCTGCAAAGTTGAAATGAGTCAGCAAATTCCCATCTCATGCTAGCTATACTATACATTTGACATTCATTAGTCCTTGGAAACCGTTCCCAACACTGCTTTGACAATACCACCTAGAAATTTTGGAAGTTTAATCGTGTAAAATTTCAACACACTTTCCCTCCCCTTTGGACCCATATCGCTGCGAACAGCGCCGCATGGTCACCATCTCTTAGGATGTATATTCAATTAAGGAGAAAATGTGCTGTGAGCCAAGCTTAAAATCGAGAAAGAAATTCCTGGACACGTTCTTTGGGGTGAGCCGCTTCAAAAATGGCCGATCCAGCCACTATGACATTGGCGCCCGCAGACATCACCTGTTCAAGCGTCTCCAGAGATATTCCGCCATCTACCTGTACATGTGCCGTACTGCACCCATACTCAATCAGCTTGCGTCTGACTTCAGAAATTTTGGGCAACGTGGCAGGAATCAAATGTTGACCGCCAAAACCTGGATTTACAGTCATGACTAAAACGAGATCGACATCTTCAACAATATAGGCTAGCGTATCTAATCCAGTAGCTGGATTGAATGCTATACCCGCTTGCAAACCAGCGCTGCGAATCATTTGAATAGCACGATGCACATGAGGAGTGGATTCAGCATGAATGGTCAGGCGATTGGCGCCTGACTTGGCAAAAGAAGTAATCCATTTTTCCGGGGCTTCAACCATGAGATGCACGTCCAAGAAAAGAGAAGGGAACGATTTGCGCAGGGCATCCACGACTACAGGACCCATACTGAGATTGGGAACAAAATGACCATCCATGACATCGACGTGAATCCATTCTGCACCTGCCACAACTACTTCGTCCACTTGCTCAGACAGACGGCTGAAGTCGGCTGACAGAATGGAGGGGGCAAGAATTTTTTTCAATATTGACGTCCCTCCTGTTCTATCTTATTGTTAACCAATGTTTGGTAATTGGTGAGACGCTCTGCAGGCAAATCTCCCCGTTCAACCGCAGCTTGTACAGCACAATTTTCTTCTTGCAAATGTAAACATCCTCGATAGGGACAATTTTGGGCAAAGGGAAAAAAATCAGGATAATAGAGTCGGACATCCTGAGAGGCCACCGACAAACTTAATTGACTAAAGCCAGGAGTATCAGCAACCCACGCGTTTTCACCGACTGAGAGAAGAGAAACATGGCGCGTGGTATGTCGACCACGCCCCATTTTTTCGCTAATTCCTCCAGTTTCAAGGGAAAAATGAGGTGCTAAGGCATTGAGCAAAGAAGACTTGCCGACACCGGATGGGCCTGCCAATACAGTGATTTCTCCTGTCAACGCCTCTTTCACATCTTCTAGCCCGATTTCTTTGCGACTACTGACGAAAAAAATGGGGAATCCAGTCAATCGGTATTGGTTAAACAAATCTTCTTTATCTTGATCCGTTGCAATATCACATTTTGTAAAAACAATGACAGGTCGAATCCCGGCCTGTTGAACAGCCACAAGAAGACCATCGAGCAAGTAGGTTTGAATGAGCGGCTCAACAATGGAAAAGATGACAAAAGCTTGCGTAATATTGGCAACTGGCGGGCGTAACAGTTCTGTACTGCGCGGCAAGATTTCTTCAATGACGCCTTCGGTTTCTCCCATCGGCACCAGTTGAACGAGATCGCCCACCAACACAGTCTGTCCTCTTTTTTTAAAAATACCGCGCGCACGGCAACGACGTTCTATTTCTTCTGTTGTATAAACATCAAAGAAACCACCGCGCGCACGAATGACTCGCCCTTGCAAGCACATCCCTCCTGATTGGAGCGTTTTCTGTTCTATCCCTGCACCTGAACGGTCTTGACCAGATTGCCATTCAAATAAACCTGTACCAGCCCATTTTCTCCGGGTTGCAAATAAAGCGTTTCTGTCCAACTTGTTGTTTGCGAAATCTCTTGATTAACGACTATTTGCCCGCTGCCTTCAGCATCTGTCAAAGCAATTTGCACATGTACAGGCCCCTGCCCAGAATTAACAGGAACAGTGATTTTCACCTGATGCGGGGTCGTATTCGGTGGCGGCGTATTCGATGTTGAATTCCCACCTGTACTGTTGTTACTCGACGAACCATTGCTTGAAGTGTTTGGATTGTCAGAAATGTACAGATTAATCGTTGAATTAGGTTGTACATTAGCACCCGCCGCAGGTGAAGTTTGTACGACCGTAGAACTCGGCTTTGTAGAATTGACAGGTGTAACTGTACCTACCTGTAATCCTACTGCTTCCAATGCTTTAACGGCATCAGCGTAGCTCATTCCTACCACATTTGGCACAGAAACACTGGATTGCCCTTGTGAGACATAAAGTGTAACGGTACTGTTTGTAGCCACAGTTGTCCCAGCGGGTGGATTCGTAGAAATCACTTCGCCTGAAGGAGTGTTGGAATTTGTCTCATTTTTAATGACAATATGGCTGCGCGTAAATCCCGCATCTACCAAAGTCTGTTCCGCCATATCTGCAATTACGCCAGTTAAATCAGGCATCTTGACTGTTGGTGCACCACTACTCACATAGATAGTAATGATTCTTGTTTGTTTGACTTCCGTCGGACCTTCAGGATTTTGATCGTAAACAACCCCTTTGGGTTTGTCGCTCGTTCCTCTGTCTTCCACTATCTGATTGGGTTGAAAACCGGCTGATTCCAATTTTTGAAGAGCGACTGATTCTTGATCACCCACCACATTGGGAAGATTTAAGTTGGGTACTTCTAGTACGCGAGTCAAAATGGTTAATGCAGCCCAGATACCAAGCCCGATGACCAAAAGCACTAAAATGGAATAGAGAATTTTTTGCCACCAGGGTCTTTTGGGCTTATTTTTATTTTTCTTTTTCTTCTTTTTGTTTTTATCCTGATCGTTACCAGTTATAGCACTATCCTCACGCACAACTGGCACGGCAATCGTTTCATCAGAAGCCTCCTTGGGCAGACTGAGTTTCTGCACATTTGGATGAACAAGCGCATCATCCAAGTCTTCCAACATGGCCGTCATGTCGGGATAGCGCCATTCAGGTGATTTCGCTAAACAACGTAGAACAATATTTTCGACACTTTGCGGAATGTTTCGGTTTAATTGTCGAGGTTCAACAAAGTCAGAACGCAGATGCTTAAGCGCCACACTGACCGGTGAATCACCAGAAAAAGGTAACTCTCCGGTCAACATCTCATACATCACTACACCTAAACTGTAAATATCACTTTTCACATCAGCATTGCCGCCGCGAGCCTGTTCTGGAGAAAAATAGTGGACGGAACCGAGTACTGAAGTGGCTTGTCGATCGTTAATGGTGGTTCCCGTAACAGCTCTAGCAATCCCAAAATCAGTAACCTTTACCAGACCAGATTTGGTTAATAGAATGTTATGTGGTTTAATGTCGCGATGAATAATTCGATGTTCATGAGCATGGGCCAGAGCTTCACAAATTTGCGCAGTAATGTCGACTACTTTCTCTACTGGCAATGGTGCTTCTGTCTTAATTAGATCCTTCAGCGTAGGACCATCCACATACTCCATGACAATAAAATACTCTTCGTCTGACATACCAACATCATATAGATTTACAATATTAGGGTGAGATAATTTGGCCGCCGCCTGCGCCTCTTGCCGAAAACGCTGAACGAACTCTTCGTCACCAGCAAATTGGGGACGGAGCATTTTTACAGCGACTGTTCTTCCCAGCAGTTCATCTACTGCTTTATAGACGACTGCCATACCGCCGCCGCCAATCGTTTCCTGCAAACGATAACGTCCGCCCAAAATGCGCTCCGTCACGGTCTCTCACCCCCTTTACGATTCACTGCCAAAACTAACGTAATATTGTCCGATCCGCCTCTCGAGAGCGCAGTTTGAATTAATTGTGTGGCTATATCGTCAAGATCTTTACTGTCAAGCAATTTTGAAGCTTCTTCCATAGCTTGAAGAAGTTCATTCTCCTCCACAAGATTAAAAAGTCCATCTGTACAGAGCAAAAGAGTATCTCCTGTTGCCCAGGAAAGCGTTCTTACATCTGGATAATGGTGTTCTTCAGCACCCAGCGAACGTGTGACTAAATGCCGCTGTGGATGGTGCTTTGCCTCATCTTCAGTTAATTGGCCTCGCCTTACCAATTCTGCAACCAGAGAATGATCAGCTGTGATTTGCTCTAAAATACCTGCGTGGTAAAGATAAGCTCGACTATCCCCAACATGGGCAATATGAAGGGATTGAGGATGAAGAAGAGCGCAAACAATCGTGGTTCCCATGCCAAAATAAGCTGGATTATTTTTCCCAGTCAAATAAATGTGTTGATTGGCCACATGAACCGCTTCACGCAACAATTCTTCAGCATCCATATCCTCTGTCTGATGTTCCAGCAAATACTCACTCACTTTTTCAATGGCAATTTGCGAGGCTATTTCTCCCGCAGACGGCCCACCCATACCATCTGCTACCACACACGCTTGCCTGGGAAAAAGCTGAGGCAGAACCACATAATTGTCCTGATTCATTGGCCTGACAAGACCAATATGGGATTTGGCCGCAAAGAGCAATTTGCCACCTCCAGCAGAAGATTCAATAGAATAAAACCTTTCAATTCTCTCACAGTCTATCCAGAAAGAATGTATGCAAGTCAAGCCTTACGAAGATGCTCTGCTCGCAGTTGACCGCAAGCAGCAGAAATGTCATGGCCCATTTCACGTCGCACCGTTGCATGGACGCCAAGCGACTCCAGTTGTCGTAGAAACGCTTGTACACCCTGCACAGAAGTACGCTCCAAATTTCGCTCTGGCACATAGTTGACAGGAATCAGATTGACATGACAGGGCAAATCTTGTAAGAGTTTCGCCAATTCCCGCGCATGCTCCAAGCTATCATTCTGTCCGCCAACCAGCGCATACTCAAACGTGATTCTGCGTCCAGTCTTGCTGTAGTAATAGTGACAAGCTTCCATAAGTTTTGCAATAGGATAGGCCTTATTGACCGGCATCATGGCAGAACGCAATTGATCATTTGGAGCATGCAGGGATACGGCCAATGTAATGGGACGTCCATCATCTGCAAGACGTACAATACCTGGCACAAGACCTACGGTCGAGATGGTGATGTGCCGCAATCCAATATTCAGACCACGAGGGCTGTGAATAATATCAATAAATTTCATAGCCTCATCAAAGTTATCCATCGGTTCACCAGAACCCATCAAAACGACGGAAGAGACACGTTGCCCCCGCTCATCGAGCAATCGTTGACTGTACATCAATTGCTCAACCATTTCGCCTGCCGACATTTGCCGTATCATTCCACCCAGTGTTGAGGCACAGAACGTACATCCCATCTTGCACCCTACTTGCGTTGAAACGCAGACACTGTTGCCATATTCATGACGCATCAGTACAGTTTCAACGCTCACTCCATCAGGCCAACCGAGCAGAAACTTGGTGGTGCCATCAAAACGCGAAACTTGCCGGGTAATCTCGGTAGAATTTTGCACAAACGCAAACTCGGCTAATTTTGCGCGCAATATCTTAGATAGATTGGTCATCTGTTGGATATCAGTGACGCGTTTTTGATATAACCATTCAAATACTTGACGACCGCGATAAGCAGGTTCCTGAAAAGTTTCTGCAAACCAGCTTGAGAGCTCTTGTTCGCGCATGTTGTATAGATGAACTGCCATTTCAGAAATTCCTCTCTTCTGATTTCATCATTAAATTTGACTTCCATAGCTTCCTATACTTACTTGACATATCGATTGGCAAGACCATCTAAACTTGTTTCTCCAGTCGAACCATATAAAATCCATCCGTCGCATACCATTCAGGCGACAGTAAGTATCCTAGTTGAGTCAAATGCCGCCCTGCTAAAAGACGCTCCAACCGAGGAACCGCCACAACCTGAAATTCCTTGTGTTCCAATAAAAACCGTTCAACTAGCAGTTCGTTTTCCTCCGCCCAGAGCGTACAAGTAGAATAGACAATCCTACCTCCAGGACGAACGAAACGCGCCGCATTCCATAGCAATTCCTGTTGTAAAACCTTCAAACTTTCAATATCTGCAGGACTTCTGCGCCAGCGAATATCGGGACGATGACGCAATACGCCAAAACCGCTGCAAGGCGCGTCCAACAACACAGCATCATAGACTTCCTGCAAAGGCGGTTGATTACTGGCCTTGCGTGCATCCAACAAGCGCGGATGGATGATATCAATTCCTAATCTTGAAGCCGCTTCTTTGATCGATCGAACTTTGTGCAAATGCACATCCAGAGCATCAATCCATCCTTGATTGCCCATGCGTTCTGCCATATGTGTAGTTTTGCCACCAGGAGCGGCACACATATCCAAAACACGCTCACCTGCCTGTGGATCCACAGCCTCCACCACAAGCATGGCTCCTTCATCTTGAAGAGTCATCCAACCGTCACCATAAACATCGAGTGAGCGGACATCTTGCGATAAACGTAAATGCACAGCTTCTTCACAAAGTGGCGAAGACTCTGCCGCACCCTCACCCAGTTGATGATGGAGACGCTGCAACAATTCTTCACGGTTGGTTCGCAACAAATTGACGCGCACACTGAGCGGAACAGGATGATTTTGCGCCTCCAGCATTCGGGTAGCAGCTTCAGCACCATATCGCTGACTGAGACCTGCGTATATCCATGTGGGCAATGACAAGGATAGAGCTTGGCGTTCTATCGGATCGGTCACATTCTGTAAAAGCCTGTCCAACTGCTGACGAGGTGAGCCGCGTCTCATCAGATTACGTAAAACACCATTGACAAAACCACTAGCGCGTGGAGCCGAAATTTTGCACATTTCAACCGCCGCGTGGATGGCAGCATAATCAGGTATACGATCCAGGTGAAGCAATTGGTATGCTGTCATGCGCAGAATCCATCGCACGTTGCTATCCAGACTTTGCAGCGAGCGTTGCAAACAGGTTTGCAGCCAAGCGTCAAGAAGACGCATTTGTTGCAAGGTACCGTAAACCAATTCTGTGCACAAACCTCGATCGCGCGCGTCGAGGGGGGAATTCGCCAATTGCTCGGCCAGCAGAATATTGGCATAGGCGTTTCCACTCTCCACGCGCGTGAGCACCGCCAGCGCAACTGAACGAGCTGTTATGGATGGCCGTCTTTGCACGAAAAAATCACCTGCCGTCCGTTTAACCCACGCATCCAGGCATCCGCAGGCATTCGCCTGCGCCCTGAAGGTTGCACTTCGATAAGTTCAATCCATCTACCATCACCGCAAGCTACAGAAACCAAATTCCCATTCATCACCACTTCGCCAGGAACCGCCTTCGCAGGTATCACAGTTTCCAGCAAACGCGCATTCCATAGTTTCATAGGCTCACTTTCCACCATCACTGACGCACCAGGCCAAGGTGTCAAAGCGCGAATTTGGCAATCCACCTGACATGCAGGCTGACAAAAATCAATCCATTCGTCCTCACGCAAGATACGTTCTGCATACGTCACACCTTCTGCAGGTTGCGGTTGTAGTTTACAACAGCCTGCCAAATAATTCGGCAAATACTGTATAAGTAATTGAGCACCCATTTCAGCAAGGCGTTGATGCAAAGTTTCCACATTGTCATTCGCGGCAATTTCAGTTTGAGCCGCAGCCAGAATAGGGCCGGCATCCAACTCGCGTACCATTTGAATAAGCGTTACGCCCGTGACCGTATCCCCTGCCATGATGGCCCTTTGAATAGGCGCTGCGCCGCGCCATCTAGGAAGCAAAGAAGCGTGGATGTTTAACCCACCCTGTTTAGCCATTTCGAGAAACCATTCTGGCAAAATCTTCCCATAAGCAGCTGTCACCATAACATCTGGAGAAAATGAGGCAACATACTCTCTCACCTCGGGGGTCTTGAGACGTTCTGGCTGCAACACAGGCAAGCCGAGACGAAGAGCCTCCTGTTTGACAGAAGGAGGCGTCAACAAACGTTTGCGGCCAGTTGGACGATCCGGTTGTGTGATAACCCGAAGTTGGTATCCTCTTTCAGCTAACGCCCTCAAAGCAGGCACAGCAAAATCTGGTGTACCGAGATACAATACGCGGTAATCACTCATTGCTGCGCCTCCGAAGCATAGGATTCATCTCTACGAATCTGTTCAGAAGTTAAATAATCAGTAAAGAGAATACCATCGAGATGGTCTATCTCATGTTGAATGCAACGAGCGAGCAAATCTTTGGCTTCTATTTCAAAAGTCTCTCCCTGTCTATTCAAAGCACGTACGCGCACATACGCCGCGCGTGTTACCTCACCGCTGATGCCAGGCAATGAGAGACACCCTTCTACAGAACGCTGAGTCCCGGATTTCTCTATAATTTCCGGATTAACCATTTCAATCAAGCCTGATTCCTTACCGATATCCATAACCACAATTCGCTTTGCAATTCCAATCTGATTAGCAGCCAAACCTATTCCTTCGGCATGATACATAGTTTCTGCCATATCACTTAACAACTTGCGAATAGCCTCATTGACGACTGGCACCGGTTTAGCGACTTGTCTCAAAACAGGGTCGTTGCCCGTACGGATGACACGCAACGCCATAAACATCCTCTCCTCTTCCCGAACTCCTTAACCTATACGACCTGCGGAGACATCTAATATACAGACGCCTTGTATTTTCCGCATTCGTTCATAGACAGTGTCAAACGCCTGGATGATCCAATCTCGCACATTGTTCCACTCAGGATACTTTACCACAACCTGATAGCGATACCTATCTTCTACACGCAAAAGTCCGGCAGGCGAAGCTGGTAAAACAACAACCCCATCAGGAGCAGGATGACGCATCAATTCGCGAAAAAAGCGCTCGGCAGCACCTTTGGCATAACGTTCCTCTTGATGACTAGCGAGAAAAGCTGCTATCTCGCAAAAAGGCGGGTATCGATACTGTAATCGTTGATAACGCTCATATTGATAAAACGCGTTGTAGTCATGGCGCGCCGCAGCTACTATCGTATGGTGCTCTGGACGATAGGTTTGAATCAGCACGCTGCCCGGTTTTTCTGCGCGTCCAGCGCGCCCTGCTACCTGAGTCAGCAGCTGAAAAGTTCTCTCCTCTGATCGATAGTCCGGTACCATCAGAAGTGAGTCAGCATTTAAAACACCCACCAGCGTAACATTGGGGAAATCAAGTCCCTTGGCAATCATTTGCGTGCCAATCAGAAGGTCCGCTTCTTGATGCATAAACTTATCCAACAGATCTTTATGCGCTCCTTTGCGCCGTGTGCTATCGACATCCATGCGCAATATGCGGGCAGTGGGAAACAGCTCTTTTAACGTATCCTCGACTTGTTGCGTTCCCAGCCCATACGGACGCATAGCAACTTCAGCGCAAGCCGGACAACGCTCTGGTGCGGGCGTCGAATATCCGCAATAGTGACACGTCAAACGAAATCCACCTGTTTGTCCCTGCCGATGTAAGGTTAGATGAATACTACAACGCGGACACTCTACACCTTCGCCACAATGCCGACAAAGCAAGAAAGACGCATAACCACGTCGATTCAGAAAAAGAATCGTCTGTTCACGCCGTGCGAGCGTCTCCGTTAGAGCTTCCTGTAAGGCCCGGCTGAGAATACTCGTATGTCCATTGCGCAATTCTTCCCGCATATCGATGATTTGAGCAGTTGGTAATGGCCTTCCATTCGCTCGTTGGGGAAGACTGAGCATTCGTGCTTTGCCGGTTTCCGCCAAATTCATAGCATACAGAGAAGGTGTGGCACTTCCTAACAGGACGATAGCCTGACACAAACGAGCGCGCTCCAGTGCAACTTGGCGTGTATCATAGCGTGGAGATTCTTCTTGCTTATAAGTAGGTTCATGCTCCTCGTCAATAACAACCAAACGCAAGTTGGCGACCGGAGCAAAGATGGCCGATCTCGCTCCAACAGCAATGCATGCCTCGCCGCGGCGCAACCTCATCCACTCGTCTCGGCGTTCGCCATCGGATAAACCAGAATGCAAAAGTGCTACTTTAGAACCAAATCGGCTTACAAATTTTTCTACCATCTGCGGTGTCAAGGCAATTTCTGGAACGAGCACAATCGCACCACCGCCAGCTTTCACAATCTGTTCGATGAATCGCAAATAAACTTCCGTTTTGCCACTCCCAGTGACTCCGTGCAATACAAAAGTTTTTGATTCCTTGACAGCAAGCGCTTGACTCAGTTGAGCGAGCGTCCGTTGCTGAGCGGATGTCAGTTCTGGCAAAGACTTGGTGGACGTTTTTGAACTCAGTGCCAATTCTTCATAGAAAGCTTGCAAACGAGGTTTCTCACGCCATTGCATTTGTGCCAAACCTCGCTCAAGCAGTTGCTGAACACTCGAATGACTAGGGGTGATGGCCCATTTGGCAAGCGCAATTTCTTCATCCACCATTAAATCCGCAAGAATTTTCTTCAGCCAGTGCGCATTTGCCCGTGCACTGGAGAGTGCTTGTTGCAGTTCAGACAGACTAGCGCTGCGCACCAGGACAGGGTATGCTTTGGCACCACTATCCTTACCTTTCTGACGGGGCATTCCTCGCAACAAAGAGGGCAGCATCGTCTCAATCGACTGCAGACGAGTCGCTGCGTAACGGTATGAAATAAATTCTGCCAGCGCCAGCAGGTCTGGTGTCAAAAGCGGCAGACTATCCAGCATCTCAAGCAATGGCTTCAACTCGACAGTCGATACGCCAGGGGGGCTGACATCGACAGGCGTCAAAGACTGAACATATCCCACCAGTTTGCGATTGGCAAAAGGCACTAAAACTCGACTGCCAAGCAGACGATGGATTTCCCAGTCATCTGGCACCGCGTAGGAAAAAGTCTTGTCCACTACGCGCGCCGCTACATTGACTACCACATTGGCTATCCAGCGGCGCACAGTTTAGCCCTCCTTGCGAGCATGCCAAAGCGCTGCTACTCTGTCGAGAATGATCTGGGCGATCTCGTTTTTGCTCGCTTTAGGCAAAGTTTCTACCTGTCCGTGCGCGTGATATAAGGTGACTTCATTTGTATCGCTTTGAAATCCAACACCGGGCAGCAAAATATTATTGTGAACAAGCATGTCCAATCGCTTTTGCTCCAATTTGCGCCGCGCTTCCTCAGGATTCCCTTCTGTTTCTGCTGCAAATCCGATCAAAATTTGATTCGTTTTTTGCTGACCCATAGTGGCAAGAACATCCGGATTGGGAATAAATTTAATTTCTGGAATCCCGTTTTGCTTCTTCCATTTGTTCGACAATCGTTCAGCAGGTCGAAAATCACTTGGCGCGGCTGCCGCAATCAACACATCGGTGTCTGAAAAACGGTGGGAAACCGCCTCCAGCAAATCGTTTGTACTCTCTATCCGTATCAGTTCAATACCTTCTACCGGTGGTAGTGATACCGGTCCAGACACCAATGTCACCTCTGCACCACGTTCTACAGCCGCTCGCGCCAGCGCATAACCCATTTTGCCAGACGAAGGATTGGTTATGACGCGCACCGGATCGATAGCTTCAACAGTCGGACCAGCAGTAACCAGGATACGGCATCCCTGCAAATCTTTTTCTCGAGAAAGTACAGCGCGAATTACGCTGACAATATCTTCAGGTTCGGGAAGTCGTCCACGCCCCGTATATCCACAGGCTAGCGGTCCTTCTGCAGGATCAACCACCAACACACCACGCGACCGAAGAATTTCCAAATTATCAATAACCGCTGGATGATTCATCATGTGTACATTCATGGCCGGCACCACCATCAATGGACAGGTTACGGCAAGTGCTGTCGTAGTCACCATATCATCTGCCAGTCCGTGAGCTAATTTCGCTATGACATTCGCCGTAGCGGGAGCAATCACGTACAATTTGGCGTGATCGGCCAGATGAATATGTGCGATGCTGTCCGGACTCGGCTCATCAAACGTACTGACAATCACCGGACGTTTGGTCAAAGCTTGAAAAGTCAAGGGCGTGACAAATTCAAGCGCATGTTCAGTCATCAGAACTTGAACCGCATACTTTTCCTTGACCAAAAGACTCGCCAGCGAAGCCGCTTTAAAAGCAGCTATGCCACCTGAAACGCCTAATAAAATATGCTTATCTTCCATAAAATTCATTTCACCTCCAATGCACTATACGCACGAGAAAGAGGGCAGGCCAACCCACTAGCGGGTTGCGCTGCCCCCATGGCAGAGTCAAAGCTCCTTTTTGGCGCTCGTCGCAACTCAGGAAGTCTGTGCCCGCTCATAGCGAATGACACCGTCAGCAATTTCCCAAAGGGCGCGGCTTACATTCATGGTAGTGGATGATCCCGGCACATTCATATTGGCATCCTGTAACTTGCGTGCACGCTTGGCTGTAGCTACAACCAGCGCGTATTTGCTGTCCACTTTGGTTAACAATTTGTCAATAGAAGGGTAAAGCATTTACCATTCCACCTCCGAATTACCATTCGTTCAACAGGTAGAGATTGCGTTTCACACGACAATGTTCCGCTTCCATAATGGAAAGAATGCGAGATACAGCGCGATCCACCTGATCATTCACAATGACGTAATTATACTCGCGCATCATCTGCAATTCTTCTCTGGCCGCACCAAAGCGCAGACGAAATGAATCATCTGTTTCCGTGCCCCGTCCAAGAATACGCGATTGCAGCTCGGCTGCAGACGGCGGAATCAAAAATAAAAACACGCCATCCGGAAAGCGTCGTTTGACCTGCAGCGCACCCTGAATGTCGATCTCCAAGAATACATCATACCCCGCAGCTAACTGTTCTGCAACAAATGTCTTTGGAGTACCGTAATAATTCTCATAAACCTTAGCCCATTCCAACAACTCGTCAGCCTCAATCATGGCTTTGAACTGTTCGACTGAACGAAAAAAATAATTCACACCCTCCCGTTCTCCCTCGCGCGGAGCGCGAGTGGTCACGGAGACAGACAGTTTCATCTCTCGTTCTCTTTGCAATAACGCCTTGCAGACCGTCCCTTTGCCTGCTCCAGAAGGGCCGCTTAACACAAACAACAAACCGGGCCTTTGCACCTGACTGCTCATTCTTCATCCTCAATCATATGTTCTTTGCTCGCCATGCGATGGGCAACTGTTTCCGGTTGCACAGCCGACAGAATTACGTGTCCGCTATCGACAATAATAACAGCGCGCGTTCTTCGGCCGTACGTTGCGTCAATCAGCATACCGCGATCGCGCGCTTCCTGAATAATGCGTTTAATAGGCGCGGATTCGGGAGCAACAATGGCGATGATTCGGTTGGCTGAAACGATATTGCCAAATCCGATATTGATGAGTTTAATACTCATCACGGCTCCCCCTTGCGTACTTACGCCAAATTCCAAGCCTGCCACCAAACGAAAATCATGGAATCTGACGCAACGCTCAGTCTCATACCGACAAATCAAAAGTGCTTCCATTCTACCCTAGGGAGAATCATTGGACAAGAAGCTCAGAGAATCTCAACAAAAAAATCTGGCTAACGCTATATCAGCGTTGCCAGATAACCGGTACTGAACCTGCCTCGCATCATGCAGCAAAACGATGAGAATCATTCTTGTCTTTGGGGCGCAACGCATTTCTGCCTGCCCTGCGAATCGATAAAGCAAACGTGGGAATGGCCGCAAGAACCAAAACAATGGCCCACTGTGTCGGTGAAAGCGCAACGGTATCAAAAGCTCTGGCAATGGAAGGAACATAAAGCGTAATGAGAAACAAGAGCACCGAAGAAACAACCGCCAGAATAAGCCATATATTTCCAAAAAAGTTTCGTTTCAAGATACCGCCTTCCAGTGAACGACAATCAAAGACGAGTATGAGCTGGGCCATGGTGAGAGTTGCGTAGGCCATGGTTTGAGCCAAATGCAAATTGTGTTCGCGCTGCAGCGTATACATGAACACAGCCAGCGTGACAATTCCTATTAAAATGCCACGGCTGAGAATCTTGGTACCCATACCACGTGCGAAAATGCCTTCATGGACATTGCGCGGGCGGCGTTTCATAATGTCTTTTTCCGCTGGATCGACCCCTAAGGCAATCGCAGGTAACCCGTCAGTCACAAGATTGACCCAAAGAATTTGAATAGGTTGCAACGGCAACGGCAATCCAATCAACATGGCTAAAAACATAGTCACGATTTCTCCAACGTTAGATGCTAGCAAATAGCGAATAAATTTTTTGATATTGTCGTATATGCCGCGTCCTTCCTCTACGGCTGCTACAATGGTGGCAAAGTTGTCGTCTGCCAGGACGAGCGAAGAAGCTTCTTTAGCCACATCGGTTCCACTTTGCCCCATGGAAATCCCAATATCCGCCTGTTTGATGGCAGGGGCGTCGTTCACACCATCACCCGTCATGGCAACTATTTCTCCGTTCGCCTGCAAAGCACGAACTATACGTAACTTATGTTCTGGGGAAACTCGGGCATAGACAAACGTCTGTTTAGCAAGTCGCAATAAGTCTTCATCGCTCAACTTGTCTAACTCTGCACCCGTTAAAACTTTACCGCCTTCCGGTAAAATCGTCAGTTTTTTGGCAATCGCTGTAGCCGTTTGTTGATGATCGCCTGTGATCATGACAGTGCGAATACCTGCCTCTCGGCATTTTAAAATGGCTTCGTAGGCTTCTTCACGTGGTGGATCCATCATCCCGCACAATCCTACAAAGACCAAATCACTTTCCCAATCGCCAGCCATTGCAGCTTCTTGGGAAGGGAACATTTTGTAAGCAAAAGCGAGATTGCGCAACGCTTCGCTGGCAAAACGATCATTCATCTCGACAATAGATTTTTGCAAACCAGCTGAAAGACCGACCTCTCGCCCACCTGAAAACATGCGTGTGGATTTTTTCAACAACACGTCAGGTGCACCTTTGACAAAAGCCATGTATTCATTGCCATGCTGAACAAGTACGGACATCATTTTGCGTTCTGAATCAAATGGCCGTTCGCCAAGCCTTGTATAGACACTGTCTGGTTCAGTAAAACCAGCTTTAGCTGCCATAACTAGCAATGCGCCTTCTGTTGGATCTCCTTGAACTTGCCATTGACTGCCATTCTCTGAGTTCTTTTGCACCATCAACGCATTATTGCATACTGCACCAATTTCAATCAGACTTTTCAGAGCAGCCCGTTTATCCGGATGAACTTTTTGCCCAGCAAGTAAAAATTCACCGGCTGGTTCGTAACCCGTTCCACTGATATCGTAGGTCACACCATCAGCATAAACGTGCAAAGCAGTCATTCTGTTTTGCGTCAATGTACCCGTTTTATCTGAACAAATTACTGTAGCACATCCAAGCGTCTCCACAGATGGTAATTTGCGAACAATCGCATTCCGTTTAATCATTCTCTGTACGCCAAGTGCCAAAGCAATCGTGACAATGGCTGGCAATCCTTCTGGAATAGCAGCCACCGCCAGAGAAACACCAGCCAGAAACATCTGTACCCAAGGATGCCCGTGCAATACGCCAGTCAAAACCACAACCACCGTCAAACCAAGAGCCAACCAAACGAGCACCTTTCCCAGCTCTTCAAGACGTTTCTGCAATGGAGTCAAAGTATCCTCGGATTGTTGCATGAGATGAGCTATTTTTCCCATTTCTGTTTGCATGCCTGTGGCCGTCACAAGAATTTCCGCTTTACCACGTGTCACCATGGTTCCCATATACACCATGTTGCGTCTGTCACCGAGAGGAGCATCTCCTTGTACGGTCAGGTCGGGTTGCTTGTTGACAGGCAACGACTCTCCTGTCAATGCGGATTCTTCTACCGCGAAATGAGTGGCTGTTACAATGCGTGCGTCAGCAGGAACGCGATCGCCATCGGCAAGTAGCACCATATCGCCAGGAACCAAATCACGCGCTGGCAGCGAGAGAACTTGACCTGCACGGCGTACCCGAGCAACAGGTGCAGTAAGTTCCTTGAGCGCTGCAAGGGATTTTTCCGCTCTCACTTCCTGTACAAAACCTAGTACTCCGTTGAGAATGATAATGGCAATGATGGTGATGGCATCGGTATACTCGCCAAGCAATCCTGAGATGAGCGTGGCAGCTAATAGCACTAAAATCATGAAATCGCGAAACTGATTCAAAAATACGGTTAACAGGGAGACTTTATTGCCTTCTGCCAACTGGTTGGCACCAAATTGTTGACGGCGCATGGCAGCTTCTGTTTCCGAAAGTCCATCTTGAGAGGACTGTAATTCTGCCATACAGTCAACAACGCTGAGTGAATGCCACTCCTTTTCCACCGGATCCACCCCTTTACTTGCATGTCCCTGCATGTCTATGCTTGTACTGTTTGGCTTATACCGAGAAAGCGAGGAACCGTCATGGATGGATTAACTCTGGCAACACTTGTCAGAGGATGGAAAGAAGAGTGGGTTGGTTGTCGCGTGGATAAAATCCAGCAGCCTACGGCAAGCGAGATTCTATTGTCGCTTCGTCATCGGCAAGGCAGTCGCTGGCTGCTTCTCTCTGCGCATAAAGCCTACGCGCGTGTACACTTTTTAACTGGACAGAAGCCGGTAGCTCCCCCTGAGCCACCTCGCTTTTGCATGCAGTTGCGCCGTCATATAGAGGGTGGTCGCCTGCTTGATGTCAGACAGTTGGAGCTCGATCGCGTTGTACAGTTCTTTTTTTCTGCTCGCAGCGAATTAGGGGACTTGAACTATTTTGTATTGACACTTGAGATTATGGGAAAACACAGTAATCTTATCCTAACGACCGCCCATCCCGACGGACAGCCCGATGAAATTATAGACGCCATTTACTTTGTGGATAGTTCCAAAAGCAGAGTTCGCCAAATATTTCCAGGTATTCCATACGAATTTCCTCCTACACAAAAGAAAATACATCCGTTAGAGATGACAGCAAAAGATTTACCCTTTCTCGACAAGCAAGATTGGCTGGGCAAAGCCAATCAATTGTCATTGATCAAACAGATCGCTGGTTTAGGTCCAACGAGCGCCCGTGAATCTCTTTATCGTTGCAGCGATGTGGCAGAGGAAGCCCAACTGGCGTTGGAAATCCGACGATTAGCCACCTTCTCCTTGCGACACCCAGAACCACACATAGGACTCGATGAAGAAGAAAAAGCAACAGCCTACGCTCCTTTCCCGTTACACAGTTATCCAAAATCCATCGCTGTGTCGAATATGAGCGAGGCTGTAGCACAAGTATTCCATCGTCTAGTGGCAATTCATCAAGAAACCGGTGAATACAAAGCATTAAGTGATGCCATTCGCAAAGCGCAAGATCGCTTGCGTGGAAAGCTTGCTAAAATTTCCGCTTTGCAAGAAGATAGCCACGAACATGATCGATTGCGAATGTTTGGCGAATTGTTGCTCGCCTACGGTTATTCGCTTCCTCGCGGAGCCAAAGAAGCCGTACTGCCAAGTTTTGAAGATGAAGAGAAAATGATTCATATTCCTCTCGATCCGGCTAAAACAGCCATGGAAAACGCTCAGACTTATTTTCGCCAAAGCAGTAAACGTAAGCGCAGTATTGAAATTCTAGAACAAGAAAAGAGATCGGCAGAAGCAGATTTGCTTTATCTGGACAGTGTTTTGGCCCAACTGCGAGACGCTTCTTTGCAGGAATTACCAGAGATTCGTAAAGAATTAGAAAACGAAGGATTCCTCAAAAAAATTGAAATACGCGGCAAAAAACCTGCCAAGCAGAGCCAACGCCCCTCACAGCCCGATCACTATTTGTCCAATGACGGATGGAGCATCTGGGTTGGCCGCAACAATCAACAAAACGATCGTTTAAGTATCAAGAGTGCTCGACCGCACGATCTTTGGCTGCACGTCCAAGACGGCGCCGGCAGCCATGTGTTGATTCGCCGCGAAGGCAACCAAGAAATCCCGCAAAAGACGCTTGAAGAAGCCGCTCTGTTGGCTGCGTATTTTTCCAAAAGCAGAGATTCATCGAACGTGGCAGTTGTCTATACAGAGGCTCGACATGTATGGAAACCCAACGGGGCAAGACCCGGTCATGTCCTTTATGATCATCAACAAACTTTGTTTGTCACGCCGAGGCAAGTCGACATGGAAGCGTTATTAAAGAGAAAAAATCAAGTATAGAGGGAGTGGTTTGTCCCGTGTTGAGACATAACATCAGAAGATTCATCCAGAGTCGGTTGCGGCCAACCGTCAAATAGGAGACGAAAATCCATCCATTGAGCCGTTGCCATTTTTTCTTCTTTCAAGATTGTGGGCGAACACGGCCAAATCGCTGACAATGTGCAAAGCACATCTCCTCGCTGAATATGTTCAGCGAGTTTTTTAGCTAGCTCAACACCGAGCTCACCAGTTCCATGCTCAAGCATGTTTTCTTCCCACCAGTCTGCCCATAATCGAACATCGGAAAGGGTAGCTGTCAAAAAAAACGATTTGACCAAATTGAAGTAAACGGTTAAGAAATCAGCGAGATCGCGATGATTTCCTAGAGAAAAAAATATTTCTTGAATAGCTTTGTGCGTTAGATAATGTGGAGCATCAATTCCCCGTTCGCTAAACACCACATGCGAGATACTCTGGATGACCCGCCATGTGCGCAGCGCAAAGAGACGGCCACGTTTTCCGCTGCCCGCTGCTTGACGGGATAACTCATAAAGATAATGAACTACAGGTTCTACATAAAACGCTTGACTTTCCGGTAAGAGGTGACCCAGCGCCAATTGTTTGTAAGTTCGCACAACACGCTCTGCAATGGTCCAAGACTCCGCGTTAACCGAGTCGCAACCGTGTTGATACATGGCTTCTAGAGAAGCTAGCAAGAGTCCTGTTTCTCGCTCTTTGACGGCAACACCAATGATTTCACTCCACTGATCCAGATAACTTTGATGCACATTGATAATGGCCTCCTCTTCGGTGGCAAGCGGTAATTGCTGAGCAGCCTCGAGCATGCGCTGCAGACAATACGTTCCTGTGACGGAATCGCTGACGGAAGCGGCCCGTTTGGCAATGTCACAAATTTGTTCAATGTTATCAAGAGCCGAACGCCAACGTTGACGCTGCACTGCCCGGCGATAATCGCGTAAAATGAGAGCAACAATTCTTTCAGGCTTTAACAGTTGGACAACCGCATACATATATAAAAGCATAGAAAGAAAGCAAATCAACACCAGCACTAAATCCGCACTCATTTCTTTCTGCAACTGAGGCGAGAGCGGATCGCGCAAAGGTTCATGGATTTGCGCCATTAGAAAAAAACTGTGCATGATGGTAACTAAATAAATCAGAAATAGCGAGCCATTATAAGGCATACGCACGTAAAAATCGAGAACTCGGTGAGTGTAGTTGGATGCCGTCAATTGAATAGCCACCAGGATGATGGAAATGCATAAAGCCAAAATGGTAGACAACGACGAGACTATCGTATTTAAATAATTGCGCGCAGTATCCGTGTCCCCTTGAAACAGCGTGGGCGGATGAAGAAAAACCAAGGAAATGATGATGATAGAAACGAAAACATGAAACAAAAACGAAGACGAAATCGCAGATAAACGCTGCCGATGCGGCCGCTCAATCGAATGATTGCGCAAAATAGGCATCTTCGTCCTCGCTTTCCAAGTTGTCATAGTCAATTCTTCCCTTATTTTTTCAAGATAAAACACAAAAGTCACAGAAATAATGCCTTTTCATCCTGCCCTAACTGATTTATGATAAAACAGGTCATGTCCGAATCTTGAGAGGAGACGACAGTGCATGTCGACAGAGCCAGTCAGTAAACGACTTGCAGCAGGTGCCAGTATGCCTGCACCTTCAGACAACGTTCTTACCAATACGCAAAACGCCGTTCATGAAGCGCTACAGCGCCTCGGTTATGACGATACGGTATATGAACTGTTGAAGGAACCCGTTCGCGTCTTGACCGTTCGCATTCCAGTGCGTATGGACAATGGAGAGACGCAAGTTTTCACCGGTTATCGCGCCCAACACAATGATTCGATTGGGCCAACCAAGGGTGGCATTCGCTTCCACCCAAACGTCACACTTGACGAGGTGAAGGCGCTTTCCATATGGATGAGTATCAAGTGTGGCATTTTTAATCTGCCCTACGGTGGTGCAAAAGGCGGAATTATTTGCGATCCGAGAGAAATGTCCATCGTGGAACAAGAACGTTTGGCAAGGGGCTATGTCCGTGCAGTCAGCCAAATTGTTGGCCCTGCTAAAGATATACCTGCTCCAGACGTATATACGAATCCACAAATTATGGCTTGGATGTATGACGAATATAGCCGTATTCGCGAGTTGGACTCACCTAATTTCATTACCGGTAAACCGCTCGTACTAGGCGGTTCACAAGGAAGAGAAAAAGCCACCGCCCTTGGTGTTGTCATAGCCATGCGTGAAGCTGCCGCCAAGTTGGGTAAAAATATGCAAGACCTTTCTGTTAATATCCAAGGTTTTGGAAATGTAGGAAGTAATGTAGCACTCATTTTGCATGAAATGGGTGTCCGAGTCACTGGAATTAGTGACGCAGGCGGTGGACTCTATAACGAAAAAGGATTGAACATAGCGGAATTGATTGACCAAAAAGATTCGTTTGGCATGGTCACGCCCGCTTACCAAAACGTACTTAGCAACGAAGATTTTTTACTTCAACCTTGTGATGTTTTAATTCCTGCTGCACTTGAAAACCAAATTCACTCAGGTAATGCAGACCAAATCAAAACTTCGATTATTGTCGAAGCGGCCAACGGACCGACTACTCCGAAAGCTGACGAAATTCTCATGCACAAAGGTGTTTTACTGATTCCAGACGTACTTGCCAATGCGGGTGGTGTGACAGTTTCCTATTTTGAATGGGTACAGAATAACCAAGGATGGTATTGGACAGAAGAAGAGGTTAATCAGCGAATGGAAGATTTGATGGTCAAATCTGTACACAATATCCTCCAGACAGCTGAACGATACCGTGTATCCACTCGTCTAGCAGCGTATATGGTTGGTATGCGTCCCTATGCAGAAGCCATGCGCTGGCGTGGTTGGATGTAATCCGGCTTAATCCGGCTGGTTTTTTGAAACTCAAATTGACTGCTATTTGTTAATATAAAAGTCTGCTGCCGAAACGACGTTCGGACAGCAGGCTTTTGTCATGCTCCTCTACATAGATTTAAACATAGTGTTCAGGAGCTTTACGCCAATGTTCTAATCTGTCTTTATCTTGGCTGGATAAAATCCCTAATTCTACCGCTGCAGAAATCAATTGAGAATAATGAACCAACGCCACATAAGGAATGCGGGTTTCCTGTGACTTTTCCGTGATTTGCTCAAAATCATAAGAAAAGATACTGACAATACCTATCGTCTCCATTTGTTCAACCTGCAAAGCTTTAGCAGCCGAAAAAGCGGAGCGGCCAGTAGATAACGTGTCTTCAATCACCACCGCTTTTAAGCCTGGTTGTACACGTCCCTCGACTTGCCGCCCCATCCCATGCTCTTTCGCACTCGAGCGAACATAAGCCATGGGCAGGCGCAAATTGGCTGATAAACGAGCTGCGTGAGGAATTCCCGCAGTCGCTGTACCTGCAATTACATCAACCGCAGGAAAAAACGTGCGAATCATTTTTTCCATAGCCAAAATAACGCTATCCCAAAAAAGGGGATACGCTAGAATTTTTCGGTTGTCACAATAGATAGGAGATTTCCACCCGGATGACCAAGTAAACGGTTGATCGGGACGTAACTGTACAGCTTCAATCTGCAGGAGACCTCGCGCCAATTCATTTGCTTCTTCAGTCGATAACATCATCTGAGATTCTCTCACCGCAAACTCTCCTTTGTTTCTTTCTCTTTCGATTTTCAATGAAATGTTGAAACGGTCAGCAAAGATTCCCAAACTTCCTGTAAGGCGCGCGCCGGATGCGGAGCACTCCGAATCGCGCGGCCTATTACCAAATATGAGGCACCTGCTTGGTAAGCAGCGACAGGCGTCATCACACGTACTTGATCTTCCATCTGATTGTGATTCAACCGGATTCCTGGAATTACTGTCAGAAAATCTTTCGGTAAATGTTCATAGATTTTCGTCAGTTCATGCGCAGAAGCTACAACCCCATCCAATCCACAATCATAGCAAGTTTTGGCTAAATGCAAGGTCCAATCGGACACAGTTTGCTTGACCCCAAGCCATTCCACATCTTCTGTTGCAAGACTGGTTAGAGCAGTAACTCCAATGAGTTTGATTTTTGTTTGAGCGGGCAAAGCCTCACGGGCTGCTTCCATCATGCGGCGCCCGCCTGATGCGTGTATATTGATGATGGAAACTGGCAAATGAGCCAGAGCACGAATTGCACCTGCAACCGTATTGGGAATATCATGAAGTTTCACATCGAGAAAGATTTGCTTGCCAAGCTTCCCCATTTGCTCTATCCATTGGGGTCCTTCTGCCATCAATAGTTCAAGACCAACCTTATAATGAGTGACACCCGGTCCCATGCTTTCCACAAAAGATGCCGCTGCCGATCCGTTGGGAAAATCAAGCGCTACGTATACTTTATCGCGCACTCTTTCATACTTTGTATCCTGCAGAATTTCAGCTTCCTGATACAAATACAGAAACCTCCCCTATTTAACGATGTAACTTGTATGCCTCTATTGGATTGGATTGAAAGCGCAATGTCTCCAAAACTTCTAGCAAAGCGCGTACCGTATCTAATGAGGTTAAACAGGGGACACCGTGTTCAACAGCCGTTCTCCGGATGCGAAAACCGTCTCTCTCTGGTTTTAGGCCTCGAGTCAAAGTGTTGAAAACCAATTGTATTTTGCCCTCTTGAATATCATTGGCCAAGTTGGGGGTTCCTTGAGCGAGCTTGTTGACTACGCGTACAGACAAGCCGTTTTCTTTCAGATACCGAGCCGTTCCTTCGGTAGCTGCCAAATGAAAGCCAAGCAGAGAAAATCGTTTCAGCAAAGGATAGGCTTCTTCTTTGTCTTTATCAGCGATCGTAGCCAAAATCGTTCCATGGTCAGGTATTTGCATACCTGTGGCCAGCATTCCTTTATAAAGCGCCTTAGCATACGTTGCCTCGCGTCCCATGACTTCACCCGTCGATTTCATTTCTGGACCAAGACTGATATCTACACCACGCAGTTTGGCAAACGAGAAGACAGGAACTTTTACCGATACCTGATGGGGCTCAGGAAGTAAACCCGATTCATATCCAAGTTGGGTCAAGGGTGCACCCAGTACTGCGTGCATAGCAAGCTCGACCATAGGAACACCCGTAACTTTGGACAAAAACGGCACTGTACGAGAACTGCGTGGATTGACTTCAATGACATACACCTGTCCATTTTGAATGACAAACTGGATATTAACCAATCCCTTAACATGCAATCCGCGGGCTAAGCGTGTTGTATAGTCTACCAACAGCGCCTTAACTTCAGTCGTTAAATGCTGAGGCGGAAAAACAGCCGTGGAATCTCCTGAATGCACGCCAGCTCGCTCAATGTGTTCCATAATGCCGGGAATTACTACCGTATCGCCATCCGATATAGCATCGACTTCCACTTCCACACCTTGTAGATAGCGATCAATGAGAACAGGATGGCGCGGCGATACATCGACCGCTTCACGCATGTATAGATGTAAATCCGCATCACTGTCAATGATTTGCATAGCCCGTCCACCTAAAACATAGGACGGACGCACGACTACAGGATATCCAAGCGTCTTGGCCGTCTCCACAGCCTCTTCCAACGAAGTGACGGTTCGTCCCTCCGGACGATCAATTCCTAATTCATTCAAGAGCGCGTCAAAACGCTCGCGATCTTCAGCGGTGTCGATATCTGCCAGGGCTGTTCCTACAATCCGCACACCCGCTCGCGCCAACCCATCCGCCAAATTGATGGCCGTCTGTCCACCAAATTGAACGATAACTCCCTCAGGCTGCTCTCGTTCAATCACATGCAAAACATCTTCCAAATGAAGCGGTTCGAAATAAAGACGATCGGATGTATTAAAATCTGTGGAAACCGTTTCAGGATTGTTGTTGACAATGACCGCCTCGTAACCTGCTTTTCGAATCGCCCAAACAGCATGAACCGAACAGTAGTCAAACTCAATTCCCTGGCCAATTCGAATAGGTCCTGAGCCGAGCACCAAGAGTTTTTTCTTGCTGCTCTCGACAACTTCATCTTCTTGATCATAACTGCTGTAATAATAAGGCGTACTAGCAGCAAATTCACCAGCGCATGTATCCACCATCTTATAGACAGGCAACAATCCTATGGATTTACGATAAGCAAAGAGTTCTTCCTGAGCCACACCAGTGCACCTGGAAATAGCTGAGTCTGGAAATCCCATTCGTTTGGCATCCGCAAGCAATTCTGCCGACGTAGCGTCTAATTGCGCTAAATCAAGCGGCCCATGTTCTTGAAGACGCCTTTCCATCTTGACCAAATGCTCTACGCGTTCCAAAAACCAACGGTCGATATTAGACCGTTGATGAATGTTCTCTAGCGACATGCCGCGCCGATACGCCTCGGCAATCACAAACAAACGTTCATCATCAGGTACTCTGAGCCGCGTTTCTAGTTCGCTCTCTGTCCACATACTGGCCTGCGGATGTTGAAGAGAATCAAGACCCACTTCTAAAGAGCGAACTGCCTTCATCAAAGACTCTTCAAAAGTTCGGCCAATTGCCATCACTTCGCCAGTCGCTTTCATTTGCGTACCCAGTTTGCGATTTGCACTGTGAAATTTGTCAAACGGCCAACGAGGAATTTTTGTGACTACATAATCAAGCGCTGGTTCAAAAGAAGCGTATGTCTCACCCGTCACAGGATTGAGAATTTCGTCCAAATGATAACCGACTGCAATTTTAGCAGCTACCTTGGCAATGGGATAGCCAGTTGCTTTAGAAGCCAATGCGCTCGATCGCGATACGCGTGGATTAACTTCAATTACGTAATATTGTGAACTGAGCGGATCGAGGGCAAATTGTACATTGCATCCACCTTCAATACCGAGAGCACGAATAATTTTCAAACTGGCACTGCGCAACATCTGATAATCTTCATCTGACAGTGTTTGGCTTGGGGCAGCTACTATAGAATCGCCCGTATGCACTCCGACCGGATCAAAGTTTTCCATATTACAAACGACAATCGCCGTATCATTTGCATCCCGCATTACTTCATATTCAATTTCTTTCATACCTGCAATACTTTGCTCGACAAGAACTTGCGAGATGGGCGACATGGTCAGGCCGAGTTCGACAATTTCCCTATATTCCTGCCAGTTGGAAGCAATGCCGCCCCCTGTGCCGCCAAGTGTATAAGCTGGACGAATAATGATGGGAAAACCTATCTGTTCAGCAAAAACTGCCGCTTCTTCATAAGAGTGCACGATTGCACTCTCGGGAACTGGTTGCTCGAGTCTGCGCATGAGGGAGCGAAATTTCTCACGATCTTCCGCTTCCTGGATAGCCGTAAGTTGGGTCCCCAGAAGCATGACCCCTTCTTCTTCAAGAATGCCGGATTCTGCTAGACGTACTGCCATATTGAGACCTGTTTGGCCTCCAAGCGTTGGTAGCAATCCATCTGGCTTTTCCTTACGAATGATTTGCGAGACAAATTCAAGGGTAATCGGTTCCACATACACTTTATCAGCCATATCCGGATCCGTCATAATGGTAGCTGGATTGGAGTTGACAAGGACTACTTCGTAACCTTCTTCACGCAAAGCCTGGCAAGCTTGAGTACCAGCATAGTCAAATTCAGCTGCCTGGCCAATTACAATAGGACCACTGCCAATGACAAGAATTTTTTTCAAGTCTGCGCGTTTAGGCATGCGCTGTCCACCTTCCTTCTCCAACCTCGTCCATCATGCGCATAAATTCATCAAACAGTTCATCCGAATCATCCGGACCCGGGCGCGCTTCAGGATGGTATTGCACACAGAAGACAGGACGATGACGATGCATCATTCCTTCTACCGTGCGATCATTTACGTTCAAATGTGTCAAAATTAAATCCGTTCCACGCAGAGAATCTTCAGAAACCATATAACCATGGTTTTGGGAAGTGATATAAACCTTTCCTGTGCGCAAATCTTTTACTGGATGATTCGCGCCCCGATGACCAAAACGCATTTTTTCAGTACGTGCTCCAGAAGCTAAGCCAATTAACTGATGCCCTAAACAAATACCAAAGACAGGAACTCCATATTGAATCAATTCTTTGACAGTTGCAATGGCGTAAGGAGCGTCTAACGGATCGCCCGGGCCATTGGAAAGCATGACACCTTCTGGCTTCCAGGCAAGAATTTCCTTTGTGCTCGCTGTCGCTGGAACAACAATCACATCACAGCGTCGCGCCAACAGACTGCGAACTACTCCTGATTTCATACCATAGTCGATTGCGACCACTCGCCTGCCTTCACCTGGGCAGCGATACGTCTGTGGTGTTGTGACTCGCAAGATTTGGTCGGTCATCAAGGGTTGAGCCAGTTTGTCAAGCAGAACACTGACGGGTGTATTCTCAGTCGTCAGTACTGCTTTCATCGTACCGTCGCTGCGAATGGCTTTAGTTAACTGGCGCGTGTCGATCTCGCTAATGCCTAAGATACCGTGTTGACGCAGATAGTCATCCAGATTGCCCAGACTTTTGAAATGGCTTGGCTCTGCAGCCAATCTACGTACGACGAAACCATGAACGTACGGCTGACGAGACTCGATATTGTCTACATTAACACCGTAATTACCAATGAGTGGATAAGTCATGGTCACAATCTGACCGCAATAGGAAGGATCCGTAAGCACTTCCTGATAACCGGTCATGCCAGTGTTAAATACCACTTCGCCGACCCTTTCACCAGTCGCACCAAAGTGTTGACCTGTGAATTCCAAACCGTTTTCAAGTACGAGACGGGCAGAACGATTGGACATCAGCACTGTACCTCCTTTTGCCTTGCATCAAAGACCATCTTGCCGTCAACCATAGTCATTACTGGCCATCCGCGTACCATCCAGCCTGTAAACGGCGTATTTCGTCCTTTAGAGTAGAAACGATTGGGCTCAATTCGACGCTCTGTCTGTAAATCCACTGCTGTCAAATCAGCAAGTGCGCCGGGACGCAAACCAGATGCGGGCAAGTTGAACGCTTGAGCGGGAACGAGTGACATACGCTTGACCAGTTCAGACAGTGACATCAAGCCACGACTAACCAGATGCGTATAAAGCAGAGGGAAAACAATCTCAATCCCCACCATGCCAAAGGGAGCTGAAAGCCATCCAACTGCTTTTTCCTCTTCAGTATGCGGCGCATGATCGGTGGCTATCATGTCAATTGTGCCGTCAAGAAAAGCCCGTAAACAAGCTTTACGGTCATCTTCCGAACGTAAAGGTGGATTCACTTTGTAAAACGTGTTCTCTTCGTCAATGGATTCCTCAGAGAGGAGCAGGTGATGCGGCGTAACTTCTGCAGTCACTCGAAGTCCACGTGACTTGGCCCAAGCAAGCAAACTGACCGCAGACTCTAAAGAGACATGGCACAGATGTAAACGCGCTCCAGTTTCTTCAGCCAACAACAAGTCACGGGCAATCATGGCGCTTTCTGATGAGCCAGGTTGTTCTGGTACGGAGAATTTTTTGGCGGCCGCCGGATGCAAAACGCCCTTACCGGCAATGGTTTCATCCTCTGCATGAATCGCCACCGTCAGTCCTGAGGCCGCAGCGGCAAACAGTGCCTGGCGCATCAACCCTCCATGCTGAACACCTTTACCATCATCCGAAAGTCCAGCAACCCCTGCTGATTGAAGGGCTGCAAAATCGGTCAATTGCTCTCCCTTTTGCTCACGAGTAATACAACCCATGGGCCAAACTCGACATGCTCCTGCTTCTGCTGATTTTTGCAGCACATATTCCACACGCTCAGGTGTATCTATTGGTGGATTGGTATTCGGCATGCAAAGAACGCTACCAAATCCTCCAGCCACAGCAGCTTTAGCTCCACTAGCAATCGTCTCTTTATGTTCAAATCCTGGTTCACGAAAGTGGACATGGGGATCGACAAACGCAGGCAAAAGCGTCAAACCAGCCACGTCTATCGTCTGTTCCGCTTCAGGTAAATCTTTTCCAATCGAAAGAATTCGTCCATGTTCGCTTTCTATTAAAATGTCTGCTTGTTCCTGTGAATTATCTAATAAATCAAGCAGGCAGCCACCTTGCAATTTAATTTTCAGCGCAATACACCTCCAAGTATTTCATCGAGAAGCGCCATGCGAATGAAAAGTCCGTTTTGCACCTGACGAAAATAGGCAGCTCTCTCGTCTGTGTCCACGTCTGGATCTATTTCATTTACACGTGGCAAAGGGTGAAGTATTCTGGAACGAGAAGGCAAGCGTTCCAGTGTTTGAGCAGAGATTCTATAGTCTTCCGTTGCATAGGATAAATGTATTTCCGCCGGCAACCTTTCCCGTTGGATGCGCGTTTGATAAATGACGTCGACTTCGCCAATGACATCATCCAACCGTTCTTTCGTTTCTACGGATAGTCCACGTCCCTTGATTTCCTCTAAAAGTGGATCATCGAGCGCCAATTCCGGAGGAGAAACAAGCGTAACCTGAATTCCCTGAAAAAAGCTGAGCACTCGTAACAAGGAGTGAACCGTTCGGCCAAAACGCAAATCACCTACCATACATACGGAGAGTCCATCGACCTCACCAAATTCTTTCCAAAGTGTGTATATATCGAGCAAACTTTGCGTAGGATGTTCGCCGCTTCCCGCGCCCGCATTGATAATCGGCACTGGACTGTATGGAAGGGCCAAGGCCATTTCTTTTTCATCTTGGTGACGGATGACAATGGCGTCTGCATACGCCCCGACAACTCGAAAAACATCAGCCAAACTCTCGCCTTTTTTGGCAGAAGAATTTTCTCGGGCATTTTCTGCTCCCACAATATTTCCACCCAGACGAGTAACCGCTGCCTCAAATGAAAGTCGCGTACGTGTACTCGGTTCATAAAAAAGTGTTGCAACGAGCGTACCCTGTAGCCTAGCACGTAAGATATGGCGAGGGGTTGTCCGAAAAGTCTCTGCCATCTGAATCAGACGTTCTATCAGCGGGCGATTCAAATCGTCCGTGCTCACCGCATGATACATACTCTCTCCCTCTTTCCCAAAACCATCCTAACGAACTGTCGTTTCTCCAAAATCCAGGTAAACTTTTACGGTTTAGCCAACCATATACCGTCTTCGCCGTCGACTTCTTGAAGTTTTACAGATATTCGTTCATCTAACGAGGTTGGTAAATTCTTCCCAACAAAATCAGGCCGAATCGGCAACTCGCGATGACCGCGATCGACCAGAACAGCAAGTTGTACTTGTTGCGCCCGCCCTTTTGTCATTAAAGCATCAAGTGCTGCGCGCACAGTGCGGCCTGTAAACAACACATCATCCACCAGTACAACTTTTTTATCTTGAATTACAGTCTCTGGCGTACTGTGAAGCGTTGCTTGCTGAAATGATAAATGCTCTAAATCGTCACGGAAAGGGCGGACATCCAGAGCAAAGGCATGCGGTCGCTGTTCTTTTTCAATTTCAGCTAACTTATCGGCCAAACGATCGGCCAGCACCCAGCCGCGCGTCAAAATGCCCGCCAAGACCAGTTGACTCAACGTACGATTGCGTTCAAGGATTTCATGAGCAATACGAGTTAAAGAACGATTGACCTGTAGACCGTCCATTAGTTGAATTTGTTGGGCCAAAATTGTCTCTCCTTTCCATAATAAAAGGCTACCCTCCCTGAGGAGGGTAGCCCGGAAATTTTCCACACAGCCGACATTCAAAACTGTGCAGTCCATAAGCTCTCTTGACGAACCCTTCCCAACCTCACAGGATTGGCTTAAAGGCTATAAACATTTCTGCCATCGTATCAATCTATACGTGATTCGTCAAGTATTGGGTTTTACCAAACTCTGCTTCACTTTACAAGTCCGTCTGACTGAAAAAACTGAAAATAAAAGATCTTAGTTTTTATTCAGATTTTTTAACAAACTCAACTTCGATGTTTAATTTAATTGTGTCGCCAATTAATACGCCGCCAGTCTCCAAAGCAGCGTTGTAAGTAAGACCAAAATCTGAACGATTCAGAGAACCGCTACCGACCACACCAATAACTTCATTTCCCCATGGATTTTTAGCTGGGCCGGAAATTTCAACATCCAATGTCAGCGGCTTTGTAACACCAACAATCGTAATTTCACCTTGCAGTTCATGTTTCTCGCCACCCTTATGTTGCAGGTTATGAGCGCGAAATACTATTTCTGGATATTCGTTTACTTTAAAAAAGTCGGCAGAACGCAAATGTTCGTCTCTTTGCGAATTTCTCGTATCAATGCTGTTAGGGTTAATGGTGACAACTATATCTGCGGTTGACAAATCTTCCCCCTCAGTATGGACTGTTGCGTCAAAATCGTTAAATACACCACGTACATTGGATACCATCATATGACGGACACTGAATCCCACATAACTATGTGCTTTATCTAATTCCCAAACTGTTTTTGCCAATCTTCTCTACCTCCTGATCGGAACTTTAATTGAATGGATTTGCCTATCTGCATATATACTATAATATTTATAGTAACAAAAAACAAGTTAGAATATAATTTTTTGCAATTTCTGACCAGAAATGATGAGACAAACCGTTTGCAAGTTTTATTTCTGTCTGTTATGTCTGCAAACCAAGACGTAATTCCATCAATAAACGTTCCATATCCGACGGCAATGGGGATTCAAAACGCATATGTTCACCGCTAGCAGGATGTACAAAGCCTAACTCCTTGGCATGCAGCGCCTGTCCATCAATAGGCAGCGTATGACGCGGACCATAAAGTGGATCTCCCGCTAAGGGATGCCCAATATAAGCCATGTGCACACGAATTTGATGCGTACGCCCGGTTTCCAGACGACAATCCAAGAACGTATACTGTTCGAACCGTTCTTTCACAAAGAAATGCGTAATGGCTGGTTTACCCCCAGCCACTACTGCCAGTCTCTGACGCTGTTTTGGGTCACGACCAATCGGAGCATCAATCGTTCCCTCCTGGTGTGGCAAGACACCGTGCGCAATTGCAGCGTAACTGCGCAACATGGAGTGTGCCTGTAGCTGCAAGGAAAGTTTATGATAAGCCAAATCCGATTTAGCTAAAACCAAAAGACCTGAGGTGTCTTTGTCGATCCGATGAACAACACCTGGCCGTGCTGTACCACCCAGGGCAGAGAGACGAACCCCGAGATAAAGCAAGCCATTGACCAAGGTACCGCGCGGATGCCCGGCTGCTGGGTGGACCACCAATCCACGTTGCTTATCCACAACAACCAGATGTTCATCTTCATAAACTATTTGAATGGATACAGGGTCTGGTTGCAATTCGACTGGTTCCGGCTCTGGCAATTTGATCTGATAGATATGGCCTGTTTCTACAGGATCGCTCGCTTTTACACGACTTTTGCGAGTAGTTTCGCTGATGCAGTCATGTTTGATCCACTCCTGAATTTGTGAACGAGAAATATCCATTTCTTCATCTTGCAAAACCTGTACCAGCCACTTGTCGAGACGCAAACCTTCACTCTCTGACTCAACCTGAAAATACAAAACACGATCTTCCATTACTTATCATCCTCGTGGTTAGACAGATTCTCCTTTTTCCCTTGCCAAAAAGTCCGTATAATGAGAAGAATCACACCTGCGTCAATGCAGACATCAGCCAAATTAAAAATAGGAAAATGGATGAACTGCAAATAAACATAGTCGGTTACCTTACCAATAAAAATCCTATCCGACATATTGCCAAGCGCCCCGCCAAGTACGAGGCCCAGCGCAATTCTTATGGAAGGGGAAGGCTTGTACCTAATATCAACATAAATTACGGCTGCAATGACGACAAACGCAACAAGAATAAAAAGCCAAGTGTGATGAGGGAGAATGCTAAAAGCTCCGCCTGGGTTTTGTATATAATCGAGATCGACCCAGGGAGGTAGAACGGGTACCAATTGACCAGGAGTCATATGGGAGCGAACCATCCATTTAATGAGCTGATCGAGGGCAAAAACTAACAAGGCAATTCCGTACAGCATCTGCATCATCCTCTCTGCCGCGCATGTACGGCATCAGCAAGATAGACGCCTCCTTTGGCGAATGTCAAGACCCTTTTTTATGATTTTTGCATAGTTTGAATTATCATGTCGCAGGAGGTCAGTCCACGTGATTTTATCAGAGAAGCGAGCATTTGCTCAAATCATTCAATCCCCCATCCCCAACCGAAAAGAAAAACCTCGCACGGAAGGCCTGACCATGGTCATCGACAAAGGAATGGGCACGCGGGAATTTACCGACTTGATGGAAGTCGCCTCCGCTCATTTAGATATTCTTAAATTTGGCTTTGGTTCCTCCACGCTTTATCCAGAGTCAGTTCTTCGTCAAAAATTGGATATTGCCAAACTCTATAGTGTCTTCACATGTCCAGGCGGCACTCTTGCCGAAATTGCCTATCATCAGAACGCCTTCAAAGAATATCTCCATTACTGTGTAAAACTCGGTTTCACGGCTATGGAAATTTCCGATGGCACGCTTGATATTCCTAGTGAGGACAGGTTGCGCATGATTGAGCAAGCCAAGTCCCAATTGTCGCTCGTTTTGAGCGAGGTAGGAAAAAAACTTACGCACGGTGTCGATCCGATTGCACTCGCCAAACAAGTCAAATTAGATCTTTTGGCTGGAGCAGATTATGTGGTTGTTGAAGGACGTGAAAGTGGCGAAAATGCTGGAATGTATGATGGCAGTGGCCATTTGGACGAACTTGTTTTCCAGGAGTTTTTAGCTTGTTTAAATACTTCTGAGCAACAGCGACTGATGTTTGAAGCACCTAAAAAATCACAACAGATCGATTTTATTGAACGGTTTGGAACTCAAGTTAATCTAGGTAACATTGCCCCAGCGGAAACCATTGCTCTGGAATGTCTGCGCCGCGGTCTGCGCAGCGATACATTCGCTTTTGTCAGCTTGCCGAGTGAAGTCAGCGGCTAAGTGTATCACGCCATTCTTCATTAGTTATACCATCTGTCAGCTCTGGACCGATACCTTCCAGCCAGGTCTCGTAGCCAATCGATTCTGGATCGTTGGCGCTTGGCCTGGCATTCATCTGTCCAACTGCTTGCCAACTATCTTCTCCGTCGAATCCCGTTGTGTCTTTATCATCACCTATCAAGCTACCAAAACTATGCGGAAAAACTTCTTCTTCAATTGGACGCGTCCGCCGATGATCGAGATGGTCAATTCGTTCCTGACATTGTATACATGTCAGTGCAAGCGGATACGCTTCTAAACGTTCTTCTGGAATCTCTTGCTGACAAATTGCACATTGGCCATATTCACCATTTTCTATCGCATGTAATGCCCTCTCTATTTGCAACGCATATTCAGAATTGGCTGCCCGCATACCAAGCGCCATTTCTCTATCCAATAGTTCTGTTGCTGCATCAGCTGGATGATTGTCGATCATCGATAATTCAGAAGTTTCATCCCGCTGACTGTCATTCAGACGATTTTGATTTGGATATTCCGCTCGTCCTTCCAGACTTTCTTTCAGAGCTAACAAACGTTGTCTTGCCTTTTCACGATCCATACTGCCTTCCTCCTCCAGAACAGAGTTTACAGCCAAAAGACACCTTACTCCCGCCTTCCATGCTGCCTACAGCGTGTAGTGTGGGATTCTGACGAAGAAGTATACGTAGCCCATAACAGCTTTTTCATGAGCGCCCAGGTTTTTAAATTGATGACCTATAAAAAAGGCTGTCCCTCAAGTCATCAACGATGACTTTTGGGACAGCTTTTTTATAGATTGGTTTGATTTCCAGTTCTTCCCGAAAACACAATATAAACGGATACTCTTTAAGACGTAGCTTCGCGAATTTCTAAATCCACCTTCGTCGCGTCTTTGTCAAAATCGCGCCACTCATTGGATTCCAGTAATTCCAACTGAGCTTGAATCAAAGAACGAAATCGAGCTCGAAAAATAGCAGCATGACGTTGAATCTCTTCTACTTCCATGGCCATCTTGCGCGACTTCTGGAGAGCTTCGCTAATGATTCGATCAGCGTTTTTCTCCGACTCTTTAATAATCAACTGCGCCTCTTTTTTAGCGTTGTTTTTTACTTCCTCAGCTGTTTCCTGGGCGATGATAATGGACTTGCTCAAACTTTCCTCAATATTCATAAAATGCTGCAGACGCTCATTCAATTGCTCTATTTTTTCTTCCAATTCCTTGTTAGTGCGAATCAATCCTTCATAATCTTGTATGATTCGTTCAAGAAAATCGTCTACTTCATCTTCATCATACCCACGAAAAGAACGACTAAACTCTTTATTGTGAATATCTAATGGCGACAACGGCATGATAACACCCCCGAAAACTGCATCTAATCATCAAAACACTGGAAAATTTAGCGAAACAAACATGACAGGTTATCGATTGAGTCCGCTTGTCTGTTTCGACACCAACCCACAATCTCCTTCCAAAAACGACAAATTCAACGATTTAACTTTTTAAGCCTTGTCACGCAATGTAGCAACGGACAGCCAAAGACGATTACTTTTGCTCTTCCCCGTCACCTCTCCTATTTGAATTCTGCCAAAACCTCGCACAGAAACGCGATCGCCCGCTTCCAACAGTTCTTCAGGCTTGTAGGCTACCAAACTATTGACGAATATTTGCTGACTCAAAATGGCTTCTTTTGTCTTGTTTCGTGACCAATGACACACCTCGGACACTACTGCATCGATACGACAGGAATTGACGCTAATGGATTTCCACTCGTAACTATCGCGCTCGATAAGTGGAGTTTGATACAAAAGCATTACGTCTACATTTTGCGGTCCAACCTTGTGAAGATGTTGATAGGCATACTCTGCCATGGAGGATGTCAACACAGCCGCATATCCAGTATGATCTTTCAACGAAACTACGTCACCTAATACTTTGCGCTCTATACCAAGACCAAGCAAAGAACCCAGCACAGAACGGTGTGTCAAACGTTCCTGCGGAGATATGGGACGGATGGTCAACCAGCGCAAAGAAAAATCCTCTTCCGTAGGATACCAATTTTCCGGCATGATACACGCTCGCTGCCGTTCAGCATCAGGAAAACCTCCCGAAAATTCCACCCATGCAGCTTGGCGATTGACGACACTTTGCAAAAGAAATTGCTCGCGAGGACTGAGGAAATCTGTTAACCACATCATACGCCTGTTCAATGAGCGAGATACCCACTCTTCAGCTTGACGGACAAAAGGGCGTTCACTGGGTCTAGCCCACTCTGTATCCACTTTCCCTTCTGTCATTTAAACAAGTCCTCCTAGCATATTTGACAATGCGGAAAAAATGAGTGACTGAATGACAAAATAGACAATAACAGCTACAATACTCGACCAATCCAGCAGAATACCTCCTACCTGTATAGGTCGCAATAATCTTTGAAAAGGGGCGTAATACGGCTGACTTAATTGCTGCAAAATATTAACGAGTCGATTGGCTTGAAGTTCTGGAAACCAACTGGCTACAGCGCTCGCAATCAGGACGATGAAATAAGCGGAAAATAAAAAATGAACCATTTGAACCAGCAAAGTCACCTGGATTCGCCACCCTCTGGAGTGTCTTCTAGAGAAACCAATTGTCGTCCTATTCTTAAATGTGTAGCTCCTTCTGCAATTGCCAACTCGTAATCATTCGACATGCCCATGGAAAGATATTGTAAATTTCCCCAAGACAATCTTTCTCTTTCCTCCCCTAGAAGATTGGCTAAGCCACGGAAAGTGCGGCGAATTTCAATATAATCCCTCGTCAACGGGGCCATCGTCATGAGACCCACAACGCGAAGAAATTTATAGTTTTGTAACTTTTGCAGCAAAAGGTGCAAGTTTTCTGGATGCACCCCATGTTTCTGAGGCTCTCCCGATACATTGACTTGCACAAACGCCTCCATATGCTTTCCGAGAGAAGTAAGTATTTGCTCAAATTGTTCTGCATGTTCTGCATCTTCAAGTGCATGTACAACTGAAAACGCTGATGCAATCGATTTGATTTTATTCGATTGAAGAGGACCTATAAAATGCCATCTTACTCTGGCCGCAAAAGGATGGACAAGTTTTTCACGAGCAACTTGCCAACGATTTTCCGCCATATCCTGGATGCCCAACGTTAGCAAGTGTTCAGCGAGAACTGGTGAAGCTGTTTTGGTGACCGCAATTAATCGAATATCTTCTGGATTTCTCCCAGCTGATTCAGCCGTTTTAGCAATGCGTTCACGTATGGCTGTCAAACGATTGTTCAACTCTAGGTGCTGACTTTGAGAGAAATGTAAGCGCTCATGATCGTTTTGCACCAACCGACTGCCACTCCTCAATATCCAGAATATAATTCTCAATGACAGAATAACCACTATTAGGATTATTGAGCTGATTGAATTGCAATAGCAGCCAACATTCGCCCCGTTTGTCCACGTTCTGCCCGATACGAAAAAAGAACATCTGTCCGACATGCTGTACAAACACCTGTATCTTGGATTCTCTCTGCTCGTACACCATATTTCAATAGGCTATAGCGAATGGCATGTTGCAAAGAAAGCATATAGTGACCTGGACGCTGGCTGGGAGAAAAAATTGTATCTGGAAAGGTCGGCGAGAACGCGTTACGTACACGCTCATCCACCTCATAACAGCAACGTCGTATGGAAGGTCCTAGAACAGCGTACACTTGCTGAGCTTGCGTGGCAAAATGTTGTTGCATGACTGCCAGTGTACATTGAACAATTTGTTCTGCAGTGCCTTTCCATCCTGAGTGAACCGCTGCAATCACACCAGAAATCGGATCAAACAGAAGCACAGGAACGCAGTCAGCTACTAATATGGCAAGTGCCAAATCTTTTTCAGCGGTAACTAATGCATCCGCCCCCGTTACTGCTGTATCCTGGCCAAAAGCGCCACTCCCTGCATCTTTTGCCCCCACCACCTCAACACGATGGCCATGTACTTGCTCGGCAAATACAAACTTTTCAAGAGGAATGCCAAACCTTTGCGCTACCAAACGACGATTCTCCACAACGTGATCGGGAGAGTCAGACACATGTAAACCCATATTGAGACTCTCAAAAGGCGGATGGGATACCCCACCTAAGCGAAAAGTAAAGGCAGCTTTCACGATTGCAGGAAAGATATCGGGAAAAATCCAGAACTGATGATTTCGTTGATACCAGTGACGATACATGTCTTGTCCTCCTGACAATATCATAACAAAAAACCGGCGCCTTGACTTCTCAGTCAATAGCCACCGGTTGAACGACGTACTGAATCGTGCGGAAGATAATAAGCTGTCTCATGTGCGGGACGTAAATCCACTAAAATAACGTCAGAGCCGATTTTAACAATTTGATTCCAGGGAATCACATAATCCTGGCCACCACCGACCATTCCAAAAAAGCGGCCAGCTACGGGAATAATGATGCTGTGAATTAATCCACTTTCCGGATCAATATCCAAATCGCCAATCGTCCCAAGACGTTTTCCGTCTCCTACATTGACGACATCTTTCGACTGCAAATCGGAAATACGCATTCCCGGTCGCCGCCTTCCCCTCTCTTCAAACCTTGCTTATTCATATATATGAGGGGGACTGTCAATATTACGACTGGACATGCTTATTCATTCGATGTATTGCGTTTTTTTCCAAACGAGAAACTTGAGCCTGAGAAATCCCTATTTCATCCGCCACTTCCATTTGTGTTTTTCCCTCGTAAAATCGCATGGCGAGAATTTTTTGCTCGCGTTCGGAAAGCTTATTTAACGCTTCACGCACCGCAATTTCCTCTACCCAGGAAGAATCTTTGTTTTTTTCATCATGAATCTGATCCATGACGTATATCGGATCGCCACCATCATGATAAATCGGTTCAAACATAGATACCGGGTCTTGAATAGCGTCTAATGCAAAGACTACGTCTTCTTTCGCCACCTCCATTTTTTCCGCAATTTCCTGAATGGTAGGTTCACGCAAATTCGCGTTCGTGAGAGCATCACGTACTTGCAGAGCCTTATACGCTATGTCTCTGAGCGATCGCGATACACGAATAGGATTATTGTCCCGCAAATAACGCCGAATTTCGCCAACAATCATGGGTACAGCGTAAGTTGAAAAACGCACATTTTGACTGAGATCAAAATTGTCTATCGCTTTCATGAGTCCGATACAACCTACTTGAAACAAATCATCCACATATTCGCCACGGTTGTTGAAGCGTTGAATCACTGAGAGCACCAAACGCAAGTTGCCATTAACCAGTATTTCTCTTGCTGCCAGTTCGCCGTTCTGCAAACGCGTGAACAATTCCCGCATCTCTGCATTACTAAGAACGGGCAACTGTGAAGTGTTGACTCCGCAGATTTCCACTTTGTTGCGCTTCAACCCAGTCTCCCCCTAAGATGCAATCCAAGCTACGTCCGGTTCGGGTTCGTTGATGCTGCCAACGTGATTTCAGTATTTCCCGGACCTGCAAATGTATGCACTGAAGGGTTGGACTGGCAGAACTGTAAGTCTAATTTTCCTTACATCATGCGGTTAAATTCTTTTTGCAATCGTTTTAAAATTCTTTTTTCCAACCGAGAAATATACGACTGCGAAATGCCCAGCAAGTCAGCGACATCTTTTTGAGTCATTTCTTTACCGGTTTTTAAACCAAATCGAAGTTCCATGATTTTCTTTTCGCGTTCATTCAATTTTTCCAGAGCGTCATAAAGTAACTCACGATCAACCTCGTCTTCCAGATTGCGAGTAATGGTATCACTCTCTGTTCCCAGCACATCGGAAAGCAATAATTCATTGCCATCCCAATCCACATTGAGCGGTTCGTCAAAAGAAACTTCTGAACGTAATTTGTTGTTACGACGCAAAAACATTAATATTTCATTTTCGATACAACGAGAAGCGTAAGTTGCGAGTTTGATTTTTTTGAGCGGATCAAACGTATTCACAGCTTTGATGAGACCAATGGTTCCAATTGATACTAAATCTTCAATATTCACGCCTGTATTTTCAAATTTGCGCGCAATGTAAACAACCAGTCGCAAATTTCTTTCAATCAGTAAAGAACGGGCTGCACTGTCACCTGATGGCAAGCGCAAAAGCAAAACTTCTTCTTCTTCGCGTGTAAGCGGCGGTGGTAAAGCTTCACTGCCTCCTACATAGTAAACTTCATCCGCTGTGCCGAGCAGACGGATTTTGATGCGCGTCCACAAAAGACGCAGGCGAATGCGCAAGCGCAGCAGTTCCGAACGTGTTAGAAACCATCTCTTCAATGCGTTCATCTCCTGATAAAATTTGCGGATTCAAAATCGCTTGAAACGTTCCTTCACGGCTGAGTTCTGCAACCGAGAGCGCCAACCACGGAATCTGCGGAACAGATAATTTCTCCCCGTTACAAACGACATACAATGCGTCCGGACGCAGACAAAGTGCAAGATTAGATTGACCACCAGCCACACGATAGGGAACTAACGCAAACGCGAGAGTACCCGCTTCATGGTCGCCAAGCGCTGCTAGCGCGTTGACAGGGTCTTGTCCGGCTTGTAAGGCTGCTGAAAGAGGGGAAGGCAATACAGATTGCAAGAGTTTGTAATCCATAAAACAAACAGGTTGACGAGTAACTGGATCGGACAAGTGATTTCCTGTGTCAAGCAAAGCTTGAAAGGAAAAATCTTGTCCCTGAACAGTAACTTGCATACTCAGCACATGCATGCTTGCCAATTTCCAAGTACGAATTCGTTGAATCGTATGTTGCACAAGTCCAATAGACACTGGCACCGCTACGAGCAAGGCAAGAATGGTTCCACTAGTGCCAAATGCTATTCCACGGTTGGTGATGACGGTACCCGATGCCAGCGAGACACCCGGAACTGCAAAATGCAACGCAAGCGCAGCACCAGCCATCAAAAAAGTGACAAAATACAGTCCCAAACAACTACGAGCTAAGTCAAACCAGTTACGCCTGCCAATTCCAATCCAAACCATCAGCAGTGAAGCTAAAACTTTACCCAACAACGATGTTGTAAACGATAGAGAAGGAATAAACAGGAACAGTGAATAAAATGCGCCAAACAACGCGCCAAGGAGCAGCCGTTTCCAACGCACCGGTCGTCGGATGACAAATAACGTCATCCATAAAAGGACGCCATCCATCACAAAGTTCAATAGCCAAACTATGTCTAGATAAATGACAGGAATGGCCACATCCGTCACCTCGACTTGTGATGTGACCCAGTATACTTTAGGTCTATTAAAAAAAATGTCGGAACATGATTGAAGAAAGAAAGAAAGTTTTGTCGAATGGATGAGGATATTTAAAATTGAAAAAGACCGCCGTTTGGCGGTCATGAGAAGTTGGATAAGAAAACTTACTTAAAGGTAAACAAAATGAGAGTGGACATTGAGGACCCATTAACGGTCCCGACCTATTTTACCTTCACGACGGCGAATAAAAGCTGGTACATCCCAACCGTTGCTCGATGGAGGAATATTGCTGCTTGTAGCAGCAATGTCGGAAAGCGCACTCGAGGGACGGGGAGAATTCTCACGCAGTTGATGAGAGGTTTGAGCACTAGCGTGATTTTCAAAACCTGTGGCAATCACCGTAACAATAATTTCGTCATCTAATTCCGGATCAATAGCCGCACCAAAAATCATATTGACATCAGGATCAGCTGTTGTAGAAACAATATCTGCCGCTTCATTAACTTCCCAGAGACTGAGATTCGTACCACCAGCTACGTGCATGAGTACTCCTCGAGCACCATCAATTGAGGTTTCTAAAAGCGGACTGGAAATTGCTTTTTTGGCAGCCTCTGTTGCCCGATTTTCCCCAGAAGCAATTCCTATTCCCATCAAAGCAGAACCACGCTCCGTCATAATGGCTTTGACATCGGCAAAGTCGACATTGATGAGCGCAGGAGTAGCAATCAAATCAGAAATACCGGATACACCTTGACGCAACACGTTATCTGCTTCTCGGAAAGCTTCCAGTACCGGCGTATTGCGATCTACGATTTCCAAAAGACGATCGTTCGGAATGACAATAAGCGTATCTACTTTTTCTTTTAACTGCGAAACACCTTGCTCTGCCTGCATCATACGTTTTTTTTGCTCAAAGCGGAAAGGCTTTGTTACCACGCCAACGGTAAGAGCGCCCAGTTCTTTAGCAATCTCGGCAATAACAGGCGCGGCGCCAGTTCCAGTACCGCCTCCCATACCTGCGGTAACAAACACCATATCCGCCCCACGTAAAGCGTTAGCCAAATGCTCTCTGCTTTCTTCTGCAGCTTTCTTTCCAATTTCCGGATTAGCACCCGCACCGAGGCCGCGCGTCAATTTTTCTCCAATCTGCAATCGCGTTTCTGCCTTAGCAAGCTTTAGCGCCTGAGCATCCGTGTTGACGACAATAAATTCTACACCTTTCACACCTGACTCAATCATTCGATTTACAGCATTGCAACCGCCACCGCCAACACCAATGACTTTAATATTGGCAAGCGCATCCGTCTCAAAATCAAATTCCAGCATGCCTGCTCCTCCTCGCTTCGGAGGCCATCTCCTCAGGAGACCAGACCCCTCGCTTCGCGTTGTAGAAAGTCATCTACTTTCTACGCCATAGTTTTGATAATCTTGGTATTTTAAAAAGCATTGAATTGAATGAATAGCTTATTAAATAAAATCGCGCCACCAATCTTTAATACGCGCCATTAAACCACCGCCTGTCCGAACCGGACGGGAAGCAGTGCCCGCTTCCGCAGGTTGTGAACGAAAATGCGAACGCATAGCATAAGAAAGAATACCTACCCCGTTGATAAACGACGGATCGCGTACACCAAGATACTCAGGCACAGCTACACGAACAGGAGCATTCAACTCTTCTGACGCTAATTTTCCCGCACCTGGCATGGCCATAACTCCACCATGGAAAACATACCCGCCTGGCAATTCATGGCTGTATCCTAATTTTTCAACTTCCTTGCGAACCAATGCAAAAATTTCCTGCATACGCGGCTCTATAATAGTTGCCAAATCGTACTGTGTAAACTGCACTTCCTGATTGCTACCCATGCGTGGAACGCGAAATTGTTCATGATCGGAAGCCTCTGCAACCAATGCGCAAGCATGCTGCAATTTGACCTGCTCGGCGGCTGTAGTCTGTGTGCGCAACCCAATGGCAATGTCATGTGTGACATAATCGCCACCCATTGGAATAATGCTGGTTCCTGCCAAAATACCATTATCAAAAATAGACACTGTTGTTGCCCCAGCTCCTACATCTACCAGTGCTACACCGAGCTTTCGCTCATCAGATGTCAGAGCTACATGACTGGCTGCCAAAGGCAGTAGAACAAGATTTGCTACCTCGATACCGGCGCGTTCCACACAGCGAACGACATTATGGATAGCCGTACGGCTGCCTGTAATCAGATAGGCGTCTACCTCCAGACGTACACCAAGCATACCACGCGGATCGACAATTCCTCGCAAACCATCGACAATATATTCTTTAGCTACAACATCGATAATTTCCCGTTCTGGCGGCAATGCAATAACACGCGCCTGTTGCAATACCCGTTCAATATCCTCTTCACCAATTTCTCGATCTACAGAGGACACAGCAACAACGCCATGACTGGATTGCAACTGAATATGATTACCAGAAACTCCAACATACGCCGCTGCAATATGGATGCCAACCATGCGCTCCGCATGTTCGACCGCTTCGCGAATGGACTCAACTGTCAAATCTATATCAACAATGGAACCGTGGCGAATCCCTTCGCCTTCTGCGGAACCGACTCCTATTACATTCAAGCTGTTTCCATTCGACTCTCCTATAATCGCGCGAACTTTTGAAGTGCCAATATCTAAACTAACAATATAATCTCCTTTGGCCAAACGTGGCACCTCCTGAGAGCCGTAGACTGCATCTCATTTCTCATTCAACATATTTTCCGACAATCCTCTATCATTGAAAAACTTTTTCAATGGTTTCTTCAGCAATATTAGGTAATTTACCTAATCATACCATCTTTAAGTTGTACGTTCATGATGTCGTATTGAACCGCCGCCGACGTTTGGCGCGAATTTGCGTAACCACCAAACGGCGAATGACAGCGATATTTTGAAAAAGTCGAACACCAAAAGCTACAACTGCGGCCAGATATAAATCTACGCCCAGTTGCACACCAATGAAAGCAAGCAATGCTGCCACAAAGATATTGGTAAAAAATCCGGTGAGAAAAACAACATCGTCAAACGTTTTCTCTAAGTTCGCACGAATACCTCCGAATACGGTGTCGAGAGCAGCAAGAATGGCAATGGACAAATAACTGGAATACTCTACAGGAATTGTCCAATTGGACACCAGTCCAACCGCGGCTCCAATCAACAAACCTAAAATCGGCAACCAAATCATGAGCCTGTAACCTCCTTCGCCCAAGTTCCTGGGAGCGGTCCGGTATAAGCTGGTACTGTCAAAGCGTTTTTTCCTGTATACGCCTTGACAATAAACGCCTCACCCATCGCCTCCATATATGCCTGCAAATTGTATACAGACAAAGTGGCTTTCATATCGTCCACATTACCAATCGCAGTAATGACATATGGCATAGCAACAGGATGCGTGTTGATTTGCAGACCCCCCAGACCATCAAGTCCAATGACCAAACGAATGGAGGAGGTAGTCACCAGTCTCTGTCCATTAATAGAAATTGCACTAGCACCATTGGAGAAAAGATAGTTGACAATCAACTGAATCCACTGATCGGATTCTTTATAGAAGTCTCCTGCAAACTGTGGATCAAAGGGCAAGTTTGGATCGTTTTCAATCGTAATCGTAATACCTGGACCCGAAAAAGGGGCCGTCCCTGCTTCTTCCGCCAATGTATGGGCGTCTGCCGCCAACGCCGCTTTCATTTCTTGCTTGCTTCCTTCTGCTGCCCTGTATTCAGCAATCTGCGCAGCTTCTTTAGAAATCTCCTCTTCCAAAATCCGATGCTCTTGCGCCTGTTCGGTGAGTTGAGTCTGGACGCTCACATAATTATTCGAAGATGATTTGGACGATCCCGATAGATTTGAAGTAATCTGAACCGTCAGGGCAAATCCCAACAAAGCTGCGACGCCAGTGCTTGTCCAAGTCATGGTAGAAATCTTCACAATTGAAACTCCCTCATGTACCGTTATTGGAAAGGCTGGGAATAGCTTCATTTAGACTATAGGTAGGACTTCCAGGTAAAGAACCTGTGTACGCTGACATGACAATCTTCTGTTTGATTTGCGGAACGGTCACGTTTAACCCTTGCATACGCAGCACATCCAGAATACCGCCTTGAATATCAAGTGCTGATTTAAGCGTCTCCGGATCGCCAATCGCCTCAATCGTGAAAGGCGCTCCTAAGCGATGATTGTTCACACGTACAACAGGCCCGCTGCAAAAAACACCGCTCGTAGCCACCACACGATAACCGTTAATAGAAACGGCTTCCGCACCAGCTGTAAATAACTCATTGATAACACTGCGCACATTCCAATCATGAGTCAAAATTTGCTCGACATCTGAACCATTTGAAGCTCCATCGGAGAGCGTGACACTGATGCCGGGCCCCTCCACTGCTGTAATGCCAGCTAAAATGCGTTCGTCGGTCAGGCGCTGTTGAAAGGCTGTCATGGCTTTGTCCGATCCCGATGAAACCCGTTCAAACTGATTCAATTCGTCATTCAGCTGTGTCAATTCCTGTTCTGCGGCTTGGTTGCTTGCTTTCAGATTCTTGAGTTCCGTCAGCGTGTGTGTATCTACCGTTCCTCGCAAATAACCTAACCCGAGCGCCGCTGTGGCGGACGTTTGGCGATATTGCACACCAATCATCAAACCGAGCACCGTGGAAACGGCTGTCAGAGAAAGAGCTAATTTTGCACGAGTATGCATACTTTCATCCTTTCGGATCGCTCTTTAAGGCTGGTGAAGAGAAAACGGAGTGTATTGATAGGGCGGTGGACCCGTCAAATTCACAATTCCCGGAGCAAATCCTTTACTTGAAAAATAGGCAACAGCCTCGCGAATCTTTGGCAATATCGAAGTGAATTGAGAGATATCCGTCATTGCCACATAACCATTGTCAAAATACACTTGTAATGTGCCGTCAGAAGAAACATGGAGTTCTGAAATGTCCACCAATTGATTTACAGATACACCGGACAGTTGCCGACAAAGCTCTGAAACTTGAGGCGAAATGTATTGCCCGATTTGAGGCAAACGATTCTCTTCCGTTACAAGTGGAAAAGCAGTAGCCTCAGAGGAATTTGTGGATTGGTAAACCACACCATCATTAAGTAAATTATAGAAATGGCCATTTGCCATGTAAACAGCCACCACATGTTTTTCAGTAAGATTGAGTGTTGCTGTACCTGTCCACCAGTCCATATGCAGATTGACATTTTGAACTAAATCCAATTTCCTGATAATGTTCTTTTTTACGCTGGACGCACTTACATTCCACAGCGAAATTCCCTTTGTTAAATCGGAAGCAGCAATGACTTCATGGGTTGGAATCCCACGATTTCCTACAACAACAATCTTACGTAAACGCGTGATGGGGGACTCTAGCACCACAATCAGACCTAAAAAAACAAAGAAAGCAAAAACAATTTTTCGATTGCGAGACTTGCGACGCAACCGCAGCGTTTGATCGGACAATCGAGTATGCGGACGCCCCAAAAGCTTGTCCCTCCATTGGAAAGGCGGCCACAGGCCGCCTGTTGCCTAACAATTGAGCTCAAGACGCTCAATGGACGCTCCCAGTTGCGCCAATTGTTGATGCAAAGATTCATAACCGCGATCGATATGACGAAGACCCCGAATCTCTGTTTCACCTTCCGCTGCCAAAGCAGCTACCACAAGCGCAGCACCACCGCGCAAATCACTTGCTTCCACAGTAGCTCCACTCAATCGGGATACGCCACGAATGACTGCCGTACGCATATCGACACGGATATCCGCGCCCATTCTCAATAGTTCATCCACATGTTTAAATCGAGCTTCAAAAACATTTTCCCGCAAAATACTAGTTCCCTTGGCCAATGTGAGCATACTCATGAATGGCGCCTGTAAATCCGTAGGAAAACCAGGATAGGGTTCAGTGCGCATATCGACAGGACGGATAGCGTCTGCACGCTTGCAGGTTATTATATCATGCTCGGAATACACACGTAACCCAGACTCCTGTAATTTTCCTAAAACAGCCAACAGGTGATTAGCATCCGCATTTCGCAATACAACCTCTCCACCCGTAATGGCGGCAGCCATAAGCAGTGTGCCTGTTACGATTCGATCGGGAATCACCGTATGTTCTCCATCATGCAGATGATGAACGCCAGAGATAACGATCCGATGTTCACCAGCTCCGCGGATTTTCGCTCCACAGGCATTCAAAAAACGAGCGAGATCGACAATTTCTGGTTCTCTGGCAGCATTTTCAATAATGGTTTCTCCATCTGCGAGTGCTGCAGCCATCATAAGATTTTCTGTTGCCCCTACACTAGGAAAATCGAGAGACAATAGATTACCGTATAGGCGATGGGATGTGCAGCGAATAAAACCATGTTGTTCTTCTACTTTGGCTCCAAGCTGGCGAATTCCCCGCAAATGATAATCGATGGGGCGCTGGCCAATGACACATCCCCCGGGCTTGGAAAGTCGAACATCACCAAATCTGGCCAGCAACGGACCCATTAAAAAAATAGAGGAGCGCATGCGTTGCATTAAGTCTTCAGGAACGTCGGTTGAAGAGACATTTGTTGCATCGATTTCCACCGTCCCCGGCTCTATCCATTCAGCGCGCGCACCTAAACGTTGTAAAATTTCCAGCATGACCTGTACATCCTGCAAATTTGGCACATCATGCAGTCTAGTCACACCACGAACCATCAGCGAAGCTGCTAATATGGGCAAGGCGGCGTTTTTGGCGCCGTAAATGCGCGTCTCACCCTGTAATACTCTGCCACCTTGAATACGATACACGTCCATGGCTGTCACCTCCCTGAGGTGTGTTCTCCCATAATGCGCACCTCAGTTTCCAACTGAATTCCATATCTTTTAGCCACAGTCTCTTTTGCATGGTCAATCAGCCAGAGGACATCTACAGCTCGAGCACTGCCGAGATTGACAATAAAGTTGGCGTGTTTCTCAGAAATTTGAGCATCATGGTGGCGTAATCCTTTTAAACCAGCTGCTTCTAAAAGACGTGCCGAGTAGTCACCCTCCGGGTTGCGAAAAACGGACCCACAGTTAGGCTGGGATAATGGCTGGGTGGCAGCGCGCTTTTGCGACCATTTTTTAATGCGTTGGGATATTTCTTCCTTGTCTCCCCTGTTTAACGCAAAACCAGCACGTACTACAATGCCCGGACAGTCTTTCAGAATACTGTATCGGTAGGAAAAGCGAAGCGCGTCCTTGTTGTATCGACGCAATTCACCATTTTCGTCAAGCACGTCGGCAAATTCTAAAATATTGGCTACTTCGCTACCATGAGCTCCAGCGTTCATCATGACCGCGCCGCCTACCGTTCCTGGTATTCCAGTGGCAAATTCCAGGCCAGCCAAACCGTGCTTAACAGCAATACCTGCAGCAGAAACAATAGAACGTCCAGCAAGTGCAGTCAGTCGTTCTTCATGTACGGAGATATCACTGAATTTATCGTGCATTTTGATGACCAAACCGCGAATGCCACCATCAAGAACGAGCAAATTTGACCCCCGACCAATCACTGTCACTGGCAATTCAAGACGCCGGGCAGTTCTGACCAGTTCTTGCAGTTCTATCAAGCTTTCTGGTTCCGCAAAAAAATCGGCAGGCCCGCCAATTCTCCATGTCGTATGGCGAATGAGTGGTTCATCCGCACGAATTTGTGAAATCCCAACTTTCTTCAACTCGGCGAGCAACCCTTCTCTGTTCATGACAACCTCCACCTGCTAACGACTATTGCCCATGCAAAAGTTCGTATCGCATCCTATGCAGTCCCTATGAAAGGGTGAAAAAAAACTGCCCAGATATCGGGCAGCCTTGAATGATCCGATTCGCGCCCAATTCATTGCAGAGTATACTCTGCAAAACGGGCATCTGTAAATGAACGAAGAATCGCTAACTGAATCTAGTTATGATTGTGAGTAGGCGGTTTCCTGAACAACCTGCACCAGTTTTTCTACTGCATCTGGAATTGCACAGGAAAGCAACGCCTCATGCGCTCGTTGCCAAGGTTCAGATTTTAGATAAGATTGAATGGCAAGCCACAGCTTGGCAGATGTCAATTCTTTTTCCAACAGAATTGTCCCTCCACCGCGATCTGTCAAAAAACGTGCGTTAACCTCTTGATGATTGGCAGTGACATAGGGAGATGGTATAAACACTGCCGGAATACCGAGAGAAGCAATTTCAGCCACCGTTCCCGCACCAGCGCGAGTGACAACCACATCCATTTGCGGTAATAGGGCCGGCATATCATCGACAAAAGGAACGAGCAACAAGTTATCTGGCTGATTTTCCATTTTCACAAAGTTGTGCTCACCCGTTACCACAATCATTTGCAAATTAGGCTTGCCAGCCAAAAATTCACGCGCCATCTCAAGGACTACACGATTGACCGTTTCAGCACCGCGACTACCGCAAAAAACGAGAATGTGTTTATAGCCAGGTCTTAGTTGGTAGCGCTTGCGGGCTGCTTCTTTGGCTGCTTCATCCGCCTGGCGAATTTCACTGGCTCGTGGATGGCCAGTCCAAACTACCCGTCTGGCTCGAGGAAATTTTTTTATGGTTTCTTCCATGGCCACAGCCACAACATCTGCCCGCCTGGCGCAAAGCAAATTTGTCAATCCCGGAAATGCATTACCTTCCCAAACAACACTTGGCTTACGCAATCGATGAGCAGCAAAAATCACTGGCAGAGTGACATATCCACCAGTGCCCAATACTACATCCGGTTTAAATCGACGTATCACTTGCAGAGATTCTCTATACCCACGCCATGTGATCCAGGCAGTTTGAAGTGCCGCAGCTGAAATTTCTCGTTTGAGACCCGCTGCCTGTATGACAGTAAAGGGTAGCCCCGCATGAGCAACGATGTTTTTTTCCAGCCCTTTTTCGGTACCTATATACAGCACCTCATCCAGTTCACCGCGTCGCTCCAGCTCACGAGCAATAGAAATCGCCGGATAGATATGTCCACCTGTCCCTCCACCTGTCAACAGCAAGCGCAAATCTGACACGCCCCCCACCTTGAAATTCATCGATACTAGTTATACTTATTCATTTGGCATCATTCATCTTAATTTTTGCAGGATAAACAGCTTGTCTGGAAATATTTAATAATATGCCTATTCCGGTCAACATCAGTGTCAATGACGAGCCTCCATAAGAAAGCAGAGGAAGCGTTATGCCTGTTGCCGGAATACTGCCTGTAACTACACCGATGTTAATCAATACTTGTACAGCAACCATACTGGTAATTCCAGTTGCAAGCAAGGTGCCAAATATGTCTGTCGCATATAAAGCGATACGAAATCCTCGCCAAACTAATACACCGAACAAAAACAGCACCGTAAGCGCTCCAAGAAAACCTAACTCTTCACCCAGGATAGAAAAAATAAAATCTGTTTGCGGTTCTGGCAGATAAAGAAATTTTTGATGACTATTCCCGAGTCCAAGTCCCAATAATCCTCCCGAACCAATAGCATAGAGCGACTGAATAATTTGATATCCTTCTTTCAAAGGATATTTCCATGGATCCAAGAAAGCCGTCACCCTGTCCAATCGATACGGAGCGGCAGCCACCAAACCAGCAAACGCTGCTAACCCTGCTCCACCTAGCATGCCTAGATGACGCATACGAGCACCAGCCACAAAAAGCATGAGAATCGCTGTTCCCATAATAACAACCGATTGACCGAGATCAGGCTCTAGCATAATTAATCCTACAGCCATGAGCGCGATTAGCAATGGAGGTAATAATCCACGACGAAACGATGACATCCGATCGCCATAATCCGTCAGCAAATGGGCAAGAAAGAGTATCAAGGCTAGTTTAGCAAACTCAGAAGGCTGAATACCGAACGAACCAATACCCAGCCACGCCCGAGAACCTCCACGTACCGCACCAATCCCGGGGATAAGCACAGCACCAAGAAACACAAAAGAAAGAACGGCAATTTTGGGCGCAAGGGAACGAAGTCGATGATAGTCAAAATCAGATAGCCAAAACATAGCTGCAATTCCTAAAAGCGCCCAGAGAAGCTGTCTCTTGGCATAGAAGAATGGATCGTGAAACTTTGCTGCTGACACGACAGATGAGGCACTATGTACCATCATAATCCCGAGACTCAAAAGAAGCAGCGTGACCAGAACGATGGTACGGTCCAGACTGTCTGATGTACGTTCTACCGAGTGAACTTGAGCTTGCAACACAGGCCATTTCCCCTCACTCCCGACGGGTACAAACACAATGACTCACTTTGTACCTGTCCTTCTGTGAAAGCCGTGCCAGTCAATGAAATACTGGCTGCACAGCTGTCCAAACATGACCCTATAATTTATGCACAAGCTCTTTGAACATGCTTCCCCGTTCTTCGAAAGACGAGAACATATCCCAGGAAGCCGCGGCTGGTGACAACAATACGACTTCACCCGGCTTGGCATGCGTTGCCGCCGTTTCTAATGCCTGCTCCAAATTTTCTACCAAATTGCAGTCTATTTGATGCTCGTGCAAAAAATCGTAAAGTCGTTGTCCGCATTCCCCATAAATGACAGCCATGCGAACTGTGCCTTGCAAAAATGGCTGCAGTGGAGAAAAGTCATCCATTCGCTCTAATCCGCCAGCTATCCAGACTACCGACTTGCCCATACTCTGGAAAGCCATCAAAGACGCTTTAGCGGCTTGCGGATTGGTCGATTTTGAATCGTTATAATAATGGACACCGGAAACATCCCGTACCCATTCCAAGCGATGTTCAACACCTCGAAAACTTCGCAACACGCTAGCCATGACCGTTGGAGTGACACCAAATTGTGCTGCAGCGGCAATGGCTGCCAAGGCATTCTCGCGATTGTGAAGGCCAGGCAGCAAAATATCATCTTCCGGTATAACCTGCGTGACTTGCCCTTCTTTGCGAATACAAATGACACCATGATCGAGATAAACTCCATCCTGTGCAAGCGGTAGTCGCGAAAAGGGGAAAATCTTTGCGGCCAGACGCACTGCTCCCGCACGTAATTCTGGTTGGTCAAAATTTAGAATCGCCACATCGTTTGCGTCCAGATTGCTAAACAATTTCCACTTTGCTGCCGCGTAAGCTTCCCGTGTCCCATGATAGTCGAGATGTGCACTGTACAAATTCAGAAAAACTGCCACATGGGGATGAAAGCGTTCCGTTCCAAGCAATTGAAAAGACGAAACTTCAAGTACCAGCGGCTGTTGAGGACATACCGTATCTACTACACTCGCCACAGGAATGCCAATATTTCCTGCAACCACTGGCTGCAAACCTGCTTGCGAGAGCATTTCTCCAATCAGACTCGTGGTTGTTGTTTTTCCGTTGGATCCGGTCACGGCTACTATAGGCGAATGTATATACCATGAAGCGACTTCAATATCGGTGTAAATAGGAATTGACCGCCGTTCAGCTTCCGCTACAATTGGCACATGGTAAGGTATGCCTGGATTTTTCACAATAAAATCATAGTCGTTATCCAACAACGACAGAGGATGGTCGCCACAAACGACGCGACATCCCCTGTCTTCTAATTCTTGCACGATTGAACCACATTCTTCGCGTGACTTTTTTTCATTTAAAGTTACGTCGTAACCGTTATTGAGCAAAAGTCCAGCGACTGCTGCCCCGCTACGTGCCATGCCAAGGACCAGAACCTTGGGTTGGCTGCGCTTGTTTTGGGAGGTCTCCATGATCTGATTCAGCCACCTTTTAAGAATAAACCCGTTACCAGTTTACTTGCTTAAAGACAGTTTATTCCCGCTCTTCATCCAAACAAACCTTATGCGCTTTGAAATGCCAACTCTCCTGTCTGCTTTTTCATATCTCGCATTTAAGACAGATGTGCATAAAGAGCAAGTGTTCCAAAAGCTGTAAGAAAAGTAGCCAACCAAAAAGAGAGCACAACTTCCCACTCTGACCAGCCACTTAACTCAAAATGATGGTGCAATGGACTCATCCGAAAAATTCGTCGTCCGAATAACTTAAAAGAAGCAACCTGCAAAATGACAGACAACGTTTCCGCAACAAACACTAAACCAAACAGTACAAGTCCCAGTTCTGTATGTGTCAACACACCTACCATCGCCAATGCGCCGCCAATAGCTAAACTGCCTGTATCGCCCATGAACACTTTCGCCGGATGGCGGTTATGAACCAGAAAACCGGCAAGTGCGCCTACCATTGCAGCGCAGAAAATAGCTATATTGTATTCTGTGTGCCACATGGCAAAGACTGCATAAGCCATAAAAACAATCGCCGCACATCCTGCCAAAAGACCATCTAAACCATCCGTCAGATTGACTGCGTTGGATGTACCCACTAAAACAAAAAACAAAAAGAGAACATAGAAGACGCCCAGACTAATAGCAATGGAAGTAAACGGAATAGAAACCTGAAAATCATCAAATGAATGTCCGCGCACATACCACATGGCTGCAAATATCACCAAGGTAGCCAGCGTCTGCCAGAAGAGTTTCTGCTTGGCGCGCAAACCGAGATTTCGTTTTTTCACTACTTTAATAAAATCGTCAGCAAAACCTATGAGTCCAAAAGTCACTGTTGCAAAAAGAAGAATCAGCGTATCGATATTAGTCACAGCAAAACGCAATGTGGTCAAGAGAACGGCAACAATAATCAAAATGCCACCCATGGTAGGGGTTCCTGATTTTTTTTGATGATGTTTAGGACCTTCATCGCGAATGCTCTGGCCGAACTTCAGGCGATGCAAAAGCGGGATACAAATGGGTCCGAGCAAAGCTGCTATGGCAAATGCCGCGAGTGCTGTCAAGAGAAGCGCCTGATAGTCCATGCCGAGTTCACTCCCTCGTTTCTAATAGGCGTTGGATAGCCTCTCGCGCAACTTCGCGATCGTCAAAATGGATTTTTTTACGGCCGAGAATTTGGTAGTCTTCATGTCCTTTACCAGCAATTAAGATGACATCGCCCGCTTCTGCCATAGCCACCGCGCGTTCAATTGCCGTCCGTCGATCGACCACGCGTTCATAAGACTGACGCTCTTCTTTTGGAATCCCCCGCTCCATATCATCAAGAATGCTTTCTGGGTCTTCCGTTCGCGGATTGTCGCTGGTCAAGATGGTGTAATCGCCTTTTTGTACCGCGATGCCAGCCATCAAAGGGCGTTTTGTACGATCGCGATCACCCCCACAACCCACAACGGTAATGATTCTTTTCTGGGCGAACTCTTGAATGGTAGAAAGTGCATTTTCTAAAGAGTCTGGGGTATGAGCGTAATCTACTAAAACGGTAAACGGCTGCCCAGCTACTACAGGTTCTAACCGGCCAGGAACTCCCGCAACGGAAGAAAGCGCTTGGGCTGCTTCTTCTAGTGACACGCCTTCCACACAAGCAACAGTAAGCGCGGCGAGTGCGTTGTAAACATTAAAACGTCCCGTGATGGAAAGAACGACTTCGGAATGGCCAAAGATGGATGATTCGACACGAAAGCGTGCCCCTTCCGGCAATATACGCAGATGAGTGGCGCGAATGTCGGCATTTTTCTCAATACCGTATGTAATGACTTCTTGCACTGTATCTCGAGCGTATATCTCACTGGAGGCATCGTCAGCGTTTAATATAGCGTAAGCAGATTGCAAACGGGATGAAGAGAAAGTGTTTCCTAAGCGTGAGAACAATTTGCCTTTGGCTGCCCGATAAGCCTCCATCGTCTGATGATAATCAAGATGATCTTGCGTGAGATTGGTAAATACAGCCATGTGATAGGGAATCCCAGCCACGCGCCCTTCTTCAAGAGCGTGCGAAGAAACTTCCATAATGGCATAGCGACAATCTGCCGCGGCCATATCAAAGAGAATTTTTTGCAAACTGACGGCATCCGGGGTAGTGTTGCTGGTCTCCAGTTGCTGATGGCCAATGCGAATACCAATGGTTCCAATAACGCCAACTTTCCAACCAACAGTTTCCAAAATGCGAGCAATCAGTTGCGTAGTGGTTGTTTTCCCGTTGGTTCCTGTTACCCCAATCACAGAAATTCGCTCTCCGGGATGATTGTATACCAAGGTCGCCAAAATCGCGCTATACCGTCTTGTATCCGGAACAACAATTTGTGGAACGGTTAATTCACCTTGAACTTCCTCAACCAAAACGGCTGCCGCACCACGTTGTATCGCTTGTTCAATAAATTGGTGACCATCTACAGTAAAGCCGCGAATAGCAACAAACAAATCACCCGGTTGTACGCTTCGGGAATCTGCCATGACTCTTAGAATGTCTGGATTCCCTTCGCCAATGATTTGCACATTCACAAGCGGCTGTATCAATTCCAGCAATTTCATGCTAGAGCCTCCTCCAAAGTGCCTCAGTAAAAGCAAACACTTCTCTCATTTTATCCTGTTTTGTCAATGGCGCCAGCAGGAGGTGTATCTCCCAGTATCAGACGCACTGTCGAACCTTCAGCCACCGAAGTACCGCCAGCTGGAGCTTGCGCTACAATATATTGACCTTGACCATTGACTTGTGTACGAATTTGCGCCGTACTCTGCAAAGCTAAATCCCGCGCCTGCTTCATGGTTAATCCCACAAAGTTAGGCAACGTGACTGTGAGCGGATCGCCCCAACGTATCTTTTTGGCCAGACCTTGGTTACTCTTAGGAACACCAAGTTCAGCTAAACTATCCGCTAAAATTCTGCCTACAATAGGGGCCGCAATGACACCACCAAAAACAGGTTGATTTTTCGGACGAGGGTAATCAATCGCAATATAGGCTACAAGCACCGGGTTATTGGCTGGGGCCATTCCAATAAAGGAGACAATATAGTGTCCTGATTCGTAACGTCCATTTTTGGCCACCTGCGCTGTGCCTGTTTTACCCGCTACCCGATAACCTTGAATATAGGCGCCTCCGCCCGATCCGTTGGCTACGACACTTTCCAGAGCACTGCGGACCTCAGCCGCGACTGACGGTGAGATGACTTGACGCACAACAGTAGGTTCAGTCGATTCAATGACCTGCCCTGTGACAGGATTGATAATACTCTGTACAACATAAGGTTTCATCAGCTTACCGCCATTGGCTACGGCTGAAAGAGCCATCACCTGCTGAATGGGGGTCACAGATACGCCTTGACCAAAGGCGGTGGTAGCTAACTCCAACGGCCCAACCTTTTTCAGATTAAAAAGAATGCCTGTACCTTCTCCCGGCAAATCAATGCCTGTTTTTTGACCAAAACCAAATTTCTTAATATAGGAGAACAATGTGTTTTTTCCAAGTTTTTCTCCCAATGCAATAAAGCCAGGATTACAAGAATTTTCCACAACATTCAAATAGCTTTGCGAACCATGCCCTCCCGCTTTCCAACATCGAATGCGATGGCCTGCTACTTCATAGTAGCCAGGATCGTAAAAACGATCATTTAAATTGACTTTGTTTTCCTGCAAGGCAGCGGAGAGGGTTACAACCTTAAACGTACTGCCTGGTTCAAACGTCTGCCATATAGCCAAGTTGTGATTGTATGTGGAAGGAGGATAGTTACGCCAATCTGCTGGATTAAATGTGGGATAATTGGCCATAGCCAAGATAGCTCCCGTTTTAGGGTTGGCAACAATAGCCGTAACGTGATCAGGATTATATTCTGCAACTGCCCGCTCTATCTCCCGTTGAACGAACTCCTGTATCGACTTGTTTATGGTTAATTCAACATCGTCTCCATTCACGGGAGACAAAAAGTCATCTCCCTCTCCTGGCATACGCTCTCCTTTATTGTTTGCGTAGTAAAGGATGGCTCCCGGCTTTCCAGCCAGCACGCTGTCATACTCTTTTTCCACACCCGTCAGCCCTTGTCCGTCTCCGCCGGTAATCCCAAGCACAGAAGCAGCCAAATCTCCATAAGGATAGACTCTGCGGCCCTCTTCCGTTAAATATATGCCAGCCAAATGTAAAGAACGGATTTTTTCTGCTACTTGTTCACTCAGACGACGCCCGCCGGGATTTAAATAGGTAGATAATTGCCGACGCTGTAATTTTTTCAGTATGACATTCTCAGGCATCTGTAAGATAGGTGCTAACGCTTTGGCCGTCGCCACCTTATCCTTGATTTGTGATGGAATAGCAAGAATAGAAAGCGCCGTTGCAGTATAGGCAAGTGGCTGACCGCTGCTATCGAGAATACTCCCCCGCACGCCCTGCACAGGAATATTACGACTCCAAAGCTGCTTGGCTTTCCCGCTCAACCACGGCGACTGTACAGTTTGAATATAAAAAACCCGACCTATCAGCCCGGCTATGGCTGCTAACAGACACATCAACAAAATAACCAGTCTGCGCCGGATAAGGCGTGGTGTCACTCGCATTTGGCTTCCATCCCCCCAGCCTGTCTTATCGCAATGATTCTATGCGGACAGGTTGGGGAATATCTCTCACAAACATAAAACCCAGAAAATTCGTCAGGCTTTAAAAATTTTCCAGGTTTTTTACACTGTTAAAATGAGGAGGAAAGTTTAAATTGAGCCAATATTAGCCTTGAGAAGAATTCGCAGAAATTTGAATTGGATTAGCATGTACCATATGCAACTTATTGAGGGCAGTGCTGAGGATACGCGATGGCCGTTCCAAACTGTCCACTTCAGCATTGAGCGAGGCGTTTTCGGCTGCCATTTGACTAATTTCCGTTTGCAGTTGCACATTGCTGTATGTCTGGCTGTATGCGGCTGCCCCTCGATTAGCAAGAAACCACATAGCGCCTACGGCAACGGCTGCACAAAGCGCCATATTGGCCATGTTGCCAATCGCCTCCCGCCAAGGCGCACGAGTTTTAGAAATTGGTTTTGCTTCGCTCTGTCTTGAACGTGAGTGTTCAACTGGTACTGCCATCTGTCGAACTGCTGACATTCTGTAACCTCCTCAACACTCTCAATTTTGCTGATCTCGCTCTTGGATTTCTCAGTAGCTCTTCATCCGACGGAACAAGCGCCTTACGCGTTACCACTTCGGCTTGCGCTTGTCGTCCGCATTGACAAATAGGGAAATCAGGAGGACAGATACACCCCTGCGACATTTTTTGGAAAAATTGTTTGACCATTCGATCTTCTAGAGAATGAAAGGTAATAACCGCTAAACGTCCATCTACTTTCAATAATTGAAACGCCGCCTCTAATCCTTCCTGCAGAGCCTGCAACTCATCGTTGAGAGCAATACGGATGGCTTGAAATGTTCGCTTGGCTGGATGTCCTCCTGTTCTTCTTGCTGCAGCAGGAATCGCTTCACGAACAAGTTCGGCAAGCTGAAGGGTGCTTTGCAATTGGTTAGCTGCTAATGCTTCCACCATTTTTTTAGCAATCCGCCTTGCATAACGCTCTTCCCCGTACTCAAACAGAATTTGAGCAATTTGGCGCTCATCGAGGCGTTGCAGAAACTGCAGAGCTGTTTCTTTCTGGGAGCGATCCATACGCATGTCAAGCGGCGCATCATTTCGATAACTAAATCCTCTCTCCGCATCATCAAATTGTGGCGAAGAAACACCGAGATCGAACAAAATTCCGTCGACCGGATAGAAATTCAGACGCTCGGCAACAGTGTGCAATTGGCGAAAATTACTGTGAATAAGTTGCAATCTGTGTAAATCATTGGCCAATCTTATTTTCGCAGCATTCAATGCGCTCTCATCTTGGTCTAGTCCAAGCACTTGACCATCCGGCTGGGTAAGTTGCAGAAGCCGCTCCGTGTGACCACCGCCGCCCACCGTACAGTCAATATAGCGACCGCCTGCACGAGGATGGAGTGCTCCCACTGTTTCTTCCAGTAGAACGGTTTCGTGAACAAACATGCGCGTACCCTCTTTTCCTGTCTACAAACGAAAAAGGAAAGCAGCTTCTCTTCTTTAGAAGTCGAGATCTACAAGCTTCTCCGCAAGTTCTGCGAATTCTCCCGAAGCATTTGTAGAGTAGTCTGCCCAGCGTTTCTGACTCCAAATCTCCAACCGATTAGAAACTCCAAGCACTACGCAATCTTTTTCCAAATTCGCATGTTCCCGAAGCACGGAAGGCACAAGCACACGTCCCTGCTTGTCCAATTCACATTCACTAGCTCCTGAAAAAAACAGGCGGACAAAAGAACGTGCATCCGCTCTAGTCATGGGAAGCGATTTTAATTTGGACTCCAAGACATTCCATTCGGACATGGGATAGACAAAAATGCATCCATCCAATCCTCGAGTCATGACGAATTGCTCTCCAAGTGGGTCGCGAAATTTACCAGGAATGGTGAGACGGCCTTTGTCATCCAAAGCATGCTGAAATTCACCCATGAACATTCAGCATCACACCCCGCCATCTCGCCCCACTTTTACCCACTTTCCACCACTATAATAGTGCTTTTCTGTTTTCTTTTTCAATCTCCTGCTGACTGAACAAAAAATCAAAAAAAAATATGGCCCAATGGCCATAGAAAATCATTTGCTCAAAAATTAAATTTGCTTTGCAACATAGACTCTGTCCAGGATTATATCTCAATATGATATAAAGGCGACTCATCCTCATACTGCCCCCAGGCAGGAAGTTGCTTTAACAATTCTTTCCCGTACATGGACCAAAGATTCATTAGAGATAAGCGACGTTCCTGCAACTGTCCATCAGGATATAACCAATTCCTGGCCAAACGCCGATGACGTATTTCAATTTCGCCCTGCAATTCGATGAGCCGAGATATTTTCAATTCCAAACGATGCAATTCCGCTTCCTGACGCACAGCCGACCTTTGCAATAGCGTAGGCAACTGCGGACCTAACAGAGGCAACTGTTCCTCTAGACGCAACAATTGCTGACTCCACTCCACCTGCATTTTCGCTATCTGTTCACGCGCTAGAAGTAATCCATTGGATAAGAGATAGTTCCTCTCTAGCTGGTCGATCTCGTTGCGCTCTTGCCAAGTGATTCCCCACGCTTCCAACAAGGATGCAACGGACTGCGGAACCATTTGCATTCGCTGACGCAACAACAGGGGAGGCAATTTCTTCCCAAAAGCATGAAATACGCCGCGCGCCAACGGGTAGTAAGCTATTTCCGAAGGTCCGCCAAGATAGACAAGAGTGGGAAGCAATTCATCTTGAATGAGCGGTCTCAATAATACGTTAGAACTGAAGGCGTTGGGATTGTGGGTGACTAAAACGCGCAAATCATCGAGAGAAAATTCGCGGTTCAAGCCACGTGATCGGAATAAATCGCGATCGACACGCTCTAATACGTAGCGTTTGCCATCTTCGACCCAAAATACATTGCTGTTGCTTTTGTCCTCCATTACCTCAGGTGTAAAACCACGACTGCGAATCTCGTCATAGCAACGATTCAGTTCATGACGTATTTCTTCACTGGCTTCCAGCGCTTTCGAGAAGGCGTTCGCTACCAGAGCACGCAATCTTGGAAGACAAGGATCAAGCAAGACTAAGCCACGCTCACCTAGCAAGTGGGCCATAATTCGCGCAAACCAATGAGACAAACTGTCTCCAGGATGCCAAAACGAGCGAATCTCTTCAATCATCCGCCATTTATACTCAGCCTTCGGCAAAAGTTGCTGCAAACTGTCTAAAGCACTTTCCACTGCAGATACTTCAAGAGGCGTATGATAAACCATGCTGTGCAAATCCGGACGCATAGCCAGTGAAACGCGCTTTGTTCGTCCTTCCTCGGTAAGAATATAAGCATGATTGACTTCATCCCAATCGTGATCTTCCGAAGCCACCCAAAACACGGGGACGACAGGCTGTTGCAAGTCCTGCGATAATTGTTCGGCTACGCCAATGGCTGTCAAAGCCTTGGCCAACGCATAGATTGGTCCTGTAAAAAGTCCGGCTTGCTGACCAGTGACGACGGCTACTGTACGAACGTCAGCTAATCGACGGGCATTATCCACACTAGCCTCAGGAGCGCCCAGTTGGCGCAAATGTTCTACCAATGCAGACGCCAACTCCTGTCTGTGCGCTGCAGAAAATTGCTCGGTTAATTGTTTCGATCGTTGTTGATAGGTTTGTAAATCTCGTGGATTCTGACCATCGTATAAATCAGCAACTTCATGAAAAGATTGTAAAAAGGTATCCGTCAAGCGGTTACCTGTTGCACTGCGATGAAGCTGACACTCCAAGACAAACCGCTCCTTTTCATAGACAACGCGGACAACGCGCAAGCAGAACTTGACCCTTACTCCACTCCAAACATCTAAGGAAACTAAGATAAACCAACTCAAACGTATTCATCATACCGATTTTATGCACTGAAGTAAAATAAGCAAGATGCATAAAGAAATCCCCGCGCCACTTTAAATGGGGCAACGCGGGGAAAGAATTCCTGCATTTCATAAGCAACTTCCCTAACTCATGGATTATACCGGATAAACCGCGTGTTTCTTGATGGGTCGATCCCGATGTTTGGAACGATAGACTGCCAGGCGGGACACCAACTCGTCACGCAAATGATTGGGCTCAACAATATCATCCACAATCATCTCCGAGGCCAATTTGAAAATATCAATATCAGAACGGTACTCTTCCCTCTTTTGTTCGACAAAAGCAGCACGTTCTGTTTCTGGAAGTTCGGCAATTTTATTGCTGTAGACTGCATTGACTGCTGCTTCAGGTCCCATAACTGCTATTTGCGCAGTAGGTAACGCGAGACAAACATCCGGCTCAAAAGCGGGTCCTGCCATGGCGTACAAACCAGCACCATAAGCCTTGCGTACGACAACGCTTAGCTTAGGAACCGTCGCTTCTGACATAGCAGCAATCAACTTTGCGCCGTGACGAATAATCCCAGCCCGTTCCACCTTCGTACCAATCATAAATCCAGGGACGTCTGCCAGGAAAATGAGCGGAATTGAAAAGGCGTCACAAAGTGAAATGAAACGAGCCGCTTTGTCAGCAGAATCGACAAAAAGAACCCCGCCTTTCACCCGCGGTTGGTTGGCAACAATACCAACAGGATGTCCATCCAAACGTGCCAATCCGGTAATGATTTCTTGTGCAAACAGCGCTTTGATTTCAAGCCAGCTATCTTTATCAATTACTCTGCGAATTAAATCATGCATATTGAAGGGAGCATTTTGGTTTTGAGGCAGAATGTCAGCCAGCGTTTTTTCAAACGCTTCCGCTTCTTGTCCCTCCATAACAGGCAGTGCTTTGGACATATGCGATGGCATATAACTTAGATATTGACGGGCAAAAGCCAATGCTTCCTGTTCTGTTTTGACCAATACATCACCGCAGCCACTGACACTGCAATGCATCCGTGCTCCGCCCATCTCTTCCAGAGTTACTTTTTCACCAATGACCATTTCCGCCATGCGTGGTGAGCCAAGATACATACTGGCGTTGCCTTCCACCATCACCACTATGTCACAAAAAGCAGGAATATAGGCCCCGCCAGCGGCTGATGGCCCAAAGAGCAAACAAATTTGCGGAATCTGGCCAGAAAGTCGCACTTGATTGTGGAAAATGCGTCCAGCTCCGCGCCGCCCTGGAAACATCTCAACCTGATCGGTAATCCGTGCACCAGCAGAATCCACAAGATAGATGAGGGGGATTTGCATGGTTTCCGCTGTCTCCTGGATACGCAAGATTTTCTCAACCGTACGCGAGCCCCAGCTTCCTGCTTTCACAGTGCTATCATTGGCCATAAACGCAACTGGTCGACCATCAATTTTTCCAACGCCAGTAATGACTCCATCTGCTGGCAAATCTTCAGACAAAGCATTGGCAAACAAACCATCTTCCAATAAAAAATCGCCATCCAACAACAAGCGCAATCTTTCGCGCACAAACAACTTGCCTGTGGATGCGTTTTTCTCATGATATTTGCGCTCGCCACCGCTCATAATCCGTTCTTTTTCCTGCTGCAAACGATTATCCTCCATATGAAGTGCACCTCTTTACTGTCCTGTATATTGGGGTGGACGTTTTTCTGCAAAAGCAGCTAAACCCTCCAGCCTATCCTGGCTGCCAAGCACTCGCTCGTAAGCTTGCCACTCAAGATGCAACCCCTCTGCAAGCGATTTATCTATACCTTCCTCTATCGCCCATTTTGCTGATTGTACGGCAATCGGACCATTTTTAGCGATTTCTTTCGCCAATTGGAGTGTTTGAGTCCAAAGTTCATTAACCTTGACCACTTGGTTGACCAATCCTAAACGATACGCCTCTTGCGCGTCTATTCGACGAGCTGTAAAAATCAGCTCTTTAGCTTTTGCCAAGCCAATCAGTCGTGGTAAACGTTGTGTGCCACCTGCACCAGGTACAATTGCCAAGCCTGTTTCTGTCAGACCCATTTGCACATGTTCTGCAGCTACTCGCAAATCGGCTGCCAAAGCGATTTCCAATCCACCACCAAAGGCTACACCATTCAGCATAGCGATTGTCGGCATCGGCAGTTGAGCCACAGCCTGGGTGACCCGACCAATCCGTTTCACAGCTGCACGCACCTGTTGAATATCCATTCCCTTGCGTTCCTTTAAATCTGCCCCTGCACAAAATGCTTTTTGTCCCGATCCGGTCAACACAACAACGCGAGCCTGACTGCTTGCTAATTCTTCCAATACTTGCAGGAGAGCATCGCATAAATCTTGAGAAAGCGCATTAGCGGCTTCCTCGCGATGCAGCGTAACTACCACTACATCATCTTCCTGTCGCACTTGAACCCATTCGTTGTTCATTGTGGCTCACTCTCCCCTTCTGCCCATGTCATAGCATGGGCGACTTGACTATCATGACTAAAAAGCGTTTTTTGCAAACGTTGCGAGAGCCAGCGAGCAGCATCGCGAAGTTTATCCAGATGAGTATTGGTTGTAACGCCCATACTTTCAAACAGATAGCGCAAGTCTTCCGTTGACACATTGCCAGACGCTCCTGGCGCATAAGGACATCCACCCATACCACCAATCGAGCCATCAAAAATTCGCACCCCTGCTTGGTAGCCTGCATAGGCATTAGCTACAGCAGTCCCCCGTGTATCATGAAAATGCAGGGCAATTCTTTCTAGCGGAATTCCTTGTTTCTCCATTTCAGCAAGTAGAGCCTCAACTTGAGTTGGCACAGCTACGCCAATTGTGTCACCTATCGACAATTCATCAATGCCCATCTCAAAAAGGCGCATACTCACTTCTATCACTTCTGTTATGGCTACCTCCCCTTCGTAAGGACAGCCAAAAGCTGTAGAAACATAACCACGCACAGACTTCTTAGCTGCTTTAGCCGCTGTCACAACCGGGGCTAGCACAGGATAGGTGTCAACACGGGTTTTGTTGATGTTTTTCAAATTATGCGTCTCACTGGCTGACATAAAAACGGCTACAGCATCGACTTGGCAGGCAAGCGCCCGCTCCAGCCCTTTTTCATTCGGAACAAGCGCACTCAGTTCTACTCCAGGTCTGCGTTGAACTTGACGAAAGACTTCCTCTGCATCAGCTAACTGTGGAATCCAGCGAGGTGAAACAAACGAACTCACTTCAATACGGGTAAGACCCGCATCCATTAACTGTTCCACCAAAAACACCTTATCTTCACTGCTTAAAAGGACCGATTCATTTTGTAATCCATCACGCGGGCCAACTTCAAACAGGGTTACGCCAGCCATCAGACATCACTCCAAGACCAAGAGCACATCATCTTCATTGACAAACGTGCCCACCTCAACGCGCAATTCTTTCACAACGCCAGAAAATTCACTGGCAATGGGTACCTCCATCTTCATAGATTCAAGAACAACCACGTCATCACCAGCATTAACCTGATCACCAACAGATACGAGTAATTGAAAAACTGTACCTGCCATATTCGAACGAACCTCTGCCATAAATATCCCCCTTATGAGTTCAAACTCAAACCAGTCAAAAAGCTTGTATCGGTTAGACCTTGCAAAAATCGCTCATCTTTTGCAATAGCTTGCAATTGCGGAAGATTTGACTTAATCCCGGTAATCTGACAAGTATTAAGTGCTTTTTGCAAAAGCTGAATAGCTTCAGCGCGCGTTGAAGCCGTCACCACCAATTTGCCGATGAGAGGATCGTAAAATGGCGTAATGGTATCCCCCGACTGAAAGCCAAAATCAAGCCGCACGCCTTCCATCCCTTCTGGCAGATCAAGAACTTGCAATTTTCCTGGCGACGGGAATCCACGCACTGGATCTTCAGCATAAACACGTGCTTCGATACTGTGACCGTGGAAATGGACGTCCTGCTGTTGAAAGGTCAGCGACTCTCCTGAAGCAACCCGCAACTGCCACTCCACTAGGTCCAATCCAGTAATCTGTTCGGTCACAGGATGCTCAACTTGGAGTCGCGTATTCATCTCCAGAAAATAATAATTTCCTGATTCATCAGCCAAAAATTCAAAAGTACCCACACCTTCATAACCAAGAGAAAGAGCCGCTTGAACAGCCTTACTCCCCATTTCCTGCCGTAAAGCAGCACTTAATAACGGTGACGGAGCTTCTTCTACCACTTTTTGATGACGACGCTGAATGGAACATTCGCGATCACCCAAATGGACCCCATTGCCCTGCCTGTCTAGAAGAACTTGAATTTCGACATGGTGTGGTTTTTCAATATATTTCTCTAAAAATAAATCTCCATTGCCAAAGTAGGAAGCAGCGCGAGCCTGGCTGCCCGCAAACGCTTTCTTTAACTCTTCAGCATCGCGAATGATTTGCATACCGATTCCACCACCGCCACTCGAAGCTTTGAGCATGACTGGATACCCTATCCGCTCTGCAGCTTCAATGGCCTCTTCTAAACTCGCAAGCGCATTTTCCGTTCCCGGTACAATTGGCAGACCAGTAGCACTCATTCTTCGGCGCGCCTCGACTTTACTGCCCATTGCAGCAATCGCCGCCTCTGGAGGTCCAACAAAAATGAGACCTTGCTGGCGAACTCGCTTGGCAAAATCCGCATGTTCACTTAATAAACCATACCCCGGATGAATTGCATCGGCACCTGTTTGTTGAGCAGCTTCTAAAATAGCATCGATTTTTAGATAACTCTCTGCTACAGGGGGTGGACCAATTCTTACTCGCTCATCGGCCTCCTTGACAAACAAAGCGCTTTCATCCGCATCAGAATAAACTGCTACAGTTGAAATTCCCATACGTTTGCAGGTACGGATAATGCGTCGGGCAATTTCACCACGGTTGGCGATTAGCAGTTTCGTAATCACAGACCTTCCTCCTCGCTTCGCGGGCTGCTGATATTCCTCTGCAAAAGACTTAGCTCCTCACTTCAATTTTCTACCCGCAACACCAACACCGAGACTAGGTTAACAGGTCAAGCGCGCTATTGCAAAGGTTCAGTGACAACTGTCCTTGATTCGCATAAACTGGTAAGGTAGGACGCGGTTTGGGAGGATATTCATGAAAAAAGCAGAGAGCCTCTCATGCAAAGAAAGATTTTTGCATGAACAGGTAGCGATTGTCTCTGGAGCATCGGGCGGCATCGGCGGCACCATCGCCGTAACATTGGCTTGCCAGGGAGCTCATGTCATTCTGCAATACTATGCCAACAAAAATGCGGCTGAGCAGGTGGCTTTAAGATGTAGAGAACATGGAGTAGAGGCAATTACTTTTCAAGCTGATTTGAGACAAGAAGATGACGCCAATCGTTTCATTGAAAAAGCCGCCGAACTAGGCAGACCTGCTATTCTAGTCAATAACGCCGGCATATCTATGTCACAGTTGCTGATCGATACTCCTATGGAGTCGTACAGAAATCTTATGGATACTAATTTCACCAGCGCTTTTCTTTGTACTCGCGCCGTTTTACCGTATATGCTTTCGTCAGCATACGGCCGTATCGTAAATATAGCCTCTGTTTTTGGCATCACAGGCGCGGCTATGGAAAGTATATATTCCGCAAGCAAAGGCGCCCTCATTACTTTCAGCAAAGCATTAGCCAGAGAAGTCGCAGGCAGCGGTATAACGGTCAATTGTGTTGCACCAGGCGCCATTGAGACCCGCATGTTGGAAAATCTGGATACAGAAGATCGTTCGCAACTGATAGCCGAGATTCCCATGGGGCGAATTGGGCGAACAGAAGATGTGGCTCATGCCTGCCTCTACCTGGTTCATCCCAAATCGGATTATGTGACAGGGCAAGTCTTGACACCAAGTGGGGGATGGATGATTTAAGCGTATTTCTTTTTCCAGGAGGAGGGTTACCCTTGGCCAAGGCCAAAACAAAACAAAAAGGTAGGTTGTCGCCTGGCGTTTCCCAGAGGTTACGCAAAGAAGCGGCACACTACCATTTGACATCCGAACAGTTCATACGTCTCTGCCTGCGTCTATCAGAACTCATGCGCCAGGGTCTTGGCAATCAAACAGTGGATTTGTCTACTCTCATGCCATTTTTGGACTCGCCATTACTTAGCATGATGATGCGTCCATTGCTCCAGTCTTTTCTTGAGAACGACTCTAGCACCGAAAATGACCCATCTACTCCAGAGAAAAACTCTGAACATCCATGGACACAGCAAAATCCGCAATCTGGCGCCCCCGGTGCAACAAATGGACAGCCCTATAGCCAACGTCCTTTGCCACCTATGTATTCACCAGAAGCTCATCTGTACCCATATCCCTTTCCTGAAATGCCACAGCCCGGCGGATGGCCGCATCCTCAGCCAACCCAACCTTTTCCTCTCCAACAGCCACAACAGCATCCCCACCCACTGGCAGGACAAACAGGACTCTTTTTTCCATAATTCGCATACCATCGCTTGACAATAGAATGACTTATCTATTTTCCACAGGCTCCATTTGAATGCCAAATCGTCGTACATGCAATTGACTGTCCACTTGAATACGCGCATGGCGAAGATTTTTTTCCCATGGATACTGATTAAACGCCTGATCCGTCAAAAATTGCGGCCGAATGTATCGTGAAACAGGGATACAGTCACTACCATCCCGAATGAGAAGCCGTTCCAAAAGACTTTGACATTCCGTATCCAATTGTTTATCCAAAAAACTTTCCATGTGTCTTTGACCGCTATAGCTTAAATAATTCCGTCCACTTTGGATGTTGATGACATCTGCATCCATGGGCAAGGAAACGCGAATGAAAACCGGATTCCCTAGCTTGATATGATAGCTTGGCGGACGTTCAGTATGCAAAGTGATACCGATATCCTGAAATTTTCCCGATTTATCTGTAAAGTCAAATTTCGCGTTGCGCAACCCACCATGCAGTAACTGATAGAGAATCGCTTGGCGAGCGTCCAGAAAATCCACCACTTTGTCACCGCGAAATACTGCTGCTCCAGCAAAATCTACTGGATTTCCACCGGTACGAGCAATTTCTCCAGCCGCAAAACTCATTTTTTTCTTACCTAAAGGCGGAGTTAATTTTTCTTGACTCTTATTGGTCCCTGAAAATGAATCTTTTTCTCCCCCGTTCGATTCCTGGGAAGAGGAAGCATCGGATTTCTCTGTAATTTTGTTCACCCCGTAGAGCGGGGTGAGTATATCTTCATGTGGAGATTGAATAGCGCTGCTCAAATCATGTAGATATGTGACGGGAAATAACCCTGTACGTCGACCGACACCAGCCACACTATCGCCAATACGTCCTGCCGACTGTTCGAGCATGGGTTTAAAGTTTTGAATGACATCGCGGGCAGTTGACTTGCTAACAACAACAGTTACCGTTTGTCGAAATTCTCGAAATCGTAAAAGGGGCTGCAGATAAGGTAAAATCCCATCTTGAGCCAGCGTTTTGCCAAAAATAATGGTGCCAAGATGAGAAAACGTAGCATTTCTTTCGAGAGAAGTATTGGCAATTAACATCGCTTCATTGACAGAACGAGCTCTTATCGTAATAGGTCCATTGGAGCGGTCGTCTTCTTGACCTGGTCCGCTAGCGCTGCTAGGGTTTTTAGGAACTGCCACGCGAAAAGTGCAGTCCACCATTCCATCTGGAGCTTTATCGAGACCCAATGTAGTGATAAATGCTTGTTGTTCTAGCTCTTGTCTATCATAGCAACCAGACATGCTCAAAGAAGCTGCGCACATCCAAAAAACTGCCAAGCCGCGCTTGATCTTATTTTTCCACACATGGCTCACCATCCTGCTTCTTAGGGTGGCAAGTTTGTGCAATCCATATACAAAAAAACCAAGTAAGAGATTACCCCTTACTTGGCCTTTTTTTATTCCGCTTGTTCTAAATCTGGGTTGGCCAGCAATCGTTCCAAATTGCCGTTCTCATCTATTCGATATAGAAAACCATCCGCGGAAAGTGGACTGTCTTCATTTTTGAGTGTCGCCTTTCTAGCACGATCGACAATCTGCACCAACACTCGATAGTCATCGGAGATACTGTCGAATTCCTGACGCAAAGAACGATGTTCCTCGTTTAATCGGCGATGTTCTTTTTCTAATTCCAAGAAACGTTGTTTCCACTCATTGCACTGACGCTCAGCAGATCGCCAACGAGATGCCCATTCAGCAGCAGTATTCTTCTCCTGGCGCAAAAAACGCAATACCTGAGCCCAACTCATCAACGTGGCAGTTGGATGATCGACATCACCACCCTCCAATTGAGCTTGCACACGTTCTGCCTTTCGATCTTTACGTTCTTCCTTGGCAATTTCAATAATATTTTTTTGTTGTTTGCGTACACACGCATTCCAGCGAAAACCACAGGCTGCAGCCGTTCTGCCAAGCTTCCTGCTGGCTTCGTTAAACCCCGCCAACTGAGTGCTACCTTCTCGGATATGACGCAAAACAATTTCTGCTAGTAACGCATCGTCTTCTGAAGTCCATGCGTCCTGACGCATGGTTCGTATCGTTTGTCGCATTGGAAACCCCCCGCGAATGCCTGCCATCTCTCTGAATTTGAGACGCGGCTACATCTAAGTCATCCTAATCTCTTTATGTCCAGATTCTGAAGACTTTAAACGGAGAGTCGATAGTGAAAAGAAAAGATCTCCAAAAAAATTATGGCTTTTTTTCTTGACCCGTTTTTCTCCAACCATAACGTTTCCAAAGAATCGGATCGCCCGCTTTAACAACACGCCATTGAAATCGGTTCCTGATCCCCAAACGACTTTTGATATAACCGCTTATCTTTCTTTCTGCCACAGGCAGGACTAAACGGACAAAAATGGGCGTAACCCACCTGCTTGTCCGCTTCCAAAACCGATAGGTCTTACGTGCTCTCTTCCATATTCCCACGGTTATTCACCTCAAACGTCGGACAGTTGAATCCTGTACCTCAACGTTTAATGTGCATCAAACTTGCCTGTTTTAATCGATAGAACATATGGAACGTTTCTCTGTCGTAGCAAGCGCGTCTTTGAGCAAATCTTCTATGGAAAGATGAGCTTCGGCACGTTGTATTTCAAAAAGACTGGGACGAGTTTTGGGATTTTTGGGCGCAAAGAGCGTACAACAATCATCATAAGGAAGAATCGAGGTTTCATACGTTCCAATCTTTCGCGCCTCATCAATGATTTGTACTTTATCCATCATGATCAACGGTCTAAATATAGGCATGTGCAACACTTCATCTTGCGCGTAAAGTGCTTCGAGAGTCTGTGAAGCTACTTGCCCAAGTGAATCGCCACTCACCAACGCTAAACATTGTTCCTCACGACAGACGGCTTCGGCCAACCGCAACATCATGCGTCGTAAAAGTATTGTATGTAACATGGACGGACATTCACGGCGAATGGCAGCCTGTATTTCCGTTACAGACAGAGTATAGAGCGTAGTCTCTGCACCAAAAGCAGCTAATTTACCAGCAAGCGTCCATACTTTCTGCATGGCACGCTCACTTGTAAACGGTTGACTATGAAAGTGGATGGGCAATATCTCAAGTCCACGTTTTAAAGCATACCAGCCAGCCAGCGGACTATCGATACCGCCGGATAAAAGCAATCCTGCTCGTCCGCTCATCCCTGTTGGCAATCCACCCAGTCCTGGAATTGAATGGTGATATAAAAAGGCTTCGTTTTCCCGCAATTCTACATGAAACTCTATATCTGGATGATGCACATCCACTTGAAGTCGAGAGTTGGCTCTGAGCATTTCGCCGCCAATCTGGCGGGCTAACTCTTGACTTTGCACTGGGAATTGTTTATTAGCTCTTTTAACTTCGACTTTAAAAGTCGTAAAACGATCCCCAGACAATTCCTCAATCGCATACTCCCGACTTGCTTGCAAAATGGTTTGATATTGCAATGGTACGGAGATGGCTCTAGCCATCCCCACAATACCAAACACTTTATGAAGTTCTCTTTCGATCTTCGGCAAATCTTGTCTGGAACAACGCACCACCATTCTTCCAGAAAGTCGACTCACTCGCACATTGGCGAATTCAAATAATTGAGTTTGAATTCTTTGCTGTAAAAGTCGCTCAAATTGACTGCGATTATTGCCTTTGTTGGCAATCTCTCCATAACGGATCAGCAACACAACCTCATTCATCGGGGTCCTCCTGCCATTTTTTTTACCCAAGAAGTATGTTCCATGACAATACGAACGAGATCATCCACAGAAAACTCATCTTCTGGCGAGAAGGAAAAACGAATAGCCCCGGCCATTTCAGCTTTGGTCCACCCCATAGCACGTAATACCTGACTGCCTTTTTGAGTGTCTCGCGAAGAACAAGCACTGCTCGTAGAAACAAACAATCCATCCCGTTCAAAGGCATGCACAAGAGCTTCAGCAGGCAGCCCAGGCATTGACGCCATTAAAATATAGGGCGACTTATGTTTTGGCAGAGCTATTTTCCATCCTGCAACTGCTAATGATTCTGCAAGTTGCTGATGCATCTGCCAAGCACGTTTCATACAGTCTTCCCGTGCCAGGCGTTTAGCACGTTTAGCTGCGGCACCAAGCGAAACAATCCCCGGCACATTTTCTGTACCCGAACGCAACCCCTGCTGTTGACCTCCACCCAACACCATAGGGCGAAGCAAACGCTTCCTCGTTACCCACAATCCACCAATTCCTTTAAAAGCTCCTATTTTATGTCCCGATATGGTGAGCAGATGGGCTTGAAACGATTGAAAATGATTATCTGGCAACTTGCCAAAGGATTGGCTTGCGTCCACATGTAAAGTAATTTTCTCCCTCGACCGAATGGCTTCTGCCATCTCAGCCACTGGCAACATTGCTCCTGTTTCGTTATTGACATGCATAAGAGTAACCAGCCTCGTCTGCGGTGTCAGTGCCGCAAGCAACGAATCGATCTCCACATCTCCGTCGGCATTCGGGGGCACAAATGTAATCTGCCATCCAGCCGCTTCTAATTGCCGCAGCGGCTGGATCACAGAGGGATGTTCTATAGCCGTACTGACAATGTGCCCTCCCTTTTCCTGCCATGATTGAACCGTACCAAAAATAGCAAGATTATTGGATTCTGTCCCATTCCCAGTAAAAATCCAATCCCCGGCTGACCAACCCAGCAACTGGCTAACTTCTTTTTTCGATCCGTTAAGTAACTCTTCAGCCTCTAAGCCATATCGATGCAAACTCGAAGGGTTCCCAAATTTATCTAAAGATGTAATGACCGCATCTAATACATCTTTGGCAACTGGCGTAGTGGCCGCTTTGTCCAAATAGAATGTCGACAAAGATGATAACCTCCGTCAAGGTCCTTAGTTTCGCTTCTAAAATTAAGAAGCCAAGCGCAGAAAGGACATGCATTGAAGCATGCCCTTCTATTGTACCATTCCCTGCGATTCTATCCTTGACGCGCAACCTTTCGACCCAGCCATCAAGATAAGACTGGCAACACCTCTGCACCCCTTAAAAAACCATCCCCCCGCCGTACACGCTCGACCTCGGCGCGGGAAGCCCCTCCCATAAACAGAGCCGTTTCAACCATCCGGCAGGCGTATGCCCACTCGTTATCATACCAGGCTAATACCTTGACCATATTACCCGCCAAAATTTTTGTCATTTCTGCATCAACTATAGATGATCGGCTGTCTCCATTAAAATCAATGGAAACCAGCGGATCTTCTGTATAGCCAAGAATACCTCGCAGCGAACCGAGTGACGATTCCTCAAGCACACGATGCACATCATTCTCTGTCACTGCCGAATCGAGCGTAGCAACGAGATCAACCAAAGAAACATTGGGAACTGGTACGCGCACGGAAATTCCATCCATTCGCCCCTGCAGTTCTGGCAGAATCAAACCTATAGCTTTGGCAGCACCTGTTGTTGTTGGAATTAAGGATTCATGACTTGCGCGAGCACGACGCAAATCTTTATGAGGATTATCTAAATTGTTTTGATCGTTCGTTACAGCGTGAATGGTTGTTAAGAGACCGTGGCGAATGCCAAACGCATCATGCAGAACTTTGGCAAGTGGTCCTAGAGCATTGGTTGTGCAAGAAGCACCCGATACAACGCGATGACGGTCAGGGTGATACATATGCTCATTGACTCCAAGAACCAGTGTCATGTCCGCTCCTGGCGTCCCTTTAGCAGGAGCTGTAATCAATACGCGGCGCGCTCCTTGTTCAATATGTTGTACCGCGCCTGCGTAGTGGCGAAAAGCGCCTGTAGCCTCAATGACTATATCTATCCCTAAATCTCCCCAAGGAAGGTCTTGAATCGATCTCGTTGAAAAAATCTGTGTTTTTTTGCCGGCTACTGTCCATCCATCTTCTTGAACTTGAAGCGGTTGCTTCCATGTTCCGTGTACAGAATCGTATTTTAGCAAATGGGCCAAATCTTCCGAATCAGCCGTGCCGTTGACAGCCACCACATGAAATGCTTCGGTTTCCATTGCGCGACGATACACCATTCGCCCAATTCTGCCGAAACCATTGATAGCAACCCGCAAAGTCATGGTTGAAACGCTCCTTTACGCATCAAATTGAGCCCTCAACCTTATTATATATCATATCTCGCTCCTTTTGTGACATATTAAATAGATGATCCATAAAAATTGTGACACGTTTATGTGTATTTTTTTATGGGTTCAATCGTCATCACACTGAATCGTTCGCCCATATCTCCTGGCCAAAGTAATCGCTTAGCTTCATTTCGCATCTGATAAGCACTGAATTCCGACAAATTTTTTTGCTGCATTTCAATAATTTCTAATAATCCGCCCTCTAGAAGAAATTCTGCCTGTGTCTGCATGCGACTGGCAAAACCCAATCTGCGTACCAAATGATTGACATAATCCCAATGAACATCTGCTGTCCAATCTCCCTGGAAAGATGAATCCTTGCTTATATCTACTAATTGATGCTGACGATAGCCGCGCAACGTACCTTCAGGATAAGCACCAGAAGCCCAATCCCTAGAAGTGATACCGTAGTCAAAAAGAAGACAGCGTCCTTGATGCGCCAAGTGACACATTTGCGCAAGCAATGTACACAATTCCGGGCAAAATTCCCCGTAAGCGCCTACCGGGATAGGGAGCCAACGTTCACAAAGTATAGCGAGCCAACCAGGCGCTTTTCGCCAGTCAATATCGACAGCTGGTTGTTCATTGGACAAATTCACATAAGCCCTGTACCATCCATCTGAACTTTTCTTGACTCTCTCAACTGGTAAAGCATCCAGTACTTCATTAGCCAATACCAATGTTGATCGATTTTTTAATACTTCAAAGGGAGTAGAAAATGAAATATAGACATTTCCCCTGCCTTGCAGAGGACGAAGGCGTTCTTCCTGGTGTTGGCGTAAACGTGGCGAAGGTTCAACGCATTGATAGTAAAGAGGAATGTGCTGCAGGCGCTCTGCCCAGTTGGATATGAGGTAATAAGCTAAATATCCCTCGCCGGGACCAAATTCAACGATTTGAAAATCTTTTAACTTTTCTTCAGTTACCCATTGTTCGCAAAAACGGAAAATCACTTCGGCAAACAACACGGAGTGGCTGGCGGTAAAAAAATCCGCCGCCACTCCACCAATTTTGGCATAATGACGATAATATCCGTTAGACCAGCCCAAAAGTTGATGACGCATCCAGGCCGCATAGGACACTTGACTCATTTACGCACAACCACTTCGTCAATCAATCCGTATGCTTTAGCTTCTTCAGCACTTAAAAAATTGTCCCTATCTGTATCTTTCTCAATAACAGACAGAGGTTGACCAGTCCGTTCGGCCAAAATTTGATTGAGACGCTGTCTTGTTTTAAGAATATGTTCTGCGTGAATTTTGATATCCGAAGCTTGACCACGGGCTCCGCCCAGCGGTTGGTGAATCATCACCTCAGAATTGGGCAGGGCGTATCGTTTGCCTTTTGCACCTGCTGCCAAAAGAACTGCACCCATACTGGCCGCCATCCCCACACACATAGTGGAGACGTCCGGTTTAATATGCTGCATGGTATCAAATATAGCTAGTCCAGCCGTCACAGAACCACCTGGGCTGTTAATGTACATATGAATGTCTTTTTCCGGATCGTCCGCCGCTAAAAAGAGCAGTTGAGCGACAATGGAATTAGCAACATCCGCATCAATGGGGCTTCCGAGCAATATAATACGGTCTTTTAGCAGCCGAGAATAGATATCGTAACTTCGCTCACCCCGACTGGTCTGTTCAATGACGTATGGAATTAGGCTCATGACTCGAACCTCCTTAGGTCCTCACTGAATTTTAGCTTCGACTTTTTTCTTGCTCGGCATTCAGTATGACAGGAAAATTGTTTTTCGTCAAGGTCAGTCAAAGTCAAAAAATCTTTAAACGATGACATGACTATTAGCTATCCAAATCAATCCAATTTTTCAAAACGCTTTATTGATAGATCGTCCACAAAAAGAGCACATTACAAAAGGACAAAATTCAATTGTGTGGAGGGACGACTATGCAGCAGAATCTATCCATACCCAGCCGTTACTCGCGTATGGTGGCTGGAATCATTACTCTGGCCGCAGCATCTGGTGGACGCAAAAGAGGAATGATGAGTACTGTAGCAGCTTCGATTGGGGCAATGAAGGTTGCGGAAGGCGTGCTGGGCTGGTGCCCTTTGATGCACGTTGCCGATCGCTTGTTTCAAGAGCCGTCTCAGTCAGCCAATGCTCAAGCTACAACCTCCAGCCAAGCACAAAATACCGATAAAGGCAACCAACAACATCAAGAAACAAAACAAAATCGCGATCGCACTCAATATCAAAATGCTTCTCATTCTCGGGAAGACCATCAACATCAAGGAACATATAGTGAAACTTGGCTTTCCTAAACTGAATGAGGATTTTGAGGAACATTGACCTGAAAAATCTCCTCCAACCTGATGACCAAAAGTTGGAGGTTTTTTCACGTTCCACAATAGATTATGATTGCCAACTGATATCAAACAAAAGAGCGGGTTAGTTCGAGAGTCATTCGGTTAGACTCTTCGAATACCCGCTCAGTTTTCCAGGAAGGAAATCGTGGTACTGCCATTGCAAAGACAGCCTTAAAAGGTTGCGCCTTCTTCGCGAAATCGGACACCGTATTTACCACGCTTCGTTTGATAAACTTGAACTTCGCCGGGCCGCTTTGTACCACGAATGCGCTCATCGGCTTCTACCCACATCACTGCGCAATACGCTTCAAACTTTGAATCGTAAAGCCCAGCAAAATAGACCCAGTCCCTCACGGCCTCTCCCTCCTGCAGGTAGTATGACCGCCTTAGCGCTACTTTTCTCTGGCGATTCATGGATATGGTGGATATTCCAAACGGAATTCAGAAGAATCTGATTTCCAATTTTTCTTCTCTCTTCTTTATTCCGCGACTTTTTGTTAGAATAAAGACCACCCAATCTACATGCATACGTCGTTTGCCCAGCAATGGGATGAGTCTGAATCATACAATAAAAAAATGTCACAGCGACTTCTGTTGTAAGGAGTGATTGATATGATTCCTCAAGACGAGTTGCTCCAGCTAAAATCAAAATTGTTGCCAAACGGCGCTGAACCCGTGGTGGATATACTCAGTCAATACTTTCAACAGATAGAACCCACACAAATTATTTTACAAAATGTTCCACTCTTGATTTTAGGACGGCATGGCATGATTGCTTGGATTCCAGACAACGGAAAGCTACAAAAGTCAAGCAATCCCGATGATATTTTGAAACATCTGCAAACTTTTTTGCCAAGCAAACAGACACTCTACTTATTTGTCAATCTTCCGGAATTGCCTGTTCCTGAAGAAGTGACACAGGTTTTAAAAGAAATTTCCGAACGTCACAGAAAACGTCTAATGTTGCAAGAAAAAATTGATGCTGCACTGGATGCTCGTGACAGGCAGGCTTTTTTAAAAGCGGTTCAAGAGTTGCAATGGCTGAATGAACAGGAGAATGTGCCAAGTCACGGTCGTTTACCTGACAAATTTTAATACAGGTCATCAACTCCGTTTGCTGAGTGTTCCTAGAAGCGGGCTTGGGATACGACTTATTTCAGTAAAGAATAGTCAATGTTCAAAACTTTTCTGATTTGCCGAGGTTTCATAAGAAATTTCATGAAATCGCTCAAAGATTTCAAAGTCCTATTTTTTGAGAAACCTCATCTAGCCCGCCATAAGGAGGCTTTCACTTGGTGCAGGATGACGCTTTGATGTATGAAGAACTTGAATCCACTGAAACTCGATACGTTGGATATATAGGGGAAAAAGACCGTCTTGATTTTGTTATCACTCGCACCGCACATTTTTATGGCAAAAAATTAGTGGCTTGTCTTCAAACGCGGAGAATAGCTATTTTAGACGCAAATGAAGCTGAAGACCCTGAACTATTGGTGGAATTGTTTGATATTGACACCCATGAAGCTTATTCCCTCGCGAATTTTCTTTCCGGACGTCTTTCTGTCTAAAAAAAGATTACCGGACAAGCCATTTTTCTGTTACTCTAAGGATGAGACAAAATTCTATTTGTCGCATCCTTTTTTTCACCAAATTTGAATCACACAATCTCTTTTTGATATTGTTCTTTAAATGGAAAGTCATTTGCTAGGTCAAAAGCATAAGAGATCTGAAATCAGGGTAGTATGGGAGGAAGCAAATCCTATGCAAAAAACACGCCGTTTGCGATATCTCATTTTTTCAGCAATGTTTGCAGCCGTGCTGGTTGGTCTTCTGGCACATTCTTATATTGTTCTGAGCGTGCTGGTTGTTTTGGCTATATTGCTCGGCATAGTGGGAGATGTTATTGAAAATAAACCTACCGCGCCTTTTAAGCAATATAACGAATTGCACGATCACCATGTAAAGATAGGCGAATAAATGCGATGAACTCTCCAAAACCTGTAGATATGGTGGAACTTCTCAGTTTAACTGAAGAATTAGCAGATGCGATTTTGGAATCTGATGAAGTGAAAGCATATCAAGAAGCAGAAGCCAAGCTGCAGAACAATCCCAAAGCTCGTAAGTTACTTCAACAGTTTCAAGACTTGACGGAACAAATAGCTGAGTTGCAAGCACGTGGAGTTCCAGCTATTCATATGGCAAATATGCTCAAAACATTGGAATCTGTAAAACAGGAGTTGGATAGCGAACCAGAAGCTGTCTTATTACAAAAATCAGCCGAAAATGTGGAAAATCTTCTGGAGCAAATTGGAAAACAGATGGCTCGTCCACTTACAGAGCCGTATACATTTAAGAAAGATTGACGATTTCAGAAAGCAAATGGTATTCTACAGCAGTTAATTGCCTTAAGGCAGAAAGTAGGATGATAATGGCTGACGAACATCAACATGACCATGAACACGAATTGGATGAAGAAATCATTGTCCTTGAAGACGAGGATGGCGTAGAGCACAATTTTATTCTGGGTGAAGTGCTAACCGTAGACGGTAGAGACTACGCGGTATTGCTCCCTGTTGACGAAGATTTGGAAGAAGGCGTTATCTTCCGTATAGATGGCGAAGATGGCGACCAAATGGTCTTGGCAGATATTGAATCCGATGAAGAATGGCAAAAAGTTGTAGATGCCTACAATGAAGATTTGCTTGACGAAAGCGAAGACGACGCAGAATAACATAAGACTTGCATATTTTGACAAAGGGGCTTTTCAGCCCCTTTGTTTTTTAATTCAATTCACTACGTTCTTTCAGCGTCTTTTGTTTATCAGGGTGATGGAAAAGAAGAACCGCCAATACCGAAGTGAGGGCAAGAATAAAAAGTAACCAGAAAGCATCGGTAAAGTGTCCGGTCGCATGTACGACAACACCTGTAATCCAAGGCGCTACAAAACCAGATATAGCAAAAAAGGTATCCATGACACCCAAAGCCGTACCTGTGCGTTCAGCAGCTACGTCAACATTAATGGCATAAAAAGTGGAATTAGAACTCATACCAAACCCAACCGCCAAAGAGATAAACAAGATGGCTACCCACAGTGTATGTGTGTAAATAATCGGCAAAATACAAATGGCGGCTAGCAACTGAGAAATCCAAATTGGATGGCTGCGAGCCTTGCGCAAACTACCTGTTTTTTTCAGTACTCGGTCGGACAGATAACCTAATCCATAGAGGAGTATTGCAGCCAATGACCATGGCAAAATAGCAAATAGCCCAATACTCCCCAGCTTTAAGTGATACACTCTGCCTAAATATTGTGGCAACCAGGTCATAAAGAAGAAGAGATAATACCCAAAGACAAAAAAGGCCCAATCATTGGCAAGTAGCGTGGGATTGGTTAATAAAAATTTCCAAATCCCCTTGACGCTTTGCCTCTGTTGTTTACGCATTTCTTTTTCCGATCCGCTTTTCACTTGCTCCCCATCACGGATATGTTCTAATTCCAAACGATTCACTCGTCGACTGTGTTCGGGAAAATCACGGAATAAGAGAAACCAGACTGGTACCCAAATCAGACCGACGATACCAAGAATAATAAAAGTCGTACGCCAGGAAGTATGAATCAGCAGCTGCGTAACAATAGGAGCACCAATGGCCAAAGCTATAGGAACAGCCACAAGCGAATTAGACAACGCTATAGCTCGCTCCCGTTTGGAAAGCCAATCTCCGACTGCCCGATTCATGGCTGGAAAATTTGGACCTTCCGCTAACCCAAGCAACCAACGGGCGAGATACAGGGTCGTCAAAGAGGTCGCCAATCCCGTCCATCCCATGGCAATGGACCAAACAATCGATGAGATGGTCAAGACCCAACGGGCTCCCGCCCTATCAACCCAAATTCCGCCAAAAAATGTCGTGATCATATAACCAATAGAAAAGACTCCAAGAACCCCACCAAGAACCGCTGCATTGATATGAAATTCCTTGATGAAATCAGATGCAGCATACGATGCTGCTGAACGGTCAATATAGTTGACCACTGTGATAAAAAATAAAAGAAATATTATGACCCATCGATAACGAGTCCGACGCAACAACTTCACTCTCCTCTCATCTATTTTGAAAGCGTCATCTTAGATTATAAACAATGTTTTTATTTGAGACTAAAAATTTTGTCCTTTCATCGTCATAGCCTCATGGGATTTTTAACTTGACACTAAAAATCTATAGATTTAAACTTAGTTTAAATTCATATAAAGAGGTGTTTGAATTGAGCGAAAATAGACTAACAACTGCAACTGGTTCCCCCGTGGCTGACAATCAAAATTCGCAAACCGCAGGCTACCAAGGTCCTATCCTCATGCAAGACGTTCATCTTATTGAGAAATTGGCTGCTTTTAACCGTGAAAGAATTCCTGAAAGAGTCGTCCACGCAAAAGGGGCAGGTGCTTTTGGATATTTTGAGGTTACTCATGATGTATCAGAGTTTACCCGAGCAAAATTTCTCTCCACAGTTGGCAAACGCACTCCTGTCTTGATTCGTTTCTCCACTGTGGCTGGAGAGAAAGGTTCTGCTGACACTGAACGGGATCCCCGTGGATTTGCCATTAAATTTTATACAGAAGAAGGTAATTATGATCTCGTTGGTAACAACACACCGGTTTTCTTTATTCGAGATCCACTAAAATTCCCAGACTTTATTCATTCACAAAAGCGCCATCCTGTGACGAATTGCAAGAATCCTGATGCTATATGGGATTTTTGGTCACTGTCACCAGAATCCATCCATCAAGTAACCATTCTCTTCAGCAATCGCGGTACTCCTCGAACCTATAGACACATGCATGGATATGGAAGTCATACTTTTCAATGGGTTAATGAGGCTGGACAGGGTGTTTGGGTTAAATATCATATCCGTACAGAACAAGGTATCGAGAATTGGCGACGCCATGAAGCTGTACAATTAGCGGGAGAAGATCCGGATTATTCTACACGCGATTTGTTCGAATCCATTCAACGCAAAGAATACCCTGAATGGTCTGTATGGGTACAAATCATTCCATTCGACGAAGCCAGAAACTATCGCTTTGATGTTTTTGATGTCACTCAAACCATATCCCAAAAAGATTATCCTTTAATCCCTGTGGGACGGATTGTGTTGAACCGCAATCCAGATAATTACTTCGCTCAAATTGAACAAGCAGCTTTCTCACCAGCCAATGTAGTTCCTGGAATTACTTTTTCTCCAGACAAAATGTTACAAGGGCGGCTCTTTGCTTATGCAGATGCCCATCGTTACCGACTCGGCATCAATCATACGCAATTGCCAGTGAATCGTCCTCTGTCACCTGTAACAAACTACCAGCGCGACGGTGCCATGCGTGTAGACGGTAATGGCGGAGATTCTGTTTACTACGAGCCGAACAGTTTTCACGGTCCCAAACAAGACCCAGCAGCTAGCGAACCAGGCTTGTCCTTACAGGGTTTGAGCGGATCGTACGCTTATCCACAAAACCAGTTTTATACTCAAGCTGGAGATTTGTACCGCCTGTTACCAGAAAGCGAAAAAACCGATTTAATTGACAATATTGCCGCATCGCTGGGTCAAGCACAAAAAAACATTCAACTTCGTCAGATTGGACATTTTTACAAGGCTGACCAAGAGTACGGACAACGTATTGCCGAGGCACTTCATCTAGCAGAAGCAGCCCCAACTGATCTTCAAGATTAAACTGACCAAACTCAACGGCAGGTGTCGTTCCTGTCACACTTAGATTGATAACCAGTCACCAGCCTCCAATCGACTCATAAAATGGGAAGGCTGGTGACCTTTCAATTGAGGATGGATGACAAACAAGTCTAGCGAAGTCAAATTTCAGGACGTTCAAACACATACTTCGAAACCTGCGAGCGCTCGATTTCAGACCAATCTATCCGCTCTTGAACACCAACTAACGGATCGACAGATAAAAATCCTGGACGTGAAAACACTACAGGCGGATTGATAATATCTCGTTCAAAATAACGGTCACTCGGTGATGTATCGCCCGGCAGAGTGAATCCCGGCAAAGAGGTCAAGGCAATATTATGCAAGCGCCCGATCCCGGTTTCGAACATTCCCCCGCACCAAAGCTCAAGTCCATTATCTACACAGATATTGTGAATCTCTATAGATTCAGCAAATCCACCCACTCGCCCAGGTTTTAAATTGATCACTTTACAGGCACCCATTTCTGCCGCTTTTTTTACATCACTGGCACTCCGAATACTTTCATCCAAACAAATAGGAGTGTCTAATTTTGCCTGCAGTTGCGCATGGTGAAGTATATCATCCGGTTCTAACGGCTGCTCTATCATGACAAGCCCCAAGGAATCCAATTGCTTCAGTTGTTCTGCATCCTCTAACCGATAGGCACTATTCGCGTCGGCAAGTAACTGTAATCGCGGGAATGCACTTCGAAGCGCTTGGAGAGGAACATAATCCCAACCAGGTTGAATTTTCAATTTGACACGCTGATATCCTTGTTCCACATAGTTCCCTACCTGTTTTAACAGGTGAGACAACGAAGTTTCAATCCCCACACTAATCCCTACTGGAATTTCCTTCTTCACACCACCCAGCAATTGGGATATGGGTTGTTGATACTCTGCTGCAAATGCATCCCATACAGCCATTTCCAAAGCAGCCTTGGCCATCTCGTGATGACGAACAGAACGAAAGGCAAAGCGGGTAGTCCACAAATCTTCGCGGCTTTGCCACTCCATCCGCCATATCAGCGGTATTAGAAATTTACTGATTATATACAAGGCCGTTTCTGTTGTCTCTTCATTGTAATAAGGAGAGGGCATAGCCACACATTCTGCAAACCCGCTCTTCGGTGTTTCCGTTTGAACTTCCAATAGCAGTACATCTTTTTCTTGTTCCACACCATAAGAGGTTACAAATGGCTGACGCAATTTCATCGCCAAACGCCGCACAATGACTTTCATGACACGCAATGCTTTCTCCACCTTTCCAAGCGCACTTTTTTAGCAAAATAGACACCTGAACACAACTTTAGAGCATCTTTTTTCATTTGATATTTCAGCATCATTGATTGTGAAGGGGGCGAATTGAGATGTCATTATATATAGCCTTAGGCGACTCCATCACTGCCGGAGAATGCGCTTCTTCCTGGTCGCTTGCCTATCCAAGTCTCGTAACATCTATGCTTTCTCAACGACGCTCCATCTGGAATGGCGAAGTCTTAGCTGAGCCCGGATGGACCAGCCAGGACTTATTCTATTATGTAACCAACCATTCCCCTGTTTATCTAGAGCAAGCAAAAGTCGTCAGTCTATGGGTAGGCGGAGATAATTTGGTCGACGCCGCCAGACAAATCCTTGGCGGTGCCCCACGTTCTGCCATCCATAAGGCCTTGGTTGGTTATAGCCAAAGTTTAGCTGCTCTTCTTCAAATGATTCGACAAATCAGTAGAGCCCAGATTATTGTTTGCACGCAATACAATCCATTTCCAAACTCTCCAATTGCTAGTGAAACTATTGAAGCTCTAAATACTGCAACACTCTCTGTAGCCAGTCGAATGCAGACGAGTGTAGCACCATGTCATACCTGGTTTGCTGGTCGACAGGCCGAACTCATCTATGGTTATCGAAATGGAAAAATTCAAGATGTGTTAACTAGCCCTATAGCACCAGTTCATCCTAACAACTTGGGACATCGTGTCATCGCCCAAAATTTAGTGCCTCTTGTAAGAAGTCAGCCGATGGGCTGACCTATTTTGATCTCTATATGGATGAGTTCTTGAGGCGAATTTTTCATCATTCAAAGTAACTCTTTTTCTAATTTTTCACTATAGTATACGGCTGTTTGAGAAGAGAGCAAAGGAGCGGGGCGATGACTAACATGACGCTTTTGTATGAAATACCAACGAACCAATGGATACGGAATATGCAGAAGCGTAAACAAAAATCGTCTGTCATAGTTTGAAATAGGTCGAATTTGCTGATAAATTTTGATAGCCTCTATCATCCGTTGAGCATCCCATGTAGCGCTCCGATGCAAAAGGTGGGCAAGATCTATCATTCGATTCTGCATAGATGTATTATCAAAATCAATCAATTGCAGGCTACCTGTTGTTTGGAAAACTAGATTAGGATAATTATAATCCCCATGAATGAATGCTCCCATCTGTTGTTCTTGCTCGATAGCCGTTAAAATTTCGGGATGTTCAACTTGTTCCACCGCTTTGAGCAAAATGCTTCTTAATCCATCTAATGAAAAATCTATCGATGGTTTGGCCTCCAACTTGCACAAAATCTTCTCTGCGCTTTCTATTTTCTGAAAAATATCATGATATCTGATCTTTTCGGCAGGAATACATGGCGATTGAAATTGCTCTGCAGATTGATGAAATTGAGCCAATGTTTGTATCGCATCACGCCATTCAACAAAGCGCTGAAAATTAGGTTGTCTGCCGGAAATCCAGGGAGTGACAAGATAATATTTTTGATGATTGCGAAAGACCCATTCCCCCCGCCGGCTGGAGAAAAGTCGAGGACTTTTAGCAAAACCGCGATCGCGCAAATGTAGAAGTATATCTACCACATGATAGACATGTTCAGTAGGTCCATCGAGAAGTTTCACGCAAAGTGTTCCGGACGTAGTGGTTTTTACGCGATAAACCCCTTTTCTGACCTTCCGAAATGATTGCACAACAAATGGAAAATTCTGTTCAAACACTTGCCAACGACTCACGGTCATGCCTCCGCTTCCATAAGAATCTTTGCGAGCCACTCCCACTGTATATGCGCACACATGAAAGATTGTGGTTGACCTTTTTATTCAGACTCACCAGTGTTTCCCACGGTTCATATGCTGTGAAACAGCCATTGTAAAGGGGGGCATGGTATTGCGCTCATTACCATCAACCCGTGTGCTGGCTAAACGCCGGACACCTAACCAACTATCTGGATACCAATCCAAAACATTAGCAATCAGTGTTATACTTCCAGTTCGTAATGAGGAAGAACGATTGAGGAAAAATTTAGAAACCCTCAAACAGTGGAAAGCCGTTAAAGAGATTATTGTGGTCGCTAATGGCTGTACGGATAATTCTGAACAAATCGCCAATCATGCTGGCGCCTTGGTTGTTTCCTATCCTGAACCACTTGGACCAGACACTGGGCGTGCTATTGGTGCCAAGCTAGCTTCCTGTGAATATATACTTTTTTTAGATGCCGATATCGTATGGAAAATCGAAGAATTACAGCCATTGGTCCAATCTCTGCGTCAGGGTGCTGACATCGCTCTCAATCGCTATCCATTAAAAAGCAGTCGATATTTCCACCATCCAACCGCTGTAGCGAAAAGAGCTTTAAACATAGCACTTGGCATGAGCCATCTTCAGGCAGCTTCCCTAACGGCAGTTCCTCATGCTGTCCGGAAAAGTGCTATTCAAAAAATCGGTGCAAAATTTTTGGCTGTACCGCCTCTCTTTCAAACCAAAGCTGTACTGGCTGGACTCAAAATTACCGCACCTACTTATATCAATGTTAGAATTCGCAATCGCCGCAGAGCAACCCATAGAGATGGTTATCATATGCAAGATGTTATATTGGGCGATCACGTTGAAGCATTTGCAGAAATTATCCGACAAAAAGGTGAACGTGGAGGTTATGCTGACAGACGCCGACGAGATTTCATCGAAGAGTCAAGTTCCCATGATTCGCACCAATGGGTTGCCGTCGTGCCAGCAAGCAATGAGGAAAAAACTCTTCCTGAAGTTATTCGAGAACTATTCAAAACTAAAGTCAGCGACATCTACGTCATCGAAAATGGCTCAGACGATCACACTGCAAGGGTGGCTGAACAAAACGGTGCACACGTTCAGTCTTTTACAATGCCCCTTGGCCATGACGTGGGCCGCGCCATTGGTGCATCTTTAGCCCAATCATCTGAAGGCATTCTTTTTGTAGATAGCGATTTTGCTGTTCCTGCAGAAGAATTGGTTCCTTTTCTCGAAGCAATCGAAGCAGGAGCAGATATTGCATTGAACGATCTTTCCAGCGGAATTTCAACAATCGCGAAAAGAGACGCTGTTACCACCATGAAATCATTTCTTAACTTGGTACTCGGTTGTCCTCATCTGGGTGCCTGTTCCATGACGGCCGTACCCCACGCCATCCGTGGTCGGGTTTTAAATGTGATTTCTGTAGAAGACCTTGCTGTTCCACCGAAAGCTCAGGTTCGTGCTATTTTATCCGATTTGAAAATAGAGCCTGTTCGATTTGTAGATGTGATTCAACGCAATCGATATCGTGCCAAGCTTCATTCCGCTCGCCATGGCTCTTTTCTTAAACATTTAATTATTGGCGATCATATAGAGGCTATATCGCTTCTCATTCATTCGCGCGGTGAAAGAGCAGGTTTTGTGCAACCTCGAAGACTCGATCAAATATAAATTCTATGAGGAGAAGCGAATGAAAACATCTATCTCCCAAAAGAACACTGTCTTTGTCTGCTTGAATCATATTAGTCAAACGTATGGTTTCCAGTTGCTGAGTTATCGCGTATGTCCTTCTTTATATAAAAAAAACGCTGCCTATCAAATTCAGACTCAACAAGGCACTTTCTTGGTAAAACCTTACGGAGGAAATTCTCAACAACTGGAAGCCAAATTAAAGCGAATTCTAAGTATTCAAAATCTCGGTTATCCGCATATGGCAAAATTGATTCAACAACCAGACGGTAAACTCTACACAAGGTACGCTAACCAAATATTTTATGTCAGCGAGTGGGTAGCCGGAAAACAACTTACTGGCCATCCATTTGACTGTCACTTGTTAGGAGAAGCTTTGGGAAAACTGCACCGATTACCTACTCCTGAAAGAAGGTTATCTTGTAAAAATACACTTCTAAAACTACGTAAATTACATGCAAAGTTTATCGATCAAAATTTGCCTTATGTACAATCGACGAGATCAGACATACAAATTTGGTTTCAACAACATGCATCCATTCTCAAAAAGCTTAGCAGCGAAACGTTTTCTATCTTGGATAAACGCAGTTTAAGTAATGAACTTGACTTTTCCCTTTCTCATCCCACATGGATCCATGGGGATGTGACAAAACCGAATACCATTCGCCGTGAAGCAGATATTTGTCTCATCGATTGGGAACAGACGAAAATCGATTGGTCACTGTTAGAATTAGTTAAAGCTTTAGCCAATACGACAAATTTTTCTCCAACCTTACTTATATCCATGTTAAATGGTTACGAACAAGAACATCCGCTCAATATGAGTCAAAAACAAATCATTGCGGCTCTCTTTCGACTTCCTAGGGAAGCTTGGTTTGTAGCCAGCCAGCATAAGAAGATCCAATCTACTTCTCAAAGCTTCTCTATTCTTAAACAATCTTGGGAATCGCGCTTAAAGGCCATCAAGATTCTAGATGACTGGGCATTATTCTGACTGGCTTCAGAATAGAATTTCTCTTGAAGCCAACAAGCAAAACCGACCACGGACCGCATGTATCGCTCCAGTTCTAAATCGTTCAATATATCTCTACCCGGTCGACCATTGCAGTCATAGACATATTGGGAACCACTTTTGGTCTGACCTATATCCATACCAAGAACACCTAAGTGAGGCAAATTGGTTTGCAATCTTTGCGCCACATGAGAGGCAAATTGTTGAGCACGATAAACATCGTCCAAAGTCATACCTACAGATTGCAACCAAACTTTTGCTTCTGTTGATGGATAGGTCAACGATACTGCTTTGCCTCCTGCATGATAATTCGTAAAAAGTGAGTGGGCACGACTAGTTCTACCAGTGGAAGCCACAACCTCCCAGTCGCCCTGACGATTGCGTACTAAAGTGATACGCAAGTCAGCTGTACATTGATTTTCTGTCTTTAATAAAGGTACATGTGCTTGAGCCAAATATCGACGTTCTTGCACTGCCAAACGAAGCAAACTCTCTAACTGATACCGATTGACCATAGAATCCATTTGTTGCCCGCAAAACTGTTCTGTAACAATGTGAAAGTCGTCATGTCCTAGATACTGCACAAAAACTGAATTTCTTCCCCCTGAACCATGAACGGGTTTTAGCCATAATTCAGGCATATCCTTTAGAAGACGCAAAACTTTTTTGGGCGTAACATCAAAGATGGTCATAGGTAATTGTTCCGATAATGGAGCGCTTTCACTTAAAAAACGAAATATTTTTTCTTTACCCGGCATCTCGGGATTAAAAAGGGGGAAATTTCTTGAACGAATATCCTGTAGTAAATCACGGTATGAAGAACGTGCCAAACGCAAGTCAGAAAGATACATAAAATCATAGAAGACAGGGTGCAATGCTTGCAGCGAATGATCATCGATAGCCAGATTCTCCTGCCCAGATAGCATCCAAAACTTAGAACGGTTCTGCCCATTCATCGAATGATCTGGCTTTAAGAAAAATAATTCTTTTTCTTCCCGACTTGCTTCATCAGAAAGAAATTGATAAGCGAGCGCTCGACGAGGATGCATGTAAGGATTAGGCACTTGACCCGTAATGACAATCAACATATTGGCAACCTCCCCCAATCTCGTCGACCTAAAATATGCCTATCCTTCATAGTCTGTATAGGCCAATTGGCCCGGAACCATTTGAAATTGAACGACGACATAGTTACATGGGTTAAAAATGTTTTCTGGAAGTTGATTTATTTTGAGATACAAGGGGGATTTTCGTTGAAAGTGGCGATTGTAGCTCCAGAAGGATTGCCTATTCCTCCATTACGTGGAGGTTCGGTACAAATCTATATCGATTCGTTGAGTCATGCTTTTCAACAAATAGGATTTCAAGACTATGAAATCATTGCGCCAGGAAAAAAACTCGAAGGAATTAAACTTTCCTTGGATCGCGATGCCTACCGAAAACAGACTCTACGCATTCTGCAACAAGTACAACCCGATTGGATTCAAATTGAAAATCGCCCCCTTCTGATTCCCTTGATTCGCCATAAATTCCCTAACAGCAAAATTCTATTAAATTTACATTCAACAACCTTTTTACAACCGCGCCATAAAAGTCAAGCAGAAATGAAAGATATTCTATGCAATGCCGATCATGTAATCGTTAATAGTCTTTACTTGAAAGAAACTATCGCCAAACGATTCGAATTGAAAGAAAAAAATTGGCAAGCCAACGTCATTTATCCGGGTGTTAACCTTGAAAAATTTTTCCCTCGTATGGAGAATGATGCACTTTTCTCCTCCGTTTCACGCAACCCCCATACTTTACGTTTATTATTTGTAGGACGTATCATTCGTCAAAAAGGTTTACACGTATTGCTTCAAGCTCTGCACATCCTTGGCAGTTATAACTTACCTATTCAATTGACGGTAGCTGGACGAACTCCACCCTGGGAAAAAAAATATGGACGTGAGATAGAAGCACTGGCCGAAAACTTACCTGTCCAAAAGTTAGGTTTTGTCTCCCCATCTCAATTACCTGTTCTCTACCGCGAAACAGATATTTTTGTCTGCCCTTCTCAACAGGATGAGGCATTCGGCATGGTTAATTTGGAAGCAATGTCTAGTGGTCTCCCAGTCATAGCAAGTCGTATCGGTGGCATACCTGAACTCGTTACTGAAGAAACTGGAATACTGATTGACAAACCTCAATATCCAGAGGAATTTGTCAGCGCTATTCAATTACTCTACAACCATCCTCGCTTACGTCAAACTTTATCTCACTCAGCACGTGTTCGAGCCGAGCAATTCTCATGGATTCAGACAGCAACCCATTTTTATTCTTTGTATGTACAATCAGGTATGTGACTTTCTTGATGTAGATAATCGGTAGGTTTCCAACACTCACACTTGGCTTCAACTATCTCACCGTGGTTTGCCTGCAATGTTTTTATTAAACAAAGAGAAAAAAAATTGACGTATTCCATCGCTTCCTCTTTATTTCATAGAATTAGGAACTCTATTTTTTCTGGCTCACCCTGATCTTTCTGATTCACAACCTAAAAATCCCAGGTTTTTTCTTATTGCAGTCGGCGCATCGCTTCATTTCCTGGAAATTATTATCAATCACGGAGCCATGCCCATCTTGTCTTCTGCATTCCATTATGCCCTTGACAACTATAAAAATATTGGAAATCGCCACAATATACTAGCATATCCACACTTAGAAATACTTGCTGATAGATTTTATATCGCTCCATTTTTTATGAGCATTGGTGATATGTGCATATTCCGGGGCTTTTGGACACTGAATCCGGAAAGTCGTGGACAGTCGTTCCGAAAAGTCTTGGACAGTGAGTCCGGAAACTCTTGGACACTTTCCGTTCGTCCATGTGGGATTACTTTGAATTAAACAAATTTCTTAGTTCGTTGCAACAGTTTTGTCTCCCTCAGGAGCGTTTTTTACCCCACTCAGTAGTTTTCGCATCGACTCCCCTTTCAGTTGAATCTTGTATGCGTCGTGGACTAGGCGGTCCAGCACAGCGTCTGCTAGAGTCGAGTCAGAAAATTGTTCGTACCACAGTTCTACTGGTATTT